>DASREP010000092.1:0-75379 GCA_035652015.1 Bradyrhizobium sp. | reverse complement strand
CCCTTGTCGGCCGCCACCACCAGGTACGGGTCGTCGCCGTCGTGGCGCACCACGTCGGCCGGCGGCACCACGCCGATGGTACCGGTGCCGATATTGTCGGTGATATCGAGCAGCGTCGAAATGAAGAGCTTGTAGGCGGCGGTACCCTCGGCCTGGATCGCCTCGCGCGCGCCGCCTGCCGGCAGACGCTTCGGCACAAACCCGCCCTTGGCGCCGACCGGTACGATCACGGCGTTTTTCACATTCTGCGCTTTGACCAGGCCGAGGACCTCGGTGCGGAAATCCTGCGGCCGGTCGGACCAGCGGATGCCGCCGCGCGCCACCTTGCCGAAGCGCAGATGCACGCCTTCGACCCGCGGCGAATACACGAAGATCTCGTAGAGCGGGCGCGGTAGCGGCAGGTCGTCGAGCTTCTTGCTGTCGAACTTGATGGCGATCAGCGGCTTCGGCTGGCCCTCGGCGTCGAGCTGATAGAAATTGGTGCGCAGGGCCGACGTCACCGCATTGACGAAATGGCGCAGGATGCGGTCTTCGTCGAGGCTCTCCACCGCCTGCATGGCGGCTTCGATGCGCTCGAGCACCTCGCGCTGGCGCGCGGCGCGGTCGCCCTCGGCGCGCGGATCGAAGCGTGCGTGGAACAGCGCGACGATGTCGGCGGCGATCAGGGCGTGCTTGCGCAGTGTCGCCCACAAATAGTCCTGCGAATAGGCAACGCGGATTTGCCGCAGGAAGCGCGAGATGGTGCGGATGAGCGCCACTTCCCGCCACATCAGGCCGCCCGCGAGCACCAGCGCGTTGTAGCCGTCATTCTCAGCGGCGCCGCGCATCACCATCAGGAATGCCGCCTCGAGCCGCGGCTTCGCTTTCTCGAGGTTCAAGCTGCCGCCGTCATTGCGCTCGAGCAGCATGTCATGGAACCAGACGCTCGATCCGCCGCGCGGCGTCACCTCGAAGGTGCGCTCATCGACGACGCGGAAGCCCATGTTCTCCAGCACCGGTACGCGCTCGGAGAGCGGCAGCGGACGCTCGAAGCTCCACACCTTCAACCCAATCGCGGCCGGCTCTTCTTCGGTGCGGTGATGGAAATCGACGCCGAGCGGGCGCGCGGCAGTCAGCCCCTCGATGACGCGGATATCGCTGACGGCGATGCTGGGCGAATAGGTGTCCTGATAGCCGGCGGAAAACGCATCCCGATAGCGATCGACCAGAGCCCGTGCCTTGGCCGGTTCGTGCAACAGCGCGGTCGCGTTGGCGAGGCCGTCGCTCCAGGTACGCACGATCTCGGCAACGGCCTTTTCCAGCGTCGGGCGGTCGATGTCGGGGGTGGCGCCGCCGGCGCGGCCGATGATGAAATGCACACGGGTGAGCGCGCCTTCCGGGAAGAACGGATAGTACGCCGAGACGTGGCCGATGAAGACCGAGGCGAGGTAGTCGCCAATGGCGGCGCGCACGTGGCTGTCGTAACGCTCGCGCGGAACATAGACGAGCACGGAAACGAAGCGATCGAACCGATCGCGCCGCGCCAGGACGCGCACGCGCGGATGCACGTCGAGCTGCAGCACCGCCAGCGCGAAGGGCAGTAGCGTGTCCTCGTCGATCTGGAACAGCTCGTCGCGGGGATAGGTCTCCAGCACATTGGCCAAAGCCTTGCCGGAGTGGCTCTTAGGGTCGAAGCCCGCACGCTTCTCCACCGAAGCCACCTTGCGGCGCAGATAGGGAATGGTGCGGGCCGCGCGCGTATAAGCGGTGGAGGTGAACAGGCCGACGATGCGGAATTCACCGGTGAGCCGGCCGCCGGCGTCGAAGCGCTTGACGCCGATATAGTCAAGATAAGCGCGGCGGTGCACGCGTGAACGTACGTTCGCCTTGGCGATGATCAGCTGCCGCGGCTCCTTGAGGAACGCCATGATCTCCGGCGTGATCTCGAGCAGCTGCTGGCCGCGTCGCAAGACGCGCACCTCGGGCGAGCGCAGGATGCCGAGGCTCGTATCCAGCGCCGGCTCCAGCGTCTGCTCGCCACTGGTGACGTGATATTCGCGCACGCCGAGGAAAGTGAAATTGTCGTCGATGAGCCACTGCAGGAACTGGATGGCCTCGGCGATCTCGTCGACCGGCAGCGGCGGCGGATTGGTCTTGAGCTCAGCGATGACCTCGCCGACGCGCGTGACCATCCCGCGCCAGTCGGAGACGGCGACGCGGATCTGCTCGAGCACATTGGCGACGCCTTTGATGATCGCGTCGCGCTTCACGTCATCGACTTGGCCGATATGGATTTGCATGAAGCTTTCGCGTGCGGCTTCGGACGCGTGCGACTTGAGGCCGTGAAACAGCGCGAGATGTCCGGCAGCGTCGCGTTCGACGGTGAAGATCGGATGCGCGACCATCCGCACGTCGACGCCGTGCTCGGAAAGCTCGCCGAGCACGGAATCGACCAGGAACGGCATGTCGTCATTGACGATGTCGAGCACGCAGACCGGGATGCTGCGCTCGCGCGGTGTCTGGCCTTGATAGGGCTCGATGCGGATCTTCGGTGCCCCGGGCTTGCGGTCGGAGAAGAAGGACCAGGCGCTCTCCGCGAGCTTGGCCAAATCTTCGGCGTCGTAACGCAGCACGTCCTCCGGCGCGACGCCGGCAAACAAACCGGCGGTGAAGGATGGCGGAATATCGCTGCGGGCGCCTTGCAGCATGCTGGCGGCTTCATCGATGCGAGCGCGCGCCGCTCGCTGATCGTCGGTCTCAAGCGTGGTCATGGAAGTGGTCCCGGGCGGAGGTGGGGAAGAGTCTCCCCGATCAAAGGCAGGCCGTCGAGAGAAACCATTGTAAAAAGGCGGAGCGATGACACTCACAATTCCGTGGCTCTACGCTGCAAGCACCTGAATCCAATGGCAAATGCCGCACCGCAGCGCGTTTCACCAATGCCAGGAACGTTGTAGGCTCGGGGCGGACAAGTGAAGGGGCGTGACATGGCCAAAAGCGGCAAGCCGGCTGGCAAACCCAAAGCGGTCGCGGCCAAGGCCGCACTGCGAGCGATCAGGGGCGGCAAAGCCGCGCCAGAGCCGGCGCTCGCAGCGGACGACGCGCCGGTCATCGCGCTCAACCTGCCGCCCGGCAAGCTCTCGCCGGCCATGCAGGCCTATTTCAAGAAATGCGAGGAGAAGCTCGGTTTCGTGCCGAATGTGCTGCTGGCTTACGCGTTCGACACGGCGAAGCTCGAGGCCTTCGCCGCCATGTACAACGACCTGATGCTGGCGCCGTCGGGCCTTTCCAAGCTCGAGCGCGAGATGATCGCGGTCGCGGTGTCGTCGCAGAACCGCTGCTACTACTGTCTGGTCGCCCATGGCGCCGCGGTGCGCCAGTATTCCGGCAATCCGCTCCTTGGCGAGCAGATGGTGATGAATTATCGCGCCGCGCGGCTCAATCGCCGGCAGCGCGCCATGCTCGACTTCGCCGTCAAGCTCACCGCGCAGCCGTGGAGCGTCGAAGACGCAGATCGCGAGCGGCTGCGCCGTGCCGGATTTTCCGACCGCGACATCTGGGATATTTCGGCGATCGTGGGGTTCTTCAATATGTCGAACCGCATCGCGTCGGCGACCGACATGCGGCCGAACACGACGTATCACGCACAGGCGCGCTAGAAACAACACGGGGAGGAGCCGATGCGGCTCGCAACAATGACGACCATTGCCGCTGTCACCGCAACACTCGCTACCGGCGCGCTGGCGCAGACGCCGCGCGTGGTCATGGAGGAGTTCATGGCGCCGGCGTCCGACGCCGGCATCGCGATCTATGTGCGCAACAAGCACCCCGCCGAGATGACGACGTTCCGGCCGGAGCGCACGGTGCTGTTCGTGCACGGCTCGACCTATCCGGCGCACACGGCGTTCGATCTGCAGCTCGGCGGCCTGTCGTGGATGGATTACATCGCGCAGCACGGCTACGACGTTTACCTCCTTGACCTGCGCGGCTACGGCAAGTCCACGCGGCCAAAGGAGATGAGCGAAAAGCCGGAGGCCAATCCGCCGATCGTGCGCACCGAGACCGCGGTGAAGGACGTCGGCAGCGCGGTCGACTTCATCCTCAAGCGGCGCAATCTCAGCAAGCTCAATCTGCTCGGCTGGTCGTGGGGCACCACGATCATGGCGACCTATACCACGGAGCACGCCGACAAGGTCGAGCGGCTGGTGCTTTACGCGCCGCAGTGGATTCGCACCACGGCGCAGCTGATCCAGTCGGGGCCCGGCCCGCTGCCGGCCTATCGCTCCGTGCGCAAGGACCAGGCGCGCGACCGCTGGCTCAATGGCGTGCCCGAGGACAAGAAGGCGGCGGTCATTCCCGCCGGCTGGTTCGAGCAATGGGCCGACGCCACCTGGGCTACCGATCCCGAGGGCGCCAAGATGAACCCGCCGATGCTGCGCGCGCCCAACGGGACGATCGCCGACACTGCCGCGTTCTGGTCGTCGGGCAAGCCTTACTACGATCCGGCAAAGGTGACCGTCCCGACGCTGGTCATCGGCGCCGAGTGGGATCACGACAACCCAGCCTACATGCGACAAACGCTGTTTCCGCTGCTCGTCAACGCACCGGGTAAGCGCTATGTCGAGCTCGCCGAAGGCACGCACACGATCCTGATGGAGAAGAACCGCATGAAGCTCTTTCAGGCGGTGCAGGCCTTCCTCGACGAGCAGGGCGGTTCGTAAGGCTTCGCTTTGTCCCCCTTATTTCGCCGCTTCCTCGCTGTTGCCCTCGTCCTTGCGACGGGGGCATTTGCGTATGCGCAGTCGCGCTCGGGGATGGAATCGACGCTGCGCACGATGCCGCCGGCGCAGGCCGTCGTCGCGCCGCACGGCATGGTGGTCGCGCAGGAGGCGCGGGCGGCGCGCATCGGCGCCGACATCCTCAAGCAGGGTGGCAATGCAATCGATGCCGCGGTCGCTGTTGGCTTCGCGCTCTCGGTGACCTATCCGCGTGCCGGCAATCTCGGCGGCGGCGGCTTCATGCTCGTCCATCTCGCCGGACGCAACCAGGATATCGCGATCGACTATCGCGAGACGGCACCCGCGGCGGCGACACGCGACATGTTCCTCGACGCCAAGGGTGAGCCTGATGAGCACAAGTCGCGCGACTCCGCACTCGCCGTCGGCGTACCCGGCACCGTGGCCGGGCTTTCTCTCGCGCTCGAGCGTTACGGCTCCGGCAAGTTCACGCTGGCGCAGCTGATCGCGGCGGCGCTCGCTGCCGCGCGCAATGGCATCGATGTCACCGACGACACGGCGGACTCGCTGCCGTGGGCGCAGGAGCGGCTTGGTCACTGGCCGTCGAGCGCGCCGATCTTCCTCAACAGCGACGGCGGCGTGCTGACGCGCGGGCAACTCCTGGTGCAGGCGGACCTCGCCGCGACGCTTTCTGCGATCGCGCACAACGGCCCGCGCGCCTTCTACGAAGGGCCGATCGCGGACAAGATCGCCGCTGCTGTGCGCAACGCGGGCGGCATCATGACAGCGGACGATCTGCGCAAATACGAGCCGGTGATGCGCACGCCGGTGCGCGGCACCTATCGCGGCTATGAGATCGTCTCCATGCCACCGCCATCCTCGGGCGGCGTGCATCTCATCGAGATGCTCAACATTCTCGAAGGCTACGACTCGCCCACCGTCGGCAGCGGTAGCGCTAACGGGCTGCATCTGCTCGTCGAAGCGATGCGCCGCGCCTATGCCGATCGCGCGACCTTCCTCGGCGATCCGGATTCGGTGAAGGTGCCCGTCGCCGGATTGATCTCGAAGCAATACGCCGCGATGCTGCGCGCCGGCATCGATCTCAAGCGTGCGACGCCGTCGAGCGAAATCAAGCCCGGCAACGCCGCAATCCACGAAGGCGACAACACCACGCATTTCTCGGTGATCGACGCCGATGGCAATGCGGTCGCCAACACCTACACGCTGAATTTCAGCTACGGCCTCGGGTTGGTCGCCGCAGGCACCGGCGTGCTGCTCAACAACGAGCTCGACGATTTCGCGGCAAAGCCTGGCGCCGCGAATGCCTTCGGGCTGATCGGCTACCAGGCGAACCTGCCCGGCCCCGGCAAGCGCCCGCTTTCATCGATGACGCCGACCTTCGTGCTCAAGGACGGCAAGGTGGTGCTGGTGACCGGATCGCCTGGCGGCAGCCGCATCATCACCACGGTGCTGCAGGTGATTGTCGGTGTGATCGACGGCAAACACAGCCTGGCTGAGGCGGTCGGCGCGCCGCGCCTGCATCAGCAGTGGGAACCGGATGTGGTGTATGTCGAGCCCGGATTCGCCCAGAACGTCCTGGAGACGCTTGCCGCGCGCGGTGACCGCGTCGTCCCCATGCTGCGTGGCGGCTCGGCCAATTCCATCATGGTGACGCCGCAAGGCATCGTCGGCACCGCTGATCCGCGCACGCGTGGCGCCCTCGCCGTCGGCGAGTGAACAGCAATCGGTTTGGGTATTTAGTTACTTCGCCTGCGGGCTACGCCGTCGGGTCGCCGGCGGCATGCGACGCAGAGACGATTGCGCCTGCTGCTGTGCCGGCTTGGCAACGCGGATCGTCGCACCGGTCTCGCAGGGCGGCAGGAAGGTGCCGGCGACAGGCGTGGTGCCCCCGAAACTCTGGCGTTCCATTTCCATCAATTTGGCCGCGAAAATGTGCCGCATCGCTCAATACTCACTGATCCCGGCCCGAAGGCCCCTTGGAGCGGGCGAAGGGATTCGAACCCTCGACCCCGACCTTGGCAAGGTCGTGCTCTACCCCTGAGCTACACCCGCATCCTGGAGGGTTCATGACAACCGTCCCGGTGGGCCCAGCCGTCTTGGCGTTCCTATGCCAAAAGGCCGCTCAGTTTGCAACCGAATCCGCCCCTGCGGTAAATGGCCCTTTTTTGGAACCTGTAATGCCCGCCAGCCCCGAAGACCTGTTTGCCCGCCTCGATGAGCTCGGCATCCCGCATAAGACCATCAAACACGCCCCTCTGTTCACCGTCGAGCAGTCCCGGGCCCTGCGCGGCCAGATCCCAGGCGGACACACCAAAAACTTGTTCCTGCGCGACAAGAAGGGGGCGCTGTTTTTGGTTGTCGCGTCCGAAGACGCCATGATCGAGCTCAAGAGCCTGCACCGGCGCCTCGGCGCCTCAGGCCGCTTTTCCTTCGGGTCAGCCGACCTGCTGCGCGAGGTGCTGGGCGTGATCCCCGGGTCGGTGACCCCGTTCGCCGCCATCAACGACACCGCGAGCCGGGTCACCGTGGTGCTCGATTCCGCGATGATGGAGCACGAGGTGCTCAACTATCATCCGCTCGATAACGCGATGACCACCTCGATCAGCCGCGACGATCTGGTCAAATTCCTAGAAGCGACGGGCCATATCCCGCGCATCGAGAAGGTGTCGGGACCCGATCCCGACGCAATCGCCGCGGAACCCTGATTGCATTCCCTACACGGATGACCCATCTAAACGTGCGGTTTAAGCGTGAAGCGAGGATCTATGCTGCAGAACGGCGGGGCGACGATGACCACGGCAGCCGCAGCCGATGGGCTCATCAAGGACACCACCACCCAGACCTTCGTGAAGGATGTGCTGGAGGAGTCGCGCCGCCAGCCGGTGCTGGTCGATTTCTGGGCGCCTTGGTGCGGCCCCTGCAAGCAGCTCACCCCCGTCCTGGAAAAAACCATTCGCGCCGCCAAGGGCAAGGTGAAGCTCGTCAAGATGAACATCGACGAGCATCCCGCCGTCGCCGGACAGATGGGCATCCAGTCGATCCCGGCGGTGATCGCCTTCGTCAATGGACAGCCGGCCGACGGCTTCATGGGCGCACTGCCGGAGAGCCAGGTCGTCGCATTTCTGGAGCGGCTGACCAAAGGCAAGATTGGTGCTGAGGAGAAAGATCTGCTGCAGGCGGCCGACGCCGCATTAGCCGAGGGCAATGCGACGGCTGCCGCCGACACCTATGCGCAGCTCCTCGCCGAGGATCCGACCAACATTGCGGCGCTCGCCGGCCTGACGCGCTGCTATGTGGCGACGGGGGCGCTGGAGCAGGCCAAGCAGACGCTGGCCATGGTGCCGGAGGCGAAGCACGGAGACACCGCGGTCGCCGCCGCGCGCGCAGCGCTGGAGCTCGCGGAGCAGTCGAAATCGCTCGGGCCGTTGGGCGAGCTCCAGGAAAAAGTCGCCGGCAATCCGCTCGATCACCAGGCGCGCTTCGATCTCGCGCTGGCGCTCAATGCCAACAACCAGCGCAAGGAGGCCGTCGACCATCTGCTGGAGATCGTCAGACGCGATCGCAAATGGAACGACGACGGCGCGCGGAAGCAGCTCGTCCAGTTTTTCGATGCATGGGGGCCGACCGACGAGGCGACCGTTGACGGACGCCGCCGGTTGTCTTCGATATTGTTCGCCTGATACGCCGTCCGCTCGCGGCGGGCGGGAGGCGCAGAGAGGCGTGGAGCGTGCCATGCCGATGAACGCGAGCTATCGCGGGCCGATCGATCTGCCCGAGGTGATCCCGGTGTTTCCGCTGCCGGGCGCGTTGCTGCTGCCGCGCGGGCAGATGCCGCTCAACATCTTCGAGCCGCGCTACCTCGCCATGGTCGATGACTCGCTGCGCGACGGCTATCGGCTGATCGGCATGATCCAGCCCGACCCGAAGCAAACGGGTCCCGCCGACAAGCCGCCGCTGTTTCGCATTGGCTGCGTCGGGCGCATCACGCAGTTGGCGGAAAGCGGCGACGGCCGTTATCTGATCGAGCTCACAGGTGTTGCGCGCTTCCGCATCGAAGAAGAGCTCAAGGTGCAGACTGCGTATCGCCAATGCCGCGTCACGTTTGCGCCATTCGCCGACGACTTCATCGCGCGCAAGGGCGAGCAAGCCGTGGACCGTGCGGCGCTGCTGCACGCGCTGCGCGACTTCCTCGCTGCCAACGATCTCAAAGCGGATTGGGAGGGCATCGAGAATGCGCCGAACGAAGCGCTGGTGAATGCGCTGGCGATGATGTCGCCCTACGGCACCCCCGAAAAACAAGCGTTGCTCGAAGCCAAGGACCTCAAGACCCGCGCCGAGATCCTCGTCGCCGTTACCGAAATCGAACTCGCCAGGAAGAACACCGAGGGCGAGCCGCCGCTGCAGTAGTGTTATAAGAATGAAGTTTCACTCAGCCGGAGCCACGTCATGACCACTGCGCCCGACCGTCCCGCCGACAGTGTCGATCCGAAACTCCTGGAAATTCTCGTGTGCCCGCTGACCAAAGGGCCGCTGGAGTTTGACGCCGAGAAGCAGGAGCTGGTCTCGCGCAAGGCCAAGCTCGCTTATCCGATCCGCGACGGCATACCGATCATGCTGCCGGAGGAGGCGCGGCGGTTGGATTAATGCAATATACGATTGACTCTCTCCGCCTCATGCTGAGGAGCGCACGTAGTGCGCGTCTCGAAGCATGGGACCGCCCATCCTTCGAGACAGGCGCTTTCGCGCCTTCCTCAGGATGAGGCGGATTGGGTTTGAACAAGAGACGCGGGAGCGAAACGCAATGTTGAAAATGTGGGGGCGCAAGACCTCGTCCAACGTGCAGAAGGCGATGTGGGCTGTGGGCGAGCTCAAGCTCGCGCATGAGCGCATCGATGTCGGCGGCGCGTTCGGCAAGAACAAGGAAGCACCGTATCTCGCCATGAACCCGAACGGCCTCGTTCCCACGCTCGAGGAAGAGGACGGTTTCATCCTGTGGGAATCAAATTCTGTCGTGCGCTATCTCGCCGCCAAGCATGACCGCGACGGCGTGCTGGAGCCGAAGGACCTGAAGGCGCGCGCGCTGGCGCAACAGTGGATGGACTGGCAGCTCTCGGTCTGTGGCCCGGCACTCACGCCGGCGTTCTGGGGGCTCATCCGCACACCGCCGGAGAAGCGCGATCATGAGGCGATCAAGGCCTCGCAGGCGAAAAGCACCGATGCGATGAAGATCCTCGACGCGCGCCTGGCCAAGGCCAAATACACCGCTGGCGACGCCTTCTCCTATGGCGACATTCCGGTCGGCATCATGGTCTATCGGTACTGGCAGCTGGTGCCGGAGCGGCCGGAATTCCCGAACCTGAAGCGCTGGTACGACGCGATCTCGGCGCGACAGGCGTTCAAGGACCACGTCAGCGCGGTACCGCTGACTTAAACGCTACAGCGCCTGGCCGCGCAGCAGCTTCGGCACGTCGCCGGTAAATCCGGCGGCTTCGTTGATGAAGATGCGCTTAAGCGCTGGCAGGCGCTCGACCAGGCCTAAGCCCACGTCGCGGATGAGCCGCAGCGCATCGGAGCGGTTTGAGAACAGCCGGTTCAATCCGTCGGTAGCGACCCCCATGGTCAGCGTGTCGAAGCGCCGCCAGCGCTGATAGCGCTCAAGGATGTCGTAGGCGCCAGGATCGAGTCCGAGCCGCGCGCCATCGACGATCACCTCGGCAAGCGCGCCGACATCGCGCAGGCCCATGTTGAGGCCCTGACCGGCGATCGGATGGATGACATGGGCGGCGTCGCCGATCAGCGCCAGTCGCTCCGCGATGAAGGAGCGCGCCGTGAACAGGCCGAGCGGAAAGGCGCGACGCGGACCGACCACCTCGATGTCGCCGAGATGCAGGCCGAAGCGGCGCTCGAGCTCGTTGTGAAAGTCCGCGTCGGGCAGCGCGACAAGACGCTCGGCTTCATCGCTCGTCTCGGTCCACACAATCGACGAGCGCTTGCCCGTCAGCGGCAGGATGGCGAAGGGGCCAGCGGGAAGGAAATGCTCTTCGGCGCGGCCGTTGTGCTCGCGCTCATGCGCCACGGTGGTGACGATTCCGGACTGTCCGTAATTCCAGCCATGCGTCGCGATGCCGGCCTGTTCGCGAATGCGCGAGCGCGCGCCGTCGGCAGCGACAAGGAGCCGGGCGGAAATCTCAGCGCCAGCGGCAAAACCGACATCGACGCGCGCGTCGCGCGATGAAAATCCGATAACCGCTGTGGCGCGCAAATCGACGCCGAGCGCTCTCGCCTTCGCGATCAGCGCGTCGATCAAGCGGCGGTTCTCGATCATGTGCGCAAACGGCTCGCCTGGCGCCACTTCGCCGCCGAAGGTGAGGAAGGTCGGGCGCACTGCATCTTCGAGCTTGGAGTCGGTGACCACCATGTCGAGGATTGGCTGCGCGTCAGGCTCGACCTCGGACCACACGCCGAGCGCCTCGAACAGGCGGCGCGCCGCTGCGGCAATTGCCGAGGCGCGCATGTCGTTGGATTTCGCCGCACCGAGCGTCGGGTCGGCGACGGTCACGGCGAAGCCCTCGCCCAGCGCCTGGCGCAGCGCGACAGCGAGCGCCAGACCGGCGAAGCCGGCCCCGCCGATCACTATGTCCGCGCGTTGCTTTGCCGGCGCTTCGGGCATCAGGTTCCTTGTCAATTTGGGCCCAGCATAGCAGGTTGAGCCCCGTATTTAGTCCCGACGAGAGCCGATTTCATGACCACCGCCGTGCAAGATCTCCTCAGCATCCTCGATCTGGAGCAGCTCGACCTCAATCTATTCCGCGGCCGCTCGCCGCAAGTCGGCTGGCAGCGGGTGTTCGGCGGTCAGGTGATCGGGCAGGCGTTGGTCGCCGCCGTGCGCACCGTCGAGGGACGCCCGCCGCACTCGATGCACGCATACTTCTTGCTGCCGGGCGATCCCAAAGTGCCGATCATCTATGACGTCGATCGCATCCGCGACGGCAAGAGCTTCACCACGCGGCGCGTGACAGCACGTCAGCACGGCCATCCGATCTTCTCCATGCTGGTGTCGTTTCACAGCGACGAGCCGAGCTTCGAGCATCAGGCGAAGATGCCGAAGGTGCCATTGCCCGACGAGCTGCCGAGCGAGGCGGATACGCGCAGTCGCATGCTCGCCAGCATGCCGGATCCGGTGCGCCGATACTACGAGCGCGAGCGGCCGATCGAGCTGCGTCCGGTCGAGTTCGAACGCTACATGGGAAAGAAATACGAGGACGGACGTTTCAATCTGTGGATCCGCACGACGAGCAAGCTGCCCGACGACCCGGCGATCCATCAATGCGTGCTGGCTTATGCATCCGACATGACATTGCTCGACACCGCATTGGCGCCGCACGGGCGCACGCTGTTCGAGAAGGAGTTCATGGGCGCGAGCCTCGATCATGCGCTGTGGCTGCATCGCCCGTTCCGTGCCGATGATTGGCTGCTCTATGCGCAGGACAGCCCGAACCTGCACGGCGCGCGCGGCTTTTCCCGTGGACTGATCTTCACGCGTGACGGGACGCTGGTCGCGTCGGTCGCCCAAGAAGGGCTGGTGCGGCTGCGCCGCACAGAGTGAATGTCGTGCGGCGCCGATACCCAGCACTGGTGTTCGTCGCGATCGCGATGACCGCAAGCGCCGTGTTCGCGGCATCCGAGCGCCGCGCACCGCCGCCTGGCGCGTTCGCGGGGGCACCCGCCGAATACACGCGCTTTACGCCGGCCGAGCTGTCGCGCGGCTTTCTCGCGCTCGCCTTCGGCTCCGATCTGCGCATCGGCGGTCATTCCAACGTCATTCGTCGCTTCACGCATCCGGTGCGCGTGCGCGTGATCACAGGCGGCGCGGTGCCGCGCGCCGACGCCTACAAGCGCGTGCTCGCCGACTTCGTGCGTCAAGTACCCGCGCTTCGCGTCAGCGTCGACGACGAAACGCAACCCGCAGACATCACCGTGCGCCTGATCGACGAAGCGCATTTCTTCGACGCGATGGTCGCTGCCTTCGGCCGTGCCACCGCGCGCGCCTTCGTCAAGAAGACCAATCCGCAGTGTATGACCAGCGTGAATTCGACGGCCGACGGCGCCATTGCCGGCGTCGAGAGCTTCATCATCGTCGACCAGGGCGAAGACGTGTTTCTCGACTGCGCGTATCACGAGACGCTGCATATGTTCGGGCTGTCGAACCACGACCAGCACAATCCGTGGACCACGCTCAATCAGAAGCGGATGGTTGGCTATCTCACGGTCTATGACCGGATGTTGCTGTCGATCCTCTACGATCCGCGCATCGAGCCGGGGATGACCCAGGAGCAGGTGCGCGCCGTGCTGCCGGCGGTGATCGCCGACCTCGAGCAGTCTCGCTGAGACCTGATCGGCGCCGCCTCGGCGGTGCGCCTGTTTTTTCAGCAATCCTTCGGCTTAAAACTTGTGCTGCTGGCGAAGTTGTGGGCATAGAGGATCATCCTGGCGCCTCAGACAGGGCTTTTTTCAAAGCGCGGCGCCGCTTAATTTTTGTGCTCCGGGGGTTCGTGCATGAAGCTGATCATCGCCGTCATTAAGCCGTTCAAGCTCGATGAGGTGCGCGACGCGCTCACCCGCATCGGCGTCCACGGCATGACCGTGACCGAGGTCAAAGGCTACGGGCGCCAGAAGGGCCACACCGAAATCTATCGCGGCGCCGAATATGTCGTGAACTTCCTGCCGAAGGTGCGTCTGGAAGTGGCGGTGGCGACCGAGCTCGCCGACGCGGCGGTCGAGACCATCGCCCGCGTCGCCAAGACCGGCAAGATCGGCGACGGCAAGATCTTCGTCACCCCGATCGACGAAGCCGTGCGCATCCGCACCGGCGAAACCGACGCCGACGCACTCTAGCGAGCAGGCGACGGCAGCCATGACATCGCGATCGCTTCACCGCGCGGGCCTCATCGCGCTCATTGCTCCCGCTTTCACGCTCGTCGCCGCGCCGGCCTTGGCGCAGGACACGAAGATCGATGCCGCCGACACGGCGTGGATGATCAGTGCAACGGCGCTGGTGCTGATGATGACGCTGCCGGGCCTCGCGCTGTTCTACGCCGGCATGGTGCGCAAGAAGAACGTTCTCGCCACCATGGCGCAGTCGCTCGCCGCAACGTTCACGGTCTCCATCCTATGGGCGATTGCCGGATACTCGCTGACCTTCACCGGCGACGGCGCCTTCATCGGCACGCTACATCGCGCGTTCCTGCGCGGCATCGATCTCGCCGCGATCTCGCCGCTGGCGAAGACGATCCCGGAAAGCCTGTTCATGATCTATCAGATGACCTTCGCGGTCATCACCGTCGCGTTGGTCGCCGGATCGGTCGCAGATCGCCTGCGGTTCTCGGCCTTCCTCACATTCGCGATCGGCTGGCTGTTCCTGGTGTATGTCCCCATTGCGCATTGGGTCTGGGGCGGCGGCTTTCTCGGCGGCTTGGGCTTTCTCGACTTCGCCGGCGGCAGCGTCGTGCACATCAATGCCGGTGTCGCCGGGCTCGTCGCGGCCTATGTGCTGGGCACACGCCGCGGCTACGGCACGGAAAACCTCGCACCGTACGATCTGACGCTTGCTGTGGTCGGCACGGGCCTCCTGTGGGTCGGCTGGTTCGGCTTCAACGGCGGTTCCGCGCTTGCCGCAGGTCCGCGCGCGGTGATGGCCATCGTCTCGACGCATCTCGCCGCGAGTGCCGGAGCCGTAACCTGGCTGGTGCTCGAGTGGTGGACACGCGGCAAGCCGTCGGTGCTCGGCATGATCTCCGGCGCGGTCGCCGGACTTGGCACCATCACCCCGGCGTCCGGATTTGTTCTACCGATGCACGGCGTGATCATCGGCGTCATTGCCGGCGCCGTGTGCTTCTGGGCCTGCACCTGGCTCAAGCTGCGGCTCGGTTATGACGATTCCCTCGACGTGTTCGGTGTGCACGGCGTCGGCGGCATCACCGGCACCCTGCTCACCGGCGTGTTCGCGATCGGAGCGGTGTCCGCTTCACCCGAGCTGCCGAATGGCATGCCGGGATTGATCGATGGTCATCCCGCGCAGGTTCTCACGCAGCTCTATGGCATCGCCGCGACACTGGCCTGGTCGGGCATCGTGACGTTTCTGCTCCTCAAGGCGATCGACGCCTTCGTGCCGCTGCGGGTCAAGGGAGAAGACGAGGTCATGGGCCTCGACGTCTCGCTGCACGGCGAATCCTTGCAGTAAAATCGCTGCACTGCTGGTCCTTTATGTGCTTGCAAACAAACACGCAAAAGTGCGCGCCTAATTATTAGGCAGGGCTGGCGTGGGATTGGGCTTCAGTGCCGGCGTCGCCGGTGCACAACCGGCGCTAATCCTGAAAAGTGCTCATCAATCAATTGGCTAACGTTCTGTTCGGCATCTGGCACGGCGTTTGATTCCCTGTGCCCCGGCGATGCCCGTGAAGCGCGTTCGCGCGGCAGTGCTCAGTGAAAATGCCCGCACTGCGTATCGAACGAAACGGGCTCAAGCGGGGATCGAATCCATGAAAATCGTCATGGCCATCATCAAGCCATTCAAGCTCGACGAGGTTCGTGACGCCCTCACTTCGACAGGAGTGCAAGGGCTGACCGTGACCGAAGTCAAAGGCTATGGGCGTCAGAAAGGCCACACCGAAATCTATCGCGGCGCCGAATACGCCGTGAGCTTCCTGCCGAAGCTCAAGATCGAGGTCGCGGTACCGACCGAACAGGTCGACAAAGTCATCGCCGCCATTTCCGGAGCCGCCAAGACCGGCCAGATCGGAGACGGCAAAATCTTCGTGTTCGGCCTGGATCACGCCGTGCGCATTCGCACCGGCGAGACCGACGCGGCCGCGCTCTAACCCGCACCTCATTCAGGAGCTCACCATGACGTTTAAGAAACTATCGCGTGCGGGACTTGCCGGTCTCGCTGTCGGCGCGTTCCTCGCGCTGTTTGCCAGCGTTGCGACTTATGACGTGTCGCATGCGCAAGCACCGGCCGCGCCCGCAGCTGCCGCTCCGGCGCCCGCACCGGCCGCGCCGCCGCCGCCAGCTTGCGACGGCACCGCGAAGCCGCCCGTGCTCGAGAAGTGCACGGTCAATTCCGGCGACACCGCCTGGATGCTCACCTCGATGGCCCTCGTCCTTATGATGACGATCCCGGGCCTCGGCCTGTTCTACGGCGGCATGGTCCGCAAGAAGAACGTGGGCGACACGGTGATGACCAGCTTCGCGGTCACCTGTCTGATCACGATCCTCTTTGCGGTCGTCACCTACAGCATGGCGTTCACCGCGGGCACACCTTATGTCGGCGGGCTTTCTCGCGCCTTCCTGCAGGGAATCCTGAGTGACATCTCCAACGGCACGGGCAATCCGAACCCGCTCGCGGCGACGATCCCTGAGACCGTCTACATGTGCTTCCAGATGACCTTCGCGATCATCACGCCTGCGCTGATCGCGGGCGCGTTCGCGGAGCGCATGAAGTTCTCCGCCATGCTGTGGTTCATCGGCCTGTGGGCGATCCTGGTCTATGCGCCGATCGCGCATTGGGTGTGGGGACCGGACGGCTTCCTGTCGAGCGGCAACTCCGACGCCGCGATCAAGGTGCTCGACTTCGCCGGCGGCACGGTCGTTCACATCAACGCCGGCGTTGCCGGCCTGATGTGCGCCATCTGTCTCGGCAAGCGCAAGGACTCCGGCCCGGCGCACAACATGGTGCTGACCATGATCGGCGCCTCGCTGCTGTGGGTCGGCTGGTTCGGCTTCAACGCCGGCTCCGCCGTGACCGCCAACATCCAGGCCGGCATGGCCATGACGGTGACGCAGATCGCGACCGCGGTCGCGGGCTTCACCTGGATGCTCGTCGAATGGGCCTGCCGCAAGAAGCCGACCGTCGTCGGCATCTGCTCGGGCGCCGTCGCCGGTCTCGTCGCCATCACTCCGGCGTCGGGCTTCGTCGGCCCGGTCGGCTCGATGTGCATCGGCGTCGCCGCCGGTGTGGTCTGCTACTGGGGCGTCACGGGCTTGAAGCGCATGCTCGGTGTTGACGACGCGCTGGACTGCTTCGGCGTCCATGCGGTCGGCGGCATCGTCGGCGCGCTGCTCACCGGCGTCTTCGCCATCGAGCAGTACGGCGGCACCGCCGGCCTGATCGAGGGCAACTACGGCCAGGTGATCAACCAGATCGAAGGCATTGTGATCGTGTTCGTCTACGACGCCGTGGTCTCGCTGATCATCCTCAAGATCCTCGATGCGATCATCGGCCTGCGCGTCTCCGAGGAAGTGGAGCGCGACGGTCTCGATCTCGCCCTGCATGGCGAGGTCGTCCAGTGAGGCATCTTGTTGGCGCATGATCTTTTCCGAAAACCGGTATCCACTTTTCGGGATCATGCGCTGAGCTAGCGGTAGGGGCGGAACCCGGCACTGTCCCTTCCGTCGAGGCCCCGGTTCGCAAGGACCGGGGCCTCTCTTTTTGGGGCCCCGAAATTCCGTCCGGCACTCTTTATATTTCGACTTTTCCTCCGCAAATCCCGATGGTTAATCGGGTCTTAACCTCGCCGCACCTATGGTGTGGAAACCCTGTATCCATGTTGACGATGACCGCCCAGCGCGCGCCTAACGCCCCCACCGGCAACGACCGCTCGCCCTTTGTCCGGCTGACGGAGCTCCTGGCCGACAGCAAGCCGGGCAAGCCGCCGATCAATCTCTCCGTCGGCGAGCCGCAGCATGCAGTGCCGCCTTTCGTCGGCCCGGTGCTCGCCGCGCATATCGCCGACTTCGGCCGCTATCCGCCGAACAAGGGCACCGAGCCGTTCCGCCGCGCGGTCGCGCAATGGCTCGGCCGCCGCTACAAGCTGACACGCCCGATCGATCCCGAGACCGAGGTGCTGGTGCTCAACGGCACCCGCGAGGGCCTCTTCCTTGGCGCCATCGCCGCCAAGCGCTGGGTCGGTAAACGGGCCGGGACGCCGGCTGTGCTGATCCCAAATCCGTTCTACGCAGCTTATGCCGCGGGCGCGCTCGCCGCCGATTGCGAGCCGGTCTACCTGCCGGCGCGCGTCGACACCGGATTTCTCCCCGATCTCGATGCGCTCGATGACGCGCTGCTCGCGCGCACCGTCGCATTCTATCTTGCCTCGCCGTCGAACCCGCAGGGCGCGGTCGCCGATCACGATTATCTGGTGCGGCTCGCCGGCCTTGCGCGGCGTCACGGCTTCCTGGTCTTCGCCGACGAATGTTACGGCGAAATCTACAGCAGCAAAATTCCGCCCGGCATGCTCGAAGCGTCAGGCCCTGACTTCGCCAATGTCGTTATCTTCCACTCGCTGTCCAAGCGCTCGAACCTGCCAGGCTTGCGCGTCGGCTTCGCCGCGGGCGATCGCCGCTTCCTCGCGGCCTTTCTCGAACTGCGCAATGTCGCGGCGCCGCAGGTGCCGGTGCCCGCGCAGGATGTCGCTGTCGCTGCCTACGGCGATGAAGCGCATGTGGAAGAAAACCGGCGGCTCTACAGCGCCAAGTTTGATCTTGCCGACCAGATCATCGGCGATCGTTACGGCTACAAGCGTCCGGCTGGCGGCTTCTTCCTCTGGCTCGACGTGGCGGCGCTCGGCGGCAGTGAGAAGATCACGGTGAAGCTGTGGCGCGAGGCCGGCGTGCGCGTCGTGCCCGGACGCTATCTGGCGCGCGAGCAGGCGGACGGCAGTAATCCCGGCGCCGATTATATCCGCGTCGCCATGGTGCAAGACAAAGAGGCCACGGCCGAGGCGCTGCATCGCCTTGTCGCCGTGCTCGGCTGAGGAAAACCGATGCCCGCCATCGACCGCAGCTTCGACGCCATCGCCTTCCTCTCGGACCATCTGCGCGAGATCGTGCGCCGGCGGCTCGCGGAGCTCGCCGGCTTGTCCTTGATCACCGTGGCATTGCTCGGCGCCATCGCGCTCGCCACCTGGTCGGTGCAAGACCCATCTTTCAGCCATGCCACCAACGCGCCGGTGCGCAACCTGCTCGGCGTGCCCGGCGCGATCTTCGCCGATCTCTTGATGCAGCTGTTCGGCCTCGCCTCGATCGCGCTGCTTTTGCCCGAAGCGACGCTCGGATGGCGGCTCCTGTCGCATAAGCCGCTCGGCGAACGCTGGCGCAGCGCACTCTGGATCGTGGCCACGCTGGCCGGCACGGCGTTCGCGTCATGCCTGCCGCGCAGCGCCCACTGGCCGCTGCCGACCGGCCTCGGCGGCGTGATCGGCGACGCGCTGCTGCGGTTGCCGGCAGGCATCCTGGGTGGACCGCTCGGCGGGATGACGCGATTTGTTTTTGCCATCGTGCTCGGCCTGATGACGCTGAGCTTCCTGCTGATGGCACTGGGGCTACGCCGCGCCGCGCCGGAGCCGGTCCGCAAACGCCGCCGCGCTCGTGTCGTCGAGCCTGAGGTTGCCGAGGAGGAAGAGGACGCGGAGAGCGAAGAGGAAGACGACGAGCGCGAGAAAGCCTCGGTTTCCCTCGGCTTTATCGTCCACTCACTGCTCAGCCTGAAAGCCCGATTAGGCCGCGCCATTTTCGGCGCGCCGCGGCCGCTGCCGCGCATCCCCGCCGAGACGCCCGCGCGCGGACGCGCGGAGCCGCGCTTCGATGCACGCTCGCGCGTCCGTCTTGCACCCGACACCGAGGAAGAAGCGGAGGACGACGAGGAGGAAGAGGACGCGCAGCCCGCTCCGCGGCGCCGTGCCGCGACGCGCACACCCGCGCGCCGCTCCGGCAACGGCTATGTGCTGCCGCCGCTGTCGCTGCTCGCCGCGCCGAAAGCGATGGAGCGTCCGGCGCTGAGTGCCGCGGTGATCGAGGAGAATGCCAAGGCGCTGGAAAGCGTGCTCGGCGATTTCGGCGTCCGCGGCGAGATCATCAACGCGCGGCCAGGCCCCGTCGTCACGCTCTACGAGCTCGAGCCGGCACCGGGCATCAAATCGTCGCGTGTCATTGGGCTCGCCGACGACATCGCTCGCTCGATGAGCGCGGTCTCTGCGCGCGTTGCCGTGGTCTCCGGCCGCAATGCCATCGGCATCGAGCTGCCCAATCCGACGCGCGAGAAGGTGGTTCTGCGCGAGCTTCTCTCCACCGACGACTACAACGAAAGCGCTGCCAAGCTGCCGCTCTGCCTGGGCAAGACGATCGGCGGCGAGTCCGTGATCGTCGACCTCGCGCGCATGCCGCATCTGCTCATCGCCGGCACCACCGGCTCTGGCAAATCGGTCGCCATCAACACCATGCTGCTCAGCCTGCTCTACCGGCTGCGCCCGGATCAGTGCCGGCTGATCATGGTCGACCCGAAGATGCTCGAGCTCTCGGTCTATGACGGCATTCCGCATCTGCTCACGCCGGTGGTCACCGATCCGAAGAAGGCGGTGGTCGCGCTCAAATGGGCCGTGCGCGAGATGGAAGAGCGCTACAAGAAGATGTCGAAGCTCGGCGTGCGCAACATCGACGGCTACAATGCGCGGCTTGCCGAAGCCAAATCCAAAGGCGAGACCCTCACGCGCACCGTCCACACCGGCTACGACAAGGAGAGCGGCGAAGCGATCTACGAGAAGGAGGAGCTCGAGCTCGAGGACCTGCCCTATCTCGTCGTCGTGGTCGACGAAATGGCCGACCTGATGATGGTCGCGGGCAAGGACATCGAAGGCGCGATCCAGCGCCTCGCGCAGATGGCGCGCGCCGCCGGCATTCACGTGATCCTGGCGACGCAACGCCCGTCCGTCGACGTCATCACCGGCACCATCAAGGCGAACTTCCCGACCCGCATCTCCTTCCAGGTCACCTCCAAGATCGACAGCCGCACCATCCTCGGCGAAATGGGCGCCGAGCAGCTGCTCGGCCAGGGCGACATGCTCTATATGGCAGGCGGCGGACGCATCAGCCGCGTGCACGGGCCGTTCTGCTCCGACGAGGAAGTCGAGAAGGTCGTGCGCTATCTGAAGACGCAGGGCGCGCCCGAATATCTCGAAGCAGTCACCGCGGAAGAGCCGAGCGAGGAAGACGGCGCGGTCTTCGATGCGACCGGCATGGGGGGTGGCGGCGAGGGCGATCTGTTTGCGCAGGCCGTTGCCATCGTCAAGCGCGACCGCAAGGCTTCGACCTCCTACATTCAGCGCCGCTTGCAAATCGGCTATAACCGCGCCGCCTCACTGATGGAGCGGATGGAACTTGAGGGAATTGTCGGCCAGGCGAATCACGCCGGGAAACGTGAAATTCTGGTCCCGGAAGAGGAAGGCGGTTTTTAAGGCGTTGCGCAGGTTAAATTCCGACCGGCTGCGACCAAAGCGCGGCTAACTTCACGGAAAAGCCATATCTCCCGTTATCGAACCAAGATAGAATGGCTCGAACCAGGCAGGACCACGCGTTGCATAAATCTCCCAAAGTTCAATCGGCCGACTCAGCATCACGCGGCCCCTCGATTCGAACGCGGCTGTTGATCGGCGCTTGCGCAGCCGCGCTCGCCGTGCCGTTGTCGGCGCAAACCGTTCCGGTCCCCAAGTCGGCGCCCAAGGGCCGCGCCGGCTCACAGCTTTCCGCCGAGACACAGCGCGGCCCGTCGAGCACGGGAACAACGCCGCAGGCGCCGCCAGATCCTGTGATTCCGGATCCGCGCCGCAATCTGCCATCGAGTATCTTCACGACCTTCGATGCCAATCAGAAGGCGCAAGCGGCGAGGGTGAGCGCATATCTGTCCTCGCTGCAGACACTGGTTGGAAACTTCGTGCAGGTCGGCCCCGACGGCTCGAAGACCACGGGTGATTTTTACATCCAGAAGCCCGGCAAGGTGCGCTTCGAATACGATCCGCCGACCCCGATTGAGATCATCGCCGACGGCTCTTCGCTCGCCGTGCGCGACCGCAATCTCGCGACCCAGGACATCTATCCGCTGTCGCAGACGCCGCTGCGCTTTCTGCTCTCGGACCGCATCGACCTGATGAAGGACACCAACGTGGTGAGCGTGACCGCCGATGACGTCTTCGTCAGCGTCACCATCGAGGAGAAGCAGGCGCTGGTCGGCACCAGCCGGCTGATGCTGATGGTCGGCGCCAAGGACGGTCAGCTCAAGCAATGGACCGTGACCGATCCGCAGGGCTACGACACCACGGTCGCCGTCTACAATCTCGACACCACCAAAAAGGTCGATCCGAACCTGTTCAAGATCGACTTCACGAAATATCCGACCTCGCCCGGTTAGCGGTTGCTGGCGCCTGAGGCTTCAACCCCCATTGCAGGGGTGAGAGCTCCGCCGCACCGTCGGGCGCAGGCTTTTCCACCCAGTCCGCGGTACACTTTCCGCCGAGGTGCCGGAGCACCTCGGGGCTGATTTCGCTGGCGCTCATCGACCCGGCCGGCTATCAGCCTTGGCAAAAACCGGACATAATCGCCGAAAGGGAGAGCATGGCGCGCAATATTCTGATCCTTGGGGCTTCGTACGGCTCCCTGCTGGGGACCAAGCTGTTGATGGCAGGTCACAACGTGACCCTGGTCTGCCGGACGAAGACGGCCGAGCTCATCAATCGCGACGGCACCGAAGTCCGCATCAAGCTGCGCGACGAGCCGACGCACCGCGCGATCTTTTCACGCGATCTGCCCGGCAAGCTCGACGCGGTGACACCCGAGAAAGTCGACCTGTCACGCTATGACATGGTTGGTCTCGCGATGCAGGAGCCGCAATACACCAACCACACCGTCCGCGTTCTCATGATCAAAATCGCCGAGGCGGGACTGCCCTGCCTCTCGATCATGAACATGCCGCCGCTGCCTTATCTGAAGCGCATCCCCGCGCTGAAGGACATGGACCTGGAGGAGGCTTATACCAATGCGCAGGTCTGGGAGCGGTTCGAGCCAGGACTGGTGACGCTGTGCTCACCCGATCCGCAAGCGTTTCGCCCGCCGGAAGAGGCGGCGAACGTGCTCCACGTCGGCCTCCCCACCAACTTCAAGGCGGCGATATTTGCCGACGAGAAGCACAACAAGGTGCTGCGGGAGCTGGAAGCCGACATTGACGCGGTGACGCTGGATGGTCAGGACGTTCCGGTGAAGCTGAAAGTGTTCGACTCGCTGTTCGTGCCCCTGGCCAAATGGTCGATGCTGCTCACCGGCAACTATCGCTGCATCACGCCGCAAGAGCCGCAGTCGATTCGCGACGCCGTGCATAGCGACCTGAAGCTGTCGCAGTCGATCTATGACCATGTCGACGCCATTGCCCGGCGCCTCGGGGCCGATCCGAACGATCAGGTTCCCTTCGCGAAATACGCCAAGGCGGCGGAGAGCTTGCTCAAGCCCTCATCGGCGGCCCGCGCCGTGGCTGCCGGCGCCCCCTTCATCGAGCGGGTCGATCTCCTGGTCAAACTGATCTCGCATCAGCTCGGCATTCCCAGTGCCGAGATCGACCGCACGGTCGAGATCGTCGATCAGAAGCTCGAGGCTGAGTGAAAATTCGTGCCGCGCGGCTCCGGCGCGGTGTGACGGCGCCATCGGCCCCGGTGCCATGGCCGGGCCTCGTCCCGGCCATCCACGTAATGCCGAGCACGCGGAAAGCGGTGGATGCCCTGACCGTCGCCTCGCCGAAGCGGCTTCGGCCGCGCAGGCGGGCCAAATCCGGGCATGACGGAGGAGAGCCGCCCGACATCATCCAGCCTTCGATTTTCTCGAACGCTTCCATCGATATGTTCTTCTGGATTTCTGGCTGACAAGTGCCCCAACATGGGCGTGGACCATTCCCGCCAAGAAGGAATGGCCACGAGCCAGAAAAATCAGCGCGAAGCGCGCGCCGGGGAGGACATCATGAGCGCCGTCGGCATCGACAGCAGCGTCAACCTTGCACCCACGACCAGCGGCCCGAGCGAGATTTCGCGCCGGCTGGAGAGCCTGCCGGCATCGCCCTATCTCTGGCGCCTGGTGATCCTGCTTTCGCTCGGCGGCTGCTTCGAGATCTATGATCTGTTCCTGACGGGCTATATCGCGCCGGGCCTGATCCGCAGCGGCCTCCTGACCACGACCACCGAAAGCTTTTTCGGCTTCTCGGGTATCGGCGCCTTCGTGGCGGCTACCTTTGCAGGCCTGTTCGCCGGCACGTTCTTCCTCGGCTTTCTCGCCGATCGCTTCGGGCGACGCGCGATCTTCACCTTCGCATTGCTCGGCTACAGCGCGGCATCCGCGATCATGGCGTTCCAGACCACGTCCGGCGGCGTGCTGCTGTGGCGCTTCGTTGCCGGCATCGGCATCGGGGTCGAGATCATCACCATCGACGCCTATATCACCGAGCTGGTGCCGAGCTGGATGCGTGGCCGCGCCTTTGCCGTCAATCAGGCCGTGATGTTCATGGCGGTCCCCATCATTGCGTTCCTCGCCTGGTGGCTGGTGCCGCTGAAACCCTATGGCCTGGACGGCTGGCGCTGGGTGGTGTTGATCGGCGCCGCCGCCAGCATGGTGATCTGGGTGTTGCGGCTGTTCGTGCCGGAGAGCCCGCTGTGGCTCGCCCGCCACGGCCGCGACCGGGAAGCTATCGCGGTGGTCCGCAAGCTCGAGGCCGCAACCGGCGCCGATCCGCAAGCGTTCCTGGTGGCGGAGGGGCGACCGTCTGCCGTGGTGCAGAGGACTGAGTTCGCCGAGTTGTTCAGGGCGCCTTATCTGTCGCTGGTGATCCTGTTCATGGTGTTCAATTTCTGCCAGGCCTTCGGCTTCTATGGCTTTGCCAATTGGGTGCCGACGCTATTGGTCGAAAAGGGCATCACCGTCACCAAGAGCCTGCAATATTCCTTCATCGTTGCCTTCGCCTACCCGATCGCACCGCTGCTGGCCGCAACTTTCGCGGATCGCTTCGAGCGCAAATGGATCATCTCCGGCGCCTGTGTTGCGATCATTATTTTCGGGCTGGCATTTGCGCAGCTGACCATGCCTGTGCTGCTGATCGTCTGCGGCGTGCTGCTCACCGCAGCCAACACCACGATGTCCTATGCGTATCACGCCTACCAGACCGAGGTGTTCCCGACCGCGGTACGGGCGCGGGCGGCCGGCCTCGTCTATTCCATGAGCCGGATCAGCGCGACCTTTTCCGGCTTCATCGTCGCCTTCATGCTGCGCGAGGGCGGCGTCACCGGTGTGTTCGGCCTGATCACGGCAGCCATGGTGGTGGTGATCGTGACACTCTCGGTGTTCGGCCCGAACGTCCGGGGCAGGGCGCTCGACGCCTGAAAACCAGGCCTTGCCGAAGCCAAAAAGCGTATTTACCTCTCGCGAGACCGCTTTGTGAGAGGTGAACCATTATGATCGAGGCCGCCGTCAAGGCGCTTGCGGAAATCCTGTCGCCGCCGATGCGCTCCATTTTGTGGCGCTCGGTCGGACTTGCTCTGGTGCTGATCACCGTGCTCTCGATCGCCCTGCAGCGTCTCCTGAGCTGGCTTGCAAGTTCAGGCGAGAGCTGGGCTGAGGCGGCTATCGGCCCTGGCGCCCACACGCCGCTCTACGTCTTGTCCTGGATCGTCTCCGTCGCCGCCGGGCTCGGCGTCGTGTTCGGCGGCATCCTCTTGATGCCGGCGATCACATCGCTGGTCGCGAGCTTTTTCGTCGATGAGATCGCCGACCATGTCGAGCGCGAGCATTATCCGGCCGAGCGGCCCGGCATTGCACTGCCCTTTGCACTGGCCACACAGCAGGGCATCAAGACGGCGCTTCTGACTATCCTTGTGTATGTGATCGCACTGCCTTTCGTGTTCGTGGCCGGCGTGGGCTTCATCGCCTTCTTCATCGCAACCGCCTGGCTGCTCGGCCGTGAATATTTCCAGCTGGCCGCGATGCGCTTCCGCTCGCCGGAGGATGCCAAGGCGATGCGGCGCGACAACGCGGCAACGATCTTCACTGCGGGCCTCATCATCGCAGCCTTCGTCTCGATCCCCGTCGTCAATCTGGCGACGCCGCTGTTCGGGATGGCCTTCATGGTCCATATGCACAAGCTGCTGTCGGGGCCGCGACCCGAGCTGATCGAGCCGGCAAGGCGGGGTGAAGCGCCGTTACGTTGAAACCTTTGCACCGCAGCGTCGCAGCACGATCTTGGCGAATTTGAACGGCTCGGGCGTGAACGGCCCCGGCGGCGCGCGGGTGATGAGCGCTGTGACGACAAGTCCCGCGACCGCGAACCAGAAGCACAGCCAGAAGGCGTCGATATAGGCGAGCACATTGGCTTCGCGCTGGACCAGCGAGGCAAGGAGCCCGACCGCGCGCGCCGCAGCGCTGCCTGCATTATCGCCTGCGAAGTAATTGGAAAATCCCTTCAGCATCCGGCTCACATCCGCGCTGCCGCTCTCGACATGCAGGCCGAGATAATAGGAATGGACCTGCTCGCGAACGCGCAGCCAGGTTCCCATCAGCGCGACGCCAATTTCTGCGCCGCCAAGACGCATGATCTGGATATAGGCCGCAAAGGCCGTTGCGCGCGTCGGATCGGAGTTCGACAGCAGCGTGATGATGATCGGCAGCAGCGTCAACGCCTGGCCGATCGACAGCAGCAGCACAGTCGTAGTGAAATCGCCGCGGGCCCAGTCATGGCTCAGCTCGGTGCCGAGCAGGTTCGCCGCGGCGAAAGCCGAAAAGCCCAGCACCATGACGGCTCGGGAATCGAAATGCCGCAGCAGCCAGATCGACAGCGGCACCAGCACGATCATGGATGGAACGCCGCAGGCGAGCAGCAATGTGCCGGTTTGCTCCGGCCTGAGCCCGCCGACAGTGCCCAGAAAGTTCGGCACCAGCGATGCATTGGCGAGGCCGGTCAAGGTGTAGAGCAGGATGGCGAGCAGCGAGAGCCCGATATTGCGGGAGAACAGGACATTGAAATGGGCCCAGGGCTGCTTGGCCAGCATCTCATTGATGACAAAGCCGACGAACAGTATCGCACCGCCGATGAGCAGAGCCAGGACCGTGCCCGACTCCAGCCAGTCCAGACGATTGCCCTGATCCAGCCCGGCATAGATCATGGACACGGAGGAGCCGAGCAAGAGCATGCCGCCCCAATCCGCGTCCCTGAGCAGGTTGCGGTTGACCGGCTCGGGCGGGGTGCCGAGATAGACCATCAGTGCCATCAACGGCGCGATCACGACGCCCTGCCAATACAGCCAATGCCAGCCGAGATGCTCGACATAGAAGCCGACCGCGGAGGAAGAGGTGTCGAACGCGAACCCGACGCGAATGGCGTAGATCGCGATGGCCGGCAACCACCAGCGGATCGGCAGGTTGCGGAAGATGATCATCAGGCTCGCGGGGACAAAGGTCCCGAGCAGCATGCCGTGCGCGACGGACAGCGCGATCAGCACCGGATATTGGTGGACGAATGGGATGACGAGCGAGACGACGGCATAGATCAGGCTTGTAACCCCAAGCACCCAGCGCAGGCCGAAAACGGTCGCAAGCCACGCCACCGAGGGCGCGATGAAGATCTGCGAGCCGATCGCAGCCGTCGACAGCCACGCGCCTTCGTCGAAGCCGAGCGAGAAGCCGCCGCGCAGGTCCGGCAATCCGACCGAGGTCAGCCGCGAGTCGAAATTGGCGAGGAACGCGCCGAGCAGTACCGCACCGACGGCAAAGAGTGGGTACTGCGCAATGCCGCCGCGCGAGACCGGGCCGCGGCTGGCGTCATTTTCCGGCATCGGCGTTCGTAGCGTCGGTGTGGATCCTGGTTTCGACCGACATGCCCGGCAGCAGCTGTTCGAGCAGGGGCTGGTCCTTGTCGAACACGATCCGAACCGGGATGCGCTGCACCACCTTGGTGAAATTGCCGGTCGCGTTGTCGGGCGGTAACAGGGCAAATTGCGATCCGGACGCCGGTGCGATGCGCTCGACGCGGCCGTGCAGCGTCTGGTTCGGGAACGTATCGACCCTGATGTCCACGCGCTGGCCGGGCCGCACCCGCGTCAGCTGCGTCTCCTTGTAGTTGGCGATGACATAGACATTCGGCAGCGGCACCACGTTGATGAGATTGCTGCCGATATTGACATAGTCGCCGGCCTGCACCTGGCGCTCGCTGACCACGCCGTCGAACGGCGCCGATATTTTGGTGTAGCCGAGCTTCAGCCTGGCTGCCTTTAAGGTCGCATTCGCCGCATCGAGATCGGCGGCGCGCTGCTTCCTGGTTCCCTGCAGCACTTCGAGCTGATGCTTTTGCGCGGCGACCACGGCCCGGCTGGCGTGGACATCGGCTTGCGCCTTGGCATAGGCCGCGACTGCTTGTTCCAGTCTCTGCCTGGTTCCGGCATCGCCCTGGGACAGCGACTGCTGGCGCTCCTGCTCCTGGCGCGCCTCGACCTCCAGCGCCTCCGCGGAGGTCTGCGCGGCCTGGGCTTGCGCGATGGTCGCGTATTGCAGCTCGATCTGGTTGGCGAGATTGTCGAGGGCGGCCTGCGCGCCAAGCACGCCGGCCTCCGCCTGCGCCACTTGCGCCTCGTAATCGGCGGGATCGACCTGGATCAGGAGCTGGCCCCGCTTGACGCGATCGAAATCGCTGACGGCGACGCTGAGCACTTCGCCCGCGACCCGGCTGCTCAACCTGGTCAGGTCCGCCCGCACATACGCATCATCGGTGGTCTGGATGACGGCGCTGCCGACCCAGGCGTCCCAGCGCAGCGTCGCGACCGCCACGAAACCAAGTGCGATGATCACGGCAAAGAGCGGGATCGCAAGCCGCGCCAGCGCGCTGCGCAGGCTGATCGGAGCCGCCGTTCGTAGACCAGTCGGCGGAGGACTCGGCGCCGGCGCAGCGGTCGTTTGGCGCGGGGCTGCCGGAATGATCTGGTCCTGTTGAGTCAAATTCGACACTCTCCAAATGCGAGAGTGACCATATGCCAAAGTTTCGACGGCTGCGAGCGCTCAGCGTTCCCGATCGGCCATGCCGGTTTTATTGGCGTGGTCGGACGCCAGGAACACGAGCAGGAACCCGAGCAGCGCGACGCCGCCGAGCATCAGCCACGCTTCATTGACACAAAGCGCGAGCGAGGCCTTTTCCACCATCGGACGGACGAAGGCGATTTCGTCAGCCGTGGGCGGTCCGGGCGGCCGGTTGACGAGGTGCGACGGGTCGAGCCCGATCGCCTGCGCGGCAGTCACGTCGCCGGCCAGAAGCCGGACCCGAAAATCCTCGGCATAACCCGCGACGCGGCCGTAGAGAATCGTGTCGATCAGCGCGATGCCGATCGCCCCGCCGAGATTGCGCATCAGGTTGAACAGCGCGCTGGCGTCGGCCACTTGCTTGTCCGGCAGCGTGCCGAGCGCGATGCGGGTCGGCGGCAGCAGGCAGAACATGATCGCGACGCCGCGAATGATCTGCGGCCAGAACATCTCGGCAAAATCGGCCGTGCGCGGCTGCAGGGCGGAGAGCCCGAGGCCGAGCGCGAACAACAGGAAACCGAAGCCGGTCAACAGGCGTGCGCCGACCCGGCTCTCCAGCAGCGCCACAAACGGCGCTGCGACCAGCTGGGAAAGGCCCGTCACCAGCATGATCGTGCCGATCTCGAACGCATCATGATGACGCACGAAGGAAAGAAACACCGGCATCAGATAGACCGAGCCATAGAGGCCGACGCCGAGACAGAAGCTCAATGCACAGCCGATCGCAAAGGAACGGCGCTCGAGCACTACGAGTTGCACAATCGGATGCGCGGCGCGAAAGCTGCGCCAGACAAATACCGCGATGCCAACCGCGCTCGCGAGCAGGAGACCGGCGCAGGACGGCGAGAGCCAGCCATTCTGGGGCGCCTGCTTGAGCCCGATCTCGAGGCTTGCGAGCGCAAGCACCATGATGAGCAGCGCCACGAGGTCAAGCTTCGCCAATTCGCCTGAAACGATCGGCTGGCGGGGTAACAGGCGGGGCGTCAGCACGGTGGCAATCATGCCGGGGATCACATTGATCAGGAACAGCCAAGGCCACGACCAAGTATCCGTGATGAAACCGCCGACCACAGGCCCGATGGTCGGTGCAAGCACGGCGACCACGCCGCCGATGGTGGTGGCGACCGCATGGAGCCGCTGCGGGAAAAGCAGGAACACGGCCGAAAACACCGCGGGGATCAGCACGCCGCCCGAAAAGCCCTGGATGATGCGAAAAACGAGCAGGGTGGCCAGACCACCGCTCAGCGCACAGCCGATGGAGGCCAACGTGAACAGGCCGACGCCGCAGGCAAATAGCCAGCGCAAACTCAACACGCGCGTCAACAGCCCGGTGAGCGGGATAGCGATCACCTCGGCGATCAGATAGGCGGTCTGGATCCAGCTCATCGCCTCAGGCGAAATCTCGAGCGCGCGCTGGATGGTCGGCAGCGACGTCGCGACCACCTGGATGTCCAGGATCGCCATGAACATGCCGAGGCACATCAGGAGAAAACCGGCCCAGGTCGCGACGCGAGGCGTCGCGAACAGCGGCGTTGCGAGGCTGGACGTCTCCTGACACGCCGCCGGCTGATAGGCGATCGGCTGTGCCTTCATGGAGCACCTGCCAATGGGGCGTTGAAGGCGGCGAGCGCCCGTGTCTCGGTGCGGATACGAATAGCGAGCACAATGGCGTTCAAGACCGAGAACAACAACGCCAGCAGCGACAGATTCAGCGCCAGCGGCAGCAGGGCAATTTCAGCTGTGACGATCGCGTAGTTCGGATGGGAGACGTAGCGATAAGGGCCGGCCGCGACCAACGGCGCACCCGGCAGCACAATGATTCGCGTGGTCCAGCGCGAGCCGAGGCTTGCGAGAACCCAGAGGCGAAGTCCCTGTAGCACAACGAAGGCGGCAAGGGCCGGCCAATAGACCTGGTGATCCCAGCCGAAGACCCAAAGGGTGATCAGCCAGGCTGCATGCAGAGCCACCAGCATCGGATAGTGACCGGCACCGATCTCGATCGCACCGCGCTCAAGCAGCCTCTCGGTGTTGCGGCGGGACAGCACGAGCTCGCCCAGCCGCTGCAGCGTCACAAGACTCAATATGATCGCGGCCCAGGTCACGTCGCGCCACGCGGTCTCATGCAGAGTGCCGCAGCGCGACGCAGCTTGCGGTGAAGCCGGGGCCAAGCGCGGTCAACAGCGAGCGCCGCGGCAGACCTTTCGCAAGCGCTCGTTGCAGGACGAACAGCACAGTCGGCGCCGACATGTTGCCGTAGTCGGCAATGACCTCGCGCTCGTGATCCAGCGTGCCCTGATCCAGCGACAGCGCACGCTCGAGCGCATTGATGACTTTGGTGCCGCCGGGATGGCAGACAAAGCGATCGATGTCGGCATCGCAGAACTCCATGCGCGCCAGAAGTTCGGCGATCGCAGGCCCAAAATGCTCGGCGACGAAATCGGGAATGGTGCGCTGGAACACCACGCCGAAGCCTTCAGGATCGACGCTCCAGCCCATGATGCCAAGCGTGTCCGGCCACAATTTTTCGGCCGACGCCTCGACGCGTGTCGATCCGCCGTCGCCCGCGCGCAGCACCATGGCCGCCGCGCCATCGCCGAACAGGCTCGCCGCAACAATGTTGGCTTTGGTCATTTCGTCATGGCGAACGGCCAGCGTGCAGAGCTCGAGCACGACCAGGAGCACGTTCGTTCCGGGCCGCGACTGCGCAAGCCGCGCCGCGACTGCAAGGCCCGAGACACCGCCGGCACAGCCGAGGCCAAATATCGGCACGCGCGACACGTCGGCGCGAAATCCCATCCGCCCTGCGATGCGCGCTTCGAGGGTGGGCGTCGCGATACCCGTCGAGCAGACCGTGACGACGGTGTCGATGTCGTCTGCTGCAAGCTCGGCGCGTGCGATGGCCGCTTGCGCCACATCGATGAACAGCGTTTCCGCTCCCTCGAGGAACGCGCTGGTGCGTTCCGGCCAACCGCGTGGCTCCAGATACCACTCGATCGGCTTCACGCCGTAGCGATTGCGGATGCCGGTGTTGGCAAACAGGCTCGCAAGCGTTTCGAACTGCTCATAGCGATGGGCGAGAATGCTGCGCGCCGCCTGCAGGACCTCCGCCTGCTGGAATTGATGCCGCGGCACTGAGGTCGCCAGCGACATGAGCGCTGCTGATTGGTCCATATCGCTGTCCCTGCCTTAAAACTCGACTGCCCCGGCATAGAACCGCACTGAGGCGCGAATATTTCGGCGGTCCGCAGGTGCCAGCAATCAGATGAATTCAATATAAATTGAATGCTGGCGGCGATATGGCCCGATCGCGGTGGCTCGGCGTCGCGAGGATGGCCCTTTCAGACTGTCTTTTCAGGCCAGCGGCAGAGATCGTTGATCAGGCAAACCTCGCAGCGCGGCTTGCGCGCCAGGCAGGTGTAGCGGCCGTGCAGGATCAGCCAATGATGCGCGTGTAACATGAACTCGGACGGAATCACCTTCTCGAGCCCGAGTTCGACCTCGAGCGGCGTCTTGCCCGGCGCAAGCCCGGTGCGATTGGCGACGCGAAATACATGGGTATCGACGGCGATCGTGCGCTCGCCATAGGCCATATTGAGCACCACGTTGGCGGTCTTGCGGCCTGCGCCAGGCAGCGTCTCGATCTCCGCTCGGGTGCGCGGAACCTCGCCGCCGAACTCGTCGATCAGCTTGTGCGAGAGTGCGATGACGTTCTTCGCCTTGGTGCGATAGAGGCCGATGGTCTTGATGTAGTCGCGAAGCTTCTCCTCGCCGAGCGCGAGCATTTTTTGCGGCGTATCGGCCACCGCAAACAGCGCGCGCGTCGCCTTGTTGACGCCGGCATCCGTGGCCTGGGCGGACAAGACCACCGCGACCAGCAACGTGTAGGGATTGAGATGCTCCAGCTCGCCCTTGGGCTCCGGATTGGCCTCGTTGAAGCGCGTGAAGGCCTCGCGGATTTCGGCGGGGGTCCAGGGTTTGGACGCTTTCAAGGATTTCTTGGCCGCGCGGACAGGACTGGCCGGCTTGCCGGCCTTGGCCGTCCTTGTCGATTTCCTCGCCACGGATTGAACGCGTGTTGCCTTGGCGCGTTGAGTGCGGATGATTTTCGCCATGAAGCGGATATACTGATAGGTCATGACCCCAGGCAATGATTTTGATCCTGACACGGCCGAGCCCGAATTGTTCGCGGCGCTGCTGACGCCGCACCGGTCGCTGAACCGCACCGGCTTTGTTCTGGTGATGGGGTTCTTGAGCGCGGTCAGCTTCGCCACGGGCATCGCGTTTCTCATCATGGGGGCATGGCCGGTGTGCGGCTTTCTCGGGCTCGACGTGCTCGCGATCTATGTTGCCTTTCGGATCAATTTCCGCCGCGCCTTGGCCTGCGAGCAGATTTCCGTGACGGCCTCGGTGCTGCGGCTGCGCCGGATCAGCCAGCGCGGCGATGTCGTGGAGCTCGTTTTCAACCCGCTCTGGGTCCGGCTCGACCAGGAACGGGATGACGAATACGGCATCGAACGGCTCTACCTCGCCTCAAGGGGCAGGCGGGTCGCCATCGGGAGCTTTTTGAGCCCCGGAGAAAAGGCCAGCTTCTCCAAAGCGTTGCTAGCCGCGCTCAACACCGCCCGGCGGGGCCCCACTTACAACGCCCTGGTGTAAGCTCGTCGGAAATCGGGTGGTTTGACCAAGCCGCCCGCCCTACATCCGAGAGCATGATGACACTCGCCATTCATGACCAACGCCTGGCCAAGCCGGGCCCCTCGAGCGCCGCGCTGCGGGATTACGATTCGGTGCGGCGGGCGATCGCGTTCATTTCCGAGCACTGGCGCAGCCAGCCGACCATCGAGGCGATGGCGGACGCGGCAAGCGTGACCCCCGACGAACTGCATCATCTGTTCCGCCGCTGGGCCGGGATCACGCCCAAGGGCTTCATGCAGGCCCTGACGCTCGACCACGCCAAGGGCCTGTTGCGCGGTTCGGCCAGCGTGCTCGATGCCGCCCTTGACTCCGGGCTGTCAGGACCGGGACGGCTGCACGACCTCTTCATCACCCATGAGGCGATGTCCCCGGGCGAATGGAAGAACGGCGGCGCCGGCATGACCCTGCGCTATGGCTTTCATCCCTCGCCCTTCGGCATGGCGATCGTGATGACCACGGCCCGCGGCCTCGCGGGCCTTGCCTTCGCTGATCCCGGGGAAGAGCAGGCGGCGCTGGCGGACATGAGGGATCGCTGGCCGAACGCGACCTATGTCGAGGACTATCTCGGCACGGCGCCGGTGGCGCAGCGCATCTTCGATCCCAAGCTATGGCGCGCAGACCAGCCGTTGCGCGTGGTCTTGATCGGCACCGATTTTGAGGTGCGGGTATGGGAGACGCTGCTCAAGATCCCCATGGGGCGCGCCGTCTCCTATTCCGACATCGCCTGCAAGCTGAAGTCGCCGAAGGCCTCGCGCGCTGTTGGCGCCGCCGTCGGCAAGAACCCGGTCTCCTTCGTGGTGCCGTGCCACCGCGCGCTGGGCAAGGACGGCAAGCTCACCGGCTATCACTGGGGCATCACGCGCAAGCAGGCGATGCTAGGCTGGGAAGCGGGGCAGGTGGGGATGCAATAAGGCGAGGTGCTAACTCGTTCGGTGTTTCCCGTCACCCTGAGGCGCTCGCATAGCGAGCCTCGAAGGGTGACAGCCGCGGCTGCAGCCGCGGGGCCGTTCATCCTTCGAGGCTCGTGGAGCCTGTCATCGGGCCGCACTTCGTGCGGACCCGTTGGCTCGCACCTCAGGATGACGGGTCCAGCGCACCGTCGGCGACCGGGCGTCGGGGACGGAGATGTCGAGCCTGCGGCTCAAGCCGCGAGGTCGAGCTTCGAGGCGACCGTCGAGTCCGCGTTGAGGTGATAGATGATGGGCACGCCGGTCGCGAGCTCGCGCTTCAGTATGCCCTCGGGCGAAAGCTTCTCCAGCACCATGATCAGCGCGCGCAGCGAATTGCCGTGCGCAGCGACCAGTGTGCGCTGGCCGCGCAGCACGCAGGGCAAAATCTCCTGCACATAATAGGGCAGCGCGCGCGCGAGCGTATCCTTCAGGCTTTCGCCGCCGGGCGGCGGCACGTCATAGGAGCGGCGCCAGATGTGGACCTGCTCCTCGCCCCACCGCTTGCGGGCATCGTCCTTGTTGAGGCCGGAGAGATCGCCATAGTCGCGCTCGTTGAGCGCGAGATCTTTTTGCGTGGGCAAGCCGGTCTGGCCAAGCTCGTTGAGGATCAGATCAAGCGTGTGCTGGGCGCGCGTCAAGACCGAGGTGAAGGCGACGTCGAACTGCAATCCCTTCGCCTTCAGCTTGCGTCCGGCGTCCTTGGCTTCCTGCACGCCGAGCTCGGTGAGATCAGGGTCTTTCCAGCCGGTGAACAGGTTCTTCAGATTCCAGTCGCTCTGGCCGTGGCGCACAAGCACAAGAAGTCGGTCGCTCATGTCAGTGATTTTCCGATGTTCGATATTAGATGTCGCTGAGGCCGAGCACATCGGCCATGGAGTAGAGCCCGGGCGGCTTGCCATGGGCCCACAGTGCGGCCTTCAATGCGCCATGGGCGAAGATCATGCGGTCCTCGGCATGGTGCGAGAGCGTGAGCCGCTCCGACGGGCCCGCAAAGATCACGCTGTGATCGCCGGCGGCGGTGCCGCCGCGCAATGAGGCAAAACCGATATCGCCCGTTCGGCGGACGCCGGTGACGCCATCACGGCCGCGCGCCGAATGATCCTCCAGCGTGATGCCGCGGCCGCTGGCGGCGGCCTCGCCCAGCATCAAGGCGGTTCCGGAAGGCGCATCGATCTTGCCCTTGTGGTGCATCTCCAGGATTTCGATGTCGAAGGAGGGATCGAGCGATTGCGCAACGCGCTTCACCAGCGCGGCCAGCAGATTGACGCCCAGGCTCATATTGCCTGATCTCACCACCACGGCGCGCGAGGTGACGCTCTTGATGACGGCATCGTCGGAGACCGATAGACCGGTGGTACCGATGACGTGAACGAGACCGCGCTCAGCGGCAATCGCGACATTGGCAATGGTGGCACGGGGAACGGTAAAATCGAGAATGCCGTCGGCATTGCCCGACAGCGACCAGAGATCGCCGGACACCTTGACGCCATTGGCAGGCAGCCCCGCAAGCACCCCTGCATCCTCCCCTAGGAGTTCCGAACCGGGCGCTTCCAGCGCGCCCGCCAGCACAGCACCCGGGGTTTCTGCAATCACACGCGTCAACGCGCGGCCCATGCGGCCGCCGGCTCCAGCTACGATCAAACGCATGTCGGCCATGGTTTTACCTCTTCACTGCCCCTTGTAACCGGGGCAGGCCGTTCCAGCAACCGAGGGCGGGGCGCCGTTGCCACCCGCACGAAGCGAGACGTGAACCGGTTTGTTCGGTGTCATTTCGGGGCGCCCGAAGGGCGAACTCCGGTGCGCCGTAGCGCACCTGAGAATCTCGCGCCACAACCTCTGGATTCCGGGTTCGCCGCTGGCGCGGCGCCGCGGAATGACGGAGTGAAAGCTAGCGCCGCACCTCAAGGCTGCGGGCCGTCGTAGCCTTCGATGATGATGAGATCGGCGATCGAATGCGGCTGCCGCACCTTGATGTTCGCCTGGTACTCAGGGGAATTGTAGCAGGCGAGCGCGGTCTCATAGTCACGGAATTCGATCACGACGTTGCGCGAGCGGCTCTGGCCCTCGACGCCGGTGAACTTGCCGCCACGGACGACATAGCGTCCGCCGAACTTGCTGAAGATAGCCGGATTGGCGGCCGCGTAAGCCTTGTAGCCATCATCGTTGTGAACGTCGACGCGTCCGATCCAGTAGCCTTTTGCCATCTGTCTTCTTCCTTGTTCTTAGCCCACCAGGTGCGGCGTGATCTCGGCCACAATCGCTTCCGCGGCCGCCTTGGGATCGGCCGCCTCGACGATGGGCCGGCCGACCACGAGATAATCGGCACCCGCTGCAATCGCACGCGCGGGTGTCATGATGCGTTTCTGATCGCCCGCGGCGGAGCCGGCAGGCCTGATACCCGGCGTGACCAGGCTCATCTGTTGACCGACGATCTTCCGCAGGTTGGCTGCTTCCTCGGGCGAGCAGACGAGCCCGTCGATTCCCAGTTCCAGCGCCTGGCGCGCGCGTGTTTCGACGAGGTCGGCCACCCCCAAGCGATAGCCCGCGGCCTGCAGGTCGCCGGTGTCGTAGGAGGTCAGCACCGTGACGGCGAGGATCTTCAGATGCGCGCCCCGCGCCTCGACAGCCGCCTTCATGGTTTGCGGATAGGCGTGCACGGTGAGAAAGGTGGCGCCGGTTTTGGCGATGCTCTCGACCCCGCGCGCCACCGTATTGCCGATGTCGTGCAGCTTGAGATCGATGAAGACCTTCTTGCCCTGGTCTGCGAGCTTCTTCACCAGCGACAAGCCCCCGGCATAAGCCAGCTGATAGCCAATCTTGTAGAAGGTAACGCTGTCGCCGAGGCGCGCCACCATGGCTTCCGCCGGCTCGACGCCGGGCAGGTCGAGCGCCACGATGATCCGGTCGCGGGGAGCAATATCGAGCGGCATTGTCACCTCACATCATGCGTTGGGAGACGTCGATCAACTGCCGGACAAGGGCTTGCAGCGCCTCGCTATCGGCCGGATTCTTCAATCTGTCCATATCGTCATAGGCCTGATGCGCAAAGGACAGAGCAAGCTGGCTCGGGATCACATGGGCCTGCAGCGAGGAGAGGATCAGCCGCAACGCAGCCAGCGCCCGCGTGCCGCCGAGGCGGCTCTCCGAGGCGGCCGCGATTGCAAAGGGGCGTTGGCGAAACACCTGCCCGCGCGCCTCATGCGGATCCTGCACCCGGCTCACCCAATCGAGCGCGTTCTTCAGGAGCGCCGGGACCGAGGAGTTATATTCGGGGGTCACCAACAGGATGCCGTGATGGGCCGCCATCATGCGCTTGAGATTGACCGCGTTCTTCGGCACGCCCGACTTGGCCTGCAGGTCGCCATCATAGATCGGCAGCGGATAATCGGCGAACGACAGCCGGTTCACCTCGACGCCCGCCAGCGCGAACTCGTAGGCGGCATTGGCTGCAAGCTTCGTATTATGCGAGCCGGTGCGCAGCGAGCCGGGTATGACCAGGATTTTCGGCGCGGCCATTCTTCAAAACGCGCATTCGGGGTTGATGCACCCGACCAATGCGACGGGCGCGGCTAATGCTTGCGATACACCCACACGCGGGCGGGTGGAAGATTCATCCAGATCCGCTCGGAGGCTTCGGTGGATACGCCGGGCAGCGATTTCGGGATCGGCGGCACCACCGAATAGGTGTACTGCACGAACGGCGCGCCCGGAGCCAGGGTTGCAAACGCATCGCGGATCAGGCGCAGCCGCGTCAACATCGGTTTCGTCACCAGCGGCAGTGACGAGACGATGGCGTTCGCGGGTGTGCCCAGAACGTTCCAGAGCGTGTCGCGCAGGCGATAGGCATCGCCCTGCACGACTTTCGCCTGCGGATAACGGTCGCGCAACAGTGCACAGAAGCCGGGATTATACTCGACCAGCACCAGCCGCTTCTGATCGATGCCATGCTCGACCAGCGCGCTGGTGATGGCGCCGGTACCGGGGCCAAGCTCGATCACAGGGCCGGTCGCATGACGATCGACATAGCCAGCCATGGTGCGGGCCAAAGGCCGCCCCGACGGCATCACTGCGCCGACATGTAGCGGCTTCTCGATCCATGAACGGAGAAAGCGGACCTCGTCATCAAGCCGAGGTTTTTTCAGCGTACGCACGGACGATTGCGAGGGCATGCGACTTGAACCAGACGGGGACCGTGCAAACGGCGGATGTCAGAAAACAGTCACAAAGACGTATAGGTCCCCGGCGGGGCGGTCAAGCCGGAGCACGGCAGGCGCCGTCCGCCATGGATCCAGAGAATTAGCGATAACGTACTGCTTTGTCATGGGTTTCAGCCAAGGCCACAGCGCGGCACAAAACGACATGGCGCGCATGATGGCGCGCTTGCTAGCCCGGGGCTAGTTAGCAGCGGACTTGCCGAAGAAGTCCTTGACCTTGGCGAAGAAGCCGGTGGCCTCGGGCTGGGTCGTGCCGGACGACAACTTCTCGAACTCGGCCAGCAGCTCCTGCTGTCGCTTGGTGAGGTTCTGCGGCGTCTCGACCACGACCTGGACATACATGTCGCCCGTCTGCCGCGAGCGCAGCACGGGCATGCCCTTCGACGCGATGCGGAAGCGCCGTGCGGACTGCGTGCCCGCGGGGATCTTCACCTTGGTCTTGCCCTTGTCGATGGTCGGCACCTCGAACTCGCCGCCGAGCGCGGCCGTGACCATCGAAATCGGCACCCGGCAATGCAGATCAGCGCCATCGCGCTGGAAGAACGGATGCGCCGCCAGCGACAGGAAAATGTAGAGATCGCCGGGCGGGCCGCCGCGCACGCCGGCCTCGCCTTCGCCGGCGAGCCTGATCCGCGTGCCGTCCTCGACGCCCTGCGGGATGTTCACTGACAGCGTGCGCTCGCGCGCCACCCGGCCCGAGCCCGCGCAGGACGGGCAGGCATCCTCGATCATCTGGCCACGGCCCTGGCAGCCCGGGCAGGTGCGCTCCAGCGTGAAGAATCCCTGTGCCTGCCGCACCCGGCCTGCGCCGCCGCACATCGAACAGGTCTTCGGCTTGGTGCCGGCCTTGGCGCCGGTGCCCGAGCAGGACTCGCAGGTGACCGAGACCGGAATCTCGATCTGCGCGGTCTTGCCGAGATAAGCCTCTTCGAGCGTGATTTCCATGTTGTAGCGCAGATCGGCGCCGCGCTCGCGGCCGCCGCTGCGGCGTTGCCCGGCCATGCCGAACAGGTCTTCGAAAATATCCGAGAAGGAGGACGCAAAGCCGGCGCCGAAGCCGTGGCCGCCGCCCACGCCGCCCTGCTCGAAGGCAGCATGGCCGTAGCGGTCATAGGCGGCACGCTTGTCGCTGTCCTTGAGGACCTCGTAGGCCTCGTTGATTTCCTTGAACCTGATCTCGCTCTGGGCATCGCCGGGATTGCGGTCCGGATGCCACTTCATCGCCAGCTTGCGAAAGGCCGACTTGAGCTTGGTTTCGTCAGCGTTGCGATCGACTTCAAGGGTTTCGTAATAGCAGCGCTTGGTAGACATCCGTCAGACCCGCCCGAACTTCTTCTTGCCCCCAGAGCTGCACATAGGATGCAGCCTCCGGCTTAACAATTCACCCTCTCAAAAAACGACCCCCACCCATCGAGACGCGGGATGCGCTCTTTGGCGTGAGGGTCATGATCGAATCCCGCTCGTTAGGCGGACTTCTTCTTGTCGTCGTCGACTTCGGTGAACTCCGCGTCGACCACGTCATCCTGCGCAGCAGCCTTGGCGGCAGCGTCGCCCTCGGCCTGTTGCTTGTACATGGCCTCGCCAAGCTTCATCGAAGCCTGCGCCAGTGTATTGGTCTTGGCCTTGATCGCCTCGGCGTCGTCGCCCTTCAGCGCCTCCTTGAGATCGCTGACAGCGTCCTCGATGGCGCGGCGCTCGGTCTCTGCGATCTTCGAGCCATGCTCGGCCAGCGCCTTCTCGGTGGAATGCACCAGCGCGTCGGCATGGTTCTTGGCGTCGACCGCCTCGCGGCGCTTCTTGTCGGCGGCGGCGTTGACCTCGGCCTCCTTGACCATCTTCTCGATGTCGGCTTCCGACAGGCCGCCGGAGGCCTGGATGCGGATCTGCTGCTCCTTGCCCGTCGCCTTGTCCTTGGCCGAGACGTTGACGATGCCGTTGGCGTCGATGTCGAAGGTCACCTCGATCTGCGGCATGCCGCGCGGGGCGGGCGGAATGCCCATCAGGTCGAACTGGCCGAGCATCTTGTTGTCGGCCGCCATTTCACGCTCGCCCTGGAAGACACGGATGGTCACCGCATTCTGGTTGTCCTCGGCGGTCGAGAACACCTGGCTCTTCTTGGTCGGGATCGTGGTGTTGCGGTCGATGATGCGGGTGAACACGCCGCCCAGCGTCTCGATGCCCAGCGACAGCGGGGTCACGTCAAGCAGCAGCACGTCCTTGACATCGCCCTGCAGCACGCCGGCCTGGATCGCGGCACCGATGGCGACAACCTCGTCCGGGTTGACACCCTTGTGCGGCTCCTTGCCGAACAGCTGCTTCACGACTTCCTGGACCTTGGGCATGCGGGTCATGCCGCCGACCAGCACCACCTCGCCGATCTCACCGGCGGTGACGCCGGCATCCTTCAACGCCTTGCGGCAGGGCTCGATGGTCTTCTGGATCAGGTCATCGACCAGCGCCTCGAACTTGGCGCGGGTGAGCTTCATGGTCAGATGCTTCGGACCGGTCTGGTCCGCCGTGATGAACGGCAGGTTGATCTCGGTCTGGGTTGTCGACGACAGCTCGATCTTGGCCTTCTCAGCGGCCTCCTTCAGGCGCTGCAGCGCGAGCTTGTCGTTGCGCAGGTTGATGCCCTGCTCCTTCTGGAACTCGTCGGCGAGATAGCCGACCAGGCGCATGTCGAAGTCCTCGCCACCCAGGAAGGTGTCGCCATTGGTCGACTTCACCTCGAACACGCCATCACCGATCTCGAGGATGGAAATATCAAAGGTGCCGCCGCCGAGGTCGTACACCGCAATGGTGCCGGTCTTGGATTTGTCGAGGCCGTAGGCGAGTGCCGCCGCGGTCGGCTCGTTGATGATGCGCAGCACCTCGAGGCCCGCGATCTTGCCGGCATCCTTGGTCGCCTGGCGCTGGGCGTCATTGAAATAAGCGGGAACGGTGATGACGGCCTGATCGACCTTCTGCCCGAGATGAGCTTCCGCGGTCTCCTTCATCTTCTGCAGGATGAAGGCGGAGATCTGCGAGGGCGAATAGGTCTTGCCGTCGGCCTCGACCCAGGCGTCGCCGTTGCCGGCCTTGACGATCTTGTAGGGGACGAGCTTCTTGTCCTTCTCGACCATCGGGTCGTCGTAGCGGCGGCCGATCAGGCGCTTCACTGCGAAGAAGGTCCGCTCGGGATTGGTGACCGCCTGGCGCTTGGCCGGCTGACCGACGAGGCGCTCGCCATCATCGGTAAAAGCGACGATCGACGGCGTCGTCCGCATGCCCTCGGCATTCTCGATGACTTTGGCGTTTTTGCCATCCATCACGGCAACGCACGAATTGGTGGTGCCGAGATCGATCCCAATGACCTTTCCCATGGTCTCACATCCTTCTTTTTGCGGCAGGTTGGCAGGGCCCTGACGGCGCCCGGCTCCGAACCCCCTCTAGATCAAAAACTCGCGATATTGCGACGGTGAGCCTCATATAGGAGGGGGCCATGGGCCCGCAAGGACCGGACCGCAACCTTGGTCACGGAAAAGGCCCCGCAATTGAAAGATGGTGTCGGCTGATGCGCCTGCGGCCTGCCTCGCTCCCAAGGCTCGAGGCTCGTCAAGGACTGACGGCCGGGCGGCGCCATGGGTGTCGGGACTCCCGGAGCGGCCTTTGGGCGCGTTCCCGGACCCTGTTGCGGGCAGGTCAAACCCGGTAAAAGCGACCCGACCGAGGACGCCCCGGACTTGTGAGAGACCGTGTCGCGGGGTCGCGCTGGCCGACCATGGAACGGCCTCATTGCAACTCAAATAGGTTCTTCATGAAGCCTCTTCGACTCCTGACCGCCGCAGCCTTGCTGATTGCCGCGCTCAATCCCGCTCTTGCTGCAGATGCGGTTTTTCCGCTGGGCGTGAGGGTCGGCCTGGTGCCGCTGGTCGGCCTCTCCGTGTCGAAGACCTTCCCCGGCTTCGAAACCGAAGACCATAGCGTCAAGGTGCTGGTGACCGAGCTGCCATCGGACGCCTATAATGAGGTAAAGACCGCCTTCGCGAATCCCGCCGGCACGGGCAGCGTCAAACCGGAGAGCGTCGAGACAGCGGGCGCAGGCCTTGCCTATTACACGATCGAGAACGCCAAGGAGGGCGCGACCAGCGTCCGGCGTTATTCGATGATCCTCTCGGGCGGGACCTTCTCCGGCTATATCGCGATGCAGGTCCCGGAGGACGCCGCCAAGATCTACACCGACGATGCCGTACGCCAGATGTTCGCGTCCGTGACGCTACGCAAGGAGGTGCCGGTCGAGGAGCAGCTTGGCCTGCTTCCGTTCAAGCTCAATGACCTCGCAAGCTTCAAGAACGTCCGCACGCTGGCGCCGGGCGCAGCCGTCATTCTTGCCGACGGCGACGAGAAGACCGGCTTTGAGCCCTCTCCGTTCATGATCATCGGCATCATCGGCGCCACGCCGCCCGAAGCGGACGATCGCGCCCGCTTTGCCCAGCAGGCGGCGACCCAGATCCCCGGCGTGCGCGACGGACACATCACCATGGCCGAACCGATCCGGATCGGCGGCATGCCCGGCTATGAAACGCGGATCGACGCCACCAGCGGCAAGGACAACACCAAGGTCACCGTCGTGCAGTGGATCCGCTTTGGCGGCGCGAACTCGATGCGCATCGTGGGCAGCGCGCCGCGGGACCAGTGGTCAGCGGCCTTCCCCCGTTTCCGCGCCGTGCGCGACGGCATCGAGCCGAAAAGCTGAAGTGTCCCCTGACGGATAAGGCGGCAAGCGCCCAACATTCGAACCACCACGCGTGCGCAAAGGTGCTTTACGCTGGGCTTGCGACCTGATTTGCTGATCGTATCCAGTTACGGAGGGGTGCCATGTTGGATCGACGGCAGATTCTCGCAGCTATCGGCACGACCGCAATTGCGGCCCTGGGTGCGCGCAGTGCATGGGCGGCGCCGATCAAGCCCGACGAGGCTTCGGCGCTGTTGGTGATCGACGTGCAGAACTGCTTCCTGCCCGGCGGTAGCCTCGCCGTGAAGGACGGCGAGCAGGTCGTGCCGATCATCAACCGGATCGCGAAGTCCTTTTCCAATGTCGTGATGACGCAGGACTGGCACACGCCGGGCCACGTGTCGTTCGCCTCGGCTCATGACGGCAAGAAGCCGTTCGACGTCATCGACCTCGCCTATGGCAAGCAGGTGCTATGGCCGGACCATTGCGTACAGGGGACCGATGGCGCGGCGCTGTCCAAGGACCTCTCGATCCCGCAGGCCGAGCTCATCATCCGAAAAGGCTACCACAAGGACACCGACAGCTATTCAGCCTTCACCGAAGCCGATGGCAAGACCACGACAGGGCTCGCCGCCTATCTGAAGGCGCGCGGCGTCAAGCGCGTCTTCATTGCCGGGCTCGCCACCGATTTTTGCGTTTGCTGGACCGCGCTGGATGCGCGCAAGGCCGGGCTCGAAGCCTATGTGATCGAGGACGCCTGTCGCGGCATCGACACCAAGGGCTCGCTTGCCAAGGCCTGGGCCGATATGGCCAAGGCCGGCGTCAAGCGCATCCAGTCGAGCGATATTGCTGTCGCCTAAGCCGGTCGCTGCGAGCCGCGGCTTTTAAGCCGCGCTCTCGTTGCCGTTGGCGGCTGCGGGGGCGACCTTTGCACCGCCCTTGGAGACGCCGACCAGAGCAGGCCGCAACACGCGATCGCCGATGGTATAGCCGGCCTGCACAACCTGCACCACCGTACCTGCGGGCACCGACGCGTCGGGCACTTCGTACATCGCCTGATGGAAATTCGGGTCGAATTTGCTGCCCGACGGATCCAGCCGCTTCACGCCATATTTCTCCAGCGTATTGTGCAGCGAGCGTTCGGTGAGCTCGACGCCCTCGATCAGCGAGGTCAGGCCCGGATCGGCGGTGGCGCGCGCCTCCGCCGGGATGGCGTCCAGGGCACGCTGCAGATTGTCGGCGATCTCGAGCACGTCGCGCGCAAAGCCGGTGACGCCATAGGTCCGCGCATCCGACACCTCCTTGGCTGTGCGCTTGCGCAGGTTCTCCATCTCGGCCAGCGTGCGCAGCATCTTGTCGCGCGCATCCGCGGCTTCCTTCGCCAACGCCTCGGCAGAAGCGGGTTCCGGGTCGTCAGGCATAATGTAGGGCTTTGACATCACGGGCTCGCTCGGGTTCGCCGGATCTTTCGGCTCGGAATCGGACATTGACGGCCTTCTCGAGAAATCGATCGGTTGGTAGACTTCGTTCGCGCCGGATATCGTGCTTTGGGACACGAAAATCAAGCGCTCGTGAACGTGGGCATGATCCGGAAGAGCCTGCCGCGGTCTTCGGAAAGGACCATGCCCAATCTCAATCTAACGGGTTTCAGCCGCCCAAAATGCGGCTCACGATGCGCGCGGCATAATCCACCGTCGGGATGACCCGCGCATAATTGAGCCTGGTGGGGCCGATCACGCCGAGAACGCCGACAATATGGCCGGCGGCGTCGCGATACGGCGCGATGACCGTCGAGGACCCCGATAGCGAGAACAGTTTGTTTTCCGAGCCGATGAAAATCCGCACGCCCTCGGCCTGTTCGGCGCGCCCGAGGAGGTCGACGACGCCGCGCTTGGTCTCGAGATCGTCGAACAGCAGGCGAACCCGCTCGAGATCCTCAAGCGCGTGGAGGTCCTCCAGGAGATTGGCATGACCCCGCACGATCAGCTGACGGTCGTCACTCTCGCCGCCGGACCAGCTGGCAATACCGGCAGCGATCACCTTCTGGGTCAATTGATCGAGCTCGGCGCGCCCCTGCGCCAACGCCGTCTCGAGCTCGAGCCGAGCCTCGGCCAAGGTACGGCCCCGAATCCGCGCATTGAGAAAATTGGAGGCCTCCATCAGCGCAGAGGACGGCACGCCGGGCGGCAGGGTGAGGACGCGATTCTCGACCTGGCCGTCCTCGCCAACCAGCACGACCAGCGCGCGTTCGGGCTCCAGCCGCACGAATTCGATATGTTTGAGCCGCGCATTCGATTTCGGCGTCAGAACAACCGCGGCCGCCCGCGTCAGCCCGGACAACCGCGTCAGCGCTTCGCCCAGGGCGGCCTCGACCGATTGGGCGCGCCCAACGGAGGCAAGCTGGCTCTGGATGGTTTCGCGCTCCTCCGTGGTGAGGTCGCCGACCTGCATCAGGGCGTCGACAAAGAACCGCAGACCCAGTTCCGTCGGCAGACGGCCGGCCGAGGTGTGCGGGGCATAGATCAAGCCGAGCTGTTCCAGGTCGGCCATGACATTGCGCACCGAGGCCGGTGACAGTGGAACCGCAATCAACCGCGATATATTGCGCGAACCGACCGGTTCGCCGGTCGCGAGATAGCTTTCGACAATCTGGCGAAAAATCTCCCGCGAACGCTCGTTGAGCTGCGCCAGTCCGGCAGGCGGGGTCATCAGGTGGATCGGATCGTGGTGGGCCACTCTTTACTCCCTTCACGCGCCTACAATTTGAACATCCCGACCGGCCCTGGCAAGCCGGGGAACGCGCTCATAGGGGCTTGCCGCCCCGCCGTGCCCCCCCTACAAGCTCCGCCAGCCATACTCTTTGCCGGATTTTCGGAGGATTCCCATGCGGCCGAGCCGCCGTGCCCCGGACGAACTACGCGCCGTCAGCCTGGACCGCGGCGTGGTCAAATATGCCGAGGGCTCCTGCCTGGTAAAATTCGGCGACACCCATGTGCTGGTGACCGCCACATTGGAGGACCGCCTGCCGCCATGGCTCAAGGGCCAGGGGCGCGGCTGGGTGACCGCCGAATACGGCATGCTGCCGCGCGCCACCCTTGAGCGAACCCGGCGCGAGGCCTCCGCGGGAAAGCAGAGCGGGCGCACCGTCGAGATCCAGCGCCTGATCGGCCGCTCCCTGCGCGCGACCGTCGACCTGGAGGCGCTCGGCGAGCGACAGATCACGGTCGATTGCGATGTCCTGCAGGCCGATGGCGGCACGCGCACGGCCTCCATCACTGGCGCCTGGGTCGCACTTGCCGATTGCATCAGCTGGATGAAGACGCGCAACATGGTGAAGGCGAACGTGCTGCGCGACAATGTCGCCGCCATCTCCTGCGGCATTTTCAACGGCACGCCGGTGCTCGATCTCGATTATGCTGAGGATTCCGAAGCCGAGACCGACGCGAATTTTGTCATGACCGGCGACGGTCGGATCATCGAGGTGCAGGGCACGGCGGAGAAGACGCCGTTCACGCAGGACGAATTCCTGGCGCTGATGGCGCTCGCCCGCAAAGGCGTGACGCGACTGGTCGACCTGCAGAAAATGGCGGTGTCGTAAGGACCATGCATCGTCGGATCACAGGCAGGCTGGTCATCGCCACCCATAATCCCGGCAAGCTCGCGGAGATGCGCGAGCTGCTGGCGCCGCATGGGATCGAAGCGGTGTCGGCAGGCGAGCTCGGTCTCCACGAGCCCGAGGAAACCGGCGGCACGTTTGAGGCAAATGCCAGGATCAAGGCGACCGCCGCGGCAAAGGCTGCGCAGCTGCCTGCGTTCGCCGACGATTCGGGACTGGCCGTCGATGCGCTGAACGGCGCGCCTGGCATTTTCTCGGCGCGTTGGGCCGGCCCCAACAAGGATTTCAATGCGGCCATGGCGCAGATTGAGCGCCTCCTGCACGAGCGGGGCGCTACCACCTCCGACAAACGGCGCGCGCATTTCGTCTCCGCACTTTGCGTCGCCTGGCCGGATGGCCATGCCGAAGAGGTCGAAGCGCGTGTCGACGGCACGCTGGTCTGGCCGCCGCGCGGCACGGCAGGCTTCGGCTACGATCCGATGTTCATGCCCGACGGTTTCGACCGCACGTTCGGCGAGATGACCAGCATCGAGAAGCACGGGCTGCCGCCGCTTGGATTGGGCCTTTCGCACCGGGCGCGCGCCTTCGTGAAGCTTGCGGAGATCTGCCTTGAGCCGCGCTGATCCAGCCACGCTGCGCGAGAAGGCGTTCGGCGTCTATGTGCATTGGCCGTTCTGTCTCTCCAAATGCCCCTATTGCGATTTCAATAGCCATGTGCGGCATGCCGCAATCGATGAGACCCGCTTTGCCCGCGCCTTTGCGCGCGAGATCGAAACCACGGCTGCGCGCATTCCCGGCCGCGAGGTGACCTCGATCTTTCTCGGCGGCGGCACGCCATCGCTGATGCAGCCGGAGACGGTCGGGGCGATTCTCAATGCGATCGGCAAGCACTGGCGCGTGACCGAGGATGTCGAGGTCACGCTGGAGGCCAATCCGACCAGTGTCGAGGCGACGCGCTTTGCGGGGTACCGTGCAGCCGGCGTCAACCGCGTCTCGCTCGGCGTGCAGGCCCTGGACGACGCATCATTGAAAGCGCTCGGCCGTCTGCATACGGCACGCGAAGCGCTCGATGCGGTCGCGGTCGCGCGCAACGCATTCGACCGCTATTCGTTCGACCTGATCTACGCGCGGCCCGATCAGACGCCGCAGATGTGGGCCGCGGAATTGCAGCAGGCTATCTCTGAGGCTGCAGAACATCTGTCGCTCTACCAGCTCACCATCGAGGAAGGCACGCCCTTTTTCGGCCTGCACGCCGCCGGCAAGCTGAAGACCCCGGATGAGCCGCTGGCGCGCGCGCTTTACGACGTCACCCAGGATATTTGCGCCCGCAATGGCCTGCCGGCCTATGAAATCTCCAACCACGCCCGCGAAGGCGCCGAATGCCGGCACAATCTCGTCTATTGGCGCGGACAGGAATATGCCGGCATCGGTCCCGGCGCGCATGGCCGGCTCGATATCAATGGCATCAGGCACGCCACCGCGACCGAGAAGCGGCCGGAGGCCTGGCTGATGCGCGTCGAGGCCAATGGCCACGGCGTCGTCACCGATGACTCCCTGAACAGTGAAGAGCGCGCCGACGAATTCCTGCTCATGGGTCTGCGATTGGCGGAAGGCATCGATCCCAAACGCTACGCGGCACTCGCGGGACGATCGCTCGATCCCGAACGCATCACGCTGTTGCGCGAGGAAGGCGCCATCGTGGTCGATAGCGATGGCCGGCTGCGCGTGACGCAAGCCGGCTTTCCCGTGCTTGACGCCGTGGTTGCCGACTTGGCTGCCTAAGACCTGACCGCCTGACTACGCCCCAAAGCTCTTGGGCGAGCCTGCAACCGGCACGCTGCCATTGCTCGCAACCCGCATCACGGCAAGTCCGCGCTCATTGCTGCCATCGGCGCGGAAGCGGAAGAGGCCGTCGATGCCGGCAAAGCCGGAAGGATTGGTCAAGACCTCGGCCGAATAGTGCTGGCCCCCCTGCGTCTTTGCCAGCGCGGCGACGAGCGCCACCGAATCATAGGCCAGCGTTGCGGTCCGCACCGGCTCGGCCCCGTAGCGCGTACGGTAGCGGCCGGCGAAGGCATGGAAGCCGGCCGGGTCAGGCGCGGCATAGAGGCCACCCTGCAGCGAAGGGCTGGCAAACACGCGCGGATTGTCCCACAACCCCGTGCCGAGCATCTGGATGTTGCGCAGGTTTGCACCCGCCGCCGTCAATGCATCCGCCGTCGCTACGACCGATTCGCCGTCGTCGGCCAATAGCAGCGCATCCGCCTGCCCGAGAGCCTGGGCCACGGTGCGCGCCGGCGCGGCGCGGTCGGCGCCATATTTCTCGAATACGGCGACACGACCGCCACGGCGCGCGACCGCCTGCTTGAATGCGACCTCGACGACATTGCCGTAAGCGTTATCCGGCAACAGCGCTGCAAAGGACCGCTTTCCGGTCGATGCGGCATATTCGACGATCCGGTTGACGTCCGACTCCGGCAAGAAGCTCAGGAGATAGACACCCCGCCCAGCCACGCTGGCGTCGGTGGAAAAGGCGATGCAGGAGATGTTGCGCGTGCGTGCCGCCTGCGCGGCGGCCGGCACCGACGCCGCAAACAAAGGTCCGAGAATGATCTCGGCGCCTTCGTCCACCGCCTGCTGCGCACCTTGGGCCGCCCCTTGCGGGCTGCCTGCATCGTCCTTGATCAGGAGCTGAATATTGGGATTTTGGAACTCGGCCAGCGCCATTTCAGCCGCGTTCTTCATCGAGAGCGCGGCGACTCCGGCATTGCCCGAGGCCGACAGCGGCAGGATCAGCCCGACCTTGACCTGGCCATTGCCCGCAACCATCGGCTGCTGCTGCGGGCCGGCGGGCGCCGGCGGCGGCTGCTGGGAGGCGAACGGACTGGAAAAGGAACTCAGGCTTTGCTGCACATTGGCACAGGCTGAGAGCAGGGGCGTGCCAATGAGAAGCCCAAGCGCCGCGCGCCTCGTCGCGCCCACCTTTTGCGGACCCGAGGACGGGAACTTAGGATTGAACGGGTCCACCATGGCAGCTCTTTGATTGACCGGCCGGAGACGGCCAGACTCCCCTCCATCCAAGCCGATCAGGAGGGGACGATTCAGGCACATTGTCGACGAATAGTTAACCAAAACAAAAGGATTATGGCTTCGCCAGATATTCGCGGCTGGCGCGCAAGTCGCCCTCTTGGAGCTGTTTTGCACCGCGAATAAGGTTACGCCCCGGGGCAGCTTGCTCGTGCGGCGCCTTGATATAGCGCCGCGGCCATCTCCCCTTTAATCTCCCGGCATTATGCGCGCAAAAACTGCTCCAATAAACACCGTCGGCAGGGAACCTCCCAGCTTTTCCATCGCCGGGCATGTCCTGCCCGCGGCGAAGCTCGGGGCCGGCCTTTATCTGGTGGCGACCCCGATCGGCAACCTCGCCGATATCACCCTGCGCGCGCTGGAGACGCTGGCCGGCGCCGACGTCATCGCCTGCGAGGACACCCGCGTCAGCCGCCGCCTGACAGAGCGTTACGCCATCTCGGCCGAACTCACGCCCTATCATGAGCACAATGCGGCGGCCGCCCGGCCGAAGCTTCTGCAACGGATGGCCGAGGGCCAGGCCATCGCGCTGATCTCGGACGCCGGCACCCCCCTGATCTCCGATCCCGGTTTCAAGCTGGTCCGCGAGGCCTGCGCGGCCGGCCTTGCTGTCACCGCTCTGCCTGGCCCTTCCTCCGTGCTGGCGGCGCTGATGCTGGCGGGGTTGCCGACCGACCGCTTCTATTTTGCGGGCTTCCTGCCGGCGAAGCAGACCGCGCGCCGGGCGCGACTGACCGAGCTTGCGCGGATCGATGCGACGCTGGTGCTGTTCGAGGCCGGCAGCCGCGTCCAGGAGACGGTGACCGATCTCGCATCCATCATGGGCCGCCGCGAGGCCGCGATCTGCCGTGAGCTGACAAAGCTGCATGAGGAGGTCTTGCGCAACTCGCTGGCCGAACTTGCAGGGCGGGCGGATCAGCTGGAGACGCGGGGCGAGTTCGTGCTGGTGATCGGTCCACCGGACGCGGATGCACAGGTGATGACGGCCGATTCGCTGGACGAGCTCTTGCGCAACGCGCTGTCCCATTCCAGCTTGAAGGATGCGGTGGCAGAGGCCGTCGCGCTCTCGGGGCGGCCGCGCCGGGAGATTTATGCGCGCGCGTTGGCGCTTGCCAAGGACATGAAGGGCAGTCATGGCCAAACTGACCGCGAAGCCTGACGGCGGCGTGCCCCCAGCCAAGCAGGCCGCGCCCGAGCGCGTCGCAGCCTTTCGCACCGGGCTGTCGGCCGAGAGTCGCGCCGCAGCCTATCTCATGGCGAAGGGCTACCGCATCCTGGCTAAACGCTTCCGCACGCCGCATGGCGAGATCGATCTTATTGCCAAGCGGCGCAACCTCATCGCTTTTGTCGAGGTCAAGGCCCGGGCCAGTCTGGATGAGGCGGCCTATGCGGTGACGCCGCGACAAAAGGCGCGCATTATCGATGCCGCCCTGGCCTGGCTGGTTGCCCATCCCGAGCATGCCGAATTCGAAATGCGCTTCGACGCCATGCTGATTGCGCCGCGCCACCTGCCACGCCATGTCATAGCGGCCTTCGACGCGTCGACGTAAGCTGCCCTTCTCTCTCCCTTGATATCATGGATCTCGCAACATGAAGCTAAACGTCGCCGTCCAGATGGACCCCATCGCGCGCATCAACATCCGCGGCGATTCGACCTTCGCGCTGCTGCTCGAGGCGCAAAGGCGCGGCCATGGGCTTTCGTACTATACCCCTGACAAGCTCTCGCTGGTCGGCAATGAGCTGGTGGCGCCGCTCCAGCTGCTCACGGTGCGCGACGAACCCGGCGACCACTTCACGCTCGGCGAGCCGAAGCGCGAGCCGCTGGCCAGTTTCGACGTCGTCCTGCTCAGGCAAGACCCGCCATTCGACCTCGCCTACATCACCTCCACGCATTTCCTGGAGCAGATTCATCCCAAGACCCTGGTGGTCAACGATCCCGCCAGCGTCCGCAATGCGCCGGAAAAGCTGTTCGTAATGAATTTCCCGCAGCTGATGCCGCCGACCCTGATCTCGCGCGATCTCGACGAGATCAACGCCTTTCGTGACACCCACGGCCCCGTGGTGATGAAGCCTTTGCATGGCCATGGCGGCGCAGCGGTGTTCCGGGTGATGCCGCAGGACATGAATTTCGGCTCGCTCTACGACATGTTCTCCGTGACCTTCAAGGAGCCCTGGGTGATCCAGCGCTTTCTCCCCGAGGTGAAGCATGGCGACAAGCGCATCATCCTGGTCAATGGCGAGTTTGCCGGTGCGGTCAACCGCGTGCCGGCGCCGGACGATCTCCGCTCCAACATGGTCCGCGGCGGCGCGGCGCAGGCGACCGACCTCTCGGATCGCGAACGCGAAATCTGCAACACCATCGGGCCGGCGCTGCGCGAGCGCGGCTTGCTATTCGTCGGGATCGACGTGATCGACGGCTATCTCACCGAGATCAACGTGACCTCGCCCACCGGCATCCGCGCCATCGCGCGGTTGGGCGGACCTGATATCGCTGCGAAGATCTGGGATGTGATCGAGGCCAAGCGGGCCAAACGCTGACGTGCGCACCTCGTTGACCACGTTGCGCCTCGGCGAATTTTGCCAACCACTGGATGATCCACGCGGGCCGCCACCGCTATGTCGCGGCTGGCGCGAAAATCCATGCCTCGGTGTTCGAGCGCATGGAGCTCGTGCCATATTACAAGCCGCCGAACCTTCCGGCGAGCTACCAACGCGTGCCTGCCGGCAAATGCCCGCCGTAGCTCTTCCATCCCCATTCGTTCACTTAATGTTCTTGCCAAGTCCCGCCCCTTCCGCTACCTTTGATTGCGGATGATGGCGGGGGTCGCATGGTTCAGCGGGTGTCGACGGTTGCCTTTGAGGGGATCGAGGCTCGTGCAGTCGACGTGCAGGTGCAGGTCGCGCCGGGTCTGCCGGCTTTCACCATCGTCGGTCTACCGGACAAGGCGGTATCTGAAGCGCGCGAACGGGTGCGTTCGGCGCTGATCGCCTCAGGGCTGGCGCTGCCGGCACGGCGGATCACTGTCAATCTCGCACCCGCCGACCTGCCGAAGGAAGGCAGCCACTACGACTTGCCGATCGCGCTCGGGCTGATGGCCGCGATCGGAGCGATCCCGCCGGATGCGCTCGGCGGCTTCACTGTGCTGGGCGAACTCGGGCTCGACGGCTCGATCGCCGCCGTTGCGGGCGTGCTGCCGGCCGCCATCGGCGCCAATGCCCGCGAGGAGGGACTGATCTGCCCCGCAGCTTGCGGCGCGGAAGCCGCGTGGGCGAGCCCTGACATCCAGATCATTGCCGCCAACTCGCTGATCCAGATCGCCAACCACTTCAAGGGCACGCAGGTGCTGTCGCGGCCGCAGCCGAAAATCCACGAAGAGCAAACCTCCTCGCTCGACCTGCGCGACATCAAGGGCCAGGAGAGCGCCAAGCGCGCGCTTGAGATCGCAGCCGCCGGCGGACATCACCTCTTGATGATCGGCGCACCCGGCGCCGGCAAGTCGATGCTGGCGGCGCGACTGCCGTCGATTCTGCCGCCGCTGACGCCAGCCGAGCTTTTGGAAGTCTCGATGATCGCGTCCGTCGCCGGCGAAATCGAGGGGGGCGCCCTCACCTCGCGACGGCCGTTCCGCAGCCCCCATCATTCCGCCAGCATGGCGGCGCTGACCGGTGGCGGGATGCGCGCCAAGCCCGGCGAGATCTCGCTCGCGCATCAGGGCGTGCTGTTCCTCGACGAATTGCCGGAGTTCGATCCGCGCGTGCTCGATTCGCTGCGCCAGCCGCTGGAGAATGGCGAGGTCGCGGTGTCCCGTGCCAATCACCGCGTGACATATCCGGCGCGCTTCATGCTGATCGCAGCGATGAATCCATGCCGCTGCGGCCGCGCCTTCGAGCCCGGCTATGCCTGCAAGCGTGCCAGCATCGACCGCTGCACCGCCGACTATCAGATGCGTATCTCAGGTCCCTTGATGGACCGCATCGATCTGCGCATCGAGGTGCCGGCGGTGACTGCGGCGGATTTGATCCTGCCGCCGGCGGCCGAAGGCTCAGCCGAGGTCGCCGCGCGTGTCGCGGCTGCGCGTGACATCCAGCGTGCGCGCTATGCGGCAGCCGGCTTGCCGCATGTCCGCACCAATGCCGAAGCGCCCGCCTCGCTGCTGGAGGAGATCGCCCAGCCGGATGCGCCGGGGCAAAAGCTCTTGCGCGATGCCGCCGAGACCATGCGCCTGTCTGCGCGCGGCTATCACCGCGTGCTGCGGGTCGCCCGTACGCTGGCCGATCTCGACGGAATGGACAAGATCGGCCGGCTGCATCTGGCGGAGGCCTTGTCCTACCGTGCGCTCGCCGAAGACGTCAGGCACGCGGCCTGATCCACATCGCAGGTTCCAGCCTACCGTCAACCAGCCGGTAACGACTTTTCTTTACGCTCCGCCAACCATACGCCTGGCGTCACCGGGCTTGTGCTTGAGTGAGTGCCCGTCATGTTGCGTTTCAGGTTGCGTTACACAATTCTGGTCTCGGCTGTTCCTCTGATCGCGGCTACGGTCTTCGCCGGTGTCGAGACCTATCAAGGTCCGCACCCCTGTATTGCCACGGGCAGCGCGACGCTCGAGATAGGATCCGAGCCCTGGCACGCAGACCTCCATGTCAGCTTCACCGATGATCCTGCACTGGCAACGGTACGTGTCGCCCTGACCGACGATGCGGCGGAGGCCGATTTCACGGTCGTCGACGATGTCGGGGAAGGCGAAGAGAACGCCTGCGCGACCACGCCCGCCACGCAATTCGTCGCGGTCTCGGCGCATCCCACGACGGCCGAACCCGTGATCTATCTCGCCCCCGGCGGCCTCGCCGACTACCGCATTTTTGTCAGGTCGAAACGCTTCACGGCGCGCGAAGCGGCGGCGCTGATCGTCGCCGCGCGCGGCGAGCGGCCACAGCTGGCGGCTGCGCTTTAATCTTTCGTCAACCCTGTTTGCATCGTGCCGAGGGAACCCTCCGCGCTTCAAACACTTCGCAAGGTCGCGGCGCGCATCGTCGCCCGGCACCAGCGGACCACTCATTGTAAGGTGATCGGTGATGAGGCGGGGCTTACGGATCAAATTGCGCATTCGCCGCCTCGCGCGACGGCATCCGCTGATCACGGCGATCGTTCGATCCTTCTTCATCTTCTCGGCCGCGTTCGGCGGCGCCTACGGCTTCATTACCGGCAGCCGATCGGAACACTCCGGCTATGACGCCAACGCCTTTGCCATTGGCGCGAGCTTCTTGTTCGCGCTGGCCTGCCTTGGGCTTGCGACTTTAAGCATCCGGCTGCGCTTCCTGAAGCGGCAGCTGCGTAAGATCGCGCTCCACAACGAGGCCCTGATCGATCGCAATTGGGAGCTGCAGGAAGCCGAGGTGCGCGCCCGCAGCCTGTTCGAGCAGCAGGGTGACCTTATCGTCATGCGGGACGCCGAGGGCCACATCACTTTCGCCAATGATGCCTATTGCGAGCTCGCCGAGCGGGCGCGCGAAGCCTTGATCGGCAGCCGCTTCGATTTTCAAGTCCTGGAACAGGGCGAGGACGCGCGCGAGCCCAACGGCACCCGGATCCACGACCAGAAGATCGCAAGCCCATTGGGACCGCGATGGATCGCCTGGCGCGAGGGCCTGGTGCGCAGCGACGCCGGCAGGCCTGCGGAGCTGCAGTGCGTCGGCCGCGACGTCACCGATCGCACCGAGACCGAGCGTGCGCTGGCCGAGGCGCGCGACCAGGCCGATAGCGCCAACCGGGCCAAGTCGCGCTTCCTCGCCATGACAAGCCACGAGATCCGCACGCCGCTGAACGGCATCATCGGCATGAGCGGGCTGCTGCTCGATACCCAGCTCACGCCCGAGCAGGCCACCTACGCCAAGGCGGTGAAGAGCTCGGGCGAGGCCCTGTTGTCATTGATCGAGGAGCTGCTCGACTATTCCAAGATCGAGGCCGGCAAGATCGATCTCGAGCAGCGGCCATTCGCGCTGACCGGCATGATCGAGGAAATCACCGAATTGCTGGCGCCCCGCGCGCAATCGAAGCAGCTCGAGATCGCGGCCTTTGTCGACGAGCGGCTGCCGGCGCAAGTTATCGGCGACGCGGCGCGGCTGCGCCAGGTGCTGCTTAATCTTGCAGGCAATGCCATCAAGTTCACGTCCAAGGGCGGGGTCGCCCTGATCGCCGAGCCCGGCATCTGGCCCAACGAAATCCGCTTCCTGGTGCGCGACACCGGGATCGGCATTGCACCCGAGGCGCGCGAGCGGATCTTCCGTGAGTTCGAGCAGGCGCACGATCAGATTGGACGCCATTACGGCGGCACCGGCCTTGGCCTGAGCATCTCCGAGCGGATCGTCAAGCGCATGGGCGGGCGCATCGCGCTGAAGAGCGAGCTGGGCGCGGGCTCGACATTCCAGGTGGTGCTGCCGCTCCCGGCGGCCGATACCGGAACGACCCGGCCGCATCTGATCGTGCCCGACTTGACCGGACAATCGATCATGCTGGTCAGCGCGCAGGGAATCGAGGTCGCGCTGGTCGGGCGACGGCTGCAACGCTGGGGCGCGCAGACCTGCCTGATCTCCGACATCAGAGCCGCGGAAGCGCTGTTACCGGAGCGTCCTTGGCATGCGCTGTTGATCGACCGGGCGCTTGGCGCCGATCAGGCAGATCGCCTGGCCGAGGCCGCGCGCCATCATGCCAGCCTGCGCATCCTGATGATGACCCCGACGATGCGTCACGAGGTCACGCCGTCGACGGCGTTCACCGGCTATCTCGTCAAGCCGCTGAGAGCCGCTTCGCTCGCGGCGCGCCTGTCGGCGCCACCAGAGGTCACGTCGCCCGCACTCGGCGGCGACGCGTTGCCCGTCATGCCAGCGGAGAGCGAGGCATCGGGCGAGCCGCAGCAAAAAGCACTCTCGATTCTGGTCGCCGAGGACAATGAGATCAACGCGCTGTTGATGCGCTCACTGCTGGCCCGGCTCGGCCATCACCCTGTCATCGCGACCAATGGCGCGGCGGCGCTGGAATCCTGGGCCGCATCGAAATCGGCCGGCACGCCCTACGACCTGGTGCTGATGGACATCCAGATGCCGGAGCTCGACGGCATCGAGGCCGCCAAGCGCATCCGCAAGCTGGAGGCGGAACAGCCGGGCGCCCGCACGCCGATCCTGGCTCTCACCGCCAACACGCTGGTCGAGGATCGCTACGCCTGTTTCGAAGCCGGCATGGACGGCTTTTTGATCAAGCCACTCGATCGCGAGAAGCTGGAGGAGGCCTTGAGCGGCCTCGCCGCAACGCGGCATCTCGCGGCGTAGTTTCGAATCGGAGCATGGGTAGAGCGTAAGCGAAATCCATCCTACGACTGCGGACAGCTACAGCCGCCTGAGCGCCACCTGCTCCACGACGTGATCGGCGCCTTTCTTCAGGATCGCCGTCGCGCGCGGGCGGGTCGGCAGGATGTTGTCCTCGAGATTGGCGAGGTTGGTGCGTTCCCAGATCGCGGTCGCGGTGGCGGTGGCTTCATCGTCCGACAGCAGCGCATAGCGATGGAAATAGGATTTGGGATCGGTGAATGCGGTGTCACGCAGCGCCAGGAAACGCTTCACATACCATTGCCGCAGCACAGGCTCGTCGGCGTCGATATAGACCGAGAAGTCGAAGAAGTCGGAGACCACAGGTACGGCCTTGCCGTCGCGCGGCAACGGTCCGGTCTGCAGCACGTTGACGCCCTCGACAATGAGGATGTCGGGCTGGTCGACCTCGATCCACTGGTTCGGAACGATGTCGTAGGTCAAATGCGAATAGACCGGTGCGCGCACTTTGGCTCGTCCGGACTTGATGTCGCTCAGGAAGGACAGGAGCAGCGGCAGGTCGTAGCTCTCCGGAAAGCCCTTCTTCTGCATCAGGCCCTGTCGCTCGAGCACGGCGTTAGGATAGAGGAAGCCGTCCGTTGTCACCATCTCGACCTTCGGTCGCGGCGACCAGCGTGTCAGCATCGCCTGCAGCACGCGCGCGGTGGTCGACTTGCCGACCGCGACCGATCCGGCGACGCCGATGATGTAGGGCACTTTGCGGTCGCGAATCCCCAGGAACTGCCGCTGCGCATAATACAGCCGCTGCGTGGCGTCGACATAGATCGACAACAGGCGCGACAGTGGGAGGTAGATGTCCTCGACCTCTTTGATGTCCAGCCGGTCGTGCAGTGAACGCAACTTGTCGAATTCGCCGGGCTCGAGCGTCATCGGCGTGTCGTTGCGCAGTTCCGCCCACTGTTTGCGGGTGAAGAGGCGGTAAGGATTATACTTCTGGTCGGGCGCGCGGATGTCCATGAAACCGCCTTTCGATCAACGATCGCCTTTGCGTGATGCTTTCTCTTCCAGTCCCGACATCGAAGTACGTTGAGCCAACGTTGCTTCGACATCCTCAAACTTGATGCCGCGCGATTTCAAGAGCACCAGCAGGTGGTAGACGAGGTCGGCGGACTCCGCGATGAGATGGCCGCGGTCGTTCTCGACCGCCGCGATCACGGTTTCCACCGCCTCCTCGCCCAGTTTCTTGGCGCAATATTCCGCGCCCCGATCGAGCAGCTTTTTGGTGTAGGACGCCTCTCCTCCCGACGCGGCGCGGGCATCGATGGTGGCTGCCAGATCATAAATGGTAAAACGCGACATCAACACACTCGGCGGGTGCGCCCGTCTCGCGGGCGCTGTTCTGTCCGTGCTGATTTAGCACTTTTGTGACCCAGAGTCGTCATGGTTGGTCGTCACGGATCGAGCCGCATCGGCAGACCCGCGCGCACCATATGATCCTTGGCCTCGCGGATGGTAAATTCCCCGAAATGGAAGATCGAGGCCGCCAGCACGGCCGTCGCGTGTCCCTCCCGGATGCCCTCGACCAGATGATCCAGATTGCCGACGCCGCCGGAGGCGATGACCGGGACCGGCACGCTGTCGGCGATCGCCCGGGTGAGCGGGATGTCAAAGCCCTGCCTTGTGCCGTCGCGGTCCATCGAGGTGAGCAGGATTTCACCGGCGCCCAGCGAGACCACCTCCTGGGCATATTCGATCGCGTCGATGCCGGTGGCCTTGCGGCCGCCATGGGTGAAGATCTCCCATCGGTCCGACCCGCCTGCCCGTTTGACCCGCTTGGCGTCGATCGCCACGACAATGCATTGCTCGCCGAACTTCTCGGCCCCTTCCTTGACGAATTCGCGCCGAGCCACGGCCGCTGAATTCATCGAGACCTTGTCGGCACCGGAGCGCAGCAGGGTCTTGATGTCGTCGATGGTTCGCACCCCGCCGCCGACGGTCAGCGGCATGAAACAGGCCTCAGCGGTGCGCCGGACCACGTCCAGCATGATGCCGCGGTTCTCATGGGTCGCGGTGATGTCGAGGAAGCACAATTCGTCGGCGCCTGCGGCGTCATAGGCGACCGCAGCCTCGACCGGGTCACCGGCATCGCGCAGGTCGACAAAGTTGACCCCCTTGACCACGCGCCCGTCCTTGACGTCGAGGCAGGGAATGACGCGGACCTTGAACATCGAATCTCCCCTTAGGCCGCCGCGTTGCGCGCTGTGCGGATCAGCTTGAGCGCGGCGGCCGGATCGAGCCGTCCGTCATAGAGCGCCCGCCCTGCAATGGCGCCGGCAAGCTTCTTCGCTTTCGGCTGCAGCATCGCCTTGACGTCGTCGATCGAGGCAAGCCCGCCGGAGGCGATCACCGGGATGGCGATACGGTCGGCGAGCGCGATTGTCGCCTCGAGATTGAGGCCTTTCAGGAGGCCGTCCCGGGAAATGTCGGTGAAGATGATGGCGGCAACGCCAGCATCCTCGAAACGCTGCGCGATTTCCAGCGCCGTCACCTGCGAGGTTTCCGCCCAGCCCTCGACCGCGACCTTGCCGTCCCGCGCATCCAGCCCGACCGCAATGCGGCCGGGATATTTCCTGGCCGCAGCCTTGACCAGCTCGGGATCGCGCACCGCTGCGGTGCCGATGATCACGCGCGCAACACCCTTGGCTAGCCAGGCCTCGACCGTTCCGATGTCCCGGATGCCGCCGCCGAGTTGCACCGGCATGGTGACAGCCTTCAGCATGGCTTCAACCGCCTGCGCATTCACGGGCTTGCCGGCGAAGGCGCCGTCGAGATCGACGACGTGAAGATATTCGAATCCCTGCGCGGCAAAGCTCTTGGCCTGCGCGGCGGGATCGAGATTGAACACGGTTGCGCGCGCCATGTCGCCCTGCTCGAGCCGCACGCACTGGCCGTTCTTCAGGTCAATGGCTGGGAAGAGGATCACGGCTTCCACTTCAGAAAATTCGAGATCAGGGCCAGCCCAAAGCGCTGGCTCTTCTCGGGGTGGAACTGCGTGCCGATGGCGGTGTCCTTGGCCACGACGGCGGTGACCGGCCCGCCGTAATCTGCGCGCGCCAGCACATCGCCCTCGTTGCGGGCATTAAGGTGGTAGGAGTGCACGAAATAGGCATGCTGTCCCTTCGGCCCGAGCGGCAGCCGCTCCAGGACTGGATGCTCTTGCGTCAGTTCCAGCGTGTTCCAGCCCATATGCGGGATCTTCAGACTCTCGTCGCGCGGCGTGATCTTCTCGACGTCACCGTCGATCCAGTTGAAGCCCTCGGTGACGACATGTTCCTTGCCGCGGGTCGCCATCAGCTGCATGCCGACGCAGATGCCGAAGAACGGCCGGGCCTTGTGGCGCACGGCTTCCGTCAAAGCGTCCAGCATGCCGTTGAGCGCATCGACGCCCCTGCGGCAATCCGCGAAGGCACCGACGCCGGGCAGCACGATACGATCAGCACGGTAGACGAAGTCGGGATCGCGGGTGACGACGATCCGTTCAGGGTCCTGCGCAATGCGCGCGGCGCGCTCGAACGCCTTTGCGGCGGAGTGCAGATTGCCGGACCCGTAATCGATGATGGCAACAGTCATCGCGGCCCTCCCGGTTCCGGAAACAATCCTATGATGCCGCTGCCCGCTACCTGCGGCGGCCTGGAGAACGGCAGCCCCTGGGCATCCCGGGTCGGCGGCGGCGCGCCGCGGTCCACGGCCTGCTGATCGTTGACAATGCCGTGCTGCTTCCTGGCCCAGCGATCGAAGAACCGGCGCTCCGCCGCCTCCTCGTCATCGGCGACCACGACATCGAGCTGGCTCCAGCGATTGCGCGACAGGGTCCAGCGCTGCAGGCTGGCGGCCTCGAAGCCCATCAACAGCGCAACGACGATATCGGCAAACACCAGCGCTGCCGAGCCGACGCCAAGCCGACGCAGCAGCAGTTCGAGCGCAATGACGGCAATGATCCATCCAATCAGCGCCAGCCACAGCCGGTGTGCGATCAGCCAAAACGGCCCGAACAGCGCGGCCCAGAAATGGAAGCCGTCGCGAACGAAGATGAACTTATCGGTCGAACGGAGATCCGCCCCGCCCGCGCCTGGCGCATGAACTGTATAGACCGGCATTGCATCTCTCCGATCAACCGACGGCGTAGCTCCTAGCCGCCGAGCTGACCCTTGGTGGACGGCACCTCACCCGCGGCGCGCGGGTCGATTGCGACGGCCGCGCGCAACGCTCGCGCAAGACCCTTGAAGCAGGATTCGGCGATATGATGACTGTTCTCGCCATATAGGGTCTCGACGTGCAAAGTCACGCCCGCATTGATGGCAAAGGCGTTGAACCATTCGCGCACCAGTTCGGTATCGAAGGTGCCAATCTTGTCGCGCGGGAATGCCGCCTTGAACACCAGGAACGGCCGGCCCGAAATGTCGAGCGCGATCCGGGTCAGCGTCTCGTCCATCGGCATGTGCAGCGACGCATAGCGGGTGATCCCGGCCATAGGGCCCAGCGCCTGCTTAACGGCCTGGCCGAGCGCGATCCCGACGTCCTCGGTGGTGTGGTGATGGTCGACATGGAGGTCGCCGACAGCCTTCACCGTGATGTCGACGCGGGAATGCCGCCCCAGCAGGTCGAGCATATGGTCGAGGAAGCCGATACCGGTCGAGACGCTGGACGCGCCCGTGCCGTCGAGGTTCACGGTAACCTCGACGTCGGTTTCCTTGGTCTTACGCTTGATGGTGGCGCTGCGCATGAAGGTGCTTCCGGACCTCAAAACGCGCCCTTTTAGCAGGCAGATGGCGCCTTCGCTACTGCGGGATCGGCTGGTCGGGCCTGAACTTCCGGCTATGGTGACCGGATTTGACCCGCGCGGCGGCCCTGATTGTAAGGACGGCCCCAAGCCCCTAAATCAGGGCCCGAAACGAGGTAATCCAATGCAAGCATCCCAAAACGAGCCCCTGGTCTGGCACGGCACGACGATTGTCACCGTCCGCAAGGACGGCAAGGTCGTGATCGGCGGCGATGGCCAGGTCTCGATCGGCCAGACCGTGATCAAGTCCAACGCCAGGAAGGTCCGCAAGCTCGGCAAGGGCGACGTGATCGGCGGCTTCGCCGGCGCGACCGCGGATGCCTTTACCCTGTTCGAGCGGCTGGAGAGCAAGCTCGAGCAATATCCGGGGCAACTGACCCGGGCCGCCGTCGAGCTCGCCAAGGACTGGCGCACCGACCGCTACCTGCGCCGCCTGGAGGCCATGATGATCGTCGCCGACAGGGACGTCTCGCTGGTGCTGACCGGCACCGGCGACGTGCTGGAGCCCGAGGCGGGCGTGATGGCGATCGGCTCCGGCGGCAACTATGCGCTGGCGGCCGCGCGCGCGCTGATCGACACCGACAAGGACGCCGAGGCCATCGTGCGCCGGTCGCTCGATATCGCCGCCGACATCTGCGTCTATACCAACCGCAATGTTACCATCGAGACGCTGCAAACCGGCTAGAAGGTGCACGCCTCGTGACCAATGACGGTAGCGGCGCGGCGCTTCCGCGCTCAGCCCTGGTCTGGCTCGCGATCGCGGCCGGACTGCTTGCGTTGCAGGCAGCCCTTCTGCTCGTGATGGGCCGCGTGCCGATTTGCACCTGCGGCTACGTCAAGCTCTGGCATGGCGTCGTGCAGAGTTCCGAGAACTCGCAGCACATCGCCGATTGGTACTCGTTTTCGCACATCATTCACGGCTTCCTGTTTTATGCCGCGACCTGGGTGCTGTTCTCGCGCCTGCCCTGGCCGGCACGCCTGACCATGGCCATGGTGGTGGAGATCGGCTGGGAGCTCGTCGAGAACTCGAACTGGATCATCGAGCGCTATCGCAGCGCCACCATCTCACTGGATTATTTCGGGGACAGCGTCGTCAATTCGGTCTCCGACACGCTGTTCATGGTGATCGGCTTCCTGCTTGCCAGGAACCTCCCGGTGTGGCTCACGGTCCTGATCGCGGCTAGCTTCGAAATCCTGGTCGGGCTTCACATTCGCGACAATCTGACGCTGAATATCATCATGCTGATCCACCCCTTCGAGGCGATCCGGCAATGGCAGGCCGGTCCGCCCATCATCTGAGACGCCAACCGGCTTGCCCCCGCCGGATTCCGACCCTAGCTAGGTGACATGACAGACTTCTCCCCCCGCGAAATCGTCTCCGAACTCGACCGCTTCATCGTCGGCCAAAGCGAGGCGAAGCGCGCCGTCTCGATCGCACTCCGCAACCGCTGGCGCCGGCAGCAGCTCGACAATGGGCTGCGCGAGGAAGTGCTGCCGAAAAACATTCTGATGATCGGTCCGACCGGGGTCGGCAAGACCGAGATCGCACGGCGATTGGCCAAGCTCGCGGGCGCGCCCTTCATCAAGGTCGAGGCCACCAAATTCACCGAGGTCGGTTATGTCGGCCGCGATGTCGAGCAGATCGTCCGTGACCTCGTTGAGGTCGCGATCGCGCAGGTGCGCGAGCGCAAGCGCAAGGACGTCGCCGCCCGCGCCCAACTCGCCGCCGAGGAGCGGGTGCTGGATGCGCTGGTCGGCGCCAATGCGAGTGCCGCGACCCGCGATTCCTTCCGTCGCAAGCTGCGCGCCGGCGAGCTCAATGACAAGGAGATCGAGGTCGAGACGCAATCCTCCGGCGGAATGCCGATGTTCGAGATCCCCGGCATGCCGGGCGCGCAGATGGGCGCAATCTCGATCGGCGACATCTTCGGCAAGCTCGGCGGCCGCACCAAGACGCGTCGGCTGACGGTCGCCGGCTCGCACGAAATACTGGTCAACGAGGAAAGCGACAAGCTGCTCGACAATGATCAGCTGGTGCTGGAGGCGATCAGCGCGGTCGAGAATAACGGCATCGTCTTTTTGGATGAAATCGACAAGATCTGCGTGCGCGACGGCCGCGTCGGTGGCGACGTCTCGCGCGAAGGCGTGCAGCGCGACCTGCTGCCGCTGATCGAGGGCACCACGGTCTCGACCAAGCATGGCGCGGTCAAGACCGACCACATCCTGTTCATTGCCTCAGGTGCTTTCCATATCGCAAAGCCGTCCGACCTCTTGCCGGAGCTGCAGGGGCGGCTGCCGATCCGTGTCGAACTGCAAGCGCTGAGTCGTGACGACATGCGGCGCATCCTGACGGAGCCCGAGGCCTCGCTGATCAAACAATATGTTGCGCTGATGAAGACCGAGGGGGTCACGCTCGACATCACCGACGGCGCCATCGACGCGCTCGCCGATGTCGCGGTCGCCGTCAACTCCACGGTCGAGAACATCGGGGCACGACGATTGCAGACAGTGATGGAGCGCGTGCTGGACGAGATTTCCTTCACCGCACCCGACCGCAATGGCGAGACCGTGCAGGTCGACGCCGACTATGTGAAGAAGCATGTCGGGGACCTCGCCAAGAATGCCGATCTCAGCCGGTTCATTTTGTAAGCCTGTTGAAAGCAGCGCGGTACCTCTGAACCTCCTCTTCCGATCGAGCCTCTAGTCAGCTGCATTGGCCAACCGGGCGCTAGCCGTCCGGTCGCAGCTCAATGTAGACTTGGTCGAGGGCAGTCCCGGCCGAATGGCTGGAGATATCGAGCGGGGCGGCATGCGACTGGAGGCATTGAAGCAGCCTTTGCGTCAGCCTTGGCGGCTGATGCTCGCCGTCAATGTTGCCGTGATGATCGGCGTCTTTCTCTACAAGACGCACTCGTCACCTTATGTCCCCTATCTCCATCTTCTGGTCGACTACCATTTCGGCTTTACCAAGCGCGCGCTGATCGGGGCGCTGGTCGGCCTGTTCACGACGAAAGTGCCGGTGTGGCTGGTATTCGCAATCGGCGGCCTGATCTGGCTGATCACACTCGCCCTGTTCCTGCGGCTGTTCCAAAAGGTGTTTTCATTCCACGACAAGCAGCTTCCGCTCCTCGTGTTCATGGTGGGCTCGCCGTTCTTCTTCAAGAACTTCCTGCACTCGCTCGGGCATTTCGACATCTATGGCTGCGCGGTCGCGATCTGTCTCCTGCTCGTTCCCGCCCACTCGATCCTGTTCGTGCTGCTTGCGGCGCTGCTCGCAGGCGTCCTCATTCTGATCCACCACATCCATATCCTGATGTATGTGCCGACCATCGCAGTGATCGTGCTCGTGCGGCATCACCTCGTCGAGGGCGCCGCGCGCGGCTGCATTGTTGTTGAGGCGTTGGCCGCCACCGCGCTCGCGGCGCTGTTCATTGCGGTGCAGTTCTGGGGCACGATGCAGGTGCCGCCGGAGCAGTTCGCCAGCTATCTGCAAACCAAGATGGAGAACCCGTCCGACCTCGCTACCTTGTCGTTCAGCTTCATATGGTACCAGCCGCTCTCGAAAGAGATCAGCGATACTTGGGCGCGGCTGCCCTGGAATCTCTGGGGTATTCCGGCCTTTGCGCTCCTGATCTGGCTGCACGCGCCGCTCTGGCGCTATTTTGCCGAAAGTATCCGCGCGCTGCGCGAGCTCTGGCACCGGCGCATCGTCATCGCTGCGCTCATTGCGGTGACGATGGGCTATCTCGTGATGTTCGCTATCATCTTCGACTACTCCCGCTGGGTAGCGAACTGGGCGGTCTGCATGTTCCTGATTCTGCACGCGGTCAAGATGCTGCCTGTCGGGCGCGCGGTTCCACCCATTCCAGGCGATGACGAGATGACACAAAAGCTCGGCTGGATCGCGACCGTCATCCCGCGCGTCGGCGTCACGCGGCCGTTCTAGCATCAACCCTTATTCCTGAGCATGATGTCTTCGGGAAACGACTACACACTTTCCGCGGCCGTTCCGGTCCGGATCATGCTCTCGCCCGCCTGATGCGCACATAGAGCGCGCCCTCGCCGCCATGACCGATATGCGCCTGCTCGAAGCCGACGACCAGCGAACGGAATTCTGGCAGGGTCAGCCATTGCGGCACCTGGCGGCGCAGCACGCCGCGCTCGGCATCCAATCCGTTCGCGGTACCCTTGCCGGTGATGACAAGCACGAAAGTGAGGCCATCATGCTGCGCGCGCTGCAGAAACCCGAGTAGCGCATGATGGGCGCGGACCTGGGTCATGCCGTGCAGATCAAGTCTTGCATCGATCTCGCTCTTGCCGCGCGAGAGTTTTGCGCGCTCGCGCCGGCCAAGTCCAACCAAAGGCGGCGCTGCCGGCTTGCTTGGCTTCGGTGACGGCACCGCTGCGACCGGCCGGGGCGCTGCCTTCGCCGGCCCTGGACTCGGTTGCCTGGGCTCAGCGGGGACAGCCTGCTTGGCCGTTCGCGGCTTCTTGCGCAGCGGCTTGATCTGCTTGGCCACGCTTTCCCAGAGTGACCTCTCCTCCTCGCTCAAGGCGCGCTTGCGCCTGGGCACGCGGACATCGAGATCGGTAAATGTGCTTGAGCGCTTCATCGGCCGTGATGCGAACGCCTGCCATCATGCGACGCCGGCAGTTCGGGTCCCGGCGCTGTGCTGGGCCGCGGCTCGGGCAGCGGGACCGTCGAAGAGATCGAACCCGTCGCCTGCGCGATGGATGAAGATGCGGCAACGGCGGCCTGCTGGTCTTTCGGTTGGGCTTTGAGTTGATCCCGGCCTTGATCCTTATTTTGATCCTTGGTTGGATCCTTGCCGGGCTCCTTGGCTGGCTCCGTCTGCCGAAACAGCTTTGCGATCCTCTCCGAAGGTCGCGGGTCGGGCAGGGGCATCTTGCGGCCGCGCTCGATCGGGTCGATGCTCTTCGGCACCAGCATCACAAAATGCATGGGATGCTTGAGCCGCCCCGAGACTTTGCCGGCTTCGGCGCCGGCGCCGAAATACAGATCGGCCCGCGCCGGACCTACGATCGCCGAACCGGTATCCTGCGCGATCATCAGCCGGTGAAACGGCGTTCTCGATTGCGCGGTCTCGATCGGCAACTCGCCCTCGATGAAGAACGGCGTGCCGTAAACATGCAGCGAGCTGTCGACCGCGATGGAGCGGCCCGGCGTGAGCGGCACGCCCTGTGCGCCGACCGGCTCGTCCTTGTCCGACAGCTGCACCTGGCGGAAGAAGACATAGGAGCGGTTCTGCCGCCGCACGTCGTTCGCGGCCTCCGGATTCTGCTCCATCCACTCCCTTATCTTCTGCATCGACATCTGCTCTTTCGGGATGATGCCGCGGTCGATCAGGATGCGGCCCACCGCCGTATAGGGATAGCCGTTATGTGCGTCATAATTGATGCGGATGGTCGAGCCGTCATCGAGATGGATGCGGGCCGAACCCTGGATCTGTGCAAATAGCAGGTCGGTCTGGCTCTTCAACCATGCGATTTCCAGGCCGCGGCCGGCGATGGCGCCGTCCTCGATCTGGGCGCGGTCGTAATAGGGCACGAGCTTGCGGCGCCCGATCTTGCGATAGACCGGCCCCTTGTTCGGCAGGTTGGGCGCATCCTGGGCATAGCCGCGCACGAACAGGTTCGAGGGGCGGCGATAGACCGGCACGTTGTAGACATCGGTCTGTGTCCGCGAGCCCTCGAGCACAGGTTCATAATAGCCGGTGACAAAGCCGTCGTCCTCGCCGAGACGCGAGATCTGCAACGGCACAAAGTGGCGTTCGAAGAACACCCGCGCGGTCGCAGCGTCGGTGATCTCGGTCTCGCGGGCGAGCCTGCAGGGGTCACGCAGCGAGCCTCCAAGTGCCTTGTCGTCGGTGGTCTGCGGCGGCTGCGCGGCGATCGGTCGGCAGGACGTGCGGAACGCTTTATAGGCGGCGAGATGATCGTCCTCGGTCCAGCCGGGAATGTCGGCAAAACTCACCGGGATATATTGGCTGCCGGAGATCTGCAGCGGAAAGTCGAGGCGAGGGTAGGGCAAGTGGCGGGCGGCCTGGACAAGCTGGTGATGGGCTCGCCAGTTCCGCGCCGCCCAGGCGGCAAGCGGCACCAGCGACAGCGCAACCGCGATAAGCAGGCCGGCCGCGGCGTATCGCTTCAGGCGCGTGAGGTCAGTGAGCGCTTCCCGTACCAACCAGCTTCCAGTTCGGATCGCGTGAAGTGGTGTCCCGGGCAAAGGTCCAGATATCGGTGATATCGGCGACCTTGTCCGGATTGCCGTCGACGATCGTACCAGCCTTGTCGCGGGTCACCGAGATCATCTGCGACACAAAGCGCACGGTGAGCTGGGCGACGCGGTCTCGCAGCTCGGCGCCAACCAGCTCCGCCTTGTCGATCGAAACGAAGCGCGTCTCGGTCTTCTGGTCGTGCTTCTCGCGATCCTTGATGACCGCCTCGAAGCTTTCATAGACATCCGACGACAACAGGTCGCGCAGCGCGCGGCGATCGCCATTGGCGAAGGCAAGCACGATCATCTCATAGGCGCCGCGCGCCCCCGACAGGAAATGCTTGGGGTCGAATGAGGAATCCTGGGCGACAATGGCATCGAGGCCCTGCGCCAGCGGCGTGCCCGGCTCGGCCACACCCTTCCAGCGGTCACTGACCGGGGCGGCCTCGGCCGCGGGCACTGGCGGAGGCTGGTCGATGACCTTGCCCGGCGGCATCGGAACCATCCCGGTATCGGGCGTTCCCGGCACGGCGTTGCGCGCGGCGCGATCGAACGGCGGCCGTTCATTGCCGGTGCGGTGGCCAAGCACGTTGCGCAGCCGCAGGAAAATAAAGACGGCCAACGCCAGGAAGATGATCGTATAAATATCCACGTCGTTTTCCGCTTCTCTCTAATTCCTGGGTCTCTGACGGGTCGGCAACGGGACCCGGATTGAAAGCGTTCCCCTTACGAGGGGGAACGGCTTGACACTACATCACCGATTCAAGCCCGAGAGGATGTAGGCACGAAATCTTGCCCGGCCAATGGCGTGCTGGTTGAGACGAATTGTAGCGCGTTTTGCGGCCAAGGGGAAACCCGATCCTTTGGTCGGAAATCACGCCTGTTCAACCATTTAGGGCACGATCAAGCAGCCTTCGGGCCGTTTCCGCAAGGGTTAATAAAGCGCAACGCCTTCCTGAGGTCTGCTTGTGGAGGGTGGCAGGGCTATGATAGCCACTCGCCCGGTAAAGGATGCGTTTTGCGCCAGGAGAGATTTCATGACCAACGGCAATGGTAACCCCCCGACGGCGGGTGCACCGCCCCAGCTCAACGTTCTGGCGCAATACACCAAGGACCTGTCGTTCGAGAATCCGAACGCCCCGGCCTCGCTGCAGCCCCAGGGAAACCCGCCGCAGATCAATATCCAGATCAATGTCGGCGCCAACCCGCTCGCCGAGTCCGAATATGAAGTGTCCCTGACCATCGAGGGCAAGGCCGAGAACGCCGGCAAGGTGATGTTCTCATTCGAACTGGTCTATGCCGGTGTATTCAGGATCGTAAACGTGCCGCAGGAAAACCTGCATCCGCTGATCATGATCGAATGCCCGCGGCTATTGTTCCCGTTCGCACGCGAGATCATCGCAACGTCGGTGCGCGACGGCGGCTTCCCGCCCCTGATGCTCGACCCCGTGGATTTTGTCGGCCTCTACCGGCAGAACATGGAGCGCCAGGCTGCGGCAGCTGGGCAGGTCAGGCCGAGCTGATATTCGAGCCAGGCTAGCTCGCCGCCGCCGCTGCTTCTGACGGGGGTGGCGGCAGGAAATCATTCCAAATCGGCTTGTCGCCCAGCGTGGCGACAAAGGCGCGATGTGCCTCGCGCTCGGCATCGCTCAGGCGGGGCGCGAGGGGAGCCGGGCGCTGCCGGCGGGGCGCATCGATCGTTCCCGTGACCCGAATCTCGCTGGTGTCGGACGCCAGGATCAGCGACGACTGCCGCGCCCCGATCAGGTCGACATAGACTTCCGCCAGAAGCTCGGCGTCGAGCAACGCGCCGTGCTTGGTGCGACGGGAATTGTCGATCGAATAGCGCGAACAGAGATCGTCGAGCCGGTTCGACACGCCCGGATGCTTGCGCCGCGCCAACAGCAGCGTGTCGACAAGCCGCTCGCGCGGGATCGGCGCCAGCTTGAGCCGGTCGAGCTCGGCATTGATGAAGCCGACGTCGAAGGAGGCGTTGTGGATCACCAGCGGCGCGTCGCCGATGAAGGCCAGGAACTCCTCCACAATCTCCGCGAACAAGGGCTTGTCGGCCAGGAACTCGTCCGTGAGGCCATGCACGGCTACCGCTTCCGGATTGACCAAGCGCTGCGGATTGATGTGCCGATGAAAGGTCTGCCCGGTCGGCATGCGATTGAAAATCTCGACACAGCCGACTTCGACCAGGCGATCGCCGCGCAGGGCATCGAGGCCGGTGGTTTCGGTATCGAGAACGATTTCGCGCATGACAATCAGGACCGGTGGACGCGGGCGAATCAGGCGCGCCGCTGCGGCATCTTAGCAACCTGCTCCAGAATGTCGCGGATCTGGGCGCGCACCGGATCGAGCCCATGCGAGGTATCCACCACGAAATCGGCCCGCTTGCGCTTCTCGCTGTCCGGCATCTGCCGCGCCAGGATGGCATCCAGCGCTTCGCCAGTCATGGTGCCGCGTGCGAGGATCCGCTCGCGCTGCAGCTCCGGCAAGGTGGTTACGACGACAACCGCATCTACACGCTTGTCGCCCCCGGTTTCGAACAGCAGCGGCACGTCCATTACTGCTACAGGCGCGCCGGACGCCTCCGCCTGTTCCAGAAACTTCTGATGATAGCTGCGCAGCATGGGATGGACGATGGCTTCCAGCTGCCTGATCGCCGCGGGATCATGCACGACCCTGGCCGATAGCTTCTGACGATCGACCTTACCGTTGACAGTCGTGCCGGGGAAAGCTGCCTCGACTGCAGGTGCGGCCTCGCCCTCATAGACCTTGTGCACGGTCGCATCCGCGTCGTAGACGGGAACGCCGGCCTCCGCGAACAATTTCGCGGTGGTGGATTTCCCCATTCCGATCGAGCCGGTCAGGCCAAGTATTCGCATCAAACGCTCTCTCGCCGATTGGCGCTCATAGCGCAAGCAAACCCTGGCGGCGGAGGAATGCAAGCAAGGGCAGCAGCGGCAGGCCGAGGATCGTAAAATGATCGCCGTCGATCCGCTCGAACAGATGCACGCCAAGCCCCTCGAGCTGATAGGCGCCGACGCTCGTGGTCACCCGCTCGCCGGCCTCATCAAGATAGGCTGCAATCTGCGCCTCGCTGAGCTGCCGCATGGTCATGCGTGCGACACGAACGTCCTCGAAAAGGATCTTGCCGTCCCGCGCGACCACGACCGCAGAGTGCAGCTCGTGGACGCGGCCCGCCAACGCACGCAATTGCTCGGCCGCTTCGGCCCGGCCGGTGGGCTTGGTGAACAGGGTTGCTCCGACGGCGAGCGTCTGATCCGCCCCGACCACATATCGTCCTGGCTCAGACTGCGCAATCGCAAGCGCCTTTTCGCGAGCAAGGTGCGCTGCGACGTCACCTGGCGCAACCAACGCCGCGCTTTGCTGAACAGCGCGCTCGTCGATATCAGCAGGAATTGCTACGAACTCGATCCCGGCTTCACCCAGCAATGTCTGACGCGCCCGGCTTTGCGAAGCCAGGATCAGGGGAGCGTCTCCGAGCCACATCGTCATGGCTGCCTCATTCCGCAAGCCGTTGCCGCTGCCGGTCGGAATAGAGCTTGAGCACGGCAGCTGCGGTCTCCTCGATGGAGCGCCGCGTGACGTCAAGTTGCGGCCAGTTAAATTTTGCGCTCAGCCGCCGCGCATAGGCAACTTCATCCGTCACCGACTGCCGATCGATATAGTCCTCGTTCGAAGGTCCTGCGCCCATGCTGAGCAGGCGGTTCTGCCGCACCTGGATCAGGCGCTCCGGCGTCGCATGCAGGCTCACCACCAACGGCTTGGTCAGGATCTCAAGCTGATGCGGAATCGGTATCCCCGGCACCAGTGGCACATTCGCGGTGCGAATGCCGCGATTGGCGAGATAGATTGAGGTCGGCGTCTTGGAGGTGCGCGACACCCCGACCAGCACGACGTCGGCCTCTTCAAGCCCTTCGACATGCTGACCATCGTCATGCATCATGGTGTAGTTCAGCGCGTCGATGCGCTTGAAATATTCGGCATTGAGCACGTGCTGCGCGCCGACCCGACCGGCGGTCGCGGTCCCCAGATAAGCCTCGAACAGCTGCATCACCGGCCCGATGATCGACAGGCTCGGAACGTTGATCTCCTTGCACTTGCTCTCAAGCCGGCCGACCAGATCCTTCTCTAGCAGCGTGAACAGCACGATGCCGGGTGACTCCTCGATCTCATCCAGCACCCGGTCGAGCTGCTTCTGGCTGCGTACCAGGGGATAGACATGCTCCACCGGCGTCACGTGGGCGTATTGCGCAGCTACCGCGCGTGCCACGGTGATCAGGGTCTCGCCCGTCGAGTCCGACACCAAGTGAAGATGGAAATAATTGCCTGAGGTCGGCACGTCGATCCTTTAAGTCTGTGGACACTTGTGGAGTTAAGGCGAGTCAAGAGGCCGGCTTCCAAAAGCAGCGGACAACAAAAATTGTTCTTCACAAGGCCACGTCAAAGAACAAGTTCACCCGCTCGCCACAATGATAATGGGGTTATGTGGACTTGTCTCTGAATAAGCTGCCCATACGCTTTGGCAAGTCCCTGATGTACGGAGCGTAATCCAGTCGGGTCGATGCGGGCCAAAGAATGTTGAGGGATGTGAACAAGATTGGCGCAATGCGAGGATCGGATTGCATGAGTCCAATCCACCGCCACTACAGACTCAAACCTTAAGATTCTAAAATTATTTGGTTTGGAAGAGACGCCTTCGCGGATATGTCTCGCTTCCAGACAAGCATGCGGCATCAGTGCGTGGCGCGTGGTGTCGACGAGAGAGTAGAAGCGAGCCTGCCGATGTATGAGTGGATCAAGGCGCTGCACATCATCGCCGTCATCTCCTGGATGGCGGGTATGCTCTATCTGCCACGACTATTCGTCTATCATTGCGAGGCCGAGAAGGGCTCGACACAATCCGAGACGTTCAAGGTGATGGAACGTCGCCTGATGCGGGGGATCATCAACCCCGCGATGGCCGTGACCTGGCTGGCCGGTCTTTATCTGGTTTGGGCCGGTCGCTGGTATTTGTCCGGCTGGTTCCACGCCAAGTTCCTGCTCGTCTTGATCATGTCGGCTGTCCACGGCTTTTTCTCACGTTGGCGCAAGGATTTCGAGGCCGACCGCAACACGCGAAGCCAGAAATTCTATAGAATTATCAATGAGGTGCCGACCCTGCTAATGATTCTGATCGTCATCCTCGTGGTCGTGAAGCCGTTTTGATGAGCGGCTTGGTCGACAATCGCCGATCATTCAGGCATCGAGCCTGCTTGCGGAACGCCGGTTGATTTTCTATATTGCTTTTATCCCACCCAACGCAGGCGGATGCGATTGCGTCCCGGTTTTAGGCCGGCCGCCGCATCAGGTTTGAAGCCTAACCGGCGCTTTCCTCGCTCAGACCTGCGGACCTTCTTCTTCCTTGGCGTCCGCTTTTCTCGAAGCCCCCTCGCACCCCTCATCCATTAAAAAATGCTCCACAGGACTACCCCAATGCGGGAAATCAAACTCCAAGACCTTAAATCCAAGACGCCGGCCGAGCTGGTCTCGTTCGCGGAAGAGAACGGGGTCGAAAATGCCAGCACCATGCGCAAGCAGGAGCTGATGTTCGCCATTCTCAAGCAGCTGGCGATCGCTGAAACCGACATCATCGGCGAAGGCGTCGTCGAGGTGCTCTCCGACGGCTTCGGTTTTCTCCGCTCGCCTGACGCCAACTACCTGCCCGGACCGGACGACATCTACGTCTCGCCCTCGCAAATCCGCCGCTTCGGATTGCGCACCGGCGACACCATTGAAGGTCATATCCGCAGCCCGAAAGAGGGTGAGCGGTACTTTGCGCTTCTGAAGGTGAACACCCTCAATTTCGAGGACCCGGAGAAGTCGAAGCACAAGGTCAATTTCGACAACCTCACACCGCTGTTCCCGAATCAGCGCTTCCGGATGGAGATCGACGATCCCACCCGCAAGGACCTCTCGGCCAGGGTCATCGACATCGTGGCCCCGATCGGCAAAGGCCAGCGCGCGCTGATCGTGGCGCCGCCGCGCACGGGCAAGACGGTGCTGATGCAGAACATCGCGCATTCGATCACGCACAATCATCCCGAGTGCTACCTGATCGTCCTCCTGATCGACGAGCGTCCCGAGGAAGTCACGGACATGCAGCGCTCGGTGAAGGGCGAGGTGGTGTCCTCCACCTTCGATGAGCCTGCGGTTCGTCACGTCCAGGTCGCGGAGATGGTGATCGAGAAGGCCAAGCGCCTGGTCGAGCACGGCCGCGACGTCGTCATCCTGCTCGATTCGATCACGCGTCTGGGCCGTGCCTACAACACCGTGGTGCCGTCTTCCGGCAAGGTGCTGACGGGCGGTGTCGACGCCAACGCGCTGCAGCGCCCGAAGCGCTTCTTCGGTGCTGCCCGCAACATCGAGGAGGGCGGCTCGCTGACCATCATAGCGACCGCGCTGGTCGATACCGGCAGCCGCATGGACGAAGTCATCTTCGAAGAGTTCAAGGGCACCGGTAACTCGGAACTGATCCTGGACCGCAAGGTCTCGGACAAGCGGACCTTCCCGGCGATCGACATCTCGCGCTCCGGCACCCGCAAGGAAGAGCTCATCACCGATCCGCAGGTGCTCAAGAAGATGTACGTGCTCCGCCGCATCCTCAATCCGATGGGGACGATGGATGCGATCGACTTCCTGCTCGACAAGCTTCGCAGCACCAAGAGCAACGCCGAGTTCTTCGAGTCGATGAATACGTAAGCCGGCGGCGGCTTCGAGATGGGGCGCCCGTGGGCGCCCTTTCTTTTTTGCGGCTTTGCTGCAGCAGGAACTGCAGCATTTTGGTGCGATGCTGCGTCGCAACATGATGTAGCGGTCGCAATTTCGTTGCCGTTTCAACGCGGGGCGCACTATTAGGCCATGCATCCGCGGGATCAGACCATCTTCGCGCTGTCGTCGGGACGGCCGCCGAGTGCCATCGCTATCGTACGGGTGTCCGGGCCGGCTGCGGGTGACGCGCTGGACCTGCTGGCGGGGAAGATT
>DASREP010000091.1:0-31837 GCA_035652015.1 Bradyrhizobium sp. | reverse complement strand
GCCAGCGCCGTGGTCTCGCCGACGTGACGGATACCGAGCGCATAAATAAAACGGTCGAGCGAAATCCGCCGCCTCTCGTTGATGGCGTTAAACAGGTTGCGGACCGACGTCTCGCCGTAGCCTTCGACCTCCTCCAGATTGATCTTCTTGTTGCGCTCTTACAGCGTGAAGATGTCGGCGGGCTCGCGCACCCATCCCTGTTCGTAGAACAGCTCGATCTGCTTCTCGCCCAGACCTTCGATGTCGAAAGCGCGGCGCGAGACGAACAGCATCAGGTGCTGAATTTTCTGATACGGGCAGGCGAACTCGCCGGTGCAGCGGGCGCGCGCGCCCTCCTCGCCGGTCGCGGTCTCCTCGCGCACCACGTCGGTATGCAAGGGACACGGGCATTTCCTGGGAAAGCGAAACTCCTTTGCATCCTTCGGCCGCTTCTCGATCACGACGTCGACCACCTGCGGAATCACGTCGCCGGCGCGCTGGATCACGACCGTGTCGCCGATCCTGATGTCGCGCCCCTCGCGCAACACCTCGCCCTTGTTGCCGACGCCCTTGATGTAATCCTCATTGTGCAAGGTCACGTTCTGCACGATGACGCCGCCGACCCCGACCGGCTCGAGCTTGCCGACCGGGGTGAACGAGCCGGTGCGGCCGACCTGGATCTCGATATCACGCAGCACGGTCATGGCGCGCTCAGCGGGGAATTTGTGCGCAATCCCCCAGCGCGGCGTGCGCGAGACGAAGCCGAGGCGCTCCTGCCAGTCGATGCGGTCGACCTTGTAGACCACGCCGTCGATGTCGTAGTCGAGCTCGGCGCGCCGCTCCTCGATTCTGTGATGGAAGGCGAGCAGCTCATCGGCCGAATGGCAGAGCTTTGTCAGCGGATTGGTCTTGAAGCCGCACCGCTCGAACCAGTGGATCATGCCGGTCTGCGTCGCCTCCGGCATGGCGCTCATCTCGCCCCACGCATAGGCGAAGAAGCCTAGCGGGCGCGAGGCGGTGATCGAGGGGTCCTTCTGCCGCAGCGAGCCCGCCGCCGAATTGCGCGGATTGGCGAACGGCGTCTCGCCGGCCTCGACTTGCTTCTTATTCAATGCAAGAAACGCCTTCTTGGTCATGTACACCTCGCCGCGCACCTCGCAGATATCAGGTACGTTGCGTCCCTTCAGCTTCTGCGGCACGTCCTCCAGCGTGCGGATGTTGGCGGTGACGTCCTCACCCTCTGCGCCGTCGCCGCGTGTTGCGGCCGTGACCAGCTCGCCGCCCTCATAGCGCAGCGACATCGAGAGGCCGTCGATCTTGGGCTCGGCGGAGAAATCGATCCGGTCATCGGCAAGCTTCAGGAAGCGCGCGATGCGGGCGACGAAATCGCGCACATCCTCTTCCGCAAAGGCGTTGTCCAGCGAGAGCATCGGCACCGCATGGCGCACTTTCCTGAAGCGTCCGGACGGCGCGGCGCCGACCTTCTGCGACGGCGATTCGGCGGTGACGAATTCCGGAAACCGCTTCTCGATCGCATTGAAGCGCTGGCGCAGCGCGTCGTATTCCGCATCCGAAAGCTTCGGCGCGTCTTCCTGGTAGTAGAGCCGATCGTTCTCCTCGAGCTCCAGCGCCAGCCGTCTCCATTCGGTCCGCGCTTGCGCCTTGCTGAGATCGGCGACGTCGGGAAGGGTCTTTGCTTTTGCTGCTCGGGCCATCATGATGGAGGTACTTAAGCCGTCGCCGCCCTTAGCAGCCTCTCCGCCGCCGCACGCGCCTCGGCGGTGATCTCGGCGCCGGCGAGCATGCGGGCGATTTCCTCGCGGCGGTGGTCGGCGGCCAGCGCGTTGACGCGGGTGGCGACGCGCTTGCCCTTGTCGAGCGCGTCCTTGGAAATGAGGAAATGCTGATCGGCGCGGGCGGCGACCTGGGGTGCGTGCGTCACCGCCATCACCTGCACCTGGCTCGCCAGGCGCGCGAGCCGCGCGCCGATGGCGTCCGCAACCGCGCCGCCGACGCCGGTATCGATCTCGTCGAACACCAGCGTCGGCGCCGAGCCGCGATCAGACAGCACGACCTTCAGCGCCAGCAGGAATCGCGACAGCTCGCCACCGGAGGCGACCTTCATCAAGGGGCCTGGCTTGGTGCCGGGGTTGGTCTGCACCCAGAACTCGACGCGATCAAAACCTTGCGGACCGGGCGAAGCCTCATCGCTTTCGACCTGGGTCATGAACTTTGCGCGCTCGAGCTTGAGCGGCGCGAGCTCCGCATTGACCGCCTTGTTGAGCTTGTCGGCCGATTTCGCACGCGCCGCCGACAGCTTGGCGGCCGCGGCGCGGAACTGCCGGTCGGCCTCCTCGGCGGCGGCTTCCAGCTTCTTCAACCGCTCCGCGCCGGCATCGATCAGCGCGACATCGGAGGCATATTTGGCCGCGAGGGCCGCGAGATGATCGACCGGGGTCGAATATTTGCGCGAGGCGGCGCGCAAGCTGAACAGCCGCTCCTCGATGCGCTCCAGTTCCAGCGGATCAAAATCGGCCGCGGCCAGCGCCGCGGAGAGATGCTGGTCGGCCTCCTCCAGCGCATTGATCGCGGTGTCGATCGCCCTCACCGCCGGCTCGACCAGCGCCGGCGAGCTGGCGGCACGACGCTCGAGCCGCCGCACCGCGGCCGACAGCGCCGCGATCGGCGAATGATCGCCGCTGACCGCATCCTGCGCCTCGCGCAAATCGGCTGCGATCTTCTCGCCCTGCATCATCACGGTGCGCCGCTCCGCGAGCTCTGTCTCCTCGCCATCCTTCGGCGCCAGCGCCTTCAACTCGTCGGAGGCATGGCGCAGATAATCCGCCTCGCGCGCGGCGCGCTCCATCGAGGCGCGGTGCTCGTCGAGCGCGTTATTGGCGGTGCGGCGCGTCTCCCAGAGCCGCTCCAGTGCGGCGACGTCCTTCTCCAGTCCCGCAAAGGCATCGAGCAGCCGGCGATGGGTTGCGGCATCGACCAGCGCGCGCTCGTCATGCTGGCCGTGGATTTCAACCAGCGCGGCGCCGACCGCCTTCAGGGTCTGCACGCTGATGGCCTGGTCGTTGATGAAGGCGCGGGTGCGGCCGTCAGCTAACTGCACGCGCCTCAGGATCATCTCGCCGGTGTCCTCTAGCCCGTTGGCCGTGAGGATAGCCATTGCCGGATGCCCCTTCGGCACGTCGAAGGTGGCCGTCACCTGGCCCTGCTCCGCACCGTGGCGGACGAGGCTGGCATCGCCGCGACCGCCAAGCGCCAGCGCGAACGCATCGAGCAGGATGGATTTGCCCGCACCGGTTTCACCGGTCAGGACCGCGAGGCCTTTGGAAAATTCGATATCGAGCCGCTCGATCAGGACGATGTCGCGGATCGACAGACGCGCCAGCATGGAGTGGGGATTCCCTGGAAGATTCGAACCTGTCGCCTAGTGTAGCGACATCAGACGAAGCTCGCATCCGGAACCTTTGAGCGTGATCCAGAGCTGAACGGCCGCGCCAGCGCGAAATGTGCAGCGGCCCTTCCGAAAAGCATGCCCTCGGGCGCGACCCCGGGGGATCAGGCTCAACCGCGCGCCAAGCCCACTTGCTTGAAGGCCCGGCTGATCCAGGATCCCTTGTTCTCGGTCGGCTCCGCATCGCCGGTTTTTACAAGATTATATGCGTCCTGGTACCAGCGGCTGTCGGGAAAATTGTGCCCGAGCACGGCCGCCGCGGTCTGCGCCTCGCCGACGATGCCGATGGCCGTATACGCTTCGGTGAGACGGAACAGCGCCTCCTCGACCTCGCGCGTGGTCTGATACTGGGTAACCACGGTCTTGAAGCGGTTGATGGCGGCCGTGTAGTCGCGCTTGGACATGTAGTAGCGGCCGACGTCCATTTCCTTGCCGGCAAGCTGGTCGCGCGCGGCCTGCAGCTTGGCCTTGGCGCTGACCGAGTATTCCGAGGTCGGATATTTGCGAATGACCTCTTCCAGCGCTGCCATGGCCTTTTCCGTCCGGCCCTGGTCACGCGAAATGTCCGGAATCTGGTCGTAGTGCGAGGCCGCGATCAGGTACTGCGCATAGGCCGCGTCGGGGCTGCCGGGATGCAGCGTCACATAGCGTGTCGCCGAGCCGATGCAGTTGTCGTAGTCGCCGGCCTGGTAATAGGCATAGGCCGACATCAGCAGCGATTTGCGGGCCCACTCGGAATAAGGATGCTCGCGGTCGACCTCCTCGAACTTCTTCGAGGCCGCCTTCGAATCCTTTTTCTCGTTCATCAGGTACAAGCCCTCATTGTAGAGCTTGTCCGCGGGCTCATCGACGAAGGTGTCGTCCTTGGCCATGAACTTGTCCCAGAGCGCGCCGGTGCCGCAGCCGCTCAAGGTGGTCGCAAGCAGGATCAGCGCGCCGGCCAGGCGGAGCTGGCGGGCCGCAGCGAAAAGCTTGCTGTGTTCACGCATTAGACGGTGTGCCGACATTGACCTCTAAACCTGACGCCTTTGGAGCCTGTAAGCCGTGGAGCCTGAAGCTTGTGATGCGCTGCCCGCCGCCTTTATCTGCGGTCACGTCAACGAGGGCCTGTGTAGCCAAAAAAGTTCCGGTAACCAACCGCATAGGGAGGCATTTCGCCCGGATTAAGGCGGCGGCTAAACCGCGCACTGCATCATGATTCCTAAGCCGAAAACGGAAACAATGCGGTAACGGGCGGAAGAACGGCTTTGAGAACGAGTTTCAGGAGACGTTCGGGCCATAGGCCGGGGCAACCAGGCCGCCGACCATGCCACGGCCCGCTTCTGTCATCGTGCGGGTGCGGCGGGCGGTTTCGCCCTCGACCAGCCGCCAGGCGGTCCGGTCCGCAAGGAGCGCGGTCAGGACGGCGTGGTTGAGCTTGTGGCCGCCGCGGAACGAGCGGTAGGCGCCGAGCAGCGGCCTGCCGGCCAGAGCGAGGTCACCGATGGCGTCGAGGGTCTTGTGGCGGACGCACTCGTCGGCGTAGCGCAGCCCTTCGGGATTGAGCAGACGCTCGTCGTCGAACACCATCGAATTCTCGAAGGAGGCGCCGAGTGAGAAGCCCTGGCTCCACAGCCGCGCGACGTCATTCATGAAGCCGAAGGTGCGGGCGCGGGAAATCTCGCGACGAAAGCCTTCCGGGCTGAGGTCAAGACCGTAGCTCTGGCGCCCGATCACGGGGTTGGCGAAATCGATTTCGATCTCGGCGCGGAACCCCGACGCATAGGGCCGCAGCTCGCCAAAGCACTGGCCCATCGTGACCTTCACGGTCTTCAGGACCTGAATAAAGCGGCGCGGCGCCGATTGTGCGACAATGCCGGCCTGATCAATGGCGGCGACGAACGCCGCCGCGCTGCCATCCATGATCGGAACTTCGGGACCGTCGATCTCGATGGTGGCGTTGTCGACGCCCATGCCGCGGAGCGCTGCGAGCACATGCTCGGCGGTCGAAACCAGGGGCAGCTCGCGGTCGCCGAGGACTGTTGCGAATTCGGTGGCAACAACGGAGTCGGCGGTGGCGCGGATCTCGCGATCGCGGCCATCAAGTCCGGTGCGGACAAAAACAAAACCCGCATCGATCGATGCAGGTCCGATGGTGAGGCTGACGGGAGAACCCGAATGTACACCGACGCCAGTTACAGTGGCTTGCGCACGAAGCGTTGTCTGCCGGCCAAACTTCATTGGAAACCCGCCCACCACGACTAACCTTAGAGCCCAATCCCCACGGCGTTGCGGCCGCTTCGAACCCTAGGCATCCCCAAATCACGTGCAGACGATAATCGCAGCCCCAAACAGCGCCAACTCACGGTTCTTTACCGATTGTTACCCCATCTCTGCCGCATTCGCGCCAAAGCTTAAGCCAATTGCCAAAGCCTTGGACACCCTTTCGGCGCCGCCATTGAAACAGGCAAAGGATAATTAATCATTTAAAATCAGTTGCTTGGAAGCCGATTCGGATCCGGCTCCGGATCAACAGAAAAGGTCCCGGTAGCTGCCCACCGGGACCTTATCCACACGTTCCGTTGTAACAATTGTCAGGTTGCCTGCCGGCGGAGGAAGGCCGGGATATCAAGATGGTCGTCTCCCTGTGGCGGCCCGGCAACAGGTGCGGAGCGGCCATGGGTGTCCAAACCTTGTGGCGCGGGCCGGCGCGCATACTCCGATACGGGCTGCTCGCTGGCCGCGATCTGCTGCTGCACGCTGCGTTGCGGCCTGCGGTCCGGCAGCGGCGGCATAGCCGGGCCGGCGGTACGGGCGGCGATCGGCGGCTCGCTCTCTTCGTCACGGCGACCGAGCCCGACATTGGCCAGGCGCTGCAACAGCGACAGCTTGCTCTTCTGCGGATGGTCGTCCTCGACCTCGCCCCGGGCCTGGCGAATCTCGGCCTGGGCCGGCATCGGCAGTTCCTCGAACTTGGGCATCCGCGGCGCGCGGAGAGGCGCCTTCTCCGCAGCCTGCGGAATGAAGGTTTCCGGCGCGATCGGCTCGTGGACCTCGGTCCGCACCGCCTCAGGCTCCGGGAACAGCGACGGCTTCTGCGGAATCGCGCGCACCATCACGTCGCCATAGGCGGCGGACTGGGCTGGCGCGGCAGGGGCGTGGGCGACCGGTGGTTCCGGCGCGACGGCCGCGGCAATCGCCGCGAGCGCAGCGCGCTCGACATTGGCCGGACGGGTCGGGGCGGCAACCGGGGCGGCCGGCATCGCGGCCGGGGGCTGTGATTCCAGCTTGGCGGCCCGCTCGGCCAGGCGCTGATTGTCGGCGCGCAGCCGCGCCGTCAGATCGGCAAGGCGATTCTCTGCCGTGCCGCCGGTGGCGGCCGGAGCCTGCTGCTGCACCTGGGGCGGCGCGATCCGGCTTGCGATCTGCGACTGCTCGATACCGGTCGCCACGACGGAGACGCGGATGACGCCGTCGAGCGCCTCGTCGAAGGTCGCGCCGACGATGATGTTGGCGTCCTGGTCGACCTCCTCGCGAATCCGGGTCGCGGCCTCGTCGACCTCGAACAGGGTCAGGTCCTTGCCGCCGGTGATCGAGATCAAGAGGCCCTTGGCGCCCTTCATCGAGGAATCATCGATCAGCGGGTTGGCGATCGCGGCTTCCGCGGCGGTGAGCGCACGCTTCTCGCCGGAAGCCTCGCCCGTTCCCATCATCGCCTTGCCCATCTCGCGCATCACAGCGCGAACGTCGGCGAAATCGAGGTTGATCAGGCCTTCCTTGACCATCAGGTCGGTGATGCAGGCGACGCCCGAGTAGAGCACCTGGTCCGCCATGGCAAAGGCGTCGGCAAAGGTGGTCTTCTCGTTGGCGACCCGGAACAGGTTCTGATTCGGGATGATCAAGAGCGTATCCACGACCTTGTGCAGCTCGGAGATGCCGGCTTCGGCGGTGCGCATGCGGCGCGCGCCCTCGAAGTGGAAAGGCTTGGTCACCACGCCCACCGTGAGGATGCCCATTTCGCGCGCGGTCTTGGCAATCACGGGAGCTGCGCCAGTGCCGGTACCGCCGCCCATTCCGGCAGTAACGAACGCCATGTTGGCGCCGGAGAGATGATCGCGGATCTCGTCGATCACCTCCTGCGCTGCGGCTGCACCGACGTCCGGCTGCGAGCCGGCACCCAGGCCCTGCGTCACCTGCGTGCCCATCTGGATGACGCGTTGCGCCTTCGACATCGTCAGCGCCTGCGCGTCGGTGTTGGCGACGACGAAGTCGACGCCCTGGAGGCCCGCGGTGATCATGTTGTTGACGGCATTGCCGCCCGCACCACCGACGCCGAACACGGTGATCCGCGGCTTCAGCTCGTGGATGTCGGGGGGAGTAATATTGAGTGCCATGGTTGCCTCTCGATCACGCGCGCGTGGGTTCGCCCCGGCCACCGGCCGCGGGTGTTGGTTGAATGGGAAGGTGCCGGAACAAAGCCATCAGAAGCCCTCGCGAAGCCATCGTCCGACCTTTCCGAAATAGCCGTCAGTCCCTGTCCTGAGCTGCCGCGTATGCCGCGGTTCGACATGTTCAAGATGAGCGTATTGCGGGTAGACCAGGAGTCCGGCGGGAACCGCAAAGGACGCGGTCTTGGCCTCGCTCGGCAGGCGGCCGAAACCAAGCGGGCGGCCAAGCCGCACCGGGCGATTGAGGATTCGCGTGGCCAGCTCGATCAGCCCGGTGAGCTGCGCGGCCCCGCCGCTCAACACGACGCGCGCCTTCGGCTCCGCTGCAAAGGGCGAATCCGCGAGGCGGTCACGGACCATCTCAAAAATCTCCTCGGCGCGATGCCGGACGATATTCCCGATCGTCGCGCGGGACACGATCTGCGGAACATCTGGCTCGTTGTCCCCGGCCGTCGGCACGGACATCAACTCACGCGCGTCGGACCCACCGGTCAGCACGGTGCCATATAACGTCTTGATTCGCTCGGCATCTGCAATGGTCGCGGAGAGTCCGCGGGCCAAATCCATGGTGATGTGCTGGCCGCCGACCGCAAAACCGGAGGCATGGATGAAGCGGCCGGCCGAATAGATCGCGATCGTGGTGGTGCCCGCCCCCATCTCGACCACAGCGGCACCAAGATCGGCCTCGTCATCGGTCAGGACCGACAGGCCCGCCACATAGGGGCTCGCCGCCATGGCCTCGACATTGAGGTGGCAGCGCTCGACCACCAGCATCAGGTTCCGCGCCACCATCGCATCGGCGGTCACGACGTTCATGTCGACGCCGAACTGGCGCGCCACCATGCCCTTGGGGTCGCGCACGCCTTTCACGCCGTCCAGCGAGTAGCTGACCGGCAGCGCATGCAGCACGGTGCGACCGATGCCGGTCGCATGATGCATGCCGGTCGAGGTCAGCCGGGCGACGTCGGCGGCGGTCACCGCCCCGCCGCGAATATCGGTGGTGGCCTCGATCATGTGGCCCTGCAGCCGGCCGCCGGAGACCGACAGCAGCACGGACTCGACCCGGACCTTGGCCATGCGCTCGGCAAGCGACACCGCCTGGCGCACCGCCTGCTCGCATTCGTTGAGATCGACCACCGCGCCGGCCTTGACGCCGCGCGACTGGATCTGGCTGTAACCGATCAATTCGGCCGCATGGCTGCGGCCGCGGAAGGCGTCGCTCGGCGCACACGGCTTGAGCCGCGCGATCATGCAGGCGATCTTGCTGGTGCCGATATCGAGCGAGGCGACCAGCGCCGTGCGCTTGTGCGGCATCGGGCGGGTCTTCGGGGTCTGGGCGCGATCGAGGCCGGTCATGCGTCACCAGCCTTCTTCTTGGACTTCTTGTCGTCGTAAAGCTTGTCGCGCGCCTTTGCGGCATCGTCCGAGAGCTGCACGACCAGCCGGTCAGGCAGCCGCATGTCGACCGCGACGATGTCGCGGGAAAACAGCTTTTCCTCCTTGTCGAGCCGGCTCAGCTCGGCGAGCGCATCGCCGACGTCGTGCTCGGGCAGGCGGATGTCGAGGCCGTCCTTGGTGCGCAGATTCCAGCGCCGCTCGCCGACAAAGATGACGGCCCTGGTGACGTCATGCACCTGCGGATAGTGCGCAAGCAGCGCCAGGAAATCCCGCGCATGGGTTTCGGCGCCCTTGCCGACCACGAGCGGCAGAGACAGGAAGCGGCGCGACAGATACGGCTCGAGCACGGCGCCGTCATCGGCGATGACGGAGACCCGCCCCTCCTCCTGCCACAGCGCAAACGCCGTGCGCTCGACCAGGTCGATCTCGAGCTGGCCGGGATAGAATTTCAGCACCGTCGCATCCGCGATCCACGGATTGGCCTTCAGCCGGTCGCGCACGGCAGCCGCGTCAAGAAACAGCAGCGACGAGCGGCCACTGACGCCACCGATGCCAAGCACCTCGTCCTGGGTCAGTTGCTTGCGGCCGTTGATGACGACCGAGGTGATGCGGAAGCCGGCCGAGTTCGCCAGCGCATTGCGCGTGTCGCTGAGCGCGGTGGTGAAATCCTCGAGATGGCCGCCCTTGACGATGCCGAGCCAGGCCGTGCCGGCGAGCAGCGCAAGCGTGGCGGCGAGCCCGGCGCGGCGCGGCACGTGGCGCTCGATCCAGCCGACAATGCGCGGCGGCGGCTCGCGCTCGATCACGGGCCTTGCCGTCCTGGCGCGCGACTTTGCGTGGGTCCTGGTCGCTCTCTTCGATGCGGCAAGGCGCGCAGACACGTGCTCGCGCAGCAAGATCAGCGCGCCGTAAGCGGCCGCGCCCAAATCCACCTGGGGCCTTAGCGATCGATCCGACCGGGCAAGGCGTCCTGCGCCATCCATTGCACGAGCTCTTCAAACATTACGCGACCATGCGCAGGCGGAGCTCAGTCATGCCGGGCTAACGTGTTGCAGAAGAGGCCTTTTTCCCCTTTTGCGGAGCTGGACGCGAAACAAACTTCCCGCGACAGCCCACGCCCGGCAGCCAAGCGCCACATGCGCCGCCAGCGTTAACCTTCGGACTTCCTGGTAAACAAAAGGTAAAACTGGGGGAGGCGGGACGCTTTTTCCCCTGATCTGCGAGATGTTTGCCGCAAATCCTTAACGATTTTACCTATTCCCTTCAGAAAACCGGTACAGCCCCCGCACGGGCGGCCGGCTTGCCATCAAGACGCGCGCGCCTTCGCGAGTTCAATTTGCTGGTGCAGGAAATCGACGAATTCGATCCCCTGCGCCTTGAGTGCCTTGGGCAGCAGCGAGGCCCTGGTCAGGCCTGGCAGGGTGTTGGTCTCGAGATAGACCGGACCGTTCGCCGAGATGATGAAGTCGGATCGCGAGTAGCCACGGCAGGACAGCCCGCGATGGGCACGCAACGCCTGCTCCATGATCGCAGCCGTGATCTCGGGCGCAAAGCGGCCCGGGCAGATTTCCTGGGTGGCCTTGGCCAGATATTTCGCGCGGTAATCGAAGCCGAAGCCGCCCTCGGCCGGAATGATCTCGATGGGAGGCAAGGCGATCACCTCGCCACTCGCCTGCTCCAGCACGCCACAGGTGGCTTCCGTGCCCGAGATGAAGGGCTCGATCACATACTCCTCATGCCGCGCCGCATTGCGGACAGCGACGATGTCCTGGGCGGAATTGACGAAGATCAGCCCGTAGCTCGAACCGTCGCGCTGGGGCTTTGCGATCAGCTTGCCGTACTCGGCGAAGGCGGATTCGATATCGGCAAGTGCAACGCCCGCAGGCGAATTCACTCCGGCAATCGCCGCAAAGCGCTTGGCTGCGACCTTGTCGAAGGCCAGATGCGAGGCGGCCGAGCCCGAACCGGTGAAGGGGATGGCGCGGTTCTCGCACATCGCCTGCAATTCGCCGTTCTCGGCACGGCCGCCGTGCAGGCCGAGCACCAGCAGCCGCGCGTCGAGCTTGGCCTGGTCGAGCGCCTGTTCGATCGAATGACCGACGCAGCGCCCATCGGGCTTGAACGGATCCTCGAATGGCCGCGTATGCGCGAGCAGCGCCTTCCCGCTCGTCTCATGCACGCTGTCATCGGCATCCCAGAACCAAAGGTCGGCCTCGGGCAGCGCTTCATGCAGCGCCTGCGCCGAAGCAACCGAGACCAGGCGCTCCTTGTTGGTGCCGCCGAACAGAATGGTGATGCGCGTCATTTGTTTTGTGTCCGCTCTCTCCACGTCATTCCGGGGCGGTCCGACAGGACCGAAGCCGGAATCTCGAGATTCTCAGGTGCGCAATTGCGCACCATAGTTCGATGCTTCGCATCGCCCCGGAATGACGTCACGTGGGAATTCCGATCCGCTTGATTTCCCACTGTAGCTCGATTCCGCTCGTTGCCTTCACGCGCTGCCGCACGGTCTCGCCCAGCATCTCGATATCATGCGCGGTGGCATCGCCCGTGTTGATCAGGAAGTTGCAATGCATCTCCGACACCTGCGCGCCACCCAGCCGCAAGCCCCGGCAGCCGGCGGCGTCCACCAGCTTCCAGGCGCTGTATCCGGGCGGATTCTTGAAGGTCGAGCCGCCCGTCTTTTCGCGGATCGGCTGCGCGGTCTCGCGGTGATTTTGCACCTCCGCCATCCGCGCGCGGATGTCTTCGGGCGCGGCTTTGGTGCCGCGGAATCTCGCCGAGGTGAAGATGATCGATGGATCGACGCAGCTCGCGCGATAGACGAATTTCATATCCGCATTGGAGAAGACATGCCGCTTGCCCTCGCGATCGATACCGATCGCCTCGATCAGCACATCCTTGGTCTCGCCGCCATTGGCGCCGGCGTTCATGCGCAGCGCGCCGCCGATGGTGCCGGGAATGCCGAAATAGAATTCCAGGCCGCTGATATCAGCGGCTGCCGCAGTCTCCGCCACACGCTTGTCGAGCGCGGCCGCGCCCGCGGTGACAACATCGCCTTCCGCGCTGACGTCGCCGAAGGCGCGCGGCGACAAGCGAATGACCACGCCTTCGACGCCGCCGTCGCGCACGATCAAATTGGAGCCGACGCCGACGACATAGAGCGGCACGTCGCGCGGAAGGTTCTTCAGAAAATAGGCGAGATCGTCTTCATCGGCGGGCGTGAACAAGACCTGCGCCGGGCCGCCGACCCGAAACCAGGTGAGCGGCGCGAGGCTTTCATTGGCGAGCAGCCGCCCGCGCAAATCCGGCATCGCGGCCGTCAGTTGCGGCGTGATGTCGGGAAAACTCATCCCAGCGCCTTCAATTCGCCGGGCAGCGCGTAAGCCCATTGCGTGATATTGCCGGCGCCGAGGCAGACCACGAGATCGCCCGGCCTGGCGAGGCCTCTGACAATGCCGGCAAGGTCGGCGGCCTTCGGCAGCGGGATCACCTCGCGATGGCCATGCGCGCGCAGGCCTTGCGCGAAATGGTCGCGATCAATGCCTGCGATCGGCGTCTCGCCGGCCGGATAGACGTCGGCGACGACGACCGCATCGGCATCGTTGAAGCAGGTGCAGAACTCCTCGAACAGCGACTGCAGGCGCGTATAGCGATGCGGCTGCACCACGGCGATGACCTTGCCGTCATAGGAATCGCGTGCGGCCTTGAGCACGGCGGCGATCTCCACGGGGTGATGGCCGTAATCGTCGATGATGGTGACGCCGTTCCATTCGCCGGTCTTGGTGAAGCGCCGCTTGACGCCGCCGAAGCCGGCAATTGCCTTGCGGATCGCATCGTCGGAAATGCCGAGCTCATGCGCGACGGCGATCGCGGCGGTGGCGTTGGATGCGTTGTGCCGTCCCGGCATCGGCAGCACGAGGTCCCGGATCTCATGGGTTGCGCCGGTCTTGCGGCTCTTGATCGCGACCGCAAATTGCGAGCTGCCGCCGCCGGAGGTCAGCCCGACCAGACGCGCATCGGCTTGCGGGTTCTCGCCATAGGTGATGATGCGGCGGTCCTCGATCTTGCCGACCAGGCTCTGCACGACGGGATGATCGATGCACATCACGGCAAAGCCGTAGAACGGCACGTTCTCGACGAACTTGCGGAAGGCGTCCTGCACCGCATCGAAGGTCTTGAAATGATCGAGATGCTCGGGGTCGACATTGGTGACGATGGCGATATCGGCCGGCAGCTTCAAAAACGTGCCGTCGCTTTCGTCGGCTTCCACCACCATCCAGTCGCCGCCGCCCAGCCGCGCATTGGTGCCGTAAGCATTGATGATGCCGCCATTGACGACGGTCGGATCAAGGCCGCCGGCATCGAGCAAGGTCGCGACCATCGAAGTGGTGGTGGTCTTACCATGGGTGCCGGAGATCGCGACGCAGCTCTTCAGCCGCATCAGCTCGGCCAGCATCTCGGCGCGGCGCACGACGGGGATGCGCTGCGCGCGCGCCGCCATCAGTTCGGGATTGTCGCGCTTGATCGCGGTCGACACCACGACCACCTCGGCACCGTCCACATTGTCGGCCTTGTGCCCGACGGAGACCTTCACGCCGTGCTCGCGCAGCCGCGCGACATTGGCGTTCTCCGAAGCATCCGAGCCCTGCACGGTGTAACCGAGATTGACCAGCACTTCGGCGATGCCGCTCATACCGATGCCGCCAATGCCCACGAAGTGAATAGGTCCGATCTCGCGCGGCAATCTCATCAATGGTCCTCGAGCTCATCGTCCGCGACTGCGGGCGATCCGATAAACCGCGCTGCCGATGGCCAAATCAGCTGCCGGTGATGACTGGATGCCTCGCTTTCGCAGGTCATGACAAGACAAATCTGTCGTCAAGACCGGTCCTGCTGGCGATCAACCGCTAGCCCGCAGGTCGGGCAAAAGTTGTCGTTCCAGCCGATTTCGTGGCCGTTCGGACAGCGCCGCTGCAGGTTCGACAGGCCGCGCCGGTAGGCCGTGGTGAGAACGGCAAGGCCCGCGGAATAGAAGGCCATCCAATGTCCGGAAAAGCCGTGCACGATTTCGGCCGGAACGGCCGCGCCAATCTGATTGGCGGGAGGATGGGAGGCAACCAGCAGCATGAAGTAGGCGAAATTGATGAAAGCATAGATGAAAAAGCCGTACGTCATATACCGCATCCAGGGCGGACATCCTGAGAGGGCGATCTTCCAGAAATCCTTTCGACTAGCCCTATTCATCATCTTCTGGCTGATAAACACGACCGGAATCCACAAGGGGAAAATGCCGATATGGAGCGCAAAAAACAGACTGCTCCCACCCAATTGAATTCCGAAAAACGAAAGTATGTGAGCCGTGAGGCTCAGGACCAGGCCGCATGCGGCATACACCATCAGTGGCGGTAAGAGCACTTGGGTCATGCCCGCTAGATCCCGGCCACTTTCACCACGAGATCGGCGAGCCGCTCGGCGGCATCGAGCCGGCCGGCGCTGCGGGCTGCCCTGGCCATGCTGGCGAGCCGCGCGGGTTCGGCGGCGAGCGCGGATATTTCGGCTGCGAGGCGGTCGGGCGTGAAGTCGGCCTGTGCGATGCGCAGCGCGCCGCCTGCGTCCGCCAGCACGCCGGCATTGGCGAATTGATCCTGGTCAATCGAGCCGGGCAGCGGCACCAGGATCGAAGGCCGGCCGATCGCCGCGAGCTCGGCAACCGTGCCGGCGCCGGAGCGCGACACCACCAGATGATTGGCCGCGAGCCGCGCCGGCAAATCGGTGAAGAACGGCGCGAGCTCGGCATGGATCTTGATCCGGTCATAGACGGCGCGGACCCGCGTCATGTCCTCCTCGCGCACCTGCTGGGTCAGGATCAGCCGGTTCCACAAGGAGGGTTCCAGCCGCTCGATGGCGCCGGGCACGATGTCGCTCATCACCCGCGCGCCCTGGCTGCCGCCGACCACCAGCAGCCGAAAAGGCCCGTTCGGCTCGGGCGCCGCGTAAGGCATGGATGCGGCCGCGAGGACCATAGGCCGCATCGGCGTGCCGACGGTGATGGTCTTGGCACCGAGCGTGGGATCGCGGTCGAGCACGCCCGGCAGCGACGTGGCGATCGCGCTGGCATGGCGCGAGAGAAAGCGGTTGGCGCGGCCGAGCACCGCGTTCGAATCATGAATGATGCTGGGAATCCGCGACAGCCGCGCCGCCAGCAGCGGCGGCACAGTCGGATAGCCGCCGAAGCCGACCACGGCGGCGGGTTGCAGCCGGCGCATCAGGTTCAGCGCCATCGCCGTTCCCGCCGCAAGCATGAGCGTGGTGCGAGCCAGTTGCAGCGGCGAGCGGCCGCGCACGGTCTCGCTCGCCACCACATCGATCATGTCCTTGGAAAACAGCCCGCTATAGCGCAGCGCGCGGGAGTCGGTGACGAGACGAACGCGCAAGCCGCGCTTCATCAGTTCCACGCCGAGCGCTTCGGCGGGAAACAGATGCCCGCCGGTGCCGCCCGCGGCGAGCAAAATCAAGGGTGCGGTGTCGGTCATGGGCGCGTCTTTTACAGGCAGTCTGCCGCCATTGCGAGCCACACGCTGCCGTCATTCCGGGGCGGTCCGAAGGACCGAACCCGGAATCTCGAGATTGTGGCGCGAGCTGCCGAATATGCGGCTCGAGATTCCGGGTTCGCTCGCTGGCGCGACCGCCTCGGAATGACGGAGACCTGCGCTACGCGTAGCTCGGAACGCGTCCGGCCTCGAACGCGACCTCGGTCTGCGGCCGCATCCGCGTCAGCGCCAGCATCATGCCGACCCCATAGGCCAGCGAGACGATGGAGGAGCCGCCGTAGGAGATGAACGGCAGGGTCATGCCCTTGGCCGGGATGAGCTGCAGATTGACCGACATGTTGATGGCGGCCTGCACGCCGAACAGGATTGCGAGGCCGGACGCCGCAAAGCGCGAGAACATGTCCTCATTGCGATAGGCGCGCGCAAGCGTGCGGATCACGATGAAGGCAAACAACGCGAGCAGCGCCAGGCAGAGCACGATGCCGAACTCCTCCGCCGCCACCGCGAACACGAAATCCGTGTGGCTGTCAGGCAGATTGCGCTTGGCGATGCCCTCGCCCGGACCGAGCCCGAACCATCCGCCGTTGGAGAACGCCTCCATCGCGGTGTCGACCTGGAAGGTGTCGCCCGAGGCCGGATTCATGAAGCGCTTGATGCGGCCAGCGACATGCGGGACCAGAAGATACGCGCCGAACAGGCCGGCGCTGGCGACGCCCGCTAATCCGAACACCCAGATCATCCGCATGCCCGCGATGAAGAACAGCGCGCCCCACACCATCGAGATCAGCATGGTCTGGCCGAAATCGGGCTCCATCACCAGGAGCGAGACCAGCAGCATCAACAGCACCAGCGCCATCGAGGTCGCCGGCATTTCCGGCCGCTTGGCCGATTCCGAGAACAACCAGGCCGCGACCACCACAAAGGCGGGCTTGGCGGATTCGGAGGCCTGGATGTTGACCCCGAGCAGCGTGATCCAGCGCCGCGAGCCCTTCACTTCGGGGCCGATCAGGAGCGTCACCACGATCAGCGTAACCGAGATCGCGAATATGATCAGCGCGCTGCGCCGGATCTGCCGCGGCGACAGGAACGACACGCCGATCATCACGATGAAGGACGGCAGCAGGAACAGGACGTGATGGTTGAAGAAGTGGAAGGGATCGAGCCCGATCCTGACCGCAACCGGCGGGCTCGCCGCCAGCGACAGGATCACCCCGCTTAGCATCAGCGCGATGATCGCGCCCATGAGCGGCCGGTCGACCGTCCACCACCAGTCGGAAAGCGGATTGCGTTCTTCGCGCGAGAGCATGTGGCGGTCCCAAGACAGAGCACGACCGAGGGTAAGCCCCATTGGTCGCCGATGTTGGTTTCCGAAGGGTTAAGGGAATGATTAAGTTTTGGTGAGCGGCCGCCGCACCCGTCATTCCGGAGCGGTCCGAAAGGACCGAACCCGGAATGGCGGAGCAACAAACTCACACCAATTGAATGCACTGGGCACCGCAATTGCGGATAGCGCTTGACGGTTTGTAGCCTATGGACTACATAGCGCCTTCATGGCCGAGGTGCGTCAGACGGAGGAATTTTCAGGCTGGTTGCGCCGCCTCAGAGACGCCAATGCGGTCGCGCGCATTGTCGGCCGCATTCGCCGCATGGAGATGGGGAATCCCGGCGATACCAAAAGTGTCGGTCAAGGTATCCTGGAAATGCGCGTCGACTATGGTCCGGGTTACCGCATCTACTACATGCATCGCGGGGCACAGATTGTGATTCTGCTGTGTGGCGGCGACAAGCGCACGCAACAGCAGGACATCAAGCGGGCTCAGAAACTGGCGGAGACATTGTGATGCCCAAGGTGATGTCTAAGACAACGCGATTTGATGCCGCCGACTATCTCGATACCGAGGAGCGTCAGGTTGCCTATATTGCGGCGGCGCTCGAATCCGGCGACGCGGATTTCGTGCGTGACGCACTTGGTCTCGTTGCACGTGCGCGCGGCATGGGTCAGATTGCGAAGAAGGCCGGCTTGAACCGCGAGAGTCTGTACAAGGCGCTCGGGGAGGCAGGCAATCCCGAATTCGGCACTGTCATGCGCATTGTCCGAGCCTTGGGTCTAACCCTATCAGCACGCACCGCGGCGAGCAGACCGACGCCAAAGCGGCGCCGGGTTGCATGAACTTGGGTGGGGCATGCGCCGGCGCCGCGCAAAGTCGTAGTGCAAGATCGCAGGCCGGCCCGATTTGCCGATTGGAGCGCGCAGCGGGCTGCGGCATCATAGCGGAATCGCGAGGGAATAGTGCCCATCTTCATCGGCCGTGGCGCGCCACTTCGGAATACGCTATCGCGGCCAAATCGGCCGCATCTTGGATGAACCCGTCAAGTCGTTGAATTGGGTGCACTGGCACCGTAATCCCGACCCCAATGGCAGTCGCCCCCCCAACAGCAGTCGTCATGCCCCGCGAAGGCGGGGCATCCAGTAACCCGCAGCGGGAGTCGTTTCCCTCGATACATCTCTGGAATACTGGGTCACCCGCCTTCGCGGGTGACGACAGCGAAGAACAAACGGTCGATCACACCGCCGGCTTCACACCCGGCAGCGCCTGCACCAGGTCGCGAAACTTCGCGCCGCGGATTTCGAAATTGCGGTACTGGTCGAACGAGGCGCAGGCTGGCGACAGCAGCACCACGGCGTCCTTCAGCCCGGCCGCTTCCGCATCGCGCGCGGCGCTAGCGACGGCGACATCGAGCGTCTCGCTGATCTCGTGCGGCACGTGCTCGCCAAGCGTCGCCGCAAACTCCTGTGCCGCTTCGCCGATCAGATAGGCTTTGCGGATGCGCGGGAAATAGCCGGTCAGGCTGGTGATGCCGCCCGCCTTTGCCTTTCCGCCCGCGATCCAGAAGATGTCGGAAAACGACGACAGCGCATGCGCAGACGCGTCCGCATTGGTGCCCTTGGAGTCATTGACGAACAGCACGTCGCCACGGCGCCCGACCTGCTCCATGCGGTGCGCAAGCCCGGGGAAGCTGCGCAGGCCCTGCTGCAGCGTATCGGGCGCGAGGCCCAGCGCCAGCGCGCAGGCCGCGGCACAGGCCGCGTTCTGCGCATTGTGCAGCCCGCGCAGCGAGCCGATGCCGCCGATGCGTGCGATCTCGCTGCGCGCGGCGCCCGCGGCACGCAGGATGGTTTCATGCTCGACGTAGATGCCGTCGGGCAGCGGATTCCTGACGGAGATGCGCACCACGCGCTTGCCTGCCCGCTCCAGCCGATCGGCAATGTCGCGCGAGTAGCCGTCGTCGACGCCGACAATGGCGGTGCCCTGCGGCTGCACGCCGGCGACCAGCCGCTCCTTGACCTCGGCATAGTGCGCCATGGTGCCGTGGCGGTCGATATGGTCCTCGCTCAGATTGAGCAAGATGCCGACGGAGGGATCGAGCGAGGGCGTGAGATCGATCTGGTAGGACGACATCTCGATCACATGCACCCGGCCCTTGCGCGGCGGCTCCAGCGACAGGATCGCGGTGCCGATATTGCCGCCCATCTGGGTGTCGTAGCCGGCCACCCGCATCAGATGCGCGATCAGTGCCGTCGTGGTCGACTTGCCGTTGGTGCCGGTGATCGCAACAAAGGGCGCATCGGGCGCGTGACGCTGCCGCTCGCGGCAGAACAGCTCGATATCGCCGATCACCTCAACGCCGGCCTCGCGGGCGAGGCCCACGGTCCAATGCGGCGCGGGATGAGTCAGCGGCGCGCCGGGAGTGAGGACCAGGGCAGAAATGCCGACCCAGGAGATGGTGCGCAGGTCCGCGGTCGCAATGCCGGCGCTTGCGGCTTCCGCGAGCTTGTCGGCGCCATCATCGCCGGCGATGACGTCAGCGCCGCCGGCCTGCAGCGCACGGGCGCTGGCAAGGCCCGACCCGCCGAGGCCGAACACGGCGACTTTCTTTCCGGCGAAGGAGGTGACAGGGGTCATGTCACCGCAGCTTCAGCGTGGAGAGGCCGGCGAGCGCGAGCATCACCGAGATGATCCAGAAGCGGATCACGATCTGCGGCTCGGTCCAGCCCAGCTGTTCGAAATGATGATGGATCGGCGCCATCTTGAAGATGCGCTTGCCCGTGAGCTTGAACGAGGCCACCTGCACGATCACCGAGACCGCCTCCAAGACGAACAGGCCGCCGATCACGGCGAGCACGATCTCGTGCTTCACCGCGACCGCAATCGAGCCGAGCATGCCGCCGAGCGCGAGCGAGCCGGTGTCGCCCATGAAGATCGAGGCCGGCGGCGCGTTGAACCAGAGGAAGCCGAGGCCGGCGCCGAGCACCGCACCTGTGAGCACCGCGAGCTCGCCCGTGCCGGCGACATAATTGATCTGCAGATAGTCGGCGAACACCGCGTTGCCGGCGAGATAGGCGATCAACCCGAAGCTTGCCGAGGCGATCATGACCGGCACGATGGCGAGGCCATCGAGGCCGTCGGTGAGGTTCACCGCGTTGCCGGCGCCGACGATGACGAAGGCGCCGAAGATGACGAAGAACCAGCCGAAATTGAGCACCACGTCCTTGAAGAAGGGAATCGCGAGCGAGGTCGAGGCGGCATCGCGCCCGAGCTTCACCAGCGCATAGCAGGCGGCGAGCGCGATCAATCCCTCAAGCAGCAGGCGCAGCCGGCCACCAAAGCCGCTGGAGGTCTGCTTGGTGACCTTCAGATAGTCGTCATAGAAGCCGACAAAGCCGAAGCCGAGCGTCACCGCCAGCACGATCCAGACATAGGGGTTGAGCGGGTTGGCCCACAGGATGGTCGAGACCACGAGGCCGGAGAGGATCATCAGCCCGCCCATGGTGGGCGTGCCCTTCTTCATCAGATGCGATTGCGGGCCGTCGGTGCGGATCGGCTGGCCCTTGCCCTGGCGGATGCGCAAATGATCAATGATCCAGGGGCCGAACAGGAACACGAACAGCGCGCCGGTCGCAACGGCCCCGCCGGTACGGAAGGTGATGTAGCGAAACACGTTCAGGAGCGTGCGCAGCCAGCCGAACCCGGGCGGAAACGAATTGGACAGCTCAATCAACCAGTAGAACATTCATTCCGCCTATCTTGCCGCCTATCTTGCCGCCTATCCTGCGGCTTCATCGGCTGCCGACCCGCCTGGAAAACGCCTTTCCAGCGCATTCACGATTATTTTCATCTTCGAGCCGAGCGATCCCTTCACCATGATCGCGTCGCCTGCGCGGATGCCGGCGATCACTTGTGCTTCCAGGCCCGCCGAATTGTCCGCGTAGCCGCCCCGTTTACCCGGGGACAGCGCGTCCCACAAGTTGCGCATCAAGGGCCCGCAGCAATAAACGAGGTCGATATTGGCCGCCTGCACCGCATCGGCGAGCCCGCGATGCAGATCGGGGCCGGCGGGCCCGAGCTCCAGCATGTCGCCGAGGATGGCGATGCGCCGGCCACGCGGGCCGATTTCGGCCTGGCCGAGCACGTTGAGCGCAGCAGTCATCGACGCCGGGTTGGCGTTGTAGCTTTCGTCGATCAGGGTGGCTTCGCCATTGCGCAAATCCAGCGCACGGCGCACGCCGCGGCCGGCGGCCGGCTTGAGGCTCGACAGCGACAGCGCGGCGAGCGCGAGATCGGCGCCGGCGAGCGAGCTAGCTGCGAGCACCGCAAGCGAGTTCATCGCCATATGACGGCCGGGCATGCCGAGCTTGTAGGTGACGTCGGAGCCGAGAATGTTCGCATGCACCGCCGAGCAGGTCGCATGCAGCGCCAGATCGATCAGCCGCGCATCGGCGTTGGCGTCGCTGCCGAACGAGACGATGCGTTGGATGCCGCATTCCTTCGCACGCTGCGTCAGCCGCGAAAATTGCGCATTGTCGCGGTTGAGCACCGCGGCGCCACCTCGCTCGACGCCGGTGAAGATCTCAGCCTTGGCATCCGCGATCGCCTCGATGCCGGAGAAGAACTCCAGATGCACCGGCTCGACGGTGGTAATGATGGCGACATGCGGCCGCACCATCTTGACCAGCGGCTCGATCTCGCCGGCATGGTTCATGCCGATCTCGGCAATGGCAAAGCGGGCATCGGCCGGGCAGCGCGCCAGCGACAGCGGCACGCCCCAGTGATTGTTGAACGAGGCGACGGAGGCATGGGTCGGGCCTTGCGCCGAGAGCACATGAAGCAGGGCCTCCTTGGTCGAGGTCTTGCCGACCGAGCCGGTGACCGCGATCACCTGGCCCTGCAGCCGCGCCCGTGCGGCGCGGGCGAGATCGCGCAAGGCTTCGAGCACGTCGTCGACCACCAGCAGCGGCGCATCGGCGGCGAATTTTGCGCGCTGCGCGGTTTCCACCACCGCCAGCGCCGCGCCCGCCTCGAGCGCGGCATCGACAAAATCATGGCCGTCATGCACGTCGCCCTTGATGGCGAAATACGCCTCGCCATGCCTGATGCTGCGGCTGTCGATCGACAATCCCGTGACAACATCAGGCAACGCGCCGTTGCGCGCGGCGCGCATGGCCTCTGCCATCGCTTGTGAGGTCCAGAGCGGGGCGGTGCTCATGCAACCCTCGGAGCAAGGGCCGCCGCCACCGCCTCATGATCGCTGAAGGGCAGCACGCGGTCGCCGATGATCTGTCCGGTCTCATGGCCCTTGCCGGCAATCAATAGCGCATCGCCCGGCGCGAGATCATCGATCGCGCTGCGGATGGCTAACGCGCGGTCGCCGATCTCGATTGCGCCCTTGGCTGCGGCCAAAATCGCGGCACGAATGGCCTCCGGCTTTTCGCTGCGCGGATTGTCATCGGTGACGATGACGCGATCGGCATGCTCGGCCGCGATCGCGCCCATCAGCGGCCGCTTGCCCGCGTCGCGGTCGCCGCCGGCGCCGAACACGACGATCAGCCGGCGTTTTGCATAGGGCCGCAGCGCCTGCAGCGCCTTGGCGAGCGCGTCGGGCTTGTGGGCATAGTCGACAAAGATCTGCGCGCCGTTGCGCTCGCCGACCCGCTCCAGCCGGCCCTTGGCGCCCTCGAGCTTGTCGAGGCTGGCAAACACTTGATCCGCATCGCTGCCGGTTGCGATCGCAAGCCCGGCCGCGACCAGCGCGTTCTCGATCTGGAAATGGCCGACCAGCGGCAGCCGCAGCGCAAACCTGCGGCCGCGATGCTCGAGCACGAGCTTCTGCGCAAAGCCGTCGATCTCGGCGTCAACCAGACGAATCCCCTCGCCCGCGCCATCGCCGTTGCTGCCGACCGCGAGAATCCGCAAGCCCCGCGACCGCGCCGCATCCTGCACCTCGGCCGAGCAATCATGGTCGGCCGAGATCACCGCCGCGCCGCCGGGCGGAATCAGTTCGCGGAACAGCCGCAGCTTGGCGGCGAGATAATGCGCGACGTCCGGATGGTAATCCATGTGGTCGCGCGACAGGTTGGTGAAGCCGCCAGCCGCAATGCGCACGCCGTCGAGCCGGTACTGGTCGAGCCCATGGGACGAGGCCTCGAACGCCAGATGCGTGACGCCGTCGCGCGCGATCTCGTCGAGCTGGCGATGCAGCGCGATCGGATCGGGCGTGGTCAACGAGCCATAGACGGTGCGCTTGTCCGAGACCAGTCCGATGGTGCCGATAGAGGCCGAGACATGCCCAAGGCTCGCCCAGATCTCGCGGGTGAAGGCGGCGACCGAGGTCTTGCCGCTGGTGCCGGTCACCGCCGCGATCGTCGCCGGCTGCCGCGGGAAAAACCTCGCCGCCGCAAGCGAAAGCGCAAGCCGCGCATTCGGCGTCACCACGAATGGAACAGCGCAAGCGGGCGAAGGCGCCTGCTCACCGGCCACCGCCACGGCGCCGGCCGCGATCGCGGATGCGATGAAGCGCGCGCCGTCGGCCTTGTGGCCGGCCAGGGCGAAGAACACGTCGCCCGGGTGCACGGCCCTGGAGTCCACGGCTAGTCCACTGACATGAAGGTCCTTCGCCTGCTCCTCGATGCAGGCATCAGCGCCAAAAAGCTCGCCAAGCTTCATAATCTTCCAGATCCGGCCCCAAAGCCTTGCGGGAACGCACGGCGACGGCCGCGGGACTCAAATGCGAGGATCGCGGCAGTGTCAGTGCTTACTGCGTTGTCTTCGATGCCGCAAGAATAAGGCGGTCGGGCGGCGGCAGATTGAAGCGCGGTTCGACACCCAGGAGCGGCGCAATCCGGGCGATCACGTTCCCGGCGGTGGGAACGGCGTTCCACCCCGAGGTGATGAAGCCGTAGGTTTCCTTCAGCGCCTGCGGCTCGTCCAGCATGATCAGGACCTGGTAGCGGGGATTGTCCGCCGGCAGAATGCCGGTGAAGGCGGTGAGCACGCGCTTCTTGGCATAGCGGCCGTTGATGACCTTTTCCGCAGTGCCGGTCTTGCCGCCGATATAATAGCCGTTGACGTCGGCCTTGCGGGCGGTGCCGACCTCGGCATTGAGCCGCATCAGGAACCGCATCTTCTCCGAGGTCTCAGGCCTGATCACCCGCTTGGCGAGCTGCATCGCCTCGTCCTCGCTGCGCTTTAAGAAGGTCGGCGGAATCAGATAGCCGCCATTGACCAGCGCGCTCACCCCCATCACCGCCTGCAGCGGCGCCACCGCGATGCCATGGCCGAAGGCGATGGTGATGGTGTTCAGATCGCCCCAGTGTCGCGGCACGATCGGCGAGGCGCTCTCCGGCAGTTCGGTGCGCAGCCGGTCGAGCTGCCCCATCTTGCGCAGGAACGCCTTGTGCGCATCGACGCCTTGCGCCAGCGCGATGCGCGCCGCGCCGATGTTGGAGGAGAAGGTGAAGACCTCCTTCATGCTGATGAAGCGGCCCTTCGGCTCGTCGTCGTGAATGGCGAACTTGCCGTAATGCAGCGGCGCGCGCGCATCCCACATCGAGTCGAGGCCGTATTTGCCGGAGTCCAGCGCCATCGCCAGCGTAAAGGCCTTGAAGGTCGAGCCCATTTCGTACACGCCGGTGGTCAGGCGGTTGATGCGATCGGGATCGTGCGCCTCCTTCGGATTGTTGGGATCGAAGTCCGGCAGCGAGACCATGGCGACCACCTCGCCGGTCCTGACATTGGTGACCAGGCCCGAGGCCGCCTTGGCGTGGAACTTGTCCTTCGCCTTCTGCAGCTCGTCGCGCAGCGCATGCTCGACGCGCAGGTCGACCGACAATTCGATCGGCTGCTGCAACCGGTCGGTGGCAAAGCCCGCGCGGTGCAGATCGGCGAGACCGTTATTGTCCAGCCATTTCTCCATCCCGGCGATGCCCTGGTTGTCGATGTTGACGAGGCCAATCAAATGGGCGACCTCGTTGCCGGTGGGATAGACGCGCTTGTTCTCGCGCAGGAAGCCGACGCCGGGAATGCCGAGGCGGTGGATGTCGAGCTGCTGCTGCGGCGTGATATCGCGCTTGAGCCAGACAAAGCCCTTGCGCGAGGACAGGCGTTCGCGCACTTCCGCAGCGTCAAGGTCGGGCAGCGTCGCGGTCAGGAGCTCGGTCGCCTCGTCCGAATCGATCAGTCGGCGCGGTTCGGCGAACAGGCTCGGCGCCTTGATGTCGGTGGCGAGGATTTCGCCGTTGCGGTCGATGATATCAGGCCTGGCGGTCGCGATCGCATCGCGCACCGCGGCCTGGCGCGCGCCATGCGAATCGGCGCCGATCGCAAACATCACCAGCCGTCCGCCGATCACGGCATAGATCGCCGCAAAGGCGAGGATGGCAAGGCCGACGCGCGCGCGGGCCTTGGCCACGCGATCGACATTGCGCCCGTACAGCAGGCTGCGGATCAGCCGCTGCTGCCAGGGTTCTGCTTTTATCTTTGGCTGTGCCGCTTCCGTCATTGCTTGTTCTCAGGCTGCGGCACCGATCCGGTGACATTGGTCCCATCCGCTGTGGCGTCGATGGCCGAGATCATCGAGCCGATCGGATCGGGATCGCCGGGCTTGACCAGGACCGGCGGCCGCTCCGGCAGGTTTTTCAGGTCGTCATATTGCCGCGCATTGATCGGCTTGAGCGGCAGATGGCGCTCGGCGAGGCCCTGCAGGCGCTGCGGCGAGTCGAGCTTGGACCACTCGGAGCGCAGCACCGCGATGGCGTCGCGCTGTTCGCGGATTTCCGCATGCAGCTTGAGCACGCGCTCGGTGCGCGCGGTCGATTCCATCTTGATGCGGTAGACATAGGCGGCCGCGAACACCAGCGCGCCGATCACGAGGAGATGGAGGATGCGCATCGCCCTCACCCTCCCCGCATCACGTCGGCCAGGCGCGGCCCGATGGCTGAAGGCTCGGCGGAATGCGCGGCCGCTTCGGTGCGCACCGCAGCGCGCAGCTTGGCGCTCCGCGCGCGCGGATTGGCCGCGGTCTCCGCGTCCTCGGCAATGAGCGGCCGGCGCGTCAGCAGCTTGAAGCTTGGTGGGACCAGCGCGACCTCGGGCAGATGCCGCGAGCCGCCGCCGGTCTTGCTGCGCGCGTTGAGGAAATTCTTGACAATGCGGTCTTCCAGCGAATGGAACGACACCACCACGAGCCGGCCGCCGGGTTCAAGCACGCGCTCGGCCGCTTGCAGCGCCTCCTGCAATTCGTCGAGCTCTTCATTGACGAAGATGCGCAGGGCCTGGAACGTCCGCGTGGCCGGGTGGATGTCGCCCGGCTTGGACCGCACGGTGCGCGCGACGATGTCGGCGAGCGCGCGGGTGGTGGTGATCGGTCCTTCCTTGCGCGCGGCGACGATGGCCCGCGCGACGCCGCGCGAGTGCCGCTCCTCGCCGAACAGATAGATGATGTCGGCGAGCTCGGCCTCACTGGCCCGCGCGACGACATCCGCCGCGCTCGCACCCGTCGCGCCCATGCGCATGTCGAGCGGCCCGTCGAGGCGGAACGAGAAGCCACGGCCGGCCTGGTCGAGCTGCATGGAGGAGACGCCGACATCCATGACGACGCCGTCGACGTGGTCCAGCCCCTGCGCGGCACAGACCTCGGCCAGATGGGAGAAACGGTCCTCGACCAGCGTGAGCCGCCCCGCCGCCTGAGCGACCAGCTCGCGCCCGCCGGCAATGGCCGCGGGATCGCGGTCGATGCCGATCACCCGGGTACCGCTGGTCTGAAGAATCGCGCGGCTGTAGCCGCCGGCACCGAAGGTGGCATCGACATAGACGCCCCCCTCGCGCGGCTGCAATTGCTCCAGCACCTCGCGCAGCAGCACGGGGACATGGCGTGGAGCCTCGGCGCTCATGCGCGAGTGCCTCGCGCAAGCGAATAACGAACGCCAAAAGTGTGCGGTCGCCGACCCATGGCGCCTCGAACTCCAACTCAAGCGCCTGCGCTTGGCCCACGCCTGTCGCACGCGCAGCCGCTCCGCGCCACTTGATCCGCGCGCTTGTCCCTGCAAACCCTGGTTCCCGGATGGAATTTGCTGGGCTGGCATCAGAATGTCGAGCGTGTGAGAGGCTTGCCGTTCCCCAACCGGTTCGGCTCTTCACCACTTAGTAAGGGCAGATAGGCTTAAGAAAGCGTTGATGGGACCGTGACAATCGTTAAAGAGCGTCGCACAGGCGGGTTCGCCATACCTGCCCCGTCATCCTGAGGTGCCGCCGCAAAGCGGCGGCCTCGAAGGACGAACGGCCCGACTGCAGCAGCGGGGCCGTGCATCCTTCGAGGCTCGCTGCGCTCGCACCTCAGGATGACAGGCATGGAGATCGCGCGCCGGGTTCCATGCAAATGCGACTGCCCCGCGAAACGACGGCCACGTGGTGCATTCACCACACGCCCGATCAAAATGCGCCGCCGCCTTGACGGCATCTTGGAATGCGCCGACGCTTACGTAAATAAATTGTTAAGATTCATTGTCCGCGGCTCATGCGCCGCTTTCCTGCTGGTTTGAATTGCGCAAATGTCGTCCGGTTCGCTTCCCTCCAACGGATCTGATTCGAAGCGTCAGCGTTCGCTTCCGATTCCAAAGACGGCTGCGAACATGACAATCTTCACCCCCGACACCTCGATCGCCTCCGACGTCATCCCCTCGCCCAATTTCGGCGAGCGCAACCAGGGCCGCGGCATCGACATGATCGTGCTGCACTACACCGGCATGCCGGATGTGGAAGGCGCGATCGCGCGGCTGTGCACCGCTGGCACCGACGTCTCCGCCCATTACATCGTGCTGGAGGACGGCCGCATCGTGCAATGCGTGCCCGAGGAGAAGCGCGCCTGGCATGCCGGCGTGTCGGCCTGGGCCGGCGAGGAGGACGTCAACTCCTGCTCCATCGGCATCGAGATCGTCAATCGCGGCCATGACTGGGGCTATCCCGACTTCCCCTTGCGCCAGATCGCCGCCGTGATCGCGCTGTGCCGCGGCATCATGCTCCGCCGCGGCGTGCCCTCGCACCGCGTGCTCGCCCATTCCGACGTTGCGCCTGCCCGCAAGAAGGACCCCGGCGAAAAATTCCCCTGGCACTCCCTCGCCAATTCCGGCGTTGGCCACTGGGTGCAACCGGCCCCGATCGCGCGCGGCGAAGCCTTGATGCTCGGCACCATCAGCGACGACGTGAAGAATTTGCAGATGGCGCTCGCGAAGTACGGCTACGCCGTGCCGGTGTCAGGCAAGTATGACGGACCGACCATGGAGGTGGTGACGGCCTTCCAGCGGCATTTCAGGCCGGAGCGGGTGGATGGCGTTGCGGATCATTCGACGCTGATGACGCTGCATGCGTTGTTGTCGAGCTTGCCGGCTGAGGTGGGCAAGGCGGGGAAGTAGGGCTGTCCTGAGCTGCGGGATAGTCTATGCGCGCTCACTATCGGGATGCAGGATAATAAAGACGTTATCGCGCGAGCGGCTCAGTTCTAGCAGGCTCTTCGCCCGGAAAAACGGTCACGATAGACTGACACACTCGGTTCGGGACGACTGCTCGGTTTTCGAGGATCTCTATAAGCGGCTGCCTCACTACTCGTCCTCGAGCTCCTTTTTCAAAGCATCTAGAGCGGAAATCATCGCTATCATATGGTAGGGCTCAATTTCGACGCTGGAGTCACCGTGAACTAACGCATTTCGTGTGCGGACCATACTCCGCAACATTCGCTCCGTTGGAGCGTCGATGTTGCCAGACTGCGACAGCCAACCGATCATCTCACTTGGCATCATCGGTCGCTCAGAGTTTGCCTCCCTAGCATGTAGAGCGCGAGTGAACGCTTCTAGCGCACTCCAAGCCATGAGGAATGCGGGGCGCATGAAGCCTGCTTTTTGGAGTTCCTTAACCTCTGCCACCAATCCCAAAACGCCGGCTTTTGAGGGAGCCTTGTACGCGGGTTGCGAAAAGTTTGGTGCATAGTAGACGCGAAACGTCCAACCTGGCTGCTGTTCAACCAGGCGAGCAATCTGAGCTAACTGCCGATCTCCACTTCCAGCTCGCCGGGCTTTAATTTCAATAACGACAGAGCCTTTATCCTTGGAGAGCGCCAATGCGTCTGGCCGATAATCTCCCAGGAAGGGAGGCACGATGTCGCGCGAAGGATGCGGCCAAAAAGTGAAGCCTTCCTTTTCGTACCGACTTCGCAAAGCGCGAAGAATATCTGCTTCTGCCTTTTCGACCAGATCGACCATTACGCTAACCATCTAAGCTGCTGTCATTGTCAACGCGAATATAGACCACAGGTGGCTCCGTGTCGGCCGCTTCGCTCAGCGCCGGCGTCGGGTTATCGAATGCAAATACCCCCGCCTCGCTTTCGAATTTTTGGACTAGTACTCGTTGCACCTGCCGATCGTCTAAGTAGACGCACGTTTTCATTCCATCGAGGATATTCTTCACTATGTTATCAACATCGCCCTGCATACGGCCATCAGGAAAATAATAGATTGTAACGAAAACAGGCGAAGAAGTGGCCCAAGTGGACTGCCCCACAGCCACTTTTGAGGCTTCTCGGACTTGCTGCTTCCATTGCTCCTTACTTCGGCTCTTTGCCTGGAGCGAAAGCGGCGTTGCTTCGATCTTAAACTCTACGGGAAATTTGATCTCAACATCTTCTTGAACTACTGATCGTGCTCGGATGAGCCGCACCAGCCGCGCTCGAAAATGATCCAAGACACTCATTTAACTCGCCCCGCGCGAGGTAAGAGTAGCCAATCACTCGATACGGTGAAGGTTGCGTCGCTCTACTTCTTGTCGCCCCAACTTCGTCAACAAGAATCTTCCTTCGTCTTGCTCGTGCAAAAAGGCGTCATCATCGACCATCTTTCGGAGCGTACGGCGTAAGTTGGACCGCATTGTTGGTCGAACCCATCGTTCTAGCTCAGAAAAGGTCGCACCGTCTGCGCCGCGCTCGTAAAGCAAGACGAGGACATAGGCGGAGGCAGACAGATTTGGATTGAGCACTTTGAGGAAGCCATCGAAATCTTCGGCGACCGGCACCTTGCGCGTGACTAGACCCTCGATGATTTTCGTTGCCTCGTCCGCGCTTACCCGGTGATAAAGGCGGATGAATTCCGCAAGTATCCAATCCAAATTGGACACGACAAGTGTCGCATCTTGCAAATTCGGATCGATATCATCAGCGAGATGTGCAGCATCGCGTTTATTCCGAATGTCATAGACGACACGAATGGCTCGCGGAATATGTACGCGAATGCTCTCAGGAAACTGAGTCTTCGGGTAATTTGACAAAGTCTCGAATAACTTGTCGCTACCAATCATCCGTCCCAGGTCTGTGAATTTCTTAGTCGTTGCGTATTCAAGCATCCGCATAGCCGCCTCGCAGAAGCGCCCTCCCTCGACTGCGCTCAGTCGCAATCCGCCAAGAAAGAAGTTATGTTTCGCTTCCTGATAGGCCGACACCAGTTCGTCGACGAGCCTGTCTGGAAAGTGCGCCTTTAGACCTGATACAATTTGGTCAAGCATAAGACGTCATTCACTTCTTCCTTTTCGTCGTGCGCTTTCGACTTGTGGCTGGCTTATGGCTGGCAATCGCCGCCGCGACCGCCTCGCGATTTGGCAGGGCCTCAACGACCGCCTCCCCAAGCGCGGTGATTTGCTTGGCCCCCTTCCCCGCACTGGAAAGGTATTTGTAAGTCTTGGTCGTATCGCCGACAACTTGTGAGGGATTGGACAACTTTGGTTGGGCGGCGGAAGTGTTGGCTGCGGTTATGTCCCGCGTCTTAAACCTTGGTGTATTGCTGACATGGGTCAGATAGTAAGCAAGACAAGCAACCCGCTCATACTGGGTTTCCGGTCTCTTAGCCGTCACAAATTGCTTTATGGTTTGTCCTGCTGCTGATCTTGCTTCGCCTGAGGGCATTCCGGAAATGCTACCAAGCGCGCTTGGAACAGAACCATTGCTGGCCCCGCTGGCTAGCAGCACGCCACTCGTAACAAGGTTCAGAATACTAATCGCGGTAGCTTCGTCGATAGAGCGCTTGAACTTATGATCTGGGCCATCGACAGAGACAGTATAGCCTTCTTGCTTACCTGCCATTTCATCACCCGGTAGTTGTGTACAAAGAACAAACCACGAAAATGACAACATGGGCAATAATCGAGTCCGTGTATCCCCCGCGAAATGGCTCGAAGCACCGTGCAGAATCTCGAGATTCGGAAGGCGATACTGCTAAATCCCTTGCGCTTCAGGGACCGAGACATCTTCAAACACTCTCTCGCGCCCCTCTTGACCCGCTCCCAATCTTCCCTTATGTTCCCGTTTTGTTCAAGCCCAGAATCGAGGGGCGTATCGCGATCGTCACTTACGCGGGCTGGAATGCGGTGGACGCTGAGATGCCGTTCGACGAGCGGCACGCTCCGCGTACGGCGAAATCGTGTGGTCCTGGCGCCCCAACGCTCTGGCGTCAAGCTGCCGACGATGCTTGCGCATCGCGGCGGTGACGGTGGCAAACGAGATGGTTCACCGAGGAGCAACTGTGTTGAAGTAGACCGCCGAGCGGCCGGCCTCAAGGCTGGCGCTGGACGCGCCACCGCCTTCGGCGGCTGACGGCCTTGACCCCGTCCGCTCGCCGGTCTGTCGGCTTTGCATGCGCTCGG
>DASREP010000090.1:0-6946 GCA_035652015.1 Bradyrhizobium sp. | reverse complement strand
CACCGTCACCTGCGGAGCCGGGGTCGGCACCGCCGCGGCCTGGTTTGCCTTGTGCGGTCCGAAGCCGAGATAGGCGAACAGGAAGCCGAGCGCGACCACGGCGCTCACCGCGCCCGTCCTCCAGATAAATCCGCGTCGCCGCCGCGGCGCGGGTTCGTCAAGCGGCTCGCGTTCGAGCTTCGAATGATCAGTGATCTGGTCCATGAGAGTGTCCATGAGGCTGTCGATGAGTGTGGCGGTGAGGCCTTGCCAAGCCGTTCGAAAATCGGTGGCGGCCGCACAGCCGCCTTCGCTCCCGCGCGCTCGCGCCGCCGCTCCAAAATGTCTAGATGGTCGTAGTCGGTCGTGGTCATTGGAGATGCGGAAAGCGTCTACGCGGGGTTGATATTTGGAGGGGGAGCTCCAATATGGTGAGACGGCATATAAATCCGGGGAGGCGCCGTTCAAGGATTATTGGAGCGATGACACCAAAAATAATTACAGGGAAGAAAGCTCAAGGCGGCAAGCCTGAAGCCGGCAAGCGGGGACGCGGGCGGCCGGCGGTATTCGACCGGGGCAAGGCGCTGAACGCGGCGATGAAGCTGTTCTGGGAACGCGGCTATGAGGGCACGTCATTCGACGACCTGATCGCCGCGATGGGAATCAGCGCGTCCAGTTTCTACAACTCGTTCGGCAGCAAGGAGGCGCTGTATTGCGAGGCCACGCAGCACTACCTGGAATGGGCCGGCCACTGGTTCTTCGCCATCCTCAATGACCCCTCGACGGATACAAGGACCGCCTTCGCGCTGCTATTGGCGGCAACCGCGGAAGAATTCACCCGCGGCGATCATCCGCTTGGCTGCATGATTTCGCTGGCGGGCACGCATTGCTCGCCGGGCATGAAGAACATCCGCGACATGATGGCCGAGCATCGCGCCTTCTCGGAGAGCGCCATGGCTGCACGCTTGCGCAAGGGCATCGCAGATGGCGACGTGCCGGCCGATACCGACTGCGACATGCTGGCTGCCTACTACAGCGCGATCGCCCGCGGATTTGCCGTGCAGGCCCGCGACGGCGCGTCGCGCGAGAAGCTCCACGAGATCGGCCGTCTCGCGATGCGCGCCTGGCCAGCCGGAGCGCCGGATCGGCGACCCAAGGCCGCAAGCAACGCACGGGTGAGCGACCTGTCGTGACGAGGTGCGCGCCGATCGGCTGAAATTCGCGCCTTCACTTCCCGCCAGAGCGAGCTAAAGTCCGCCGGCTGGCTGGACCTGATGGAGTTCCATGTGGCGCATGAGCCTGATCTCCCCGCGGAGCAGAGCGGGCCAAACAAGACTTGGCCCGGTGATCCCATGCTCTGGCCGCTCGCCGCGACGCGGCTGGCGATGGATGCCTGTTTGTGGTGGATGGACCGCGGTCCGCGCGACCAGCGCGGTGCGTCAAGCCTGGCCTGGACCACGCCCAATAAGATCGCCCTGGAACTCGCAACCTTCGTTCTGCGGGATTTTTCCCGTCGGGAGCGCGGGCATCCGGCGCTGATTTGCGCGCCCTATGCGCTGCATCGCGCGCTGATCGCCGATTTTGCCCCCGGCCACAGCATCGTCGAGGCGCTCCAGCGCGGCGGTGTGAACCGGCTTTACCTGACCGACTGGCGCTCGGCTTCGCCTGACATGCGCTATCTCGCCATCGACAACTATCTCGCCGATCTCAATGTCGCGGTCGACGAGATCGGCCCGCCGCTCGACCTGATCGGTCTCTGCCAGGGCGGCTGGATGTCGCTGCTCTATGCCGCGCGGTTTCCTGAGAAGGTGCGCCGGCTGGTGCTGGTCGGCACGCCCGTCGATATCTCGGTCCAATCCGAACTATCGCAGATGGTGGCCCGTGCCGCGATCGGCACGTTCGAAGGACTGGTGGCGAGCGGTGGTGGCCTGGTGCGCGGCACCGACCTCATCCGTCTCTGGCGCGCCAACCCTGACATGGAGACCGCGCTGCAGAGACGTCTCTCCGCCGAGGACGCCGAGGCGCAAGCCCTGCGTGAACGTTTCGCGCACTGGCACGCCGAGACGCTGGACCTTCCCGGCGTCTTCTATCTCGAGACGGTGGAGAAGATCTTCAGGGAAAACCGGCTGGCGAAAGGGACCTTCGTTGCGCTGGGGCGCGAGTTGCAGCTGGACAAGCTGGCCACCCCGGTCTTCCTGCTCGCCGGCCGCGACGATGAGGTCGTGCCGCAGGCGCAGGCCATGGCGACCGCATCCCTGCTCGGTACGCCGCCAGGATCGATCGCAAGCGAGATCGCGCCCGGCGGGCATCTCGGGCTTTTCATCGGCGCGACGACGCTCGACGTCAGCTGGAAACGCGTTTCCGCGTGGCTGTCGCGCAAGGAGCCGGCAAAGACATCGACCCGGGCGGCGTCCGCTTGAGTCAAGCTCAGTCATGCCTGAGCAATCCGCCGGCGGGCTCCGGCAGCGTGCGGTCAAGCTCGTGCGCGAGCTGCATCGCTTCGCGCATGTCGGGTGTCGACGGGCCTTCGCTGAACTGACTAAAGCGTCGGCAGCAGCAGGTCGGCCGCCTGCGCACGCCGGCCGGCTGGTGTCGCGGGGACGGATGCCGAGGCGCGCCGCATTGGGGTCGAAACTCATGGCACCCCGCTCGCGTTGGATATGCCGGAACCCGCCGAAAGCTGCGGAAGCGGTCGTCTTTCATCTTGGCGGGAAGAGGAGAGCGTTGCAGCGCGCCCGACACCGTCATAGGTCTTGTGCCCAAGCGTCCACAGAACAAGCGTCCTAAGAACACGCGTGCTCGGAACAAGGGTCGTCAGAACAAGGGTCGTCACAACAAGATCAAGGAAACGCATCATGCAGGACAGCGTCCAGACCAGAACGGCTTCCCGTGCCATTCCCTTCGATACAAACAAGCTCGATCGCCTGATGGAGGAAGCGGGCCTGGACCTGCTGCTCGCCACGTCCAAGCACAATGTGCAATATCTGCTCGATGTCGAGCGTGCGATCTTCTTCGATTACATGGATGCGCTCGGCGTCAGCCGTTATCTGCCGGTCGTGATCTATGCAAAGGGCGCGCCCGACAAGGCCGGCTATGTCGGCCATCGCCTTGAGACGCATCAGCGCGAGGTGGTGCGGCCCTGGGTGCCGGAGGTGCGCACCTCAAGCCATGGCAGCGTCGATGCGATCGCAACCGCCGCGCAAGTGATCCGCGCAAGCGGCGTGCCGGCAAAGCGCATCGGTGTCGAAGCGGCTTTCCTGCCGATGGATGCCGGCCGCGCCTTGCAGGATGCCTTTCCCGACAGCGAGATCAAGGATGCGCTGTTCGTGCTGGAACGGCTGCGCGCGGTGAAGACGCCGGCTGAGCTTGAAAAGCTGCGCACGGCCTCCGATCTCGTGATCGAATCCATGCTCGAGGTGATCGCCCATCACGGTCCCGCCACGACCAAGCGGCAGCTGTTCGATGCGCTCAAAATGGCGGAAGTGAAGCGCGGGCTCACCTTCGAATACTGCCTGCTCGCGTCAGGCGCGAGCCACAACCGTGCCCCGTCCGAGCAGCGCTGGCAACAGGGCGACGTGCTGTCGCTCGATTCCGGCGGGAATTACCATGGCTATATCGGCGACCTCGCGCGCATGGCGGTGTTGGGCGAGCCGGACCAGGAGTTGAAGGATCTGCTCGCCGAGATCGAAGCCGTGCAGCGGGCCGCGTTTGCCGTCATAAAGCCCGGCGCGATGGGTGGGGTGATCTACACCGCGGCCGAACGCGCGCTGAAGGAGATCAGCCAGCGCGACAACACCGAGTTCCTCGCTCATGGCATGGGTCTCGTCAGTCACGAGGCGCCGCGTCTAACCGCATCGGGTCCCGTGCGCTATGACGCAACCGATGCCGAGCGTCCGCTCGAGCCCGGCATGGTGATCTCGGTCGAAACCACCATGAGGCATCCAAAGCGCGGCTTCATCAAGCTCGAGGATACAGTCGCGGTGACCGCAACCGGCCATGAGATTTTCGGCGAAGGCGGACGCGGGTGGAATGTTGGCGGGACGGCGGTCAGGTAAGCATCCGGTTTCTTGTCTTGTCTCGCCGCGAGCTCCACTTCCCTTCTCCCCTTGTGGAGAAGGCGGCGCGACCGAAGTTCGCGACGGATGAGGGGTCTCTCTCCGCGAATGCGAGAGACAGTTGGCGCGAGAGCTGTACCCGCGGCGACAACCCCTCGCCCAAGCGCGTTCGTGTCTACCAGCGGAGCTGCCCTCTCCAACCGCAAGTCGGGCCTGCCCGACTTGCGCATTCAACGATGCGCAACCGGGGTAAACCCCGGTTGCGATGGGCGAGGGCACAATTTCGCGCAGCGCGCTCGTAGCTATCCGCCCACCACGTCCGCATACGCGATGCCATAGGCCTCGCGCAGCGCATCCTCCAGCTTCCGTCCCTCGCGGTATGGCGCAAGGTTCTCCGGCCGCGCGACACCCGGCAGCAGCCGCCTGCACGGCTCCGGCGCGCCCAGCACCATGTTGATCGGCACGCGCTCGGCATAGATCGGCAGCGCATAGTCTCCCTCGTCGTCGCCGACGCCCTTGCTGCGGATCTTGGCCGAGGCACGCTCGATCTCCATGGTGATCACGGCGGTTGCCTTGATTTCTTGCTTCGTGCTCTGGCGCAGCTGCGCGGTGCGGCCGGGGAAGAGGCGGTCGACCATCATGGTGAGCGCACGCTCCTTCTCCTCCTGGCTTTCGATCAGCCTGGCATGGCCGAAAGCCATCACCGAGCGATAATCGGCGGAGTGGTTGAAGCCGCAGCGGGCGAGCACGAGGCTGTCGAGCTGGGTCACGGTCAGGCACGCCGGCTCGCCCTCCGAGAGATTGCGCAGCATCCGGCTGGCGCTACTGCCATGCCAAAAGAGCCGCGATCCCTCGCGCCAGTACAGCGTCGGCGTGCAGTAGGGCTGGCCGTCGATGACATAGGACACATGGCAGAGCGCGGCCGAGTCGAGCAGCCGGTGCACGGTCTCGACGTCGTAGCGGCCGCGCTCGTGCAGCCGCCGCACCCGGTTGATCTCGTCGACGGGGTAGCTCGCCAAATTCTCGCCTGACATCTCATTCTCCGACGTTGAGCCCCTTCAAAGCCACGGATAAAGTGGTCGGCGCGAGGTCCAATTTTAGGCTGATCATGCCGACCACTTCGAAAAGCCGCGGTGCATCGCTCGACCTGCCGCTGCGGCTGGATCGCTCAGTGGGCAACCAGGCGCTGCAGGTCTATGGCGGCCTGCGCAGCGCCATCCTCGATGGCCGCCTCGCGGCCGGGCTGCGGCTGCCGTCGACGCGCGCGCTGGCCCTGCAGTTCGGCGTCAAGCGCAACGCCGTCGTCATCGCCTATGAGCATCTGCAGAGCGACGGCCTTGCGGAGGCGCGCACCGGCTCCGGTACCTTTGTAGCGACGCTGCCCGCGCCTGCGCGCAACACGAGGCCGCTCACGGCAGCGCCGCGCAGCATCAAGCCATCAGCCACCAAGCCGTTCGCGCTTGGCAAGACCTACGCCGACCCGCAACTCCTGCGGCGGCTGGCGGGTGCGACACGCCGCCGCATCATGAAGACGGACGCCGCTGCGTTCGGCTATGGCGACCCGCGCGGCGATGCGACCCTGCGTGCCGAGATCGCGCGCTATCTCGGCGCCAGCCGCGGCTTCATCTGCGATCCCGATTGTGTTGTCATCATCAACGGCATTCAGCAGGGCATGCGGATGTGCGTGGAGGCGTTGCTGCAGGCGGGTGACGCGGTCTGGATGGAAGACCCCGGCTATCCCATTGCCCGCCGCACGCTGACGCGGGCCGGCCTCAAGGTCGTGCCGGTCCCGGTCGATGCGGACGGGCTCGACGTGCGCGCCGGCGAGAAGCGCAGCCTCGCCGCGAAGGCCGCCTATGTCACGCCGTCGCACCAGTTTCCGACCGGCGTCACCATGACCATGGCGCGGCGAACCGCACTGGTCGAATGGGCGCGCGCGAACAAAGCGTGGCTGCTGGAGGACGATTATGACAGCGAGTTTCGCTATGGCGGCCCGCCGCTCACCGCGCTTGCGGGCATTGGCGGTGGCGACCGCGTGATCTATCTCGGCACGTTTTCAAAGTTGCTCGGTGCGGGGCTGCGGCTTGCTTACATGGTGCTGTCGCCGGAGGCGCTCGATCGGGTGATCGCTGTGCGCGAAGGGCATGACCGGTTTCCGCCGAGCCTCATGGCGGGCGCGGTCGCGGACCTGATGGCGGACGGCTTTCTCGCCGATCACATTCGCCGCATGCGCCGCCGCTATCGCGATTCGCGTGATGTCACTGTTGCCGCACTCCAGCGCGCTGCGGGCAGCGCGCTGAGGATTGTCAGCCCGCAGCAAGGGTTGCATCTGCTCGCGCTGCTGCCGGACGGACTGCCGCTTGATGCGGCCGCCGCGATCCGCGCCACGGCGCAGGTCGAGACTTGGCTGTTGTCGGAGACGCGGCTGAAGGCAACCGGCGCGGACGGGTTCATCCTGGGCTTTAGCGGACATGATGTCGCCGAGTTGACGTCGGCAGCGACGGCGCTGGGACACGCGGCACGGCGATATGTCGAGGCGTTGCGGTGAGCGATTGCGGTAGCCCAGCTGCGGCCGACGCCGCCGGCATTGCGGCCGAAGATCTGCCGCAGGCCGGCAGCCGGGCTAAAGCGCGATGAGATTGGGATGAATCGTCATCGCGCTTTAGCTCTTTGATTGAGCATGATCTGTTCGGAAAACCGCTTCACACTTTTCCGGATCATGCTCTAAGGCCTGTTTACAGACAGGATTCCCAAATCGGTAGAAAGTTGACTCAAGGCTGAAAAATGGGGGCCAGCCTTGATTCGAATGATGTTGAACGACGCGCAGTGGGAGCGGATTGCCCCAGAGTTGCCGGGTAAAGTCGGTGACCCCGGCGGCCGCGGTCGTGACAACCGACTTTTTATCGAAGCGG
>DASREP010000089.1:0-16613 GCA_035652015.1 Bradyrhizobium sp. | reverse complement strand
CAACCCCCTCGACGCCTTCCGCACCACGGTGGCGCGGCTGCACGATGCCGGCATCGAGGTACTGCTCGACGTGGTCTACAACCACACCGCCGAGGGCAACCACCTCGGCCCGACGCTGTCATTTCGCGGCATCGACAATGCGTCCTATTACTGGCTGAAGCCCGAAAGCCCGCGCTACTACGACGACTTCACCGGCTGCGGCAGCTCGGTCAATCTCACCCATCCGCGCGTGCTGCAGATGGTGATGGATTCGCTCCGCTACTGGGTCGAGGTCTGCCATGTCGACGGCTTCCGCTTCGATCTCGCCACCACGCTCTGCCGCGGCGCCAACGGCTTCGACCGCAACTCGTCCTTCCTCACCGCCGTGCGCCAGGACCCGGTGCTGGCGCAGGTCAAGCTCGTCGCCGAGCCATGGGATCTCGGGCTCGGGGGGTACCAGGTCGGCGCGTTTCCATCGCAATGGTCGGAGTGGAACGACCGCTACCGCAGCGCCATGCGGCGCTACTGGAGCGGCGAAGGCAGCCTGATCGGCGAGATCTCCGGACGGATGACCGGCTCCTCGGACATCTTCCGGCATGACGGCCGCACCCAGCGCGCCAGCATCAACCATATCACCGTGCACGACGGGTTCACGCTGGCTGATCTCTTCAGCTACAACCAGAAGCACAATGAGGCCAATGGCGAGGACAATCGCGACGGCTCCAACGACAACCACAGCAACAATTGCGGCGTGGAGGGGCCAACCGATGATCCGAAAATCATCGGCCTGCGCCGGCAGCTGCGCAAGAACCAGCTCGCCTGCCTGTTGCTTGCGCAGGGCCTGCCGCTCGTCCTCGCCGGCGATGAGGTCGGCAATTCCCAGTTCGGCAACAACAACGCCTACTGCCAGGACAACGAGGTCGGCTGGGTGAAGTGGGACGCACTGGGCAAGGAAGGTGAAGACCTCACCACCTTTGTCGGACACATGACAGAGCTGCGGCGCCGTTTTCCGCAAATCCGCGCTCGCCGCTGGCTCGATGGACGGCGCGCCGACGGATCTTACGGTGTGCTATGGCTGCGGCCCGACGCGGAGGAGATGAAGGAAGAGGACTGGAAGTTTCCGGAAGGGCGTTTTCTCGCCTATGTGCTGGGTCCGCTGGAACCAGGACAGCGCCCGATCTTTATCGTTCTGAATGCCGCGCCTGAGGAAATCCCGTTCAAGCTGCCGAAAATGACCGAATACAAGAGCTGGCGACAGGTGCTGAACACAACGGAAGCGAAGCAGGTCGCCGTCGATTTCGAGTTCGGTGCTGACACCAAGGCACCGCCCCGCTCGGTCCTCGCCTTCATGGGCCGGACATGAGGATGCGGCAGTTCGGCGCAAGCCTGACCGACACCGGCGCGACGTTCCGCTTATGGGCACCTGCCGCCACGCGCGTCGATCTGATGCTCGACCAGACGCATCCGATGCAGCGGCGCGACGATGGCTGGTTCGTCGCGGACATCGCCGCGGCACGCGCCGGCACACGCTACAAATTCCGCATCGATGACGAGATCGACGTGCCCGACCCAGCCTCCGACTTCCAGCCGGAGGACGTCAACGGGCCGAGCGAGGTGATCGACCACGCGCGCTACCAATGGCGGGCGACAGAGTGGCGCGGACGACCCTGGCACGAGACGGTTCTGATCGAAACCCATGTCGGTACATTCACGCGCGAGGGGACCTATCGGGCGATGATCGACAGGCTCGATCATCTCGTCGACACCGGGATCACCGCGCTGGAGCTGATGCCGCTGGCCGATTTTGCTGGCACCCGCAACTGGGGCTATGACGGCGTGTTGTGGTACGCGCCCGACAGCGCCTATGGCCGGCCCGACGATCTCAAAGCGCTGATCGACGCCGCGCATCAGCGCGGGCTGATGATGTTCCTCGATGTGGTCTACAATCACTTCGGCCCCGAAGGAAATTATCTCGGGCGCTACGCGCCGACGTTCTTCACCGAGGCGCACACGCCCTGGGGCAGCGCGATCGACTATCGCGTCCGGCAGGTGCGCGACTTCGCGATCGAGAATGCGCTGCACTGGCTCTTCGACTATCGCTTCGACGGTTTGCGGTTCGATGCCGCCAATCACATCGTCGCCGCGCCTGGTGACGTGCCCGTGCTGCGCGAGCTCTCTGAAGCAGTAGGGCGGCTCGCGGACCAGACCGGTCGGCACATTCATCTCGTGCTGGAGAATGGCGACAACGTTGCGAGCCTGCTTGAGCCGGCCGAAGGTCCGCCGCGCGGCAAATATCGCGCGCAGTGGAACGACGATTATCACCATGCCTGGCACGTGCTACTGACGGGCGAGCACCAGGGCTATTACGGCGACTATCCCGCGCCGCTCACCGCGCTGGTGCGCTCGCTCAGCTCCGGCTTCGTCTATCAAGGGGAGACATCCACCTTCTGGGGCAACAAGCCGCGCGGCGAGGCGAGTGGCCATCTGGCGCCGACCGCCTTTGTCAATTTCCTGCAGAACCACGACCAGATCGGCAATCGCGCCCTTGGTGATCGCCTGGAGGCACTCGCTGCCGCGAAGCCGATCGAGGCGGCTCTTGCGGTCACATTGCTGGCACCGATGCCGCCGATGCTGTTCATGGGCGAGGAGTGGGGATCCAGGGCGCCGTTCCCGTTTTTCTGCGATTTTCATGGTGAGCTCGCCGAAGCGGTGCGCCGCGGCCGCCGCAGCGAATATGCCTGGGCCTATGCACGCTATGGCAACGAGGTGCCGGATCCGCTCGAGCCGGTAACCTTCCAGTCCGCCGTGCTCGACTGGCAATCCATCAATTCAGCGGCGGGACGGGAGCGGCTGGCGCTGGTGCAGCGGCTGTTGAAGACGCGGCAGCGCGAGATCATGCCGCGGCTGGCCGGCGCCATCTTTGGCGAGGCGCACGCCAGTGAGGATGGGCTGCTGAGGGCACGCTGGACCATGGCCGATGGCCTCGCGCTGCATCTGCTCGCCAATCTGTCATCGCAGGACATCAGCCACGCAGCGACGGCGGCCCCAGCGCCAGCTCGGGGATCGCCGATCTGGGGCGGCGAGCCCGGTGAACACCTTCCGGCCTGGTCGGTGTTCTGGCGGCTCGGGGGATGAGATGCCGACCGCGCTTCCGCTCGCCACCTACCGGCTGCAGCTGACGGCGGATTTCGGCTTCGACCGCGCCGCCGAGGTCGTTCCCTATTTGAAGGCGCTCGGCGTCACACATCTCTATGCCTCGCCTTTCATGAAAGCGCGGCGCGGCTCGACCCACGGCTATGACATCACGGATCATAGCAAGCTCAATCCCGAGCTTGGCGGCGAGGAAGGGTTTGCGCGGCTAAGCGCGGCGCTGAAAGCTCATGATCTCGGCCTGATTCTCGATTTCGTTCCCAACCATGTCGGCGTGCATTTCGACGACAATCCGTGGTGGCTCGACGTGCTGGAATGGGGCGAGGCTTCGCCGCATGCGATCTCCTTCGACATCGATTGGGACCAGCTGCCGCATCGCGCCCGGGGCGGAGTGCTGCTGCCGATCCTCGGCGTGTCGTACGGAGAAGCCCTGGAAAGCGGCGAGATCAAGCTGCGCTACAACGCCGGCGAAGGCAGCTTCTCCTGCTGGTATTACGAGCATCGCCTGCCGATCGCGCCGGAACGTTATGGCGAAATGCTGCGTGTGATCGTCAAGGAAGCGGGCGGCGAGGATAGCCAGGCCGGCGCGCGGATGCTCACACTCGCCTCCCGCTACACCGGACTGCGCCATCCCAATCGCAAGGAGGCGCCGGCCTTCAAGGCGGAGCTGAGAGAGATCCCAGGCGCAGCTGACATGATCGAACGCGGGCTTGCTGCCTACCGCGCCGGCGTCGACCGGCCCGCGCAAACGCTGGCGCTGCACCATCTGCTCGAACGCCAGCATTACAGGCTTGGCCATTGGCGGCTCGCTTCCAGCGACATCAACTACCGCCGCTTCTTCGACGTCAACTCGCTGGCAGGCCTGCGGGTGGAGGACCCCGGCACCTTCACCGCCGTGCATCGGCTGGTTGCACGCCTGATCGCGGATGGCACGCTGCAGGGGCTGCGGCTCGATCATATCGACGGCTTGCGCGATCCGGCACAATATTGCCAGCGGCTGCGCCGCCTGATCCGTACCGCGCGAGGTAGCGACACCAGACCGTTCTATCTCGTGATCGAAAAAATCCTCGGCGAGAACGAAAAACTTCCGGCCTTTGCCGGCGTGCATGGCACGACCGGCTATGAATGGATGAACGCGATCACGCAGGCGCTGATCGAGCCCAACGGGCTTGGGCGACTCGACGAGATCTGGCGGCAGATCAGCAACGCGCCGCCGCGCCTCGATCCCGTGCTCAAGGCCGCCAAGCGGCGCGTGCTGGAGACGCTGCTGACCAGCGAATTCACCGTGCTGAGCCGGTTGCTCGCCCGCATCGCCGACGGCCATTATTCGACGCGGGACTATTCAGCCGACAGCCTGCGGCAGGCGCTGGAGCTCTATATCCTGCACTTCCCGGTCTATCGCACCTATCTGACGGCTCATGGCCCGACCGCGCATGACCGCGAACTCATTTCGCGGACGATTGAACACGCGCGCACCGAGTGGTTCGCAGCTGACGATGGCATTTTCGATTTCCTGCGCGACACCATCACCATGGACCTGCTCAAGCCGGGCAGGCCCCCGCACAGCGCGCTGCGGGTGCGGCGCTTTGCGCTGAAGCTGCAGCAATTCACCGGACCGGTGATGGCAAAATCGCTCGAGGATACCGCCTTCTACCGCTACCACCGCCTGCTTGCACTCAATGAGGTCGGCGGCAATCCGGCGTCCGACGGGCTTTCGATCGATGCATTCCATGGGATGATGACCCGGCGCGCCAGGGAATGGCCCCACGGCATGACGGCGACAGCCACCCACGATACCAAACGCGGCGAGGACGCCCGCGCGCGGCTGATGGCGTTGTCCGAGATATCGGACGAATGGGCGGCCGTTGTTGCGCGCTGGAAGATCCTGAACGCACCGCATCTCGTCATCGCCGGCGAGATGCGTGCGCCATCGGTGACGGCAGAGTACATGCTGTACCAGGCGCTGCTCGGGGCGTGGCCCGTCGGCGAGACAGACAAGGACTTCGCCGATCGCTTCCAGGCCTACGCACTGAAAGCGGCACGCGAGGGCAAGGCGGAGACCAGCTGGCTCAACCCGAATGCGGCTTACGAGGAAGGATTGCGGCTGTTCATCGAGCGCATGCTCGATCCAGCGCGGTCAAGCGAATTCCTCGGCACGCTGGATGCGCTGGCGCGACGCCTTGCGCTGCTCGGGGCGCTCAACTCGCTGAGCCAGGTGACGTTGAAGGCGATGCTGCCCGGCGTGCCCGATTTCTATCAAGGCACCGAGCTCTGGGATTTGTCCTTTGTCGATCCCGACAACCGCCGCCCGGTCGATTTCGCAAGCCGCGCGAAGCAGCTGGCCGTGCTCGAGACCCCCGAGTGGACTCGCTTGGCGCAGGATTGGCATAGCGGCGAGCTGAAACTCGCCTGGACGCGGCATCTGTTGAAGCTGCGTACCCAACAGGCGGAGCTGTTCACGTCAGGCGATTATCAGCCGCTTGAGGTCAGCGGCCCGCATCGCGAGCACGTAATCGCCTTCGCGCGGCGTCACGGACGTGAGGCTGCAATCATCGCGGTCGCCAGATGCCTGGCGCCGTTCACTCAGGCAGGCCGCGTCTGGCCGCGGATGGAAACGCTGGAAGGCAGCATCAGGCTGCAGGGATTGACGGTCGAAGGGAGCGACTTCCGCGAGCTTCCGCTGGCCTCGCTGTTTGCGGCGTTGCCGGTGGCCGTTCTGAAAGCGCGCACCGCAACCACGCGCAAACCCGTGCGGCATCGCATCACCGCCTGAAACGCGAAAGGCCGTCCGGGATCGAACGGCCGGACGGCCCGGCGGATGTCGTGCCGACTCATGGGTCGGTTCCCTCCCCCCGCGCGAATCTCAGTATCCGCAGAGCTTTCTTAACGACAAGCTTATTCGCGCCACAGCTCTCCCATTTCTCACCGACTTTCGTTGCTGCAACGCGGCGGCAATCGAGTCACTCCTTCTTCGTCAGCAGCAGCTGACCGCGTTTCTGAATCGCCGCCTGCGCCGCCAGCGCAAAGCGCTGCAGCAGCCATGGCAGCATGACTTCAAGGCGGACATGATCATCGCCGACATCGATCTGCCCGCTCGCCACTTGTCCGATGGCGCGCACGCGGAAGAACATCCTGTTATCCTCCCAGCGCTCCTCGTCGACCTGCAGCACGGGCACGCTCGCGGCGGCGCGCGCCAGCCCGCCCTTGAGCCGGCGCGTCGCTTCCTCGCGGCCCAATCTGTGCGGAATCGAAACCACAAGCGGTGCTGACATCGATGAGCTCCTCCAATTGCTGTTCGATGTAATCCCACCCGCGTTCAAAAGAAGATCGCGACAACCGAATTATCGCGTCGCAACAGCGGAACCTTCAACATTCCTCACGGTTGCCCCGCCTGGATAGCTCGCACGCGAAACGGGCTGGAGGAGAGCTTCTATGTCGATTGCAACGATCATCCTGATCATCCTGATCATCGCCCTGCTCGGTGGCTTCAGCGGCATTGGCGGAGGTCCATTCTACGGCACCGGCTATTACGGCGGCGGCGGCCTCGGGGTCGTGATCGTCATCCTGCTGATCCTGATCCTGATGGGACGGATTTGAGCGGCGTTCCGACTTTGCGCGCAGCTCTCCAGCCTTGCTCGGACGTCATCACCCGCGAAAGCGGGTGATCCAGTATTGCAGAGGCGGTGTGCTTGAGCCGAGTGGCCGGCGCGTATTGGTGATCCGCTTCCGCGGAGGACGACCTGCACACGCAACTATCCCGCTTTCTCCGCAAGCTTCTTGATCGCCGCCTTTATCGACGACGACGCCTCGTCATAACCCTGCCAGGCCTTGCTCTTGGCCAACAGCGCCGGCACCGATCGCAACGTGTAGCGCTTCGGATCGAGATCGCCTTTCACCTGCGCCCAGGTGAGCGGCATCGAGACGGTGGCGCCCTCGCGGGCGCGCGGCGACAGTGGCGCAACCGCCGTCGACATGCGGTCATTACGCAAATAATCGAGGAAAATCTTCCCCTTGCGTTTCTGCTTGGACATGTTCAGCAGATACTGCTCGGGAGAATCGTTCGCCATCCACTGACAGACGGCCTGCGCAAAGCCTTTTGCCTCTTTCCAGTTGACCTTGTCCTTGGCGCCGTAAAGCAGTGGTACCACCACATGCAGGCCCTTGCCGCCGGTGGTCTTGCAGAAGCTCTCCATGCCGACATCGACCAAGCGCTGGCGCATCTCCTTGGCGGCGGACACCACCTGCGCGAAATCGACTTCGGGCGCGGGATCAAGATCGAACACCAGCCGTCCCGGCGTGTCATAGGCATAAGGCGCGCAATTCCACGGATGCAGCTCAAGCCCCCCGATCTGGGCGACCGCCGCAAGGCCTTCGATCTGATCGATCTGCAGGTATGGTTTTCGATCGCCGGAAACTCTTGCCAGTTCGAGGAATTTTGGCGTGCCCTGCATGGCATGGCGCTGGAAGAAACATTCACCGTGAATGCCATCCGGGCCGCGGATGATCGAGGAGGGCCGGCCCTTGATATGCGGGATCAGCCACTCGCCGACCGCCTCGAAATAGCGCGCGAGATCGAGCTTCGTTACCGGCTCGCCGTCGCCGCCGTCCGGCCACAGCTCCTTGTCCGGCTTTGAGATGACGACGCCCATCACTTCGGATGATTTCGCCTGCCCCGCGCGCGCGGGCGCGCGAGCCGCGCTCGGCGCTGTCGCGCTCCCGCGCCCGACGGGCCTGGCCACTCTGGTCAAGACCGGCTCCTCTACTCTCACCTCGCTCGCCGGCTTGTCCTGCCGCAGGCCCTTGAAGGCGGCCTGGCGAATGTTGCCGTCGCCGGTAAAGCCCGCGAACTCGATCTCCGCCACGAGCTCGGGCTTCAGCCAATGCACGTCGCGCGTCTTGCGCGGCGCGTTCTTGCCGCCGAACGGACGCTCGCTCGACTCCGCCGCCTTCAGCGCCGGCATGATCCGCTTCACCGTGTCCTGGCCGAAGCCGGTCCCGACCGTGCCGATATAGGCGAGATGTCCGTCGCGATAGGCACCGGCGAGCAGCGAACGGAATTTGCCGTTGGTGGTCTTGTATCCTCCGAGCACCACCTCATGGCCCGGCCGCGCCTTGGTCTTGGTCCAGCTCTCCGAGCGGCCCGAGCGATACGGCGCGGCGAGCCGCTTGGAGACGATGCCTTCCATCGACAATTGCCGCGCCGATTGCATCACCGTCTCCCCATCCTCCTCGAAATGCTCGACATAGCGAATGCATTTTGCCTTGGTACCCAACAGCTGCTTCAGTTGCGCCTTGCGTTCGGTGAGCGGCAGTCGGCGCAGATCCATTCCTTGCGCGAACAGCAGGTCGAAGGCAAAGAAGACGAGCTTGTCGGTCTTGCCCTCGGCAATCGCGGCCTGCAGCGCGGAAAAATCCGGCACGCCGCCGACATTCAGCGCGACAACCTCGCCGTCGATGATGACATCGGGAAGCGCCGCGGCCTCTTTGGCGATGGCGCCGAACTTCGCCGTCCAGTCCAGCCCCTTGCGCGTCTTCAGGCTGACCTCGCCGTCCTCGACACGAAGCTGGATGCGATAGCCGTCGAACTTGATCTCGTGACCCCAGCCTTCGCCGCCTGGCGGCTCGTCCACCGGCGTGCAGAGCTCGGGCGGGACGAAGTCGGGCATCGCCGCCACCTTCTTCGGCTTTTCGGTCAGCTTGGCCGCGGCCTTCACGGTCGCTTTCGTCGCCGGTTTGGCGTCGGCAGCGTCACCGCGACTGGAATGCCAAACCGCGTCTTTCTTGCCGCGGCTGGTCTTGGGCAGCATGAACGGCTTCGGCGCGAGGCCCTTGCCTGCCGCGATCTCCTCCATGCTCCGGCCCGAGGCCACCGAGCGGTCCTCGTCCAGGATCGTGTTCTCCTCGCCCTCGCGCGCGTAGTCGTCACGGTGCTTGATCAGGAGCCAATTGGTTCGCTTGCCCCCGGTGCGGTCATTGCGCATGCGCACCAGCACCCAGCTGCCGTGCAGCTTGTCGCCCTCGAGGGTGAATTTGAGATCGCCCTTCCTGAAGCCGCGCTCGGGATCGTCACCCTCCCAGTAGCCGCGGTCCCAGATCATCACCGTGCCGCCGCCATATTCCCCTTTCGGAATGGTGCCTTCGAAATCGCCATAGTCGAGCGGATGGTCCTCCACCTCGACGGCGAGCCGCTTGTCATGCGGATCCAGCGAAGGCCCGCGCGTCACCGCCCAGGACTTGAAGACGCCATCGAATTCCAGCCGGAGATCATAGTGCAGCCGCGTCGCCGCGTGTTTCTGGATAACGAACCGCCGGCGTTTCGAGGGAGCGACCCTGGTCTCGCCCGACGGCTCGGCCGTCTTCTCGAAATCCCGCTTCTTACGATAGGTGGAGAGATCCCTGAGCAGCACGATCGATCTTTCTCTGTCGCCCTTTTGGCTAGGCTTTCTTGTTGCCTTGGCGCAAAACCCTATCACGCGCCAATCGCCTCCCGGAACCAAAACCCTCGGCCCCTCGTTGGGGTTCCGAGCGCTGTGCTGAAAAGCCGGTAAAAGGCTGAAAATTCTCGGAGATCGCAATGGCTCCCCGCGCCTATTGGAAGGGATCGCTGAAGCTGTCCCTGGTGAGCTGCCCCGTCGTGCTCTACCCGGCCACGACCAGCGCGGCAAAAACCCGCTTCCATCTCATCAACAAGGAGACCGACCACCGGCTGAAGCAGCAGATGGTCGACGCCGAGACCGGCGATGTCGTCGACGGCGACCAGAAGGCGCGCGGCTATGAGCGTAGCAAGGGCGAGTACATCGAGATCGAGAAGGAGGAGCTCGAGTCGATCCAGATCGAAAGCACGCATACCATCGACATCGACAGCTTCGTGCCAAAGGAGGAGATCGACGAGCGCTATATCAATCGCCCCTATTATGTCGCGCCCGACGGAAAGGTCGGCCTCGACGCCTTCGCCGTCATTCGCGATGCCATGAAGGACCAGGGTCGGGTGGCGCTGGCCCGCATCGTGCTCACCAACCGCGAGCATGTGCTGGCGATCCAGCCCTGGGGCAAGGGCCTGCTCGCGACCACCCTGCGCTACCCGTACGAGGTCCGCGCGGCGGAAGACTATCTCGACGACATCAAGACGCCGAAGATCACCAAGGACATGATCGAATTGGCGCGGCACATCCTCGACAGCAAGGCCGCGCATTTCGATCCCTCGTCGTTCAAGGATGAGTATGAGGAAGCCTTGAAGGCGCTGGTGCGGCGCAAGGCGGCCGGCAAGCCGATCAAGATCGCGCCGGCTGAGGAACGGCCGAGCAATGTCGTCAGCCTGATGGATGCGCTGAAGCAGAGCCTGGGCAGAGGGGCGGCAAAACGCGCAACCCATGCCCCGGCGCGGCGGCGGACGTCGCACCGGCGTTCCGCGAAGAAAGCGCACCGGTCATCGGCAAGGCAGCGGAAGGCGGGTTAATCATACTGGCAACCAGCTGGCTGCCGTCATTCCGGGGCGGCGCACAGCACCGAACTACGGTGCGCAATTGCGCACCTAAGAATCTCGAGATTCCGGGTCTGGTCCTTCGGACCATCCCGGAATGACGGTGCGTGAAGCCCATGACGAGGCGGGCACACGGAGCCGCCCGATGCTATCTCTTCGACTTCCGCTTCTTTGACGACTTCCGCTTCTTCGTGCTCTTCCGTTTGCTCGACTTCTTCTTCGACGACTTCTTCGGCGGCACCTTCTTGCCCTCGCGGCGCGCTTCGGAGAGGCCGATCGCGATCGCCTGCTTGCGGCTCTTGACCTTGCGGCCCGAGCGTCCGCTCCTCAACGTCCCGGCCTTGCGTTTTTTCATCGCACGGCCGACCTTGGCTGATGCCTTCCTGGAATATTTGCGTGCCATGGTCATCCTCCCGGCAATAGGGAAGTAATGCATCGCCGCACGCGATGGTTCCAGCTTTGCAACCTGATAGCTTGCTAATCGGGCGCGCGCAGGCGATAGCCGATGCCGGTCTCGGTCAGCACGAATTGTGGCCGCTCGGGATCGACCTCGATCTTCTGGCGCAGCTGACGGACATAGACGCGCAGATATTGCGCATCCGTCAGCTCGTCCCACAGCTCCTTGAGCAGGAAGCGATGCGTCAAGACCTTGCCGGCGTGCTGCACCAGAACGCGCAACAGCTCGTATTCCTTCGGCGATAGTTTGATCTCGCGGTCGCCGACCTTGACGATGCGGCGCACCAGGTCGACCGAGAGATCGCCGGTGCGAAACACCGGCCGTTCGCCATGGACCTGCAATTGATGCCGCAGCGCCGCGCGCAGCCGCGCCAGCAATTCGTCCATGCCGAACGGCTTGGTCACGTAGTCGTCGGCGCCGAGATCGAGCGCCTGCACCTTCCCGGCTTCATCGCCGCGGCTCGACAGCACCACGATGGGGACGCTCTCGTTGCGGGCGCGGATCATCCGCAGCAAATCGTGTCCCTGGATGTCCGGCAAGCCGAGATCGAGAATGATCAGCGCAGGGTGCTCGGCGAGCAGCTCCAGCGCCGCCTTGCCATTGGGCGCTTCCAGGATCTCGTAGCCCTGCGTGCTCAGTCCCATCCGCAACAATTTGCGAATCGGCGGCTCGTCGTCGACGACGAGCACCTTGATCGGCGGCGCGCTCATGCGGCGGTATCCAGCGTCTTGGCGTGTGCCGGGATCGGCAGGCGGATGGTAAGGACGGCACCGCGACGATCGGCGCGGTTGGCGGCAAAGATCTTGCCATGCATGGCCTCGATGAAGCCGCGCGAGATGGCGAGCCCAAGGCCGGTGCCGGGACGGACGTGATCGGTCTTCTGCACCCGGTAGAACTTGTCGAATATGCTCTCCAGCTCGCCCAGCGGAATGCCCTCGCCCTCGTCCGCAATCTGCAGGCACACGCAATCCGCCTCTCGTACGCTCTTAATAGAGATCCTGGTATCCGGCGGCGAATATTTTGCCGCATTGTCCAGCAGGTTGAACAGCACCTGCTCGAACAGCACGGCATCGAGTTCGAGCATCGGCAGGTCAGCCTCGAGCTCCAGCGAGACCTTGTGGCGCGCCAGGATCTTGCCGGCGCGCCGTAATGCGCTGCCGACGATCTCGTCCACGTCATGCAGGGCCATGTTGGGCACGATTGCGCCACTTTCCAGCTTGGTCATGTCGAGCAGATTGGCGATGAAGCGGTTGAGCCGCTCGGATTCGTCGATCACGGTCGCGAGCAGATCGCGCTTCTGCTGATCGGTGAGCCCGGTCTCGAGATCGCGCATGGTGGAGGCGGCCCCGAGCACGGAAGCGAGCGGCGTCTTCAGATCGTGCGAGATCGAGGTCAGCAGCGCCGAGCGCAATCGTTCCGATTCGATGGTGCGCTTGACGCGGTCCATGTCCTCCACCAGCAGCACCCGCTCGATGGCGAGCGCGCCCTGATCGACCAGGGCATCCAGCAGCCGGCGCTGGTCCGGGGTCAGCAATGGACCGGTGCGGTCGTTGTCGATCCCGATCACGCCAATCGAGCCGCGCCCGGTCCGCATCGGCAGGAACAGGCGTTTTGCGCCAGGCAATGTATCCGAGCCGCGCCCGGCAGGCCGATCATTGCTCCAGGCCCAGTTGGCGGCCGCAAGGTCGGCCTGGTCGAGCTGGTCCTCCGGCGGGTAGCCGGCCTTCACCGTCAGCACGCCATCCTCGGGCAGCAGCAGGACCACCCGCACCTTCAGCATCAGCGCGGTCTGATAGGCGCTCGCCCACAGCACGTCATCGAGCGTCGCGGTGCCCGCAAGCTTGCGGCTGAAGGCGTAAAGCTGTTCGGTCATCCTGATGCGGCCGATCGCCGTGTCAGCCTGCGTGCGCACCCGGGCGGCAACGTTGGACACCAGGATCGCAATCACCATGAACAGAAAAAAAGCCGCGATATTGGTCGGGTCGGCGATGGTGAAGGTATAGATCGGCGGCAGGAAAAAGAAATTATAGGCCAGCGAAGCCGCTACCGCTGCAAATGTCGAGGGGCCCAGGCCATAGCGCACCGCAACGACCACGATCGCGGTGAGTAGGACCAGATCGACATTTTCAATGCCGAACCACGGCTGCATCAACTCGGCGGCCCCAAGCCCGATCGCGATAATCAGCAAACCCATCAGATAGGGGCGCAACTGAAACGGCTCGGACCGCTGCGCGGTCTGCACCGCGCTCTTGGTCGGCTCCGCCTCCGCCTCTTCGCCTGCAACGACATTGACGGTGATGGTGCCAGCGCGCCGCACCAGGTCGTGAACCACCGAGCCGTGCAGGATTTCGAACAGACGCGAGCGCGTCGACTTGCCGACGATGATTTGGGTGACGTTGTTGGATTGCGCGAATTTGATGATGTCGTCGGCGATGCGGCGCTCGACGCCGGGAATGGTCAGCGCCTCCGCGCCCAGCGTCTCCGCAAGCCGCAAAGTGTCCGCAAGCCGGTCGCGCTGCTCGTCCGTCAGCTGCAGGCTGCGCCGTGTCTCGATGCTGATCGCGGTCCAGGGTGCGTGGACCCGGTCGGCCAGACGCTTGGCCTGGCGCACCAGGCCCGCGGCGCGCGGATCCTCGCTGACGCAGACCAGGATGCGCTCGCCCGCCGCCCAGGGGCCGGCAATCGCGTTGGCCTGCATGTGTGTGAGCAGTTGCTCGTCGACCCGCTCGGCGGTGCGGCGGAGCGCAAGCTCACGCAGTGCGGTCAGGTTGCCGGGCGAGAAATAATGCTCCAGCGCCCGCTCCGCCTGCTTGGGCACATAGACCTTGCCCTCCTTCAGGCGCTGGATCAGGTCGTCGGGCGTGAGATCGATCAACTCGATTGCATCGGCACGGTCGAACACGGAATCGGGCACCGTCTCGCGCACCCGCACGTGGGTGATCTGGGCGATAACGTCGTTGAGGCTCTCGATATGCTGGATGTTGACCGCGGTGTAGACGTCGATGCCGCGCGACAGCAGCTCCTCGACGTCGAGATAGCGCTTGGGATGACGGCTGCCGGGCGCGTTCGTATGGGCGAGTTCGTCCACGATCGCGATCTGCGGGTGGCGCGCAATCACCGCGTCGAGATCCATCTCCTCGATGGTCTGGCCCCGATAGTCAAGCCGCTTGCGCGGAATGATCTCGAGACCGCGCAATAGCGCCTCGGTCTCGGCGCGGCCGTGGGTCTCGACCAGGCCGACGACGATATCGGCGCCGCCCTTCAGCCTGGCATGCGCGCTCTGCAGCATTTCGTAGGTCTTGCCGACGCCGGGCGCGGCGCCGACAAAGATCTTCAGCCGGCCGACGCCGCCATGCTCGCGCTTGGCCGCCTCCAGCAAGGCTTCCGGCAAGGGACGTTGTTCGGAATCGCGGCGCTGCTGGACCATGCCTCAATATAATGCGCCGGACCGTGCTGTCATAGCTCGCTTCATTTCGACCCCGCCGCGTCGAGCGCAAGGTTAAGGGCGAGGACATTGACCCGCGGCTCGCCCAAGAGCCCGAACAGGCGCCCTTGCGTGTTCCGGACTACCAGCTCACGGACGCGCGCCTCCGGCAGATTCCGCGCTTTCGCGACCCGCGGCACCTGGAAGAGCGCCGCGTCCGGCGAGATATCCGGATCGAGGCCGCTGGCGGAGGTGGTGACGAGATCAACCGGGACCGGGCTGGACGGGTTCTCCGCCTTCAGCTTTTCCACATCCTCCTTGAGCCGATCGTCCAGCGCCTTGCTGGTCGGACCGAGGTTGGAGCCGCCCGAATTGGCCGCGTTGTAGGGCGCAGGCACCGATTTGGACGAATCAGCCGGATCCGGCGCGGTGGTCGCCGAGGGACGGCCGTGGAAATATCTGTCCGTCTTGAACTCCTGACCGATCAGGGCCGAGCCGATCACCTTGCCGTCCCTCTCGACCAGGCTGCCTTGCGCCTGGTTGGGAAAGATCGCGCCGGCAACGCCGGTCATGGCGAGCGGGTACGCAAGCCCCGTGATCAGCGTAAGCGCCAGCAGCACGACGATGGCAGGACGAATTTCGCGAAGCATGGAACGCCTCCTCAGGCGAGATGCAAGGCCGCGACCACGAGGTCGATCGCCTTGATGCCGATAAAGGGAATGATGATACCGCCGAGGCCATAGATCAGGAGGTTGCGGCGGAGCAGCGCGCCGGCGCCGATCGCGCGATAGGCCACGCCTTTGAGCGCGAGCGGAATCAGCGCGATGATGATCAGCGCGTTGAAGATGATCGCCGACAGGATCGCGCTCTGCGGGCTCGTCAGGTGCATAATATTCAGCACGTTGAGCTGCGGATAGAAGGCGAGAAACATCGCGGGGATGATGGCGAAATATTTCGCGACGTCATTGGCGATCGAGAACGTCGTCAGCGCGCCGCGGGTCATCAGGAGCTGCTTGCCGATCTCCACCACCTCAATCAGCTTGGTCGGGTTGGAGTCGAGATCGACCATATTGCCGGCCTCGCGCGCCGCTTGAGTGCCGGTATTCATGGCAACGCCTACATCAGCCTGCGCCAGCGCAGGCGCGTCATTGGTGCCGTCGCCGCACATGGCGACCAGCTTGCCCTTGGCCTGCTCGTCACGGATCAGCTTCAGCTTGTCTTCAGGCGTGGCCTGCGCCAGGAAGTCGTCGACGCCTGCCTCGGCCGCGATCGCCGCTGCGGTCATCGGGTTGTCGCCGGTAATCATGATGGTGCGGATGCCCATCCGCCTGAGCTCGGCAAAGCGCTCGCGGATGCCGCCTTTGACGATATCTTTGAGCTGCACGACGCCGAGCAGCCGGCCGTCTTTTGCGACCGCAAGCGGGGTGCCGCCGGACTTTGCAATCTCGTCGGCAATCACGTTGAGTTCGCGCGTGGCATCGGAGACGGGGCCGCCCTGAATCGTCCGCACCGTGTTGCCCGACGCCACCGTCTGCAACGTGCCACCCTCGACATAGTTGAGGATGGCGTCGACCGCGCCCTTGCGGACCGAGGAGCCCCCGGCGTCGACGCCGCTCATGCGGGTCTGCGCCGTGAACGGAATGAAGGTCGCGCCAAGCTCGGCCATGTCACGGCCGCGGATGCCATACTTCTCCTTGGCGAGCACCACAATCGAGCGCCCTTCCGGGGTTTCGTCCGCAAGCGAGGCAAGCTGCGCAGCATCCGCGAGCTCCTGCTCGGTCACGCCGCGGACCGGACGGAAGGCAGTGGCCTGGCGGTTGCCGAGCGTGATGGTGCCGGTCTTGTCGAGCAGCAGCGTGTCGACATCGCCGGCGGCCTCGACGGCGCGCCCCGACATCGCGAGAACATTGAAACGAACCAGCCGATCCATGCCGGCGATGCCGATCGCGGACAACAGTGCGCCGATCGTGGTCGGGATCAGGGTCACGAACAGCGCCACCAGGATCACGACCGAAATCTGACCGCCGGCGTAGGTCGCATAGCTCGGGATGGTAACGGTCGCGAACACGAAGATGATCGTGAGGCCGGCCAAGAGAATGTTGAGCGCGATCTCATTCGGCGTC
>DASREP010000088.1:0-95263 GCA_035652015.1 Bradyrhizobium sp. | reverse complement strand
TTCACCGGCTCGGTCGCACTCATGGCGGATCCCCCCTCGCGCCAATCGCTAGCGGTGCAGCCACATCCGCAACGCCGAGAGCAGCTGCTCGGTGTTGACCGGCTTGGCCAGATAGTCGGAGGCGCCGGCCTCCAGGCATTTCTCGCGGTCGCCTTTCATCGCCTTGGCGGTCAGCGCGATGATCGGCAACCGTCCGAACGCCGGGTTCTGCCTGATCGCGCCGATTGTCTGATAGCCATCCATCTGCGGCATCATGATGTCCATGAGTACGATGGCGATCTCTGGATTTGAATCGACCAGCGCCACCGCTTCGCTTCCCGTCGTCGCCGTGAGCACCTTCATGCCGCGGCGTTCCAAAACGCTCGACAGCGCAAAGATGTTTCGCGCATCGTCGTCGACCAGAAGCGCGGTCTTGCCGACCAGATCCTCGTCGGAACTGTTGAGCTTCTCCAGCATGCGCTGCTTTTCGAGCGGCAATTCCGTGATGACCCGGTGCAGGAACAGGGCGGTTTCGTCCAGCAGTCGCTCCGGCGATTCCACGCCCTTGACCACGATACTCCGCGCCATGGTGTGGAGTTCCGCGTCTTCTTCCGCGGAGAGCTCGCGTCCCGTGAACACCACGACCGGGATATTGGAGAGCGTCTCGTCGTTGCGGATCTGGTCCAGCACCTCGAAGCCGCTCATGTCGGGGAGCCGCAAGTCCAGCACCACGCAGTCGCAGGATTGTTCGCGAAGCGTCGACAGGGCACCGGCGCCGGTGTCCGTTGCCAGGATCTCGATATCGTCGTGATGCAGGAGCTCGCGGATCGAGAGCTGTTCCGCCTCATTGTCCTCGACGATCAGGAGCCGCTTGCGGCGCGGCTTTGCATATTCCTTGATCTGCGTCAGCGCCGCGGAGACGCCCTCGGTCGTGGTGGGCTTGTTGACAAAGGAGAAAGCGCCACGCGCCAGCGCGTGCTGGCGGTCCTCATCCAGCGTGATGATCTGCACCGGGATATGGCGTGTCAGCGGATTGTGCTTGAGCTGGCTCAGCACCGTCCAGCCCAGCATGTCCGGCAGGAACACGTCGAGCGACACCGCCGCCGGCTGGTATTGCTTGGCGAGTTCCAGCGCCTCGGCGCCGCGCGCCGCGACCAGAACCTTGAAGCCCTTGTCGCGCGCCAGATCGATCAGCACCCGCGCATAATGCGGATCGTCCTCGACGATCAGCAGGATGGTATCGCCGGGCTCGAGATTGAGCCGGTCGTCGGGCAGCTGCTCGATGATCCGCTCCTCCTTTACGGCTTGCAACGCAGGCGCCTGGCCATAGGCCGGCGCCGCGGCCTGCACGCGCGGCGCGATGGTCGGGCCGGAATATTTCAGCGGCAGATAGAGCGTGAAGGTCGACCCCTTGCCGGGCGCGCTTCTCAGGTGAATCTCGCCGCCGAGCAGGCTTGCAAGCTCGCGGCTGATCGCAAGGCCAAGGCCGGTGCCGCCATATTTGCGGCTGGTGCCGGCATCGGCCTGCTGGAACGCCTCGAAGATCAGCTTCTGCTTTTCCAGGGGAATGCCGATGCCGCTGTCGGAGACCTCGAAGGCGATCACACCAGGGGCCGCGTTCAGCACGGGATGGTCGCTGCTCCAGCCGGAAGGCGCCTGGGTCACCTTCAGCCGCACGCCGCCTTCGGCGGTGAACTTGAAGGCATTGGAGAGCAGGTTCTTCAGCACCTGCTGCAGACGCTTGGAGTCGGTGACGATGCTGCGCGGCAAGCTCGAATCGACATCGATGGTGAAGGCCAGCTGCCGGTTTTCCGCCTCATGACGGAAGGGCCGGCCGACGGTCTCCAGGAGATTGCCGGTGAGAATTTCTTCGGCGTCCACCGTGACCGTGCCCGACTCGATCTTGGAGAGATCGAGAATGTCGGAGATCAGGTTCAACAGATCCGTGCCGGCGCCGTGGATGGTACGAGCGAATTCGACCTGCTTGGCGGTGAGGTTGCCGTCCGGGTTTTCTGTGAGCTGCTGGCCCAGGATGAGGATCGAGTTGAGCGGCGTGCGCAGCTCGTGCGACATGTTGGCCAGGAACTCGGATTTGTATTTCGACGTCAGCGCGAGCTCGGTTGCCTTCTCCTCCAGCGCGCGCCGCGCCTGCTCGATTTCCTGGTTCTTGCGCTCGACTTCCACGTTGCGCTCGGCGAGCTGCTGCGCCTTCTGCTCGAGCTGTTCATTGGTCTGCTGCAATTCGCGCTGCTGGGCCTGCAGTTCGCCGGCGAGCTGCTGCGACTGCTTGAGCAGGCCCTCGGTCTGCATCGTGGCCTCGATCGAGTTGAGCACGATGCCGATGGAGTCGGTGAGCTGTTCCAGGAAGGTCATCTGCGAAGTGGTAAAGCTCGACAGGGACGCGAGCTCGATCACGGCCTTGACCTGGTTCTCGAACAGAATCGGCAGCACCACGAGGTTCTTCGGCACCACGCGCAGCAGGGCGGAGCGGATTGGCACGGTGTCGGTGGGGATGTCGGCAACCAGCCGCTGGCGCTTGTCCATCGCGCATTGCCCGACCAGGCCCTCGCCGAATTGCAGCACCTGCGGATGCGGATAGTCGGTGTCTCCTGCGAACGAGGACAGCAGGCGCAGCTGCGGACTGAGTTCGTTCTCGACCTGGTAGATCACCCCCATATGCGCATTCACCAGCGGCGTCAGCTCGGTCAGCAGCAGCCGGCCGACGGTAGTTAGGTCGCGCTGGCCCTGCAGCATGTTGGTGAAGCGGGCGAGGTTCGTCTTCAGCCAATCCTGCTCGGTATTGAGGTCGGTGGTGAGCCGCAGATTGGTGATCATGGTGTTGATGTTGTCTTTCAACTCCGCGACTTCGCCGCGGGCATCGACCTGGATCGAGCGGGTGAGGTCGCCCTTGGTCACGGCGGTCGCGACCTCCGCGATCGCGCGCACCTGGGAGGTCAGGTTGGCGGCCAACAGGTTGACGTTGCCGGTCAGGTCCTTCCAGGTGCCGGCAGCGCCGGGCACGTTGGCCTGGCCGCCGAGCCGGCCCTCGACGCCGACCTCGCGGGCGACGCTGGTCACCTGATCGGCGAAGGTCGCCAGTGTCTCGGTCATGTTGTTGATGGTCTCGGCAAGCGCTGCGACCTCGCCTTTCGATTTCACCGTCAGGTTCTGCTTCAGGTCGCCGTTGGCAACGGCCGTGACCACCTTGACGATGCCGCGCACCTGCTCGGTCAGATTGGCCGCCATGAAGTTCACGGTGTCGGTCAAGTCCTTCCAGGTGCCGGCGACACCAGGCACCTGCGCCTGGCCACCGAGCTTGCCCTCGGTGCCGACCTCGCGCGCGACACGCGTGACTTCGCCGGCGAAGGCATTGAGCTGGTCCACCATGGTGTTGATGGTGTTCTTCAGCTCCAGGATCTCGCCTTTCACGTCCACCGTGATCTTGCGCGAGAGGTCGCCGCGCGCCACCGCCGTGGTCACTTCGGCGATGTTGCGTACCTGCGTGGTGAGGTTCGCTGCCAGCAGGTTGACGTTGTCGGTCAGGTCCTTCCAGGTGCCGCCGACGCCGGGCACGACCGCCTGGCCGCCCAAGCGGCCTTCGGTGCCGACCTCGCGCGCGACGCGCGTCACTTCGGCCGCGAAGGAGCGCAGTTGCTCCACCATGGTGTTCAAGGTGTCCTTGAGCAGCAGGATCTCGCCGCGCACGTCGACCGTGATCTTCTTGGAGAGGTCGCCGCCGGCGATCGCGGTCGCGACCTCGGCGATGTTGCGGACCTGTGCGGTCAGGTTCGAGGCCATGAAGTTGACGTTGTCGGTCAGGTCCTTCCAGGTACCGGCGACTTCAGGCACCTGCGCCTGGCCGCCGAGCTTGCCCTCGGTGCCGACCTCGCGTGCCACGCGGGTGACTTCCGAGGCGAAAGCGTTGAGCTGGTCCACCATGGTGTTGATGGTGTTCTTCAGCTCCAGGATTTCGCCCTTCACGTCCACAGTGATCTTGCGCGAGAGGTCGCCCCGCGCCACGGCGGTGGTGACTTCGGCGATGTTGCGGACCTGCGCCGTCAGGTTGCCGGCCATGGAGTTGACGCTGTCGGTCAGGTCCTTCCAGGTGCCGGCGACGCCGGGCACGTTGGCCTGCCCACCCAGTCGGCCTTCGGTGCCGACCTCGCGCGCCACGCGCGTCACCTCGCCCGCGAAGCGGTTGAGCTGGTCGACCATGGTGTTGAGCGTTTCCTTCAGCTGCAGGATCTCGCCGCGGACGTCCACGGTGATCTTGCGCGACAGGTCGCCATTGGCGATCGCGGTTGCGACCTCGGCGATGTTGCGGACCTGCGCGGTCAAGTTGCCCGCCATGGAGTTGACGGAGTCGGTCAGGTCCTTCCAGGTGCCGGCAACGCCGGGCACCTCGGCTTGTCCTCCCAGCTTGCCGTCGGTGCCGACCTCGCGCGCCACGCGCGTGACTTCGCCGGCGAAGGCGTTGAGCTGGTCGACCATGGTGTTGAGCGTTTCCTTCAGCTGCAGGATTTCGCCCGATACGTTCACCGTGATCTTCTTGGACAGGTCGCCCTTCGCGACTGCGGTCGCGACTTCGGCGATGTTACGGACCTGGCCGGTCAGGTTGGAGGCCATGGAGTTGACCGAGTCCGTCAAGTCCTTCCAGGTGCCGGCGACGCCGCGCACCAGCGCCTGGCCGCCCAGCTTGCCTTCGGTGCCGACCTCGCGCGCGACGCGCGTCACTTCGCCGGCAAAGGCGTTGAGCTGATCCACCATGGTGTTGATGGTGTCCTTCAGCTCCAGGATTTCGCCGCGCACGTCGACCGTGATCTTCTTCGAGAGGTCGCCATTGGCCACCGCGGTCGTCACCTCCGCGATGTTGCGGACCTGCGCGGTCAGGTTCGAGGCCATGGAGTTGACGCTCTCGGTCAAGTCCTTCCATGTGCCGGCCACGCCGAGCACGTTGGCCTGGCCGCCGAGCCGGCCCTCGGTGCCGACCTCGCGCGCGACGCGCGTGACTTCGCCCGCGAACGCGTTGAGCTGGTCGACCATGGTGTTGAGCGTTTCCTTCAGCTGCAGGATCTCGCCCGACACGTTCACGGTGATCTTTTTCGACAGGTCGCCGCCGGCGATGGCGGTCGCGACATCGGCGATATTGCGGACCTGCGCGGTCAGGTTCGACGCCATGAAGTTGACGCTGTCGGTCAGGTCCTTCCAGGTGCCGGCAACGCCTGGCACCTGGGCCTGGCCGCCGAGCTTGCCTTCGGTGCCGACCTCGCGCGCGACGCGCGTCACTTCCGAGGCGAACGAGTTGAGCTGGTCGACCATCGTGTTGATGGTGTCCTTCAGCTCCAGGATCTCGCCGCGCACGTCGACGGTGATCTTGCGTGAGAGGTCGCCGCGGGCCACCGCGGTGGTGACGTTGGCGATGTTGCGGACTTGGGCGGTCAGATTGCCGCACATCGCGTTGACCGAGTCGGTCAGGTCCTTCCAGGTGCCGGCGACGCCGGGCACGATGGCCTGGCCGCCAAGCTTGCCGTCGGTGCCGACCTCGCGCGCCACGCGCGTCACTTCGGAGGCGAAGGAGCGCAGCTGGTCCACCATGGTGTTGATGGCTTCCTTCAGCTGCAGGATCTCGCCGCGCACGTCGACGGTGATCTTCTTCGACAGGTCGCCGTTCGCCACCGCGATCGTCACCTCGGCGATGTTGCGCACTTGGTTGGTCAGGTTGTTGGCCATGGAGTTGACGCTCTCGGTCAAATCCTTCCAGACACCCGTCACCTCCGGCACCTGGGCCTGGCCGCCGAGCTTGCCTTCGGTGCCGACCTCGCGCGCCACGCGTGTCACCTCGGAGGTGAACACCGAGAGCTGCTTGATCATGGTGTTGACGATATTGGCAGACTGCAGGAACTCGCCGCCGAGCGGCCGCCCGTCGACATCGAGCCGCACCGTCTGCAACAGGTCGCCTTGCGCCACCGCGGCGACCGCGCGCGTCACCTCGCGGGTCGGCCACAGCAGGTCGTCGATCAGCGTGTTGACGGAATCCTCCATGTCGGCCCACGAGCCGGAGGAGAGGCCGAACTTGACGCGCTGACGCGTCTTGCCCTCGCGGCCCACCGATTGGCCGACGCGCTCGAGCTGCTGGGCCATGCGTTCGTTGGCGGCGACGATTTCGTTGAACAGATCAGCAATCTTGCCGTCGACGCCCTCGTGGTCGCCGGTCATGCGCACCGAGAAATCGCCGCTACGCATTGCCTGCAAGGCGTGGAGCAATTCCTGCTCGGGATCGCGGCTTCCGTTGCCGTTGGTTCGGGGCAATACGCGCTTGGTGCCCGATGATGATGCAGCGGGATCGAGGTCAGCCATGTTTTCCCCCAGCCAATGCGCGAACGGGTGCGGGATCGTCGCGGGACGTCGCGCATGAAAGCTTCAGCGGTCATCCAAATCAAGCAAGAACGAAGCGATGGAACAATGGAACTCGGTCGATTTGGCCTAGTGGCGATAAGCACTTAGATGCCGTTCGGTTCCACGCGAACTGCACAATCCGGCGCTGCTTTCGCTCTGCGCGGGATCCTTAAGCGGGGCGAAGGAGGACAATCGGCGAGCCGACCTTTGGTTCCTAAGTGACCTCTGGAAAACGATGGAGGCAAGCTCACCGGCCCACCGGCCGCCTCGGCTCTATTGGCGCCTCGTGCCCTGCCGGTTCGGTGCGGCGGCCGGCGCTCCCCCGGCGGCTTGCGGCGCGAGCTTCTGGCTCATCTTGTTGGCGGTGTCGCCGAGATCGAGCAGCGTCTGGCGGGCCTCTTCCATCGTCGTCGCCGATTTGTGCCTGAAGCTGTCGGCCATTTCGCGGATCGATTTGACCTTCTCGAACAGCTCGGACGCCTTGCCGTCGGCGATCCCCGGCACCAGGTGATCGACCTTGTCGACCGCATCGCTGAAACCCACAAGGCCGTTTTCGACCTTGGCGATGATATCATCGATTGCCTGCCCCTTGCTCTTCAACGAGGCCGTGTAGGTCTCAAAGGACAAGAGCCCGTCCTTGATGGCTGCTTCATTTTCGACAATCACCTTGTCCACGTTGTGCAGCGTGTCGGCGATCGACTGCTGCTCGCTCAAATCGGCGGTCAGCACGGGAATGCCGTCCTTGTCCAGCGGCACCGGCGGGGCGCTGGCCGCGCCGCCAACCAGGGAGATCGCGGCCACGCCGGTCAGGCCCTGGAATTCGATGCCGACGACGGTGTCCTTGCGGATCGGGGCGGAGTTGTCGAGCAGGGTCATGGCGACGATCTTGCGCGGGCTCTCCAGGGTGATGGAGGTGATCTCGCCTGCCGGCACGCCGTCGAAATTCACCGGACCGCCCTTGCGCAGGCCGGACGCCGAGCCGTCGAACACCACCCGCAGGGGGCTGCGCGCCTGCGCGGTGCGCAGCTTCTGAACGGTGAGCATGCCGACGAGGCCCGCCGCAATCGCCGCGAGGGTCATCGTTCCGATCACAAGGTTGGTGATGCGCATCCGTGGGTCCGGGCGATTGCTTGACCGGCGCGCAAGCGGCGCCGGCAAATCGATGAACGTTGATTTTAGGGGCAAAACGGGGCGGACGGAAGGCACAGCGGGCCGCCTGGGGCCGTGGCGGGTATTACCGATGTCTTAGCGGCGGGCGATCACGGCGGATGAGGGCGCTCTGTTACTGCGCCCATTCCTTGGCGCTGGCGCCTGCCATCGAGCGGACGCGATCCTCGTCACTGGCGAGCTCCGCTGCGGTGCCGCTATAGACGATGGCGCCGTCGTCCAGCACATAGGCGCGATCGGCAATGGTCAGGCTCACGCGTACATTCTGCTCGACCAGCAGCACGGAGATGCCCTCCTTGCGCATGGCCTGGATGATCTGGAACACCTCCTTGACGATCAGGGGGGCGAGGCCCTGGCTTGGTTCGTCGAGCAGCAGCAGCTTGGGATTGAGCAGGAGCGCTCTTGCGATCGACAGCATCTCCTGTTCGCCGCCGGAGAGTTGACGGCCGCGATTGTCCCGTCGCTCCGCCAGCCGCGGAAACGTGTCGAACACGCGCTTGACGGTCCAGGGGCCGGGCCGCGCCACCGGCACTTTCAGATTGTCCTCGACCGTCAGGTTGGCGAAGATCTTGCGGCCTTCCGGCACATAGCCGACGCCAAGCTCCGCCACTTTGTAGGCGGGCATCCGGCTGGCTTCGACCCCGAACAGGTTCACGCTGCCCTCGCGCGGTGGGGTCAGCCCCATGATGCTGCGCAGCGTCGTCGTCTTGCCCGCGCCATTGCGGCCGAGCAGGACGACGATCTCGCCTTCATTCACCGTCAGGCCGACATTGTGAAGGATGTGGCTCTTGCCGTAATAGGTCTGCAGACCGGCGGCCTTGAGCGGCGTCATTGGCTTTCCCCGAGATAGGCAGCCTGCACCGCCGCCGAGGCCGCGATCTGCTCAGGTGTTCCGTCGGCGAGCAGATTGCCGCGATCGAGCACCGTGATGGTGTCGGCGAGGTGAAACACCACGCGCATGTCGTGCTCGATCAGGATGATGGTGTAATTCCTCTCGCGGTGCAGTCGGCGGATCAGGGCGGTGATCTCATAGGTCTCCTGGTCGCCCATGCCAGCGGTGGGCTCGTCGAGCAGGAGCAGCCGCGGCAATTGCGCGAGCGCCATCGCGATCTCGGTGGTTCTCTGATCGCCATGGGAGAGTTCGCCGACCAGCCGGCCCGCCTTGGCCGAGAGCCCCACCAGCGCCAGCGTTTCCGCGGCGACGTCATTGGCAAGCTTGGCGTCCGCCTTGCTCGGCCACATGCGCAACATCTGGCCGGCGGCGACCTCGGCTGCGGTCAGCACATTCTCATGGACCGTCAGCTCGGGAAAGATCTCGGTGATCTGGAAGGTGCGCCCCATGCCGAGTCCGACCCGCAAATGCGCGGGAACGCGCGTGATGTCGTTGCCCTCGAGCAGGATCGCGCCACTGGTCGGTGCAAAGTAGCCGCTGATCATGTTGAAGAAGGTGGTCTTGCCCGCGCCGTTCGGGCCGATGATGGCGCGCAGCTCGCCGGTCTTGACCGACATCGAGACGTCCTTGACGGCGACCAGGCTGCCGAACTTCTTGGTGACGTTGCGAACCTCGAGCATGGTCATTTGGAGCTCCGCAGGCCCCGCATGCCGAGCAGGCCGCGCGGGAAGAACAGCACGACCAACACGAAGATCGCGCCGACAAAGGACATCCAGTTCACGGTCATGGAGGAGATGTAGTCCTGCAGCACGACAAAAACCGCCGCGCCGACCAGGGGGCCCCAGAACGATCGCATGCCGCCCATCACGCACATCACGACGAAATAGCCTGACAGCGAATAGTGCAGCGCCAGCGGATCGGCGAAGTTGTTGAGCAACGCATAGAGCGTACCCGCAAGTGCGGTGAAGAAGCAGGAGATCGAAAACGACAGCCAGATCTGGCGCTCCACGGGAATTGCCAGAAACCGCGCCCGCCGCTCATTTTCCCGGATGGCCCGCAAGGTGTGGCCAAAGGGAGAGCGGATCAGGATGCCAAGCAGGGCGACGGCGACGGCGAAAACAGCCAGCAGGAAGAAGTAGAACCGCGTTCCGCCATCGGTGATGTCGAGCGTGAACGGACCGATGCCGATCGGCTCGCGGTGAAAGTCGCGCAGCCCGTCGAAGCCGCCGGTGAAGTCGTTCCAGCTATAGGCGAGGTAATACCACAGCTGGCCGAACGCGATGGTGCACATGGCAAAGTAGACGCCGCGCCGGCGCACGATCAATAGCCCGAACAGCGTGCCAGCGAGGCCGCCGAGCAGCGTTCCGAGCAGCATCGCAAGCGGCGTACTGTGGACGAGATAGCGCAAGGTCAGGCCCGCACCATAGGCGCCGAGGCCGAAATAGGCGGCATGTCCAAAGCTCAGCACGCCGGTGAAGCCTAAGAGCAGGTTCAGGCCCATGGCGGCCAGCCCGAAGACGAGCACGCGCCCGGCAAGCGCCGTATAGCCGCCGAGCAGGGGCAGCCAGTAGGGCACCGCGATCAACAGGGCCCAGATGACGGCGAGCATGATCCAGCGCGGCGGAGCCTGGGGTCGGCTTGCGGTGACGGTCGCGGTCGGGACGTTGGTGCTGACGTCGGTGCTCATGACAGCATGCCTTCCTCACCCATGAGACCGCGTGGACGAACAAGCAGCACCAGCATCATGATGGCATAGATCACCGCCTCGCTGGCGGCGGGATAAAACACGGTGGTCAGGGCCGCCGCCACGCCGATCAGGAGCCCCCCGAACAGCGTGCCGATCAGGCTGCCGACGCCGCCGACAATGATGGCGATGAAGCTCGGCATCAGGAGGTCGTCACCCATATTGGGATTGAGGCCGATCTGACCGGCGGCCAGCACGCCGCTCAGCCCCGCCAGCATGCAGCCGAGCGCGAAATTGAATGTCCTGAGCAGGCTGATATTGACGCCGAGCGAGGCCACGGTTTCGAGATCGAGCGTGCCGGCCCGGATGCGGACGCCGACCCGGGTGTAGCGCAGGAATGCGAACAGTCCGAGAATGGCGGCGATCACGACCGCGACCATGAAGACCCGGTACCAGGTGATGAAGAACAGGCTCGGACTGATCGGCCTTGCCAGGAAATCCGGCAGGCCCAGCGGCAGGCCATTGGGTCCCCAGATATAGCGCGCGCCATCCTGCATCACGAATGCGAATCCGAATGTGAGCAGCAGGCTGTAGACGGGATCGCGATTATAGACACGGCTGATCATCAGCCGCTCGACGATGAGGCCGATCAACGCCGTGATCAGCGGCGAGACGAGCAGTGCGCCCCAATAGCCCAGCGTCGGCGACAGCGTGAAAGCAAGATAGCCGCCGAGCGCCAGGAAGTTTCCGTGAGAGAAGTTGATGACATTGGAGAGGTTGAGGATCAAGGCAAGACCCAGGGCCATCAAGACGTAGAACGCACCAATGATCAGTCCATTGGTGACATTGAACAAGATGACCTGGGTCATTCCTCAACCTCGCTTCACATCGTGGCAAGCCTTGATCAGGCCGGCTCTGCCATCTTGCATCCGGTGTCCGCGACACTGCCCGCGGCCTGCTCGCCTGGAACGAGCGTCCCGAGGGTGAAGACGTCACTTGGATCGGACTTTGGCGGATGTACTTCGCCGATAAAGATATTGGGCATCAGCTCGTGGTCGCCGGCGCGATAGCGGACCTTGCCGGGCTGCAAGGCGACATCCGGCGGCAGCTCCATATCCTCCAGCGCCTTCGCAAGCTTCGGCCCTTCCAGCGATTTCGCGCGCTCCGCGGCGAGGCGGACCGTTTGTACCCCGACATAGCCGAACCAGTCGCGCGCGGACGGCGTCTTCTTGTTGTTGGCTGCGCGATAGTCGGCCACGAACTTCACGACCTCGGGCACGTCTGGCTGATTCCACCACCATTCCATGGCCCACCAGCCGGCCTGCGCATCCGGCGGGCATGCCTTGATGCTTTCGAGCTCGAACAAGGCGCCGCCGAGCCCCATGTCCTTCTGCATGCCGAACTGGGTGAATTGCTTCATGCAGTTGATCTGGGTCAGCCCGCCCATGTTGTTGAGCAGCACGTTGGGTTGGTAGGCCTTGGCCTTGATCAGCGTAGCCGAGAAGTCCGTGGCGTTGATCGGCAGCATGTCGCCTTCATAGGTGCCACCGGCCTTCTTGAGGGCCTTGATGAAGGCGTCCTGCAGCGTGTGGCCGTAGGCATAGTCCGGCGTGACGAAGAACCATTTCTTGCCGAACTTCTTCACCAGTTCGGGTGTGACCGCATTGGCGTCCATGGTCGTGGTGTTGCAGATCCGGAAGACGTTCCATTTGCAGTTGGTGCCGGTGATCGGATCGGTGTGGCCGCCCGGCACGATGTGGAAGACCTTCTTCTCGTTGGTGACCTGGGACATCGCATAGGCGATGCCCGAATTGACGTCGCCCAGGATCGCATCGACCTTGTCGCGGTCGATCAGCTTGCGGGTCTTCTGCACGCCGGTGCCGACATCATTGGCGGAGTCTTCGACGAGTAGTTGCACCTGGCGGCCGAGAATGCCGCCCTTCTTGTTGATTTCGGCCTCGGCATATTTCGCGCCGTCGACCTCGCTCTGCGCCAATGCAGATAGCACGCCCGTGAGCGGATTGACCATTCCGATCTTCACCGGTTCGTCCGCGAGCGATTTGACAATAAAGGGCGCGCCGATCACCTGGCTCGCGCCAAGCACAAGGCCGGATTTGATAAGGGTACGACGGTTAAGGGAAACGCGAATTCCTGGCATTTCGGACCTCCCAATGTTTTTCAATAGAGCTTATCGAGCGGGCGGGACTGAGAATTGAGATTGCAAGATCGAGTTCGTCATCGGACGGATCGGAGGAAACGATTTCGCTGGCCGCGAGATGTCGTTCTGCCGTCCAGGTCGCGGGCGCGATCGATCAGTCCGCCCGCCCTGCCTTCGCGCGCGCGTCAGGGGACCGGCGGCCCCGATCGGTAACGGCGCCTGGTCGCAAACCGTGATGGTGGGGGTGGATGCGCTGCAGCAATAGCCACGGCCGACCGGAGCGTGGCCGGTCGATCGATGGACCAATGGCGCTTCGTGACGTCCATAATATCCTCCCAGGCAAGATGATTGTGTCTTGATTGGGTGGCATTCTGCGATGCCTTAGGACACCAAAGCTAACCGTTCTCGCCTGTCTTGGCCATCGAGCTTGCGTGCAACCTTCGACCTATTTGACGCGGCCGTGATCAATGTCCGGCGACTTTGCCTGCCTTATTGGCTGCCTCATTGTTCAGCACGACGAGTGCGTCGACCGCGACGCCGGTCTTGGCGTTGATCAGGAAGGGGTTGACGTCGATGGAGGCAATGCGGCCTTTCGCGTCCGCGATAAGATTGGACAGACCGACCAGAGCCTTCACCGCGGATGCCTTGTGCAGCGCCGGCTTGCCGCGGTATCCCTTGATCTTCACACCGGCCTTGGTGCGGCTGATCAGCTTCTCCGCCTCGGCGGCGTCGATCGGCGCGCCCGCGAGGGCCACATCCTTCATCAGCTCGATATCGATGCCGCCGGTGCCGAACAGCACCACAGGTCCCATCTCCGCATCGAGCGATGCGCCGACCACGAGCTCGAGATCGGCCTTGACCTGCTGCGCAATCAGGATGCCCTCGAGCTTTGGCCTGTGCTTCAGCTTCTTCACGCGCGCAGTGATGTCGGTGAACGCCTTCTTCACCTCGGCTGCGCTGTTGAGATTGAGCACCACGCCGCCGATGTCGGATTTGTGCAGGATGTCGGGGCTGACCACTTTCGCCACCACGGGAAAGCCGATGGACTTGGCGATTTTCACCGCTTCCGCCGCGGTCTGCGCAATCGCCTCTTTGGAGATCGGGATGCCGTAGGCCTTGAGCAGCCTCTTCGAGGCGACCTCGTCGAGCGCAGCTTCGCTCGCGCCTTTCAGCGTTCTCTCCAGGAGCGCGCGGGCCTGTGCAGTGGAACTCGACGCCAGATCCGGCACGTTCTTGTCAAGCGCCGCGTAGTCGATCAGCTCCTTGATCGCGCCCACTGCGCGATCCAGCCCCTGCATGACCGCGATATGGGGCAGGGATTTCCGCAAGGCCTTGGTGTGCTCCGTGAAGCCAATCGACATCGCGCTGATGTAGATCACGGGCTTCGACGCGGCGCCGGCCATCTCGTTAACAATGCGCAAATTGCGCTCGCGCAGTTCGTGCGGCGCCTTCGGCAGCTCCGCATCGATGATGACGATGTCGGTGTCGGGATCGTCGATCATGATCTTGATCGATTTCATGTAGACGGAGGGATCGACCACCGCGGCAAAGCCGGCGTCGAGCGGATTGCCGACGATTGAACCCGGCCCGAGCATCGCCGTGAGCTTCGCGCTCGCGTCCTTGCTGAGCGGTGCGAAATTCAATCCAGCCGAATAGAACGCATCGATCAGCAGCCCGCGCTTGCCGCCCGACAGCGTCACCGCGGCAAGCCGGTTGCCTTTGGGCAATTCGGTATGCACGAAGCATTCGGTGGTCTCGACCAGCTCATCGAGCCCGCGGACGCGGATCACGCCTTCTCGGGTCGAGATCGCATCAAAGGTTTCGATCGAGCCGGCCAGTGCGCCGGTGTGCGCCATGGCCGCGGCGCGTCCGCCCTCGGACGCACCGAGCTTGAGCGCGATCACCGGCTTTCCGGCAGCGCGCGCGGCCTTGCAGGCATCGCGAAATGCCTTGGTATTGCGTACGCCCTCGAGATAAACCACGATCACGCGAATGGAGGGATCGGCGGCGAAATAGGCCATCAGGTCCGGGGTCTCCAGCCCGGCCTCGTTGCCCGTGGTCACCATATAGCCGACCCCGACACCCCGATCCTCCAGCGCCTGGCGGATCGCCATCACAATCGCGCCGGATTGACCGGCGATTGCGACCGGGCCCTGCTCCATGGTGACGATGCGGTCGTCGATGTTGGTGAACAGCTTTTCGCCCGCGCTCAAATTGCCGAGGCAATTCGGTCCCGTTACCGCAAGCCCGGTTTCGCGCACCGCGGCTTGCAATTCCGCGGCAAGGCGTTGGCTGTCCTCGTCCTGCAGTTCGGAAAAGCCCGATGTGACGATGGTCGCCGAGCGCGCGCCCGAAGCGGCGGCATCCCGGATCACCTGGACGGCAAAGCGCGCCGGCACCAGCACCAGCACGTGGTCGGGTTTTTCGGGAAGGGACGCAAAATCCTTGTAGCAGGTCACGCCCCAGACGGTGTCGCGCTTGGCATTGATGGGATAAAGACCGCCTTCGTATTTGTACTTGATCAGGTTGTTCCAGATGCGCTCGGCATAATTGCCCGGCTTGTCGGTGGCGCCGACCAGCACGATGTTGCGGGGATGCAGCATCGCATGGACGCCTCTGATAACAGGGCTCGCGTCGGGGGAAGGGGACCACTGTTCGGATGCGAGCGAGGCGCTCGAGACGTGCGCTTCCATAAGCGTAACTCTTCCCGTTTTGTTTGGTTATTGGGCCGTGTTGTTTTTCCGCGCGGCGAATTATGCGAGTGGCGTTTGCGCCGTTGTTCCGAGTTTTATGGGCAGTCGCAGGGCGTGGCAACACGCGTCGCGCCATGGGAGCCATGGCCGCGCGTCAACCCCCAATCACCAGGCCGATCGCGGTCGCGAGGGCGATGCGATGCCGGCAAGCAGCACGGCCAGAATGCCTGTCAGGAAAATACCGTCGAACGTGCCGGCGCCGCCGATCGAGGCGATCGGCGCGCCGAGCCCGCCGATCCTGCCGAGATTCATCAGGTCGGCGCCGATCAGCGTGCCCATGGAGCCGCCGATATAGGCGAGCGGCGCGGCATACTCGCGCGACAGGATGAAAGCGAGGATCGCTGTGGCGACAACAGGCACGAATACCGGCACGGCAATGCCGACGCCGCGCACCGGCGTCGCCATCGAATGGATGATGAGGGCTATGACAATGATGGCGATCGCCGCGCGCAGCCACAATTGATAGCGCAGCACGAGATAGATCGACATCATGGTCGGAATAACGGCGCCGCCGACATTCACCGCCAGCACGGTCCCCGGATAGGCCGTCACCAGCGGCACGACATAGCGCATGCCGAAAAAATCGACGATCTCTCCGTTGTGCACCGTTTGTCCCGGCAGCACGGTGATCGGAATGTTGAAATAGCTGCCAACCAGCGAGCCGAACAACAGCAGCAGCGCTGCGCCTGGCCCCACCCCGAGCCGCATATAGGCATAGCGCAGGATGCGGAGCTGGATCAGGATGATGAGCGCCGCGAACAGCAGCACCAGGACCACAAACGGGCCCGGCGTCAGCGGCAAATAGTGGATCTGGGAGTCCATCTTCGTAACATTTTAATCGAGCTGGTCGCTCTTGGTTTCACCGGTCAGCTCGGAAGCATCTCACGGGAAAGCCCGCAAGACAAACACCTAAGGCAAGCGCAGAGCGCAAGGTGGGATCAGGAACCGGCATCGATCATCGTCGCGTGGACCAGGTAGCGCTCAGGTCCCGGTGTCAGTGCGCCGAACGGCCAGCAGGTCGAGAGTACGAGCTGGTATCCGCGGCCCAAGGGATCGATCCCCGAGGCATCGAAGCGGACAACGGACGTGCCGTCGACCAGGTAACGGAAACGCCTGCCATCGCTTCTCGTGATGTCGATCACGTCGCCAATGACGATATCCTTCAGGAAGCGGAAATGCGTGTCCCGATGTGCCGAATAAACCGCCACACCGCGCTCACCCGGATCCGGTGTCAGCTCGACATGGCCCGGTCCGAACGCCAGCGCCTGACCACTGCTCCCTGCCAGCGCAATCGTGCTCGCCTTGAGCCGCTTCACCTCGATCCGCGCCACCGGCCAGGTATCGGCCCATGACCATGGTTTGGTGGGGTGCCCGGTGGCGATGGTCGTCGCAAACGCATGCTCCAGTAGCACCTGCGCCAGCAGCGCCTTGGCATGGATATAGGCGCCCTGGCCGAACAGAATGAGGCCGGCGAGGATGATAAATGAGTTGAGGCGAGGTACTCTCCACACGTCGTCCCGGCGAAGGCCGGGACCCATACAGCGGAATCTATCTGCGGGCGATCGCTGCGTCACGATGTTCATCGAAACAACTTCTCCCTGGGGTTATGGGTCCCGGCTTTCGCCGGGACGACAGCGAGAGAAATTTGCGCGCGGCCGTCGTAGGGGACAGAACGGCCGCGCGCCTCGAAAGCGGAGCTTGGGGCCCTCCTCTTCCGGTCCGGCGTCTGCGTGCAAACTGCCGACGTCGGTTGATCACGAGCAGCACCAGGCCAAGCGCGAGCAGGATCGATCCCACCAGCATCCTCAACTCGGCGTCGGTTGCCGTCTTCGGCAAGGTGATGCTGCTCGGTGCAGCAACAACGCTTGCTTGCTTCAGTGAAGCGAGATGCGTCCTCGCTCTGCCGGCATCGGCGCGACGCTCCGTCGGCTGCGCCGGCAATTGGCCGTGCTCGCCGAATACTTTTGCAAAATCCCAACCCGCGGGGAGATTGAGCGGGAGGTCGGTGAGCTTGAGCGGCACGCCAGCCGGCCTGCTCGGCGTCTTGTCGACCGCGACGAGGCTGGTGAGCCGGCTGACCAGCTGATGCTCCAGCGCGAGTTTGAGAATCGTCTTGTCGGCATCATCGGGCGACAGCTGGCGCATGTTGCGCGCCACCTCGGCATCGTCGATCTTGCGCCGCGCCCAGAGTTTCGATAGCCCTTTGCCTTCCGCGGCTTTTGCCAGCGGCAAAGTCACGGTCCAGGGCCGATCGCCGATGCGGCCCTTGATCTCCAGCGAGCCCGCAAGCTTCGCGAGCTTTGCCGCAAGAACGAGCGGCTCGCCGCGATAGAGATCGGGCAGGGTCGCGGGCGTCATGTCGGCCGCGGTGTCGGAGAATTTTGCGCTGAGGCCGGTCACGGCTGGATTTTCCAGCTTGGCGAACAATTCGCGCATCCGCTCCTCGACCTGATCGACCGAGCCGATATGGGTGAATGCGCCCCGGCCGAGCTCGGCGGCGCGGGTCATCAGGAAGGTGTTGGGGGCAGATCCGATGCCGACCATGAACAGCCGCGAGCGGCCGCGCATCGCAGCAATCGTATCGAACAATTGCTGCTCATTGCCGATCGCCCCATCAGTCAGGAATACGACCTGACGAAGATGATCGGCCTCGGCAGCCGCTGGATCGCTCAGCGCCGCACGCATCGCCGGCACCATCTCCGTGCCGCCGCGCGCCTGCAGCGCCTTGACGAAAGAGCTCGCCTCGCCGAGGTGCTTCGCATCGGCCGGCGCGGACGCGGAGAACAGCACGTCCATGGTGTCGTCGAAGCGGATCACGTTGAAGCGGTCGTTTGGCGTCAGCCGCCCGAGCGCATAGAGAAGCCCAGCCTTGGCCTGCTCGATCGATGTGCCGCCCATCGAGCCGGAATTGTCGATCACGAAGATCACCTCGCGGGGCAGCTGCTTCTGCTCGGCCTGCTCGATCGAGGGCGGCGTGACATAGGCGAGAACGTAATCGGCGTCGCCGACATGCTCGTGAAACAGCCCGACCGATGGCGCCTTCGCCGCAGCCGGCGTCCAGGTCAGCTCAAAATCGCGATCGGCGGGCACCGGGCCGTCGGCGAGACGGATGATGCGCGTCGAGCTGTCGGGGCTCTCGATCTGCACCGCATGGAATTGGCTCTTCACCTCAGCCACCGGAAAGCCGGCCTGCAGGCGCACTGTGATGGTGGTCGGATTGATCGGGGCGTTCCCGGCGGGATCGAGCACCGGCGGGGAGACGCGATCGCGGTCCGGGACGGGATCGGATGTGGTCGCGCCCCAGCCGCTGCCGTCGTTCCGCAGGTCGACGCTCTGCACCACCGGCGCGGGGTTATAGCGGGGGCCGACCACCATCGGCACGCGCAGCGAGAATTCGTTGCCCGATTGATGGACCGGCTCCTGATATTCGATCTGCACCAGCACGGTTTCGCCAGGGCCGATATTGGCGACCGAATTGGTGAAGATGTTCGGCCGCTCCTGCTCGGTGAGCGCGGCCCTCTGCCCGTTCGCGCGCGCCTGCTCGTAAATCGCGCGGGCCTGCTGCCGCTCCCTGATGTCGCCGACAATGACACGGTCGCCGACCACCATCTTGAGCGTATCGACCGCACCGCCGTCCGGCAGTGGATAGACATAGGTCGCTTCCATCCAGTCCTGCGTCGGGTTGCGGAACAACTGCGTGACACGGGCACGGAGCGTCGGACCCGATACGGTGATGTCGACATCGATGCCGAGCCGGGTCGCATCGGCGTAGCTGTCATCGCCGTTCTTCAACAGCAGTGAGCCCGAGCGGGCATCGCCCGGCTTGATGAGCGTGGCATGTTGAAGCTCGGCAGCCTGCGTCGGGCTCACCGCCAGCGCCACCGATCCGATCAGCAGCGCGGCAACGACTTGGGCCAGCAGGAAAAGAAGGATGGTGACGATTCTCGACAGGGTCGAGGAACTCTCGATATCGGTGCCGTCGCAGGTGGTCATTTGAGTTGCTCCGGAAAGTCTGTCTTCCGGCTGCAATTTCTGCGAGACCGCCGCGCCGCCGCGAGCAGAATGATCGGCAATGTTCAGCCGGCCGCCGTCCGGCTGCGCCTCGGTCTTGGCGCGTTTGTCCGGTTTTGTGCGGAAATGTCCGTCTGCTAGAGTGAGAGCGAGTCGAGCAGGGGTGAATATGACAACGCCGGACCACCAGCTTTCTGCCGAGCAGAGCCGGCAAATCGCCGAAACCATCCGGGAAGAGATCGCGCGCCGCCGCATGTCCCGCCAGGCTCTCGCCGAGCAGGCCAAGCTCAGCCTGTCGACCCTGGAGAAGGTGCTGGGTGGCCGCCGCCCGTTCACGCTCGCCACCACCGTGCGGCTGGAGCAGGCGCTCGGAGTCTCCTTGCGCAAGGCGCGAGAGACTGAATCCGACAGGCGCGCGGACAGCATTGCGGTCAAGCCGCCGACGGGCGGAGATATCGCCCCCGACAGCCTGGGCGCCTATTCGCGCCGGGCGGCGAGCCGGCTCGAAGGCGTCTACCTGACGCTCCGCCCGTCCTTCGGCGACAAGGATGCGGTGTACGCCTATCGCACCGAAATCGTCTGGGACGATGCAGCCGCATCACTGCTGTTTCGCGAAGGCGAGCGGCAGGATGCGGCCTACACCCAATGGGGCGAGGTGGCTCTGCCAAACGAGTCCGGCTTTGTCTATCTCGTCACCAACCGCAACGGCCAGCATCGCCTGATCACGGTGTCGCGTCCAACCATCACGGGCGAGATGTACGGCATCATCACCACGCTGCTCGCCGGCCGCGGCTCGACCCTAACCCCGATCGCCGCCGCGATCGCCTTCCTGCCAATCAAGAGCGTTAGCAGCCCGACCGTGGGACGGATTGTGCCAGGCGATGTGAACTACGAGCTTTATCGCAGCCATCTCCGCCGCACCACGGAAGAGCCGTTCGCGCTGTTTCTGCCGGGATAGGGGCAAGTCCCGACAAAGCCCAGGAAGTGGTAAGATGGGAAATCGGTAACCCCTCGCGTCATGGCCGGGCTTGTCCCGGCCATCCACGCCAGGCCGCATGCGAGGAAAGACGTCGATGCCCGGGCCTTCGCCTCGCCGAAGCGGCTTCGGCCGCGCAGGCGGGACAAGCCCGGGCATGACGGGTGAGAGAGGGCGCGCCACAACTCCTCTCCCGAGCGATGATCCGGGCCTTCGTCGGGATGACGGAGCGAACTAGCCTCCCGTTTCGGCGCTGATGATGTCGCCGAAGAGGTCCCATTTGCCGTCCTTGAACCGCATCATCTTGAGCTGCTCGATCGGCGCGAAGTCGGTCGGGCTGGTCGAGACGGTGATGCCGGGGATCAGCGTGTCGGGCGCAAAGCCCTTGAGGCTCGCTGCCTGCTTCATCACGTTCTCGCGCGTGAGATTGTCGCCGCACTGCTGCAGCACCTGAACCATGGTCTGGGCAGCCGCATAGCCATAGACCAGGTTGGCGTCGGAGATGTTGGCGCCCGGCATGTACTTGTCGATGAAGGCCATGAACTTCTTCATGCCGGCATCGTCCTTCCATTGCGGGTCGGAGGCGTCCTTGAGATAGCCGGCCGATAGCACGCCTTCCGACGCCTCGAGTCCGGCCGGCTTCATCACCGCGCCGATGGAGATGGACACGTCGGTCATCAGGTGCATCGGCTTCCATTCCAGCTCGGCCATCTTTTTGATGGCTTGGGCGGCGAATTTCGGCGTCGAGATGTTGACGAACACGTCGGCGCCGGTGCCCTTCAGCTTCACGATGTGGGAATCGATCGAGGGCTCGGTGGTCTCATAGCTCTCTTCCGCCACGATCAGGCTCGATGCTTTCTCGCCGAACACATCCTTCAGACCCGCCACATAGTCCTTGCCGAAATCGTCGTTCTGGTAGAACACCGCGACCTTCGCGTCAGGCTTTTCCTTCAAGATGTATTTCGCAAAGATCCGTGCCTCGACCCGGTAGCTCGGCTGGAAGCCCATGGTCCACGGAAAATCCTTCGGGTCATTCCACTTGCTGGCGCCGGTGGCGAGGAACAGCTGCGGCACCTTCTTGGTGTTCTGATATTTTTGCACCGCCGTCTGCGTCGGCGTGCCGAGCGCGTTGAAGACCAGGAACACCTCGTCGCTCTCGATCAGCTTGCGGATCTGCTCCACCGTCTTCGGCGGGCTGTAACCGTCGTCATAGGAAATGAAATTGATCTTGCGGCCGTTGATGCCGCCATTGTCGTTGATCATCTTGAAATAGGCGTCCTCGGTCTTGCCGATGATTCCGTACGCGGACGCCGGGCCGCTATAGGCCTCGACATTGCCGATCTTGATTTCGGTGTCGCTGGCGCCGGTGTCGTACTTCTTCTGCGCAAACGCGCCCTGGGTGGTCAGCAGCGTGAAAGCCGCTGCTGCAGCAAGCAAGGCAATTTTGTTGTTCTTCATCGAGAGCATTCCCTGGACTTTCCTGGTTGTTGAGACAGCATCAAAAACGAAACCGGCGGAAATCCGCCGGTCACGAGGCAGCTCCGGCCAAATCGGTAGCCGAGGCAATTGAAAACGTCTTGCGCAAGGTGGGCTTGTGGATCTTGCCGGTGGCGTTGCGCGGCAGCGCGTCCACAAAGCGGACCAGGCGCGGACATTTGAAGCGTGCGAGGTTCTTTGCGCAATGCGCGATGATTTCTGCTTCGGTGAGCGACTGTCCCGGTTTCACCGCCACAATGGCCATGCCGACCTCGCCCCATTGCAGGTCGGGCAGGCCAATCACCGCGGCCTCTGCGACCGCACCGAGTTGGTGCAAGACGTTCTCGACCTCGGCCGGATACACGTTCTCGCCGCCGGAGATGTACATGTCCTTCCAGCGGTCGACGATGTAGTAGAAGCCGTCTTCATCGACGCGTGTCGCATCGCCTGTGTGCAGCCAGCCATCGGTGAAGGAGGATTGGTTGGCATCCGGCCTGTTCCAGTAGCCGGGCGTGATGTTCGGTCCCTTCACCCAGAGCTCGCCGAGCTCGCCAACCGGGCAATCGGTGCCATCGGGCCGCACCACGCGCACTTCCGTGTGCAGCACGGGCTTGCCTGCTGAGCCTGCCTTGCGCGCAGCGTCCTCGCGGTCGAGCGCGAGCACCGCCGGCGAGGTCTCGGTCATGCCATAGCCCTGCTGCAGGGCGACGCCGCGCGCTTCCCACACCTGAAGCAGCGGCACCGGCATCGGCGCGCCGCCGACGCCGCCGATGATCAGCCGGCTGAAATCGGCGGTCTCGAACGCAGGATGCTGTGCCATGAACTGGTAGATCGAGGGTACGCCGAAGAACACGTTGATGCCTACCGCGGGATCGCTGATCAGCTTGAGCGCCAGCGCCGGGTCGAACTGGCGCATGATCAGCACCGTGCCACCGGCATGCAGCACCGGATTGGTGTAGCAATTGAGCCCGCCGGTGTGAAACAGCGGCAGCACGGTCAGCAGCACCGAGGACGGCGTGATATAGGCGGGGCCGCCGAGATTGACGCAATTATAGAAGGTCATGCCATGGGTGATCATGGCGCCCTTGGGCAGCCCCGTGGTGCCCGAGGTGTACATGATGGTCGAGATGTCATCGAGCGTGACCTCTTCGCTGCGCGCAAGCGGCTTTGCCGATGCGATCGCACGTTCGTAAGAGCCATCAGGTCCGAGTAGCAGCGTCGATGCCGTGTTGCAGAGCTTTGCCACGGCAAGCGCGGTCTCCGCGAGATCGGAATCATGCACCATCACCTTGGGCGCGCAATCGCCGACGATGAAATGCAGCTCGGGCACGGTGAGCCGCGTGTTCAGCGGCACGAACACCGCGCCGATCCGGCCGCAGGCGAACTGGACTTCCAGCGTGTCGGTGGTGTTGAGCGCCAGCACGGCGACCCGGTCGCCGCGGCCGATCGTAAGCTCCTCGCGCAGATGCGAGGCGAGCCGGGCGATGCGGGCATCGAATGCTGCATAGGTGAAGCGGCGACCGCTCGCGAGATCAACTGCGGCCAGCTTGTGAGGTGTCCGCCGGGCGAAATGCGCAATCCAATCATAGTACCGAACGGACACATTATCCTCCGCTTCCCGTTCCGCGAACTTGCGCCGCGTTATGGCTTGGCAGCATGCCCAAAGCACGGAAAAGCCGCCAGCCGGACTTTTGGGCATGGTCAAGGACGTTGGCGCGGTTTGGCCCAAGACTGTCTTGCGTTCACTGGCTGACCGTAGAGCGTTCCGCGACGCGGAATGAGCAAGAGTCAACACCAGCCACTGAACGCAAGTTGGGCTGCGCTTCGACGGAGCATGGTGTACTCGGATTCGACGCTTCATTTGAAGAGATGCGCGAGCGATGAACAGTCCATTCTATACCGGCGAGCACGAGGCGTTCCGGCAGGTCATGCGCCGCTTTGTCGAGAAGGAGATCGAGCCTTTCGCCCATGAGTGGGACGAGGCCGGCGAGTTTCCACGCGCGCTCTATGGTAAAGCGGCCGGGATCGGGCTGCTTGGCCTCGGGTTTCCCGAGGAGTTTGGCGGCAGCCCCGCCGACCAGTTCATGAAGATCGTGGCAAGCCAGGAGCTGGCGCGGGCCGGTGCCGGCGGCATCTCGGCGAGCCTGATGAGCCACACCATCGGCTCGCCGCCGATTGCGCGCGCCGCGCGCGACGATGTTAAGGCGCGGGTGCTGCCGGGGGTGCTGTCGGGCAAGAAGATTTCGGCGCTCGCGATCACCGAGCCGAGCGGCGGCTCCGATGTCGCCAATTTGCGCACGCGCGCCCGGCGCGACGGCGACCATTACATCGTGAGCGGCGAGAAGACCTTCATCACCTCAGGCGTGCGCGCCGATTATCTGACAGTTGCCGTGCGTACGGGCGGGGAGGGCGCCGGCGGCGTCAGCCTGCTCTTGATCGAGGGCGATACGCCGGGCCTGTCGCGGACCAAGCTGAAGAAGATGGGGTGGTGGGCCTCCGACACCGCGACCCTGCATTTCGACGATTGCCGGGTGCCGGTGACGAATCTGATCGGGGAAGAGGGACAAGGCTTCAGGCTCATCATGCAGAACTTCAACAGCGAGCGGATGGGCATGGCGGCAAGCTGTACGGCCTATGCCCGGGTCTGTGTCGAGGAAGCCATCGCGTATGCCAAGGAGCGCAAGACGTTCGGCAAGCCGATTGCGCAGCATCAGGTGATCCGCCACAAGATCGTCGACATGGCGCAGAAGGTCGCGGCCTCGCAGGCCATGCTGGAGATGCTGGCGTGGCGGCTGGAGCAGGGTGAAAATCCGGTCGCGGAAATCTGCATGATGAAGAACCAGGCGACGCAAACCATGGCGTTCTGTGCCTCGGAAGCCGTGCAGATCTTCGGCGGCGCCGGCTTCATGCGCGGCATCAAGGTCGAGCGCATCTATCGCGAGGTCAAGGTCAATGCGATCGGCGGCGGCACCGAGGAGATCATGAAGGATCTCGCGAGCCGGCAGATGGGGCTGTGATTGCTGTTTTCCGCTGTATCCGTCATGCCCGGGCTTGTCCCGGGCATCCACGCCTTTCCGCGGGCTCGGACCGAAGTGGATGGCCGGGACAAGCCCGGCCATGACGTGCCCAAAGCGCGGGCGCTACCGATAACGAGGGTTGACTGAAAACAATGCTCTTCACCGCCGACCACGACGAAATCCGCCGCAGCTTGCAAAAATTCATCGCCAGCGAGATCGATCCTCATATCGATGGCTGGGAGGACGCCGGTGCCTTCCCGGCGCATGAGCTGTTCAAGAAGCTCGGCAGTCTCGGCTTCCTCGGCCTGAACAAGCCGGTCGAGTTCGGCGGCTCCGGGCTCGACTACTCCTATGCGTTGATGATGGCCGAGGAACTCGGCGCCATCAGATGCGGCGGCGTGCCGATGGCGATCGGGGTGCAGACCGATATGGCAACGCCGGCGCTGGCGCGTTTCGGCTCTGACGAGGTGCGGCGCGAGTTCCTGGCGCCTGCAATATCGGGCGACGCCGTTGCCTGCGTCGGCGTGTCGGAACCGGGCGCGGGCTCCGACGTCGCCTCGATCAAGACCCAAGCCCGCTCCGACGGCGAGGACTACGTGATCAATGGCGGCAAGATGTGGATCACCAACGGCGCGCAGGCCGACTGGATCTGCCTGCTCGCCAACACCAGCGATGGCCCGGTCCATCGCAACAAGTCGCTGATCTGCGTGCCGATGAAGGAGAAGGGCGTCACGGTCGCGCGCACGCTCGACAAGCTCGGCATGCGCTCCTCCGATACGGCGCAGATCTTCTTCGACAATGTCCGCGTACCGAAGCGCAACCGCATCGGGGAAGAGGGCAAGGGTTTTAAATACCAGATGATCCAGTTTCAGGAGGAACGGCTGTGGGGTGCTGCGGCCTGCCTCAAGGCGCATGAATTCATCATCGACGCGACGATCGAATACACCCGTAATCGCAAGGCCTTTGGCCAAAGCATCCTCGATAACCAGGTGGTGCACTTTCGCCTCGCCGAGCTGCAGACCGAGGTCGAATTGTTGCGCGCGCTGATCTATCGTGCCGCCGAGGAGCTCGTTCTGGGCGAGGACGTGACCAGGCTTGCCACCATGGCCAAGCTGAAGGCGGGCCGGCTCGGCCGTGAGCTCACCGACGCCTGCCTGCAGTTCTGGGGCGGCATGGGATTCATGAACGAGACCCCGGTCAGCCGCGCCTATCGCGACAGCCGCCTCACCTCGATCGGCGGCGGCGCGGACGAAGTGATGCTGATGGTGCTATGCAAGATGATGGGCACACTGCCCGCACAGAAATAGGGAAGCGAGATGATCACCCTCTATCACTGCGACGGCGCCCGCTCCTTCCGCCCGCTCTGGATGCTCGAGGAAATGGGGCTTCCTTACGAGCTCAAAATGCTGCCGTTCCCGCCGCGGGTGTTCGCCAAGGATTATCTCGCGCTGAACCCGCTCGGCACCATTCCCCTGATGATCGACGGCGATGTGAAGATGACGGAATCCTCCGGCATCTGCCATTACCTCGGCACTAAACATGGCCCGACGCCATTGATGGTCGGCGTCGAGGATCCGGCTTACGGCTCATTCCTGAACTGGATGTATTTCAGCGATGCCACGCTGACCTTTCCGCAGACGCTGGTGCTCCGCTACAGCCAGCTCGAGCCGGAAGAACGCCGCAATCCGCAAGTGGCGACCGATTATGCCAAGTGGTTCCTCGGGCGGCTGCGGGCTGTCGAGGCCGCGACCGCCGGCAGCGAGACCCTCTGCGCCGGTCATTTCACGGCGGCCGACATCGTGATCGGCTATGCGTTGCGGCTTGCCGATACGATCGGGCTGGCCAAGGATTTCGGTCCGAATGTTGCCGCCTATTGGGCCCGCTTGCAGGCGCGCGAGGGCTATCAGCGCGCCGTTGCGGCCGAACGTCGCGCCGGCGTGGAACAGAACGTCGCGCCGCGGGTGAGGGCGTAGTGGGCTTGCCGTCGTTCCAGGGCGATACGGCAGCATCGAACCCGAAATGACGTGCTTCGGTTAACCTCTCTCCAGGGTGACAGCAGCCGAATTTGCGTTATCCTGCTGCGCAAGCGCGAGCCGGCCAAAAGAGCCGCGCCAGGAGGAACGACCAGATGGATGAGAACGGCCAGGCTTCAGGTCATCAAGCGTCAGCTCATCTGATGCTCATCACCCCGGAGCGCGTCTTTTATGCCGGTCTGTTGGGCCGGCCACGCGAGCGCTGCCCGGGCGCGTTCCATGTCTATGTCGCCATCAAGGACGGCCTGTGGCTCTCGACCGCGGACGGGCGCGAGACCTATGGCGAACTGGTCGTCACCGCGCCGAACCTGCGTCACACCATTGCCAGCGACTATCGCGCCGCGATCTGCGTCTCGATCGAGCCGGAAAGCGTGCCGGCGGGAACGTTGGACAATCTGACAAAGCGCCTGCTCGGCGATGAGCGCGAGCTGTTCGCCGCGCGCATCCGGGCCGCATACTGCGAGCTCCGCGACCGCGACCACCATGATGACATCACGCGTGGCGCTTTCGATCGCATGTGCTTTGGCGAAATCCTGCCCGCGCGCGAGCTCGATCCGCGCGTGGTGAGAGCCATTGCGCAGATCGGCCGCTTTTGCGGCGAGCCCGTCACGGCGGGAACATGCGCGGCCGAAGCGGGGCTGTCCGCCTCGCGCTTCCTGCATCTGTTCAAGCAGGAGACCGGGATCTCCTTCCGCTCGTTCCGGGCCTGGAAGCGGGCGCGGCATCTCTTGCATTTCGCCAACCAGGATCTCAATCTCGCCCATCTTGCCCAGGACATCGGCTATCCCGACTCCACGCATTTCAGCCATTCGATCCGCCGTTTCTACGGCCTGAAGCCGAGGGCGATCTTCTCGGGCTCGCGGGATCTTGCGATATATCACGCGCGTCCCATGGCTGCTCCCTTGGCAGCCGGTAGCGCTTTGACGCAAGAAGCCGGTTGAGGCCATCAGCATCATCGCCGGCAGCAATCCTCGAACGAGATTGAAGCCGCCTGCATGAGCAACAAGGCCGTCATCACCTGCGCGCTGAATGGCGTGCTGACCGATCCCAAGCAGCATCATGTCCCGGTTACGCCGGAGGAGATGGCGCGCGAAGCCAGGCGCGCCTTCGATGCGGGTGCCAGCATCATGCACATCCATCTGCGCCAGCAGGCGCCCAACAAAGGGCATCTTCCGTCGTGGGAGGTGAGCGTCTCCCGCGAAATCCAGCAGGCGATCCGCGAAGCCTGTCCCGGCGTGATCATCAATCACACTTCGGGTGTGTCGGGCCCGAACTATCAGGGTGCGCTCGACTGCATCCGCGAAACCCGGCCAGAGATCGCCGCCTGCAACGCGGGCTCGCTGAATTATCTGAAGGTGAAGGCCGACAACAGCTGGGCCTGGCCGCCGATGATGTTCGACAATTCGGTGGAGAAGGTGCAGGACTATCTCAATGTGATGAAGGCCGTGAACACGATTCCGGAATTCGAATGTTTCGATGTCGGTATCGTGCGCTGTGTCGGCATGTACCGGCAGACCGGCATGTACGAAGGTCCGCTCGAATACAATTTTGTGATGGGCGTGGCCTCGGGCATGCCCGCCGATCCGGAGCTGCTGCCGATCCTGTTGAAGCTGAAACGGCCGGAAGCGAACTGGCAGGTCACCGCCATCGGCCGCGGCGAAATCTGGCCGCTGCATCAGCGCTGCGCCGATCTCGGCGGACACTTGCGCAGCGGGCTGGAGGATACGTTCTACCTCGCCGATGGCACCAAGGTGGAGTCCAACGGCCCGCTGGTCGAAGCACTCGCGGCGTGTGCGCGGCGCGCGGGGCGCGAGATCGCGACGCCGGCCGAGGCGAGGCAGATATTCGGGGTGAGGAACTGAGCTGTCTCCCACCGTCGTTGCGAGCGGAGCGAAGCAATCCAGGGCCACGCACACCACTCTGGATTGCCGCGCCGCTCCGCTCCTCGCAATGACGGAACACGCGCCCCGGAATGACGAACAAGGTTCCTATGGCCATCATTGAAAACACCATCGCTCCCGGCAGCGCGGCCTTCAAGGCCAATCGCGACGGCATGCTGGCGCTGATCTCGCGGATGCGCGCGCTGGAGGAGCGGACGCGCGCGGCATCGGCCGCGGCCAAGGACCGCTTCCACAAGCGCGGGCAGCTCCTGCCGCGCGAGCGCGTGGCGCTGGTGCTCGATCCCGGAACGCCGTTCCTCGAACTGTCGACGCTCGCCGGATACATGTTCGACGTCGCCGATCCCGACAAGAGCGTGCCGGGCGGCGGTGTCATCGCCGGCATTGGCTTTGTCGCGGGCGTGCGCTGCATGGTCAGCGCCAATGATGCCGGCATCGATGCTGGCGCCCTGCAGCCTTATGGTCTCGACAAAACACTGCGGGTGCAGCAGCTCGCGCTGGAGAACAAGCTGCCTTATCTGCAGCTTGTCGAAAGCGCCGGCGCCAATCTCTTGCGCTACCGGGTCGAGGATTTTGTCCGCGGCGGCAATATCTTCCGCAATCTTGCGAGGCTCTCGGCCGCAGGCCTGCCCGTGGTTACGGTCACGCATGGCTCGTCGACCGCAGGTGGCGCCTATCAGACCGGGCTCTCCGATTACATTGTGATGGTGCGCGGACGTACCCGCGCCTTTCTCGCCGGTCCGCCGCTGTTGAAAGCGGCGACCGGCGAGATCGCCACGGAGGAGGAGCTTGGGGGCGCCGAGATGCACACGTCGATGTCCGGCCTCGGCGATTATCTCGCCGAGGACGATCGCGATGCACTGCGGATCGCGCGCGAGATTATGGCCGCGCTGCAATGGGACCGGCCGGGCGCGGGCAACGAAAGTTATCGCCCGCCGCGCTACGATCAGGACGAACTGCTCGGCATCATGCCTATGGATCACAAGCGCCCGGTCGACATGCGCCAGGCGATCGCGCGCATCATCGACGATTCCGATTTCACCGAGTTCAGTCCGAACTACGGTCCGGCGACAGTCTGCGGCCACGCCCGCATCGAGGGGCAGGCCATCGGCATCATCACCAATAACGGCCCGCTGGACGTGCCCGGCGCCAACAAGGCCACGCATTTCATCCAGGCCTGCTGCCAGTCGCGCACGCCGCTGCTCTATCTCAACAACACCACCGGCTACATGGTCGGCCGCGCCTACGAAGAAGCAGGCATGATCAAGCACGGTTCGAAGATGATCCAGGCGGTGACCTCGGCGACCGTGCCGCAGATCACCATCTATTGCGGCGCATCGTTCGGTGCCGGCAATTACGGCATGTGCGGCCGCGGCTTTCATCCGCGCTTCTGCTTCTCCTGGCCCAACGCCAAGACTGCGGTGATGGGCGGCGAGCAGGCCGCGGAAACCATGGCGATCGTGACGGAAGCGGCCGCCGCGCGGCGCGGCAAGCCGATCGAGAAGGAGAAGCTCGAGGCCATGAAGGCGCAGATCGTCGGCGTGTTCGACGGCCAGATGGATGTGTTCGCAACCAGCGCCCGCGTGCTCGACGACGGCGTCATCGACCCGCGTGACACCCGCGCCATCCTCTCCGAGGTGCTCGCGATCTGCCGCGAGGCGGACGCGCGCCTCCCGCAACGCATGCAGTTCTCGGTGGCGCGGCCATGAAGCTTGAGAGGTCGCTGCATCGCCCGTTCGTCAAGGTCCTCATCGCCAACCGCGGCGAGATTGCCCTGCGTGTGATGCGCACGGCACGCCTGCTCGGGCTCGGCGTGGTCTCGGTCTATTCCGATGCCGACCGCGACGCGCGCCATGTGCGAGAAGCCGATAGCGCGGTGCGCATCGGCGAGGCGCTGCCGGCGCAGTCTTATCTCCAGATTGACGCGATCATCGCCGCTGCCAAAGCGAGCGGCGCCGATGCCGTGCATCCCGGTTACGGCTTCCTCGCCGAAAACGAGGATTTTGCCGCCGCCTGCCGCGAAGCGGGGCTGGTATTCATCGGCCCGTCGCCCGAAGCCATCAGGGCCATGGGCAACAAGGCTGGCGCCAAGGAGATCATGGCTAGAGCCGGCGTTCCTGTGGTCCCCGGCTATCAGGGTGAGGACCAGGACGAGGCCACCATGCTGCGCGAAGCGCGCCGCATCGGCTTTCCTGTGATGATCAAGGCGGTGGCCGGCGGTGGCGGCCGCGGCATGCGGCTGGTCGCTGACGAAGCGGCCTTTGCGGATGCGTTGCGCAGCGCGCGCTCGGAGGCCAGGGCGGCGTTCGGCGATGCGACCGTGATCCTGGAACGGGCGATCGAAAATCCGCGCCACATCGAGATCCAGGTGTTCGGCGACTCCCACGGCAATGCAATCCATCTCGGTGAGCGCGATTGCTCTGTCCAGCGCAGGCATCAGAAACTGATCGAGGAAGCGCCGTCGCCGGCCGTCTCTCCGGAATTGCGTGCGCGGATGGGCGCGGTGGCGGTCGCCGCCGTGAAGGCGCTGCGCTACGAAGGTGCGGGCACGCTGGAGTTCCTGCTCGATGCCAGCGGCGCGTTCTATTTCATGGAAATGAACACCCGCCTGCAGGTCGAGCATCCCGTGACAGAGGCGATCACCGGGCTCGACCTCGTCGAATTGCAGCTGCGTGTCGCGCGGGGTGAAGCGCTGCCCGTTCGCCAGGAGGACGTGGACTTCAAGGGCCATGCCATCGAGGTCCGGCTGTGCTCGGAAGATGCGAGCCACGACTTCATACCACAATCCGGCACAATGCTGCGCTGGCAGATGCCGGAGGACATCCGCGCCGATCATGCACTGGAATCTGGCTCGGAGGTCCCGCCGTTCTATGATTCCATGATCGCCAAGTTGATCAGCCATGGGTCAACGCGCGAAGAAGCACGCGGCAAGCTGATCTGCGCATCGGAACAGGTGGTTGCCTTCGGCGTCACCACCAATCAGGCGTTTCTTATGGCCTGCCTGCGCCATCCGGTGTTCGCGAATGGGCAGGCGACCACGGCCTTCATTGAGCAGAACCGCAACGAGCTCCTGACGACGAGGGATCTCGCACCCGATGTCGCACTCGCCGCTGTGCTGCTTGATGTCACCAGCCCACATGCAAAGCCGGTTCGCAGCGGCAGGTCGCTCGGGGCAACATTTCCCATCCCGTATCGGCTGGACATTGAGGGGCGCGTCCACGATCTCGAACTCGTGCGGGAGCGCGACGGCGGCTATGTGGTCACGGATGGCGCCGAGCATGGTGTCGTGATCGATGAGTTGCGCGCGGACTTCATCCGCTTCCGCCACAATGGCGTCACGGAGCGCGTCCCGTTCCTGCGCGATCGCGACCAGCTGTTTTTCCTGCATCGCGGTCTTCCTCGCGCGGTGCGCGACCTCACGCTGGCGCCGCCGCAATCGGCTGCGGCAAGCGGCGGCGACGGCAAGGTCCGCGCCACCATGAACGGACGGGTGGTCGCGGTGTTGGTGAAGCAGGGCGATCGAGTCGCAGCGGGGCAGCCGGTCATGACGCTGGAAGCGATGAAGATGGAGCACGTGCACACGGCCGGTATCACAGGTACGATTAGCGCAATCGACGTCACTGAAGGCGAGCAGGTGACAACCGGCAAGATCGTGGTCGAGATCGAACCTGGCTAGAGCAGTCGCGGAGCTGGGCGAGCCGAGCGAGCGGTTTTACAGGCTCAGGCATCATTGCGAACGCAGCCAAGCGATCCTTACGTAATTACCGTCTCGACGGAAGAGGATTGCCCAATTGCAGGCGCGTTCTCTGCGACGAAAAATCGCGGCCGGGAAACCGATCGGCATATGAACTGGCTCACGTCCAAGCGCGTGATATCGTGCTAGCGTTGTGCTTGGCCTGCTGACTTCCTTTGAGCGGGCTCGAGAATCTGATTGGCCGATTGCATGCCGATCGCAATTTATTGCACGGAGCGCATTCATGTTGGAGGCAAACGCCGTATGTTGCTGCCGTCCTTCGTGGACGATCACGAACCTTTCGAAGCACCTCGCCATCCTCGTCAATGCGCTGACGTAACGTCGGGCGCCTCGCCATGGGTCAAAGCAGATTGCTGGCCATCCTTCGCGCTTGCGCGCTCGGTCTCGCCCTGGTGCTGCCGCCGCTCGGGACGAGCCGAGCTTCCGGCGACACGATCACGATTGCAGCGGGTCAGGGGTCGATCTTCAGGCTAGAGCGATCGTTTGCGACGGTCCTGATCGGCGATCCGAGCGTGGTCGACGTACGCGCGCAAGATGACCGCTCGGTCCTTCTGCAGGCGCTCGGGCGCGGCAGCTCGAATGTCGTCTTCGTCGACGCGCAGAGCATCGTGATCGCCAACATCAGGGTCATCGTTCGCGACGCGCAGATGTGACGGTAAGGCCTCGGCCTCAGTTCGCCCGGCCTGTCCCGTCATTCAACAGGCACGCCACCTGGTGCCGCGGGCCGGCCTCGCGCAACCCCGGCCGCTCGACCTTGCACTGGGGCATCGCGTAGCGGCAGCGGGTGTGGAACGCGCAGCCGGAAGGCGGATTGACCGGGCTCGGAACGTCACCGTCGACCAGCGGCTGCAGCCGCTTTTTGCGCGGATCGGCGAGCGGCACCGAGGCGAGCAGCGCCTGGGTGTAGGGATGGCGCGGATTGTCGAACAGTTCGCTCTTGTCCGCGATCTCGACAATGCGCCCGAGATACATCACGGCCACGCGGTGGCTGATATGGGCGACGACGGCGAGATCGTGGGCGATGAAGAGATAGGAGAATCCATGTTCGCGCTGCAGGTCGATCAAGAGATTGATCACCTGTGCCTGGATGGAGACGTCGAGCGCGGAGACCGGCTCGTCGCAGACGATCAGCCGCGGCTGCAGCGCGAGTGCACGCGCAATGCAAATGCGCTGCCGTTGGCCGCCGGAGAATTGATGCGGATAGTCCTTCATCTGGTCGGGCCGCAGGCCGACCTGCTGAAACATCGCTGCAACCCGCTGCCGCAGTTCGTCGCCGCTTGCAAGGCCGTGGACCGCGAGCGGCTCGCCGACAATGTCGCCGGCGCTCATGCGCGGATTGAGTGAGGCGAACGGGTCCTGGAACACGATCTGCATCGTGCGCCGGACCGGGCGCAGCTCGCGCTTGGAGAGATGTGTGATATCGGTGCCGTCGATGCGGATCTGGCCCGAGGTCGGCTCGACCAGCCGCAGCACGCTGCGGGCGACCGTCGACTTGCCGCAGCCGGATTCGCCGACCAGTCCCAGCGTCTCGCCTTTACCGAGAGCAAAACTCACGCCGTCGACGGCATGCACCGTGCCGACCGCCCTGCGCAGCACGCCCGCGCGCACGGGATAATGTTTGACGAGATCGGTGACCTCGAGCAACTGATTCACCCCACTCATGATGCCGCTGCCATTTCTTCGGCACGCCAGCACGCCGCAAAGTGACTGCCGCCAAAGCTTTCCAGCGGCGGATATTCGCTGCGGCAGCGCTCGGTTGCGAGCGGACAGCGCGGTGCAAACGCGCAGCCCGGGGGCAACCGCACCAGCGACGGCACCGACCCGGGAATTTCCGCGAGCCGCGTGCTTGCTTTCGTGCCGGGCAGCGGCAGTGCCGGGATCGAGGCCATCAGGCCTCGCGTGTAGGGATGGCGGGGCGCGGCGAACAGGCTGTCGACATCGGCCTCCTCGACCTTCCTGCCCGCATACATCACGATCACCCGCTGCGCGGTCTGGGCGACGACGCCGAGATCATGCGTGATCAGGATCAGTCCCGTCCCGAGCTCCTGCTGCAAATCGAGAATGAGTTTGAGGATCTGGGCCTGGATGGTGACGTCGAGCGCTGTGGTCGGCTCGTCCGCGATCAGGAGCGCCGGGCGGCAGGCCAGCGCCATCGCGATCATGGCACGCTGGCGCATGCCGCCCGACAGCTGATGCGGATAGTCTTGTGCGCGGCGCGCAGGCTCGGAAATGCGCACCAGCCGCAGCATCTCGATGGCCTGCGCCCGGGCCTGTTTGGCCGAAAGCGGCTGATGCAGCCGCACGGCCTCCGAGATCTGGTCCCCGATCCGCATCACAGGATTGAGCGAGGTCATTGGCTCCTGGAAGATCATGGAGACGCGGTTGCCCCTGATCTGGCGCATCTGCTCCTCACTCAAGGCCAGCAGGTCAGTGCCTTCGAGCCGCACCTCGCCGCCGACGATGCGGCCAGGCGGATCGGGGACGAGACGCATGATCGAGAGCGCGCTCACGCTCTTGCCGCAGCCGGATTCGCCGACGATCGCCAGCGTCTCGCCGCGGCGGACGCAAAGCGAGAGATTGTCGACGGCGCGGAACAGGCCCGAATTGGTAAAGAACACCGTTTGCAGGTTCTTCACCTCCAGCACCGTCTCGTGGAGCGTTGTGCTCATCAGCCGCGCTGCCTCGGATCGAGAATGTCGCGCAGCGCGTCGCCGAACAGATTGGTGCCGAACACGGCGAGGCTGATCGCAATGCCCGGGAAGATCACCAGCCATGGCGCGGTGCGGACATATTCGGCCGCCGATTCCGAGAGCATGCGGCCCCAGGACGGATAGGGCTCGGGAATGCCGAGCCCCAGGAACGACAAGGAGGCTTCGGTCAGGATGGTCGAGCCGAGCTGGGCCGTCATCAGCACGATGAGCGGTGCCAGCGTGTTGGGCAGCACATGGCGCAGCGCGATCCGCGTCTCGCTCATGCCGATCGATTTCGCGGCTTCCACGAACGGCAATTCGCGGAGGGCCAGCGTGTTGGCGCGAATGACGCGGGCGACGATCGGAACCAGCGGAATGGCGATGGCCAGGATCACATTCGGCAGTGACGGGCCAAGCGCCGCCGTCATCACCAGCGCGAGCACGAGCAGCGGCAGCGCCTGCAGGATGTCGGTGACGCGCTGGAACACGAGATCGACCCAGCCGGCGAGATAGCCGGAGGCAAGCCCGATGATCACACCAAAGGTGGCCCCTAACGCGGTCGAGCCGATGCCGACGGCAAGCGAAATCCGCGCGCCATGGACGATGCGGCTGAAGACGTCGCGGCCGAACGAATCCGTGCCCATCCAGTGCTGCCAGCTCGGCCGCGCCAGCGCATGCACGGCGTCCACCGTAAGCGGATCATAGCGGCCGATCAGGTTGGCAAAGATCGCGGTCAGGACGAACAGCGCCATGATGACAAGTCCGATCGCGCCGAGCAGATGGCGCTGCGCGAGAAATGCAAGCCGGCCCCAGCGGCCGCCCGCGAGCGCACCGGCACGTCTGAGTTCGCTTTCGAAGTCGATCGCGGCCAAGCAGGACTCCTTCTAGTCCGAATAGCGGATGCGCGGGTCGAATACGGCGTAGAGCATGTCGACAATGAAATTCGCGCTCACCACCACCACGGCAATGAGCATAACGAGGTTCTGCACAATCGGATAGTCGCGCCAGCGAATCGCCTCGACCAGGAAGCGGGCGACGCCGGGAATATTGAAAACGGTTTCGGTGACAATGAGGCCGCCGATCAGGAACGCGGCCTCGATGCCGACCACGGTGATGACGGGCAGGATTGCGTTCTTCAGCGCGTGACGGAAATTGACCGCCGCGTCCGAGGCGCCCTTGGCGCGCGCGGTGCGGATATAATCCTGGCGCAGCACCTCCAGCATGGAGGAGCGCGTGATGCGCATGGTCAGCGCCGAGCTGCGAAAGCCGACCGCCATGGCGGGGATGCAGTAGGTCGCGAACAACTCGCCCCAGGTCTGCGGGTTCGGATTGAAGATCGGAATCTCGCCGAACATGGCGACGGAGGCGGTGAGGATCAAAAGCCCGAGCCAGAACGAGGGCAGCGACAGCCCGCTCAGGCTCACCACGCGCAGCGCATAGTCGAGCTTCGTTCCCTGCTTGACCGCGCTCAGGACGCCGAGCGGAATGCCGACGGAGGCGGAGAACAGCAGCGCGAGGCCAGCGAGCCGTGCGGTAATCGGAATGCGCGGCAGGATTTCGTCCAGCGCGGGCTTTTCCGAGACATAGGAATAACCGAGGTCGCCGTGCAGCAGGCCGCCGATCCAGTGCAGATATTGCAGCACCAGCGGCTGGTCGACGCCGAGCTGGCGCTCCAGATCGACCTTGTCGGCGGGATCGACATAGCCGGCGGCGGCGAACAGGATATCGACGATATTGCCCGGCACGATCCGCAGCAGGAAGAAGATGACGATGGAGATGCCGAGCAGCGTCAGCAGCATCAGAAAGAGGCGTCGCACGACGTAGGCAAACATCCCGGCGTCCTCCCGATTAATGCGCTATCGATCCGTCATCCCGAGGTGCTCGCGCAGCGAGCCTCGAAGGATGGACGGCCCCGCTGCAGCATCGGGCCGTGCATCCTTCGAGACGGCCTCTTCGCGGCCTCCTCAGGATGACGGCGATGGGTTTGCGCGCGCGGCTTGATCGGACCGTTCCCCGCACCTGAAGCTGCACTCACTTGTCCAGCCACACGTCCTCGTAACGATAGCCGTTGTAGGAGCTGTTCACCATCACCGTGATGCCCTTGACATAGGGCTGCCAGCAGGTGCCGCTACGGGCGTAGAAGATGATTGGACGTGCCACGTCCTCCTGCAGCTTCTTGTCGATCTCCCAGACCAGCTTCTTGCGCTTGTTGATGTCGGTCTCGACCGACTGCTCGTCGAACAGCTTCTCGATGTCCTTGTTGCAATAGTTGGTGTAGTTGCGCTCAGAACCGCAGGAATAGTTTTCGTAGAAGGACTGGTCGGGATCATCGACCGCGTTGCCCGTGAGGTTCAGCCCCAATGCATAGTCCTTGCGCGCCACCTTTGGAAACCAGTTGGCGGTCTCGACCACGTCGAGCTCGGCATCGATATAGATGCTCTTGAGCTGGTCGATCAGGATCACCGCGGGATCGCGATACTGCGCGATGTTGCGGGTGGAGACTTTCACCGCAAGATGCTTGTCCGGGCCGTAGCCCGCTTTCTGCATCAGCTTCTTCGCTTCCTCGCGATTGGCGTTGATGTCGGGACCGTAGCCCGGCATCTGCTCCATCATCTCCTTCGGCATCGACCACAGGCCGGCCGGCGCCGGCAGCATCGATCCGCCGATATCGGCCTGGCCCTCGAACAGGATCTGGATGAACGCCTTGCGGTCTATCGCGAGCGCCATGGCGCGGCGGATGTCGGGATTGTCGAACGGCGGACTGCTCGAGTTGACGATGATGTTGGTGGAGACGTTGTTGGGCTCGACCTTGCAGATCGCGTTCGGCGCCTGCGACTTCACATCCTTCAGAAGCGGGATCGACACTTCGGTCGGAAACGTCATGTCGAACTTGCCGGCGACGAAGGCCAGGATCGCAGTGGAGCGGTTGGGGATGATGGTGAACTCGATGCCGTCGAGATGCGGCAGGCCCTTTTTCCAGTAATCCGGGTTGCGCACCAGCTTGATCGATTCGTTGGCCTTGAACTCGACGAATTTGAACGGCCCGGTGCCGATCGGATGGGTGCGCATCTCCGCCGGCGAGACATGGCAGGGATAGATCGGCGAGTAGCCGGAGGCGAGCAGGGCAAGCAGCGACGGCTGCGGCCGCTTGAGATTGAAGGCGACCTCATAGTCGCCGTTGGTGGTGACGTCATTGACCTGCTCGTACCAGGCCTTGCGCGGGTTCTGGCGGAACTTTTGTGGCGACTTGCCCATCAGCATGTCGAACGTGCATTTGACGTCGGCGGACGTGAACGGTTTGCCGTCATGCCATTTGACGCCCTGGCGCAGCTTGAAGGTCAGGGTCTTGTTGTCGGCGCCCCACTCCCAGCTCTCGGCGAGATCCGGGACGATCGAGTCCATGCTGTTCTGCGCCACGTCCTGTTTGTAGATGACGAGGTTGTTGAAAACCGGCATGAACGGCACGTTGACCGAAAAAGTTGCAGCCTCATGGATTGATGCATTGGCGGGGCTGTCGCGATGATAAATGCGCAGAATGCCGCCCTGTTTCGGCTCGCCGGCCTGTCCGCTTGCCGGGACCGCCAGCAACGACAACATCACCGCGACGGCCAGCGCGCCCACGCTCCGCATGCTTCTCTCCCTGACAATTCAGCCTTTAGCCGGCCGATTGGCTGGGAACGATAGCCAGCGCTTGGTGCGCAGGCAACCGGGTGAGACCAGTGGTCACATTGGCAATTGGGATGACCAAAGGCGAATGCCGAAACGCTCACATTGTGAGAGACTACGGGAGCTTCTCTCAATCGGCTACGCGGCCGGACCCAAGTCCGGCCGTTTGCGTTTGCAGATCTTGCATTCGCCCCCGTCACGCCACGCGCTGCTGCTTCGGCAGCGCTGCAACCAGCGTGCGCAGCGCCAGCACCGAGGGCGAGATCTCGCCGCGGCGCCAGACCAGCGGCGTCGTGATCACGCTTTGCGCTTTCGGGATCGCATGCCGGCGTACCCTGGCCTGCGGGATCACCTCGAGCACGGATTCCGGCATCAGCGCGATCCCGGCGCCTGCCGTCACACAGGCAACGATGGCGTGATAGGATGACAATTCCAGCACGCGGAACGTCGCAAGGCTGTCGCGGCCGAGCCAGCGCTGCAGCACCCGCCGATAGGCGCAGCCTTCCGGAAACGCGATGATCGTGTCGCCATCGATATCGCCGGCGCGCTTGATCGGCGCATGGTCAAGGCTCGAGATCAGGGTCAACCGCTCAGTGAAGACAGCAATGTGCTCGAAAGCCTGCGCCGGCGGCGGCTCGGCGATGAAGGCGGCGTCCAGCTGCCGCTCGACCAGCTGCTTCAAGAGCGCATCATTGGTGCCGGTGACGAGCTCAAGTCGCACATCCTTGTAGCGGGCGTGAAAGCCGGCAAGCACCGGCGGCAGCCGGCTCGCGGTCGTGCTCTCCAGTGCGCCCAGCCGGAAGGTACCGCGCGGGCTGGTGCCGGAAACGGCGTCGCGCGCTTCATCGGAGAGGCGAATCAGCCTGTCGGCATAATCCTTCAGCAATTCGCCCGCCGGCGAAAGATGCAGCCGCTGCTTGTCGCGGTGGAACAGCTTCACGCCCATCGAGGCCTCGAGCTGCTTGATCCGCGTGGTCACGGCGGAGGGCACGCGATGCAACTTGCTCGCGGCGCGGATCACCCCGCCCTCCTCGACGACGCTCTTGAACACCTGCAGATCGGCGAAATTCATTGGCCGCTCCATTCTATTTACGAGAATAACTAAGGTCATCATTTTCAATATCATAGAATAGCTGGCCGCGCTATTCCAGGGCCGGGAGCACGTATATGAGCACGCACAAACTGGAACCCTCCGCCGCTGTCGCCGCCGCCGTCGGGCTGCTCGCCCTTGCCAGCGCAATGGGGATCGGCCGCTTCTCGCTGACGCCGATCCTGCCGCTGATGCAGCAAGACAAGGGGCTTTCGCTGGCTGCCGGCAGCTGGCTCGCGACCACCAACTATCTCGGCTATCTCGCCGGCGCGATTGCCTGCATTGCGCTGCAGCCGCAGCCTGCCGGCGCGATCCGCTGGGGGCTGCTGTGGGTCGGGGTTTTGACCCTGGCGATGGGCTTTTGCGATTGGCCGCCCGCGTGGCTCGCCCTGCGCTTCCTTGCCGGCGTTGCCAGCGCCTTTGTGCTGGTCGGCACATCGGCCTGGGCCATGCCGATCCTCCGCCATCACGGCCGTGAGGAATGGTCAGGCCATGTCTTTGCCGGTGTCGGCGTCGGCATCGCCTTTGCGGGCCTGTTCGGCTTGTTTGCGGGCGTCGACGCCTGGGGCTCGCGTGCAACCTGGATCGCGCTCGGCGCGGTGTCGATTGCGCTGTCCGGACTGTTGTGGCGCAGTCTGGCAGGCGATGCAGGGCTTGCGGCGCAGAAGACCGCGCCACGCGAGCGGGCCAAATTGCCGCGTTCGGCGCTGATCGCAGCGGCCTGCTACGCCACGTTCGGCTTCGGCTACATCATCCCGGCGACCTACCTGCCGGCGCTGGCGCGCGGCTATATCAATAATCCAGCATTGTTCGGGCTGATCTGGCCGGTGTTCGGCACGGCGGCCGCGGTCTCGACGCTGATCAGCGCCTGGCTGTTTCGCGACCTGCCGCCGCGGCAATTGTGGGTGCGGTCGAAATGGGTGCTTGCGGCCGGCGTGTTGGCGCCCGCCGCCTGGATCAACGTGCCGACGCTTCTGATCTCGGCGGTCTGTGTCGGCGGCACTTTCGTCGTCATCACCATGGCCGGCATCAAGGAAGCGCTGCGGCTCGGCGGCGCGCCGGCCTCGCTTGCCATCGGCGTGATGACGGCAGCTTTCGGCGCCGGCCAGATCGCAGGTCCGCTGCTGATGGGCCTGCTCGGTCGCTCCGATCATGCCTTCGCATGGGCGAGCCTGATTGCGGCAGCGAGTCTGGTGGCAGGAAATATCGCGCTGCTGGTGTTTGGCCGGGGAGCGGACCCAGCAGCGGAGGAAGCGCAAGCCACCGTCTCCGTCATTCCGGGGCCGCCCGAAAGGGCGGAACCCGGAATCTCGAGATTCCGGGTTCGGTGCTGCGCACCGCCCCGGAATGACGGGTCCCTTTCCTCACACAATCCGTGACGTCTTGTTGCCCCAATAGCGATCCCGCAGCAGGCGCTTGTACAGCTTGCCGGTCGGCAGCCGCGGCAATTGCTCCTCGAAATCGATCGAACGCGGCACCTTCTGCCGCGACAGCGACTGGCTGCAGAAAGCGATCAATTCCTCCGCCAGCTCCGCGCAAGGCGTGACGCCCGGCATCGGCTGCACGACTGCCTTCACCTCTTCGCCAAGGTCGGGATTGGGCACGCCGAACACGGCGGCGTCCGCAATCTTCGGATGGGTAATCAGCAGATTCTCGCATTCCTGCGGATAGATGTTCACCCCGCCGGAGATGATCATGAAGGTGCGGCGATCGGTGAGGTAGAGATAGCGATCGGCGTCGACATAGCCGACATCGCCGACCGTGCTCATGCTGCCGTCTTTCGACCGCGCCTCGCGGGTCTTTTCCGGGTCGTTGAAATATTCGAACGGCGAGGCGGTCTTGAACCACACCGTGCCTTCTTGTCCGGTGGGGCATTCCTGCATGTTCTCGTCCAGGATATGCAGATCGCCCAGCAGCACCTTGCCGACCGTGCCCCGGTGCGCGAGCCATTCCTGACTGGTGCAGGCGGTGAAGCCGAGACCTTCGGTTGCGCCATAATATTCCTGGATGATCGGTCCCCACCATTTGATCATCTCGTCCTTGACCTGCGCCGGACAGGGCGCGGCGGCATGAACGGCAATCTCCAGCGACGAGGTGTCGTAGCGCTTGCGGACCTCCTCCGGCAGCTTCAGCATGCGCGAGAACATGGTCGGCACCAGCTGGCTGTGGGTGACGCCCCAGTGCTGAACCAGCTGCAGATAGCGCTCGGGGTCGAAGCTCTCCATGATGATGGCGGTGCCGCCGACCCGGATGGTCAGGTTGACGGCGGCCTGCGGCGCGGAGTGATAGAGCGGCGCGGGCGAGAGATAGATCATGCCCTCGCGGTACTGCCAGAGCTTTTGCAGGAAATCGAACAGCGGCAGCTGCTGCTCTGGCGGTTGTTCGGGCAAGGGCCGCAGGATGCCCTTCGGCCGTCCGGTGGTGCCGGAGGAATAGAGCATCGCGGTGCCGACGCACTCGTCCGCGATGGGCGTCGATGGCAGGCCGGAGGTGGCATCCGCAAGGCCGATGATGCGCTCGCTCTCGCTCTCGCCGTCAGCAACGATGCAAAGCTCGACCCGCTCGCTGCTCTTGATCGCCTCGCGCGCGATATCGAGCTTCGCCCTGGAGGTGATGAGAATGCGTGACTGGCTGTTGTCGAGGATATAGGCGAGCTCGCCCGCGGTGAGATAAGAGTTGACGCAGGTGTAATAGAGCCCCGACCGCTCGCCCGCGCCGCAGGCTTCCAGATAACGGCTGTTGTTCTCCATGAAGATCGCGTAATGGTCGAGCCGCTTCAGCCCGCGTTTGCGAAACAGCTGCGCCAGCCGGTTCGAGCGCGCGTCGAGCTCGCGGTAGGTCACGGCTTCGCCCGTTGAGGCCATGATGAAGGCCGGTTGCAATGGCCGCAGACGCGCGTGCTTGCCCGTATACATTCCCGAGTTCCCTCCTTGGCATTGACCGAATGTTCTTCGGCTGTTCGCTTCTTGTGCAGGGAATGTAGCGGGAGGAACCGGAGACGTCATTCCCGAAATGGTCGCGGCCGGGCGTCGCGCCTGCGCGTCGAACTACCCATTCGGGCAGTATTCCGTTCGCGCGCGCTCAGTCCATGATCGAGGCCGGATGGGTAAGCAAAAAATTATCGCCATAAAGCCAGCGTATGGAAATACCTGCAAAGCTGTCATAAGCTGCGCAGCCTGTGGTGTGGCGTTGAGGGGAGGCGACTTTGTTAGCAGTCGAGCTATCGGAGCCTTTCAAGCCAGTGCTGCACCGGTGCCGCCATCATGCAGGCGCGGCAGTGGCGATCGCATTGCTGGCGCTCGCGCTTGCCGGGTGCGAGCAGAAGCCGCAGGCCGCTGCAGCCGCGCCGCCTGCGCTTCCTGTCACGGTCGCCCAGCCCGTCAAGCGCACCGTAACCGATTGGGACGAGTTCACCGGCCGTTTTGATGCCGTCGAGGAGGTGCAGGTCAAGGCGCGGGTCGGCGGCTTCGTCACCAATGTCGAGTTCAAGGACGGCGACATGGTCCATGCCGGCGACCTGCTCTACATCATCGACCCCAGGCCATTCGAGGCCGTCGCTGAACAGGCCGACGGCCAATTGTCGGATGCGCGCGGCAAGGTGGAACTTGCAAAACGCGAGCTCGATCGCGGGCTGAACCTGGTGCAGACCAGTGCGGTCTCCGAGCAGGTGGTCGACCAGCGTCGCGAGGCGCTGCAGGCCGCGCATGCCGCGGAGATGCAGGCGGAGGGAGCGCTCAAGGCCGCGCAGCTCAACGTCGAATTCACTCATGTCCTTGCACCGATCGCAGGCCGCGTCAGCCGTCATCTCGTCAGCGTCGGCAATCTCGTGCAGGGCAGCGACAATGGTGCCTCCACGCTGCTCACCACGATCGTCTCACTCGATCCGATCTACATCTATTTCGATATGGACGAGGCGACGTATCTGAAGAACAACAAGCTCTGGTTCGAGGGCAAGCGGCCGAGCTCGCGCGATACGCCGAACCCGGTGCAGGTGACCCTGACCGGCGAGACCAAGCCCTCGCATGATGGGCACATGGATTTCGTCGACAACCGGATGGATGTCTCCACCGGCACGCTGCGCGGCCGCGCCGTGATCGACAACCACGATCTCTCCATCCTGCCCGGTCAGTTCGGCCGGGTGCGGCTGATCGGAAGCCTGCCCTATGAGGCGCTGCTGATCCCGGACAGCGCGATCGCGACCGACCAATCCCGCAAGATCGTCTTTGTGGTGAAGGACGACGACACCGTGGAGGCGCGCACCGTCGAGCTTGGCCCGCTGGACGACGGCCTGCGCGTGATCCGCACCGGCCTGAAGGCTGACGACCGCGTCATCATCGATGGCATCCAGCGCGCCCGCGTCGGCGCCAAAGTGAGCCCGCATGCGGGCAAGATCGCCGGCGACAAGTCATGAATCTTGGGAGCCTGTCAGTCAATCGGCCGATCCTCGCGATGGTGCTGTCCATCGTGCTGCTGATCGTCGGCGCGATCGCCTATCCCACGTTGCCGATCGCCGAATATCCGGAGGTGGTGCCGCCGACCGTGGTGGTGACCGCGCAATATCCGGGCGCCTCGGCGCAGACCATTTCCGACACCGTGGCTGCTCCTATCGAGCAGCAGATCAACGGCGTCGAGGACATGCTGTACATGTACAGCCAGGCGACCTCGAACGGCCAGCTTACGATCACCATCACCTTCAAGCTCGGCACCGATCTGGATAAGGCGCAGGTCTTGGTGCAGAACCGTGTCGCGATCGCGACGCCGCAATTGCCGGACGAGGTGCAGCGCAACGGCGTCGTCACCCGCAAGAACTCGCCCGATATCCTGATGGTCGTGTTCATGCTGTCGCCGGACGACAGCCTCGACCAGCTCTATATCTCCAACTACGCGCTGTTGCAGGTGCGCGACCAGCTGCTGCGCCTCAATGGCATCGGCGACATCCAGATCTTCGGCGCGCGCGACTATTCCATGCGCGTCTGGCTCGATCCGGACAAGATCGCAACCCTCGGCATGACCGCGAGCGATGTCGTGGCCGCGATCCGGGCCCAGAATCTGCAGATCACGGGCGGCCAGATTGCCGGTCCCCCGATCGCCGATCGCGCCTTCCAGCCCAACCTCACTTTCACCGGACGATTGAAGGACGTCTCCCAGTTCGAGGACATTGTGGTCAAGGCCGGCGAGGACGGCCGCACGGTGCGCTTGCGCGACGTGGCGCGCATCGAGCTCGGCGCGCTGGATTATTCGACCAACAGCTTCATGCTGCGCAAGACCGCGGTGGCCATGCTGGTCACCCAGCGTCCGGGCTCGAATGCGTTGGCGACCGCCAAGGGCATTTCCGATACCATGGCCAGACTGAAAGCGAGCTTCCCGAAAGGGCTCGACTACAATATCGGCTACAACCCGACCGAATTCATCGCGCAGTCGATCCATGAATTGATCAAGACCATCTACGAGGCGATGATCCTGGTGGTCATCGTCGTGCTGGTGTTCCTGCAGGGCTGGCGTCCGGCGATCATCCCGATCGTGGCGATCCCGGTGTCGCTGGTCGGCACCTTCGCCGCCATGGCGGCGCTCGGCTATGCCATCAACAATCTCACTTTGTTCGGGCTCGTGCTCGCGGTCGGAATCGTCGTCGACGACGCCATCGTCGTGGTGGAGAATGTGGAGCGGCATCTGCGCGACGGCATGAGCCGCCGGGAGGCGGCGCTCAAGACCATGGAGGAGGTCGGCGGCGCGCTGGTCTCGATCGCGCTGGTGCTGTGTGCGGTGTTCGTGCCGACCGCGTTTCTTGGCGGCATATCCGGGCTGTTCTTCCAACAATTCGCGGTGACCATTGCGGTCGCAACCGCGATCTCCTGCTTCTGCTCGCTGACGCTGTCGCCGGCTTTGGCCTCGCAGATCCTGGTTCCCCACGAGCCGCATCGGAGACCGGCCGCCTGGAATCTGCTCGGCCGGGCCTGGGAGGCCTTCACCGGTCTCTTCAACCGCGGCTTTGACTGGCTCTCCAACTTCTATGCCGACATCGCCGGTTTTGTGATCCGGTATCGCGCCTTGATGCTCGTGGTCTACGCCGGCCTGATCGGCAGTGCCGGCTGGCTGATCGCGACCACGCCGCAAGGCTATATCCCGGCGCAGGACCGCGGCTACGTCATCATCTCCGCGCAACTGCCGGGCGCGGCCTCGCTGGCGCGCACCACCGACATCGTCAAACGGATCCAGGATATCGCGCTGGATACGCCCGGCATCATTCGCGTCGCCGCCTTTGCCGGCCTGTCAGGTGCGACGCGAACCCAGGCCTCGAACTCCGCGGCGCTGTTTCCGGTGTTCGAAGACCCCGAGGTGCGGCTGAAGAAGGGTCTCACCGCCGCCGTCATCACCGCGAACTTGCGTAAGCGGCTGGCGTCCATCGAGGGTGCGTTCATCATCGTCATTCCGCCGCCTCCAATCCCGGGCATCGGCACCGGCGGCGGCTTCACCATGCGCATCGAGGACCGGCAGGGCCGCGGCTCCGCGATGCTGGCGGCCGCGACCGACGAGCTCGTCAACGCCGCGCGCAAGGCGCCGGGATTGACCTCGGTGTTCTCGCCCTACAGCGCCAACACGCCGCAAACCTTTGTCGATATCGACCGCGTCAAGGCTCAGAAGCTCGGCGTGCCGATCCAGAACGTCACCGACGCCATCGAGACCTATTTCGGCTCGACCTATGTCAACGACTTCAACATCCTCGGCCGCACCTATCACGTCACCGCGCAGGCCGATTTGAAATTCCGCAAGGAGGAGGCGGACCTCGCGCGCCTGCGCACCCGCAATGCCGCCGGCGACATGGTGATGCTCGGCAGCGTCGTCGACTTCAAGGAGATTTCGGGACCCGACCGTGTGGCGCGCTACAACCTTTATTCGACGGCCGAATTGCAGGGCGAAGCCTTGCCCGGCACCAGCTCGGCGACCGCGATCGCGACCATGAAAAAGCTCGCCGACGAGACCCTGCCGACCGGCTTCTCCTATGAATGGACCGATCTGTCCTATCAGCAGGTCACCGGCGGCAGTACCGGCCTCTACGTGTTCCCGATTTGCGTGCTGTTCGTCTATCTCGTGCTCGCCGCACAATATGGCAGCTGGACGCTGCCGTTTGCGGTGATCCTGATCGTGCCGATGTGCCTGCTCGCCGCAACACTCGGCGTGCGCATCATGGGGCAGGACGTCAACATCCTCACCCAGATCGGCTTTGTCGTGCTGGTGGGGCTAGCCGCGAAGAACGCGATCCTGATCGTGGAGTTCGCCCGCGACATCGAGCTCGAGGGCCGCAAGCGGCTGGATGCCGTGATCGAGGCCTGCCGGCTGCGATTGCGACCGATCCTGATGACGTCGTTCGCCTTCATTCTTGGCGTCTTGCCGCTCGTCATCTCCAGCGGTTCCGGATCGGAGATGCGGCAGGCGGTCGGGGTCGCCGTGTTCTTCGGCATGTTGGGCGTGACGCTGTTCGGCCTCATCTTCACGCCGATCTTCTACATCGTCGTGCGCAACCTCGCCGACGGCGGCAAGCCGAAGCTGGAAAAGGAAGCCCAGGCCGCGTGAGGCGAAGCGGCCGCCGACCTGTCGCATCCGTTGCGAAATGGGCGGTCAGGCCAGCGGCTCTTTAATGTCAACGTGTTCTTCAATATCATCGATGAAATTGCTGGGGAGATGAGCATGAAGTTTGGATTTTTGGCGGCGGCGATCGGCACGATGCTGCTCGCCCAGCCGGCCACGGCGCAGGTGAAGATCGGCGTCCTGAACGACCAGTCCGGCGTCTATGCCGATTACGGCGGCAAATTTTCAGTGGAAGCCGCCAGGATGGCGATTGAGGATTTCGGCGGCGAGGTGCTGGGCCAGAAGATCGAGCTCGTCACTGCCGACCACCAGAACAAGCCTGATCTGGCGGTCGCGATCGCGCGGCGCTGGTATGATACCGAAGGCGTCGACATGATCACCGAGCTCACGACCTCCTCGGTCGCGCTGGCGGTGCAGGACCTGTCGAAGGAAAAGAAGAAGATCGATATCGTGGTGGGTGCTGCGACCTCGCGCATCTCGGGCGATGCCTGCACGCCCTACAGCTTCCATTGGGCCTTCGATACCCGCGCACTCGCGGTCGGCACCGGCGGCGCGCTGGTGAAAGCCGGCGGCGACACCTGGTTCTTCCTCACTGCCGATTACGCCTTCGGCTATGCACTGGAAAAGGACACCAGCGACATCGTCAACCAGAACGGCGGCAAGGTGCTGGGCTCGGTGCGCGTGCCGCTCAATTCGTCGGACTTCTCGTCGTTCCTTCTGCAGGCGCAGAGCTCGAAGGCCAAGATCGTCGGACTTGCCAATGCCGGCCTCGACACCACCAACTCGATCAAGCAGGCGGCCGAGTTCGGCATCGTCAAGGGCGGCCAGAAGCTCGCCGGCCTGTTGATGGTGCTGTCGGACGTGCATGGCCTTGGCCTGGAAACGGCGCAGGGCCTGGTGCTGACCGAAGGCTTCTACTGGGATCGTGACGACAAATCCCGCGCCTTCGGCGAGCGCTTCATGCAGCGCACCGGCCGGATGCCCAACATGATCCAGGCCGGCACCTATTCGGCCACGCTCAGCTATCTCAAGTCCGTCAAGGCGGCCGGCACCAAGGATTCCGATGCGGTCGCCAGGAAGATCAAGGAGCTGCCGGTCGACGACGCCTTCGCCCAGGGCAAGGTGCTGGAGAACGGCCGCATGGTGCACGACATGTACCTGTTCGAGGTGAAGAAGCCCTCGGAGTCGAAGAAGCCGTGGGACTACTACAAGCAGCTCGCCACCATCCCCGGCGACAAGGCGTTCTTCACCGCCAAGGAAAGCGGCTGTCCGCTGACGAAGTGAGCGTGTCGTCCTCGACGGCCATCCTGGCGAATCTTGTTTGAGGTCGTCCCGGCGAAGGCCGGGACCCATAACCCCAGGCAGATGTTGTCGCGAAGGACAGCGTCCGCCCGCATGCCCATTTCATGGTTTCCGCGGTATGGGTCCCGGCTTTCGCCGGGACGACCGCGGAGTGTGTGCCGGCTGCAATCACCCGTGCAAAATCCGCCATACAATCGTGCCGAGTGAGCCCAGCAGCAGCACGCCTGCTGCCGACGTCTGGATGAAAAACCCCCGCTCACGCTTTTCTGCGGCCTTCTCATAGCCGGTCATGTAGAGCACGCGGCCGGCGATCCAGATGACGCCCGCGAGCGCGGCGTAGAGGTCGCTGACGTAGACGGCGAACAGCCAGAGCGCGGGCAAAAAGATCGGCAGCCATTCCAGCGTGTTCATCTGCACGCGAAACACGCGCTCGAAATCCGGATTGCCCGAGATCGCCGGCGCCTTGATCTTGAACGCGGCTCGCGCCTTCGCCACGCGGACGCTGGTGTAGAAGTAGAACAGGAGCGCAAGGCAGGTGACCAGCGCGGTGTAGTGATACATGGAAACTCCCCTCCGTAGTTGGCGGCATCAATATCCCGTCAATTCAAGATACCCAACCCCTGTGTGCGTGCCATGAAAGCTGATCGGGCCCTCCCAGTAGGAAAACCCCGTGCCCATCCAGGCGCGCGGATTGAGCGGCACGACGTGGATGGCAAGTTCGCGTGAGGGGATGGCGATATCCCATTGCACGGGCAGCTTGCGGCCGTCGATCTCGACTGTCTCCTTCGGTGTCATCTTGACCTCTGCCGAGCTCAGCTGTCGCGTGCCGCCGTCGGCCGAGATGAAGGTGCCGGAGATGAAGTTGTTCCCGTCCTTCTGGCGCATCCGGTACAGCATCAGCTTGTCGCCGCCTGCCAGGTGCAGCGCGAACCAGTCCCAGCCGGTCTGGTCGGCGGCAAGCGGCTGGCTGCTCCATTCGCGGTCCATCCAGGCCTGCCCCGAGACATCGAGGCTGACGTCGTCAATGGCGAGCCGTCCGCTGACCTTGAAAAACGGCTGGCTATAGTAATACGAGGCCTGGCCGCGCTCGGATTTCTTGCTGTAGCCACCGTCGTCCTGGAGCACCAGCGGCCGGTCCGCATCCAGCTTGAGCGCGTAGGAAAAATCCTTTGCCGCCGCGCTCAACTCGAGTGGCGCGATGCGGTTCGGATCGGTATTCTCGAGCCCTCGCATCTCCCAGGCATCAATGAAAGCGCGGAGCGGGCTGATCTCGACGCCCGCTTCCCCGACCCCGCCACGCGCAAACCGTTCGCTGAAGCGATGGGTGTCGGCGCGCGTTGCCGCCGCATGCGCCATCCAGATCTGCTGGTTGGCCCAGCCCTCGCGCTGCGGTCCGGGCTGCAGCGCCTGGCGGAACAATGTCCACTGGATTCCATAGGCCGCGCCGGCACTGTCGGTGAGGTTGGCGGTCAGGTACCACCATTCGATACGGAAGTCCGGGTGCGGCCCATGATCGGTGGGAAACGAGAAGATCTTGCCGGGCGTCACCTGTGCATAGTCATTGGCATTGCTGCCGAGCCCCGCATAGCCCTGCGCGGACGCACGGCGCGATGAAAGCGCGAGAGCCGCAAGGCCGCCTGCAAAAGCGCGGCGCGATATGTTTGCCTTAGCGCTCATTGGCGAACACCTTCACGAGGCTTGCCGGCTGCATGCGCGCCAGCCGCGCGACTGGCAACAGCGACGCCACGAGCGAGGCCGCCATCGCAACGCCCAGCAGCTTGACTAGCTGCAGGGGGAAGACATGGAAGGGCAGCCGCCACCCGAACGCCTTTACATTCACGATCGCAATCAGGCACCACGCCACCAGCAGCCCGAGCGGCAGGGCGAGCAGCGCCGTGATCAGCGCAACCGACAACGTCTTGGTCAATTCGATGCCGGCGAGCTGGCGGCGGGTGAGCCCGATCGCCCAGAGCGGCGCCAGCTGCGGCAGGCGCGAATTGGCGAGCGTGAGCAGGCTGGTCAACAGCGCAATGCCGGCAACGCCGAGCGTGAAGGCGTTCAGCGCCGCGGTCACCGCAAAGGTGCGGTTGAAGATGCGAAGAGACTCCGCCTTCAGGCTCGCCTGGTCGACGAGATTGCGGCCGTCGAGCCCGAATTGTTGCGCGGTTGCTGCGATCAGCGCGGGCGTCGCGCCAGGCTTCGCCCGCAGCGCCATCCGCGTTTTCGGCGTCTGCGGGAAATGCGTCATCAGAGCCCCGACGTTCACCGCTATCTGGCTCTTCGGGTTGCCATAGTCGGCATAGCGGCCGATCACCCGCAGGCGCCAGTTGCCCGTCGGTGTCGGCAAGTCGATGGTGTCGCCGAGCCCGAGTCCAGCACGTTCCGAGAGCTGCTCGCTGATAAACGCAGCGTCGTCCTCGCGCAGGCGCGCCCACGCGCCGGGTACGGATTGCAGCAGCGGCCAGTGCGACTGGTAGGTCGCATCGTCAGGGAGCCCGAACACTTCCAGCGGCGCGCCGTCGAATTGCGCATCGGCGCGGCCGCCCTGCAGGATGGCCGCGACGTCGTCTCGTTTTACGAGCCAGTCCTTGATCGCCGCGGCCTGTGCATCGTCGGACGCGACGAGATAGATATCCGCGATGAGACGGCCGTCGAGCCAGGTGACAAAGGTCCGGCTGAAAGTCTCGACCATGGTGCCGACGCCGACATTCACAGCCAGCGCGAGCAGCAGCGCCATCAGCGCGAGCGACAGGCCCGAGAGTTGCTGGCGGCTATCGGCCCAGAACCATTGCGCGATCGCGCCCGCCGCGGTTCGCTCGCCAGCCGTGAGCGCCGCTTCGAGCAGCGAGGGCAGCAGCAGCGCGGCGCCGAGCAATAGTGAAGCGAGCACCGCAAAGCCGGCGAGCAGCGAATTGCCGTACCAGAGCAGCAAGCCCGCGAGCGCGAAAATGGCGAGCGCTGCGGCACTCTGCAGCATCAGCCAGCGATGTTGCGCCTGTTGCCAGGCTTGCGGCTGCGCGGTTGCAAGCAGCGGCAGCCGGATCGCCTTGGCCAGGCTGGTCGCCGCCGCAACCAGTGCGCCGGCGACGCTGATCGCAAGGCCCGCTATCCACCATTCGGGGCGCAGCGACAGCTCGCCCGGAATCTGAGCGCCGTAAAGACCGCGCAGCGACGCCGCGACATCAGGCAACAGCGCTGCCGCAATGAGATAACCGCAGACAAGGCCGATCGCGCCCGCGATCAGCGCCAGTGAGACCAGCTCGATCACCAGCACGCTGTTGAGCATCACGGCAGACGCGCCGCAGGCGCGCAAGGTTCGCAGCATCGGCAGGCGCTGCTCGAACGCGAGCCCGATTGCGGAGTTGACGATGAACAGCCCGACCACAAAGGACAACAGGCCGAAGGCGGTGAGGTTGAGGTGAAAGCTGTCGGTCAGCCGCTCCAGATCCGTCTCCGCGTCGGGCTGGACAAGTCGCAGCTGGTCGCCCGCAGCCTGCTCCAGCGGCTGCATCGGTCCCTTGGGTTTCCCGACCAGCAGCCGCGAGACCTCGTTCGGCTTGTGCAGCAGGGTTTGGGCGATGCCGATGTCGACGACCAGCACATCGCCCACCAGCTCGCGCGCTGCATGCAGCGGCGGCAGCTTCTCGCCGTCGCTGATTTCGGGCGTGGCGCCCTCGGGCAAAGCGAGTTCGGCCAGCGTATCCGGTGCGATCAGGGTCTGCCCGGGCGGCAGGATGAATTTCTGCAGGTCGTCGCTTCCGAGCGTCGGCGCGTTGCCGACATCGACCGGCAGCGTCACCGGTTCGATGCCGAGCAGGCGCAGGCCGCGCCCGCCGATCTGGACGCGGCCCTCCACGACCGGCGAGACCTGCCAGCCGGCGCGGCGCAGCCTGATGAACAGCTGTTGCGAAAAAGTGCCCCCCGCGTGCGCGACCAGCGCCGCGGTGCGCGTGCCGCCGAACACGGCCGCCGCGCGATCGTAGGACTCGCGTGCCTCCTGGTTCAGCGCCTGCACACCGCTCCAGAGCGCGGTCGCCGAGATCAGGCCGATCAGCAAGGTCGCAAGCTGCATCTTGTGCCGGCGCCAATGGCTGAGCAGCACTGCGAGGATCCACAGCGCGCGCATCATGCGACCACCCCGGCATGCAGGGTGACACGGCGATCGAGGGTCGCTGCGAGCCGCGCGCTGTGTGTCACCATCAGGAACGCACAGCCGGTGCGCGCGACCAGATCGCGCGTCAGCGCCAGCACGTCGTCAGCGGTCGCCTCATCGAGATTGCCGGTCGGCTCATCCGCAAGCAAGAGCAGCGGCTTGACGGCGAGCGCGCGGCCGATCGCGACCCGCTGCTGCTGGCCGCCGGATAATTGCTCGGGGTATCGTCTCAGAAGCTCGCTCAAACCGAGCCGCTCGATCAGCTCGGCCTGCCACGCCGGATCGTGGCGGGACGCGAGCCGGGCCTGGAAGGCGAGATTGTCGGCAACGCTCAAGCTCGGCACCAGGTTGAACTGCTGGAACACCAGCCCCAGGCGGTCGCGCCGCAGCGCCGCGCGGGCGGCATCCGACAGTTTGGTGATGCTCGCCTCGCCGATCACGATCTCACCGCCATCGGCGGCGTCCAGTCCCGCGATCAGATGCAGCAGCGTGCTCTTGCCCGAACCGGATTCCCCGGTCAGCGCCACGCGTTCGCCGGCGGCCACCGCAAGATCGACGCCGCGCAGCACGGCCACCTTCTCGCCGGCGGAAGTATAGGACTTTTTCAGATCGCGAATGCTCAGCACGGTTCCTTGCCTTGACCGAAAGCGGGTGCGCCGCTGCAACACTTTGCGGTGATGCGGCCACCTTGCAATGCAAGATTGGGAGGTTAACGACGGGCAAAGGGTTGCGTTGCCGCCCGTCCGGTCTATAGCATGGAACCGTCCCTTCCAAGGGACCACCAAGAATCAAGCCACCATAACCAAACGAAACATAAGACGGGGAAGGATCCACAATGGCCGCGCAGCCGACGCCCAGGGGCGCCTGGAAGATCACGTTTCTCTTGTTTCTGCTCATGGTCGTGAACTTCGCGGACAAGATCGTGGTCGGTCTCGCGGGCGTGCCGATCATGACCGAGCTGAAGCTCTCGCCGGAGCAGTTCGGTCTGCTCGGGTCCTCCTTCTTCCTGCTGTTCTCCATCTCGGCCATCGTGGTCGGTTTCGTTGTCAACCGCGTCCAGGCGCGCTGGGTGCTGTTAGCTCTGGCCGTGGTCTGGGCCCTGGCGCAGTTCCCCATGTTAGGGAGCGTCAGCTTCGCCACGCTCGTGGTCTGCCGAGTGATTCTCGGCGCTGGTGAAGGGCCGGCGGCATCGGTTGCCGTGCATGCCATGTTCAAATGGTTTCCCGACGAGAAGCGCACGCTGCCCACCGCGGTTCTGCTACAGGGCTCCGCCTTCGGCGTGATCCTTGCGGTGCCGGCGCTGAACTGGGTGATCGTCAATTACGACTGGCACTACGCGTTCGGCGCGCTCGGCGTGGTCGGGCTCTTGTGGGTGGTCGCGTGGTTCTTCATGGGCCAGGAGGGGCCGCTGACGCAAACCGCGACGGCCGCGGCAGCGGAGCCGAAGATTCCCTATCTGCGCCTGCTCACCTCGCGCACCTTCATCGGCTGCGTCGCCGCGACTTTCGGCGCCTATTGGGCATTGTCCCTGGGCCTCACCTGGTTCACGTCCTTCATCGTCAACGGACTCGGCTACTCGCAGCAGCAGGCCGGCTTCATCTCCATCCTGCCCTGGATTTTCGGGGCGTCAATCGTGCTGCTCACGGGCTGGATCTCGCAAGTCCTGATGGCGCGCGGCATGTCGACCCGCGGCGCCCGCGGCGTGCTTGGCGCTGCGCCAATGGTGATCGGCGGCGGGATCCTCGCGCTGCTGCCCTACTTCCAGGGATCGACAGTCATGATGGTCGTGCTGCTCGTGCTCGGTCCCGGCCTGTGTAGCTCGATCTATGTGGTCTGCCCGCCGATGCTCGGCGAGTTCACCCCGACCTCGCAGCGCGGCGCCGTGATCGCGATCTATGGCGCGCTCTACACGCTGGCCGGCATCATCGCGCCCGCTGTGATGGGCAGCGTGATCCAGCATGCACAGACGCCGATGCAGGGCTATCTGCACGGCTTCACCATCAATGCGGTGATCATGGTGATGTCGGGCCTGCTCGGGCTACTGTTGCTGTGGCCGAACAGCGAGCGCATACGGCTGCGCGGCCAGCCACCGGTGCGATTCGCAGCATCCTCACGGGCAAGCGGCCGGGTGCGGGCGTAGCACGTAGCTTGCTGGTGGAGTAGGCATCCACGGCGTCGTCCCGGCGAAGGCCGGGACCCATAACCCCAGCGCGGGGTGATGCGCTACTCTCTCCTTCCTCATTGCGAGAAGCCAAGCGACGACCGCGTCCGCCGAAGCGCGCTTGCGCGTAGATGGAAGCAACGTCGTCTGTGCGGCCCCGGATTGCTTCGCTTCGCTCGCAATGACGACACTTATAGTGTGCCTTAAACCGCTCCCTGGGGTTATGGGTCCTGGCCTTCGCCAGGACGACAGTGAGTATGTCGAACTGATGTCGCGCTCAATTCACCGTGCCCTGCACGCCGCGCACCAGCCGGCCTGGCCGTGCGCCCGTTGGCCTGCCCTCGCGCTGGGTCACCACGCCGGAGACGATGGTCGCCTCGTAGCCGTCGACCTGCTGCAACAGGCGCCGGCCGCCGACGGGCAGATCGTAATGGACCTTGGGCGGATGCAGATGCAGGCGGCCGTAGTCGATCACATTGATGTCGGCCTTGTAGCCGGGCGCGATCAGGCCGCGGTCGGCGAGACCGACCGAGAGCGCGGTCTTGCGCGACTGCGCCGCGACCACGAACGGGATCGAGAGCTTCTCGCCGCGTGAGCGGTCGCGCGTCCAGTGCGTCAGCAGGTAAGTCGGGAAGCTGGCATCGCAGATGATCCCGCAATGGGCGCCGCCGTCGCTCAGGCCCGGCACCGAGCGCGGATCGCCGAGCATCTCGCGCGTGGCATCGAGATTGCCGTCGGCATAATTGAGGAATGGCACATAGAGCATGCCGCGGCCATCGTCCGACAGCATCGCGTCATAGGCGAGCTCCTCGGGCTGCTTGCCGAGCGTCCTCGCCCGCGGCCCCAGCGCGTTCTCCGGCGGCTGCTCGTAGTCGGGAGGATCGCCGAGCAGATACATCTTGTCGTAGTTCGGCCGGAAGAACAGCGGATCGTCTGTCGCTGTCGCGCTTTCCTTCAGGATCGCGGCGCGCACCTCTGGCTGCCGCAGCCGCGCGAGCCGGTCCTTCAGCGGCAGATGCGCGATGGCCTTGTAGCTCGGATGGGTCTGGAACGGATTGCGCGACAATTCGAGCCCGAGCAGCAGCCCGACCGGACGCGCAGCAATCTGCGCCGTGACCGACAGCCCCCGCGCCGTCGCCGCGTTGATCTCCGCCAGCGTCTGGCGCCAGCGTTGCGGCGCGCGATCGTTCTGGGTCACCGAGAACGAGATCGGGCATCTTGTCGTCTCTGCCACCCGCAGCATCATCGGCAGGTCCTCGTGCAGGGTGGAGAGATCGAGCACGAATTGCAGCACGCTACGGCCCTCGCCAAGCATGGCGGCGGCGATCGCGGTCAGCTCGTCCTCGCCGGCCTTCAAGGTCGGGGTGAAATCGCCGGTCGAGGTGCGGTGGTTGAGCGTGCGCGATGTGGAGAAGCCCAGCGCGCCCGCACGAACGGCGTCGCTCGCGAGCCTTGCCATCTGCGCATTGTCGTCTGCCGTGGAAGGATCGCGCCGCGCACCGCGCTCGCCCATCACATAGACGCGCAGCGCGGCATGCGGCAGCTGGGCGCCGATGTCGATGTCGAACGCGCGCTTTGCGAGCCAGTCCATGTAATCCGGAAAGCTCTCCCATTCCCATGGAATGCCGGCGCTCAACACCGGCTCAGGAATATCCTCAACGCCTTCCATCAGCTGGATCAGCCGCTGATGGTCGCTCGGCCTGCACGGCGCGAAACCGACGCCGCAGTTGCCCATGATTGCGGTCGTGACGCCGTTCTGAGAAGACGGCGAGATGTCCTGGCTCCAGGTCACCTGGCCGTCATAATGGGTGTGGACGTCGACAAAGCCCGGCGTGACCAGCTTGCCCCGCGCATCGATCTCCTCGCTGCCTTTCCCTGTGACCTTGCCGACCTCACTGATGCGGCCGTTGCAGATTGCGATATCGGCCTCCAACAGCTTGCCGCCGCTGCCGTCAGCGATGGTGCCGCCGCGGATCACGAGGTCTGGATTGCCTGGCATGATGTTTCATCCCCGGATTGCTTGTTGTGGTTGGGTGTATCATCGGCGCAAGCCGGCGACTGTCAACCGCGGCGATCAGGGGCCAGCAATGCGTCAAGCATCAGCAGCTTCCGAGTCCTGCTTCCGTTCCGTGAACGGCGTCAACGCCACCGTCATCACCATGAACAGTGCGGAGAGGCCGAACACCCAATGCGGCAGGTTCTGGTCCATGATCCAGCCGAACAGAACCGGACTCAAGATGCCGCTGAAATTGAAGCCGGTGGAGACGAGACCGAAGGCGCGGCCCGCGGCGCCCGCGGGCGCAGCGTTGCGCACCAGCATGTCGCGCGACGGCGCGATCACCCCGCCGAGAAAGCCCGCGACCGTCATGGCAATCATCAGCAGGGCCGCCGGGAGCGCCACCAGTGCAATCACCAGCACGATGGCAGTGTTGATGCCGAAGCATACCGCGGCGACCTGGCTGTGGCGCCTGGTGTGATCGGCGAGAAAGCCGCCGGCGAGCACGCCGATCGCCGCCGCGCCGAGATAGGCGGTGAGTGCCACGTTCGCCGTGGAGAACGAGGCGCCATAGCCGTTCATCAGCGCCACCAGGCCGAAACTGGAGATGCCCGCACTGGAGAGGCCGAGCAGCATGAAGAAGAAGGTCAGCACGATCAAAGCGGGCGTGACGATGTTTTGCCGTGACGGCTTGCCGCCGCCACTCGCCTGATGCTTTGCACTCGCCTCGGGCACGCCGAACAGCAGAAGCGAAAACGCCACGACAATGCCGATGGCTCCGATGGCAACAAGGGCGCCGGCGCCGCCGACCCAGGTCGTGAGCGCGGCGACGATCGCGGGCGTTACGGCAGTCCCTAGATAACCGGCAAAGGTGTGGATCGAAAAGGCGCGGCCCATGCGCGCCTCGTCCATGTGCGCGGCGAGAATGGCATAGTCGGCGGGATGATAGACGCTGTTGGCGAGGCCGAGCAGTACGGCGCTGGCCACCAGCATCGGATAGCTCAGATGCAATGCGAGCAGCATCAACGAAAGGCCGCCCAGGGTCATGCCAATCAGCAGGATTTTTCGCGCGCCAAAATGGTCGACGAGATAGCCGGTCGGTGCCTGGGTCAGCGCCGACACCACCGCAAACACGGTCAGGGCGAAACCCAGCTGTAGATAATCGACGCCAAGCGTTGCTTTCAGGAACGGGAACAGCATCGGCAGCACAAGGATATGAACATGGCTCACCCAGTGTGCCAGCGAGATCAGGGTCAGCGTGCGCAAACCCGTGTCCGCCTTGGACTCGGCCTCATGTTGCTGCGGTGCGGCGAGAATGTCGACCATTATTGGATGCAGATTCCAGCTGATTTCGAACGCGCCAAACTATCGGCAGAACACGTCATTTGTCCATGAACGCTGCTGCATGGCAGCGTTGGTGGGAGCTGGAACGAACGGCTCCAGCAGAGCTCGCGGAAGCAGACCCCTGACCCGAACGCATTCGGGTCGGCGATCGGAGCTGCCCGCTCCCACAAGGGGCGAGGGCACAATAATCTGCACCGCATCTCTTCTCAGCCAAGCTTCGGCCACGCGCACGCTGCGCATCGATGTGCCCTCGCCCCTTGTGGGAGAGGGCAGCTCAGCCGGAAGACACGAACTCACTGGGGTGAGGGGTGCGCCTCCACAAGCTCCGCCGGACCCTCGGGTCGACAAGCCAATTCACAACGGCTCGTCGTCGGTCCCGTCACGATCGCGCTTCGGGGTGGCGATATCGCCGTCTTCGCGATCGTCGTCGTCGGCCTGCGGCGGCGGAGCCGGCGGTTGCTTCGCCTTGTCGTCGGCCTTCTTGCTCGGCTCGTCCTTCCTGCCGCTGCCCATATGTCTTTTCCCTCGCTTCAGCACGCCTGCACCGGGCCGCCGGCTTTCTTCCATGCGTCCATGCCGCCGGCGATATGGGCGGCGTTGAGCAGGCCGGCGTCCTTGGCGGCGGTAACCGCCATCGCCGAGCGCTCGCCGAAGGCGCAGAAGAACACGATGCGGCGGCCGGTTGCGGCGGCCACCTCGCGCAGCATGCCGCCCGGTTTCAGGCTCTCCTCGATCGACGGATAGGGCGCGTGCAGGGCGCCCGCGAGGGTGCCGTGCTTGTGGCGCTCGCTGCTCTCGCGCAAATCGACCAGCAGAATGTCGGGCCGGCCGAGTGCGGTGATCGCCTCCAGCGCGGTCAGCGCGCGGCCTTCTCTCGCGAGTTCCTCCTGGTGCAGCCCGACATGCATGTTGGCGGGCACCGCAACATCCATCATCTTGGGATTGGGCAGCTTCAGATTGTTCATCAGCTCGATATATTCATCGACCGAGCGCACCTGCAGCCGCGGATTGTAGCGCTTCTCCTCCCCGATGGTGGAGACCGTGTCGCCCTTGTAGTCATGGGCGGGATAGACCAACGTCTCCTCGGGCAGTTTGAGCAGGCGGTTGAAGATCGAATCATATTGCGCCCGCGCGCTGCCGTTCTGGAAATCGGTGCGTCCGGTGCCGCGGATCAAAAGCGTGTCGCCGGTGAAGACGCGGTCGCCCATCAGGAAGCTGTAGGAGTCATCAGTATGGCCGGGCGTATACATGACGTCGAGCGACATGCCCTCGATCGTCACCTTGTCGCCATCGGACACGCGCATCGACACCACGTCGGCCTTGCTCTGCTCGCCCATGATGGTGATGCAATGGGTGCGGTCGCGCAGCTCGCCAAGGCCGGTGACATGGTCGGCATGCAGATGCGTGTCGACGGCCTTCACCAGCTTGAGATCGAGCTCGCGCAACAGCTGGCAATAGCGATCGGCCTTTTCCAGCACGGGATCGAGGATCAAGGCCTCGCCGCCAGCGCGGCTCGCCAGCAGATAGCTGTAGGTGCCGGACACGCTGTCAAAAAGCTGGCGGAAGATCATGGCCGTTCGTCCTCAAATGATTCCGAACATTATCACATCAAATAATCACGGCCGCACATAGCTCCAGCCCTGTTCCTGCAATTCCATCAGGCGGACCACTCCGGAAGGAACAATCGTGGCCTCGGGCACGACCGAAATGGCGTGCCCCTCCGCCTTCTCCATGCCCAGCTTGGTGTGGTTGCAGGCGGAGAACTGGATCTTGCCGGGAAACACCAGGTCCTTCAGCCGCCTGATGCGATCCCGCACCGGCGAGGTATCCGCGCGCAGCATGTGCAGGCCGGGTCCATAGGCGACGATCTCGATCTCCACGTCCTCGTTCTTGTCGCGGTAATATTCGATCACATTCGTCGCGTTGTTGAGCACCAGGTTCATCACCTGCGGATCGTTCTGGTCGACCTGGATCGCGATGCGATGCGTCTTGCCTTCTGCGGCGGCGGTGGTGACGAACGCGAGCGAGAATGCGAAGGCGAGAACGAGATTGCGAAGCATGGTGGTCCTTGATTGTTTTGCGCCGTCATCGCGAGCGAGACGGCGATCCAGAACTTTTTTCCGTCGCCCCGGCTTTCGCCGGGGCGACGGCGGTGTGGCCGTCGTCGATTCGTTTGCAATGACGATTGCGAGCGGCCGAATATACCCCTTTCCCCTCGCAGAATCGCACGCCGCGCAGCGCACAATGACAAAACGCCGTATCAGCCCTGCTCTGCGACACCCGGATTGCCGTCGACGCCCTTGAGTGTGATGCCGCTGCCGCGCGGTGGCGCGGTGTTGCCCGCGCGCAGGTAATTCGCGAACACGTCCCACACCGGCTTTCCGGTCTGTGCATTGACGGACGCCCAGCCAGCGACCTTGTAACGCTTGTTTGGCTCCAGCAGCGCGCCGCTGTCGAGCCGCAACTCGGATATCCGCCGCCCGGCACTTTCCGTAGGCCGGCAGGTATAGGCGAGGCCGCCGGTGCGCACCATGTCACCGCCCTGCTGGTAATAGGGATCGGGATTGAACAGGTTGTCGCAGACGTCCTCGAGCACGCTCCTGATGTCGGCGCCGGACATATCCTGCACATAGGTCTCAGGATAGCTGATGGCGGTTTCCGCCAGCACGTCCTCCATGGTGAGCGCGTCACCCGAAAGCGCCGTGGTGCCCCAGCGGAAGCCGGGCGAGAGCGCGATCTCCGCATCGAGTTCGCTGCGCAAGGCATTGCAGATCAGCTGATCCATCGGACCGGAAAAATTGCCGCGGCGGTAGAGCAGGCGATCGGAGGCTGCGATCTTGTCGAACCAGGGGGCGTGTGGCGCGCGCATCTTGTCGATCAGCGCAGCCATGGCGGGATCGGGCTTCAACAGTTCGGAGAACACCGGCAGCAGGCGGTAGCGCACGCCGTCGACCTTGCCTTTTGCAAGCTCGAAATCGAGCACAGCCAGAAATTTCCCATTCGAGCCGGCATTGGTGACGAGCGTGGTGCCGCCGGCATTCTGTACCGGGATCGGCTGCGGGACGGCGTCATGGGTGTGGCCGCCGAGGATGACATCGATGCCGGCGACGCGGCTCGCAAGCTTGAGGTCGACATCCATGCCGTTATGCGACAGCAGGATCAGCGCATCGACCTTGTCGTTGTCGCGCATGCCCTGCACGAGTTTTTGCAGCTCCGCCTCATGGATGCCAAACGTCCAGTCCGGCGTGAAGCGTTTCGGGTGCGCGACCGGCACATAGGGAAACGCCTGGCCGATGACGGCGATGCGATGACCGCCGATTTCCTTGATCATCGCCGGCTTGAACACGCGGCCTGAGGCGGGATCGAACGCCTTGGCGTCGTTGAAGGCGGCCTCTTCGGTGAGGAAGACGTTTTGCGCCAGGAATTCGCCCTTGAAGCGGCCGAGATTGTCGCGCAGCGCCGCCTCGCCATAGGTGAATTCCCAATGGCCGGTCATCGCCTCGACGCCGAGCAGATTGGCGGCCTCCACCATGTCAGCGCCATGCGCCGCGTTGGCCTGGCCCGTGCCCTGCCAGAGGTCGCCGCCGTCGAGCAGCATCGTACGGCTGTCGCCGACATCGCTGCGCAGCCGATCGACCAGCGTCTTGATATGCGCAAAGCCGCCGAGCCTGCCGAAGCGCGGCGCCGATTTCTCGAAATCGAGGCTGGTGAAGGCATAGGCCTCCGCACTGTCGGCGCTGATGCCGAAACGCTCGAGAAATGGCTTTGCCACCAGATGCGGCGGCTGGCCGGCCATGGCACCGATGCCGATATTGACGCTCGGTTCGCGGAAATAGACCGGCCTCAGCTGCGCATGGGTGTCGGTGAGATGCAGGACGCGGGCGTTGCCGAAGCGCGGGAGGTCATACAGGCTCGCGACGTCAGCTGCGCGCGAGGCACGCGGCCACGGCAGCAGCGCACCCGACAGTTTCAGGAAATCCCGCCGGCTGGTCGGCATCGCGCGTTTATTCTCCGCGTTCTTGAGAGCTGTCAGTGGATTTCCGCGTCCTTCCAGCGGTCCTTCTCGCTGGTCGCCTGAAAGATGGAGGCCTTTGCCAATGCCTCGGCTTCCTTGGCGGTAGCCGTAGCCGCGTCGAAATCGCCTGCGTCTGCCTGCTTCCTGGCCGCTTTCAGCGTGGTCTCGGTCGTGATCCACTGGTTGCGCAGGCTGCCGGCTTCCTTCTCCGCCGCTTCCGCGGCGGCATAGGCTGTCTTGAAATCAGCTTCGGAGGCCGCACGCGCAGGCGCGGCAGCCGCGATCAGCAGGCTTGCAGCGAAGACCAAGCGCCTCATGGTCGCGCTCATGGCCGCGCTCCTGGGCCGGAGACCGGCAGGCCGTTGCTGACATAGGACAGATAATATTCGAGATCGCGATAGTCCTCGGATTGCGCCTCTTCCGGCACGGCGCGGGTCTGGCTGTTGCAGGTGATGAAGCGGCGGCTGATCGTGCCCATGCCCGCCCATTCGGAGCGGTAGATCGGCATGGCGTTGAGGATGCCGAGCGCCGGCGCCAGGATTTCCGCGCGCAGCCGCTGGCCGGGGCTCAGCACATGGCAGCTCGCGCAAGAGAAGTTGAGCTGGCCGCGCCGCGTGTAGAAATAGCGCTTGCCGTTCTCGTAAGCGGCGAGCGCGCGCGGGTCGTCGGGGATCTTGATGTCGAGCGGCTTGCCGCGCGAGGTGTAGGCCATGTAGGCCGTGAGCGAGGCCATGTCGTCCTTGACATAGGACAGCGGTGCTTCGCCATTTGCTTCGCGGCAGCGGTTGATTGCAAGCTCGAGGGTGACCACCTCGCCCTTCTGCGCGTCGAAGTACGGAAAATTCTGCCTGACGCCGATGCCGCCATTCTCGAAGCAATCGGCATAGGTCTTGCCGTTCTTGAACGGCTTGGCAAACATCTCCTTGCCGGCATCGAGCGCGAAATCGTAAGGCGGAAACTCCTCCTTCTCCACCCACTGCTTCCGCATGTCCTCGTTCATCGAGTAGGGTCCGTTGACGAAATCCTCCAGCTTTACGCCCGGGAATTTTGTCACGAAGTAGTTGCGGAACGCCTTTGCATCAGCGGCGGGGTCAGGCTTGTCAGGGGCCGGCGCAGCTTGCGCGATCACGCCCGCCGCGAGCGCCGCCGAGATCAGGGCAAGGACTGGAGCAAGAACCGGAGCAAGGACAAAGCGCACGCGCGGACCTACTGGATTGTGGCCGTGATGGAATCGCTGGCGCCCTTGTTGTCGACCCAGCTGACCTTCAGCTCATCGCCCTTGCTCGCGCCCTTGAAGCCGAACTTCACATAGGGATCCTTCGCCACCGCCGGTCCCCAATCGGCGGTGAAGACGGTCTTGCCGTTGTGCTCGAAGGTGAGCTGCTGAATGAAATGCGCCGGGATCACGGCGCCTTGCGCATCCTTCACGAAACCTGAATCCATGGGGTGCTGGATCAGGGCCTGCACCTCGGTGGTGTCGCCATTTGCGATCGCGCGCACGCGGATTGTCGATGCCATTATGTCCTCCCGCGCTAGCCGCCGCAGCCGCCGACGGTGACCTTGACTTCCTTGGTGGCGCTATAGAGCTTGCCGCCGGCTTCCACGATTGCGATCACATTGCTGGTCTGCTGCATCTTCAGCCGGTTGGAGACCGCAGGCAGTGTGCCCTCGGGAATCGCGTAGGACGCCGCAAGCGCATTCGGGTTGCCGCTGACGAAAAACGAGATCGAGGTGACGTTCTCGAGCGTCGTTGTCACCGAGATCGGCACCACCGCGCCGTTCTCGGCAATCTCGGGTGCATCCAGCTTCACCTTGTCGGACGCATCGGCGGTGCGGCCGTACAGCGCCTGGATCGCGTCCCTGTCGGCCTTCTGCTTGAACGCCGCTTCCGGATATGGATCATTGGCGGCGGCGAGCGCGGGACGTGCGGCCAGGGCGCCGAACCCGAACAGCGCCACCGCGCCCGCACCTTGCAGCACCAGGCGGCGTGTTGCGGAAAATCCTTCAATCGAAATACTCATCACTGTCTCCGAACAGCCGTCACAGCGTCTGCAGGAAATCGACGATGGCGTTGATTTCCTCATTGGTCAGAATCCGGTTGCGCCCGAACGGCGGCATCATGGTCTCTGGGTTGCGCCTGGTCTCGTCGGTGAGAATCGCGACCAGGTCGTTCCGGTCAGGGTATTTGCTTTTGATGTCCTTCAGCGCGGGCCCGATGGTGCCCGGCAGGTCGCCGCCCTTGATGTCGTGGCAGGTCAGGCAATTGCCCTTGCCGCGGTCGAAAGCGAGCTTTTGCCCCTCGGCGACCGAGGATTGCGCGCGTGCGCCTGCCGCCAGAAGCGCAAGCACAAGGGCGGCCAAAGCGATGGATCGGGTGCGGGGAGGGGCGAGCAAGGGCGGATCCGGGAGCGCGCTATGTCGATGATCTGTTTCAGGAAATATAGGTCTTGAAAAGCATAAACGCCATTGTCTGGCAATGCCGCTGATAAGTGACGGGAATTGGGGTTAAAATGGTCCCCGCTTGCGGATACTGGGTTCCGCGACGCGGATCGGACGGGGAACAGGAGCGCGGCTGGTGGCGGATTATGTCGTGGAATTCGGCAAGGACGGCGGGGGGAGCGAATCGGACGGACGGCTGGACGCCCCGGCATTCCATCGCAATCACCAGCCGATCTGGGCGGTGCTGTCGGCCTTTCTGGCGGGCAAATCGGGCGACGTTCTGGAGGCCGGCAGCGGCACCGGCCAGCATGTCGCGCAATTCGCTCAAGAGAGCCCCCGCATTACCTGGTGGCCGACCGATTACAACGAGCAACATCTGAAGAGCATCGCGGCGTGGCGGGCGTATTCCGGCTTGCAGAACATCCGGCCGCCGTTGCGCGTCGATCTGTCCGATCCTGACTGGGCCAGCGCCATGCGGCGCGAGGGCGGCCCGAACGAGCTGCTTGCGCTGTTCTGCGCCAATGTCATCCACATCGCGCCCTGGCCGGTGGCGGAGGGGCTGATCAAAGGCGCCGGCGAACTGCTGCGCGTCGGCGGCCGGCTCTTTCTCTACGGCCCGTTCAAGCGCCGCGGCCAGCACACCTCGCTTTCCAACGCGGTGTTCGACACCTCCTTGCGCGAAGGCAATCCGGAATGGGGCGTGCGTGATATCGCCGATCTCGAACAGCTCGCTGCGCGCTCCGGCCTGGCCTTGCGCGAGGTCAAGGACATGCCGGCCAATAACATGATCCTGGTGTTCGGGCGGGCTTAATACGCCTCCGGCGCATAGCCCGCGCCCGTCTGCGGCGCTTGATCGCGCGCGTCTGCCTCCGCATAGTCGCGCCGCTTTGAACCGTACCTCGACCGGGACCCGCAACCGAAGGCGCTGATGATCGACGTGACTGCGAGCGAGGAGATGACCGACGATGCCCGCGCGCGGACGAATGTCGCACGGCTGGCGGCGGCGCAGGCGCTCACCGGCGCCAATTCGGCGGTCATTTTCGCCACCGGCTCGATCGTCGGCGCGACGCTCGCGCCGTCGATGTCGCTCGCGACCGTGCCACTCTCGATGTATGTGCTGGGGCTCGCCGCGGGCACCTTGCCGACCGGCGCAATCTCCCGGCGCTACGGCAGGCGCGTCGCCTTCATCATCGGCACCGGCTGCGGCACGCTCACCGGTTTGATCGGCGCGCTCGCGATTCTGCATGCACAGTTCTGGCTATTCTGCCTCGCGACCTTCCTCGGCGGGCTCTATGGCGCGGTGGCGCAATCCTATCGCTTTGCCGCGGCCGATGGCGCGAGTATCCGTTTCCGTCCCAGGGCCGTGTCGCTGGTCATGGCGGGCGGCGTGTTTGCCGGCGTGCTCGGTCCGCAGCTCGTGCAATGGACCATGGATATCTGGCCGCCTTATCTGTTTGCCTTCAGCTTCGTGGTGCAGGCCGCGGTCGCACTGGTCGCGATGGCGATCACGGCCGGCGTCGATGCGCCGAAGCCTGCGGCCGCCGATATGCATGCGGGCCGGCCGCTGTCGAAGATCGTGCGCCAGCCGCGCTTCATCGCAGCAGCGCTGTGCGGCATCATCGCCTATCCCATGATGAACCTGGTGATGACCTCGGCGCCGCTGGCGATGAAGATCTGCGGCCTTTCGTTGAGCGATTCCAATTTCGGCATTCAGTGGCACATCGTCGCCATGTATGGCCCGAGCTTCATCACGGGCACGCTGATCACGCGCTTCGGCGCGCCGATCGTGGTTGCGATCGGGCTGACGCTGGAGGCGGTGGCCGCGACCATCGGCCTGTCGGGCACCACCGCGCCGCATTTCTGGGCGACGCTGATCGTGCTCGGCATGGGCTGGAACTTCGGCTTCGTCGGCGCCTCCGCGCTGGTTCTGGAAACGCATCTGCCGCAGGAGCGCAACAAGGTGCAGGCGTTCAACGATTTCCTGGTGTTCGGCACCATGGCAATCGGCTCGTTCTCGTCAGGGCAATTGCTCGCCAATTACGGCTGGTCGGCGGTGAACATGGTGGTCTATCCGCCGGTCGTACTCGGCCTTGTCGTGCTCATGCTGACATCAGCCGCCAAGCGCCGCCGCAGGCAGCTCGCCGCCATTGACGAATTCCCCGAGCCCTCCATTTAAACTTCCCAACCAGAATCAAACGGGAGGTCTCATGCCGTCGCGTGCGCGAGTCGATGAATTCATTGCGGCCGTCGAGTCGGGCGATCATGCCGGTGCCGTCGAGCGCTATTATACCGAAGATGCCACCATGCAGGAGAACCTGGCACCGCCGCGGCAGGGACGCGACAAGTTCGTCGCCCATGAGCGCGAGATAATGGCGCGCATGGCCAGGATCTATTCCAAGGCGGTGTCGTCGGTGGTGGAGGGCGATCGTGTCGCCATCCATTGGAATTTCGAGATGACCGACAAAACCGGCAAGGTCCGCCGCTTTGACGAGATCGCCTATCAGGAATGGCGCGGCGACCGCATCTGCCGCGAGCGCTTTTTCTACGATCCGGCGACGGTGAATGCGTGATGTCAGCTGCTGACAGTTCGGTGCGGGTCGAATTGATTGGCTCGTCGCGCTGCTAAAATTCTCTCCCGTCATTCCGGGGCGGTCCGTAGGACCGAAACCCGGAATCTCGAGATTCCGGGTTCGATGCTGCGCATCGCCCCGGAATGACGGCGCAAGTAAGGCGAGCTTAGAAGTGGACGCCACGTCCCACATCCCCATCGACGAAACCTCCATCCGCTATGACGGCTGGCGCATTGTCGCGATCTGTTTCCTGGTTGCGACCTTCGGCTGGGGCTTTGGCTTCTATGGCCAGGGCGTCTATCTCGCCGAGCTGCACCGCGCGCAAGGCTGGCCGGCGTCGCTGATCTCGGGCGCCACCACCTTCTTCTATCTGTTCGGCGCGCTCGTCGTGGTCTTTGTCGCGGAGGCCGTGCGCGCGCTCGGCCCGCGCGCCTGCCTGCTGGGTGGGATTGCCGCGATGGCCGTAGCCGTGTCCGCGATCGGGCAGGTCAGCTCGCTCTGGCAGCTCTATGCCGCCAATGCGCTGCTCGCCTTTGGTTGGGCCGGCATGAGTCTGGCCATGATCACGAACACGCTGGGCCTGTGGTTCGATGCGCGGCGCGGCATGGCGATCAGCCTGGCGCTGAACGGCGCAAGTTTCGGCGGCATCGCCGGCGTGCCGCTCCTGGTGCTCGCGGTTGGCCATCTCGGCTTCTCGCGGGCGATGATGTTTGGCGCGCTGGCAATGCTCGTCGTGCTGGTGCCGATGGTGGCGCTATTCGTCGGCCAGCCGCCGCATCATGTGGGGCCGGTGAGGGCGGCGGCAGCGCCGTCATCGGTCGCGATCCGTAACGCCGCGCTGCGCGATATTGGCTTCCTGTCCGTCGCCATTGCCTTTGCGCTGGTCCTGTTCGCGCAGGTCGGCTTCATCGTCCATCTGATTTCGTTTCTCGATCCGCTGATCGGGCGTGACAGCGCGGCGGTCGCGGTCGCGTTCCTCACGGCCAACGCGATGTTCGGACGTATCGTGTTCTCGACGGTGATCGACCGCCTCAACCAGCGACTCGCCTCCGCGCTGTCGTTTTTGAGCCAGGCGATCGCGCTTGTGGTCATCATCAATTCGCACAACGCATTTGCGCTGATCGCCGCAAGCGCCGTTTTCGGCTTCTCCGTCGGCAATCTGATCACGCTGCCGTCGCTGATCGTACAGCGCGAATTTCCGGCTGCACATTTCGGCGTGCTGATCAGCCTGATCACCGCGATCAACCAGGTCACTTATGCTTTCGGTCCCGGCGTGGTCGGGTTGTTGCGCGATCTCTCCGGCAGCTATACGCTGCCATTTTATGGTTGCATCGCGTTGGAGGTGTTGGCGGCGGCGTTGATCATGGTGCGTGGCAAGCCGTCTTGCCGCTTGCTCTGACACGCCTCGCCCCGCCTGCGGGGAGAGGCCGGATTGCATCGAAGATGCAATCCGGGTGAGGGGGGCATCCGCGCACTCCTTCGTCTCCGAATTTGCGGAAGCAGCCCCTCACCCCAACCCTCTCCCCGCGAAGAGCGGGGAGAGGGAGAGCAGATTACTCCAGCTCCGACGCTTCCCCTTCCGGCAGACCGAACTCGAACGTGTTCAGCGTGAGCGACACCAGGGTGTAGTAGCCGCACAGGCCGACGATCTCGACCAGGCCGCGCTCGGTCAACAGCTTCACTGCATCCGCATAGAGGGATGTCGACAGCCCGCGCCCCTCATGCAGCGATTTTGCTACCTGGTAGATCATCGCGGCCTGGGGCTCGTCGAACTCCGGCGTGCGGCGGTCGCGAATGGCGTCGATGATCCTGATATCCATGCCGCCCTTGAGCGCGAGCCGCTTGTGCGCCCACCATTCGTAATGCGCAGTGAAATGCCGCGCCGTCACCAGGATCGCGATCTCGGAGAGCTTGGGCGGAAACATAGTGTTGAAGCGCAGCGTCTCGCCGAGCCGTGTTGCATGCCGCGCCATCTCCGGGCTGAAGAGCCAGGCCAGCATCGGCGCCGGCGCCGAGCCGCGCTTGCCGGCCACCGCCTCGTCATAGGTCGCCTTCTGGTCGGCGTTCATTTCGTCTGGCGAAATCAGCTGCAGGCGCATCTCGGTTTCCTCTATGTTTTCAAACGCTGTATGACCGACCGATACCGCTGATCGGGCGGCTTGACCACAGCGGTGCTGCCGCAGAGACATGTTGAAATCGCCGGTGCCAGCGCTAAGGTCGATGCAACATTCCTCTTACGGAAACGCACCCGATGGCTGATCTGGACAAATTCCGCGCAGAGACCCGCGCCTGGCTTGAGGCCAATTGCCCGCCCGAGATGCGCAAGCCCATGACCTCGGACGAGGACACGTTCTGGGGCGGCCGCAATGCCAAATTCTCGTCAGAGCCGCAGCGCGTCTGGTTCGAGCGCATGCGCGACAAGGGCTGGACCGTGCCGCACTGGCCCCGGGAATATGGCGGCGGCGGCCTCGATGGCGAGGAGGCCAAGATCCTGCGCCAGGAGATGGCGGCGATCGGCGCGCGGGCGCCGCTGACGTCCTTCGGCATCTCCATGCTCGGCCCGGCGCTTTTGAAATACGGCACCGACGCGCAGAAGAAGGAGCATCTGCCCAAGATCACCGCGGGCCTGATCCGCTGGTGCCAGGGCTATTCCGAGCCCAATGCCGGCTCCGATCTCGCCTCGCTGCAGACGCGCGCTGAAAGCGACGGCGACCATTACGTCATCAACGGCCAGAAGATCTGGACCTCCTACGCCAACTATGCCGACTGGATATTCTGCCTGGTACGCACCGACCCTACCGCAAAAAAGCATGATGGCATCAGCTTCATCCTGTTCGACATGACCTGGCCGGGGGTGTCGACCAAGCCGATCCTGCTCATCTCCGGCCGCTCGCCGTTCTGCGAGACCTTCTTCGACAATGTACGCGTGCCCAAGGCCAATGTCGTCGGTCACGTCAATCGCGGCTGGGACGTTGCCAAATATCTGCTGCAGCATGAGCGCGCGATGATCTCGGGGATGGGCGAGCGCGGGGTGGGACGTCCACTCGGCCAGATCGCGGCCGACTCCGTCGGCAGCGACGCGCAGGGACGGCTGGAAGATCCGATCCTGCGCGGCCAGATCGCAAGCTTCGATGTCGACGAAGCGGCCCTGGCCGCGGCTGCCGAGCGCATGGTTGATCTCAACAAGGCCGGGCAAGCGCATCCGGCGTTCTCCTCGGCGATGAAATATTACGGCACCGAGCTCAACAAGCGCCGCTACGAGATCCTGATGTCGGCGGGCGGCATCGATGCCCTGGAATGGGAGAGCGAGCGCTCCAAGGAAGGCGCCCGCCCGCGTGCCTGGCTGCGCACCAAGGCCAACTCCATCGAAGGCGGCACGAGCGAGGTCATGCTCGGCATCGTCGCCAAGCGCATCCTGGATTTGCCGGGGGCGTGAGTGCCCTCCGCCGTCGTTCCGGGGCGGCGCGAAGCGGCGAACCCGGAACCTCGAGATTCCGGGTTCGGTGCTTTCGCACCGCCCCGGAATGACGAGTCAACCAACTGATATTTGGATCGGACACTTCACATGGCCCTCGTCCTCACCGAAGAACAATCCATGCTCCGCGATTCCGCGCGCGGGCTCATCAGCGACAAGGCGCCGGTTGCGCATCTGCGTCAGCTGCGCGACAGCCGCGATGCCACCGGCTTCTCGCGCGATCTGTGGAAGACCTTCGCCGAGATGGGCTTTGCCGGCCTGCTGGTGCCGGAGGAATTCGGCGGTAGCGGGCTCGGCTGCGTCGAAGCCGGCGTGGTGATGGAGGAGATCGGTCGCAATCTCACGCCATCGCCGTTCCTGTCGACCGCGGTGGTCGCGGCCTCCGCGCTATTGCGCGGCGGCAACAAGGCGCAGCAAAGCGAATATCTGCCGAAGATCACAGCCGGCGACCTTGTCGCGGCGCTTGCGATCGACGAGGGTGCAAAGCATCGCCCGCTGCAGACGGACCTGCAGGCGGTGCGCTCCGGCAACGGTTTCAAGCTGAACGGTGCGAAGGCGCTCGTGGTCGACGGCCATGTCGCCGATCTCCTGATCGTGGCCGCGCGCAGTGCCGGTGGCGCCGGCGAGCGCGAAGGCGTCACGCTGTTCCTGGTCGATTCCAAATCAAAGGGCGTCGCGACCGAGCGCACGATCATGGTCGATGCCCATAACGCCGCGCGCATCAATTTCGACAATGTCGAGGTCACGGCCGATTCCGTGCTAGGCGAGGTCGATGGCGGCTTTGCGCTGCTCGATGGTGTGCTCAACATCGGCCGCGGCGCGGTCGCCTCCGAAATGGTGGGCTTGAGCGAGGAGGTATTCGGCCGCACGGTCGCTTATCTCAAGGAGCGCAAGCAGTTCGGCAAGGCGATCGGCGAGTTCCAGGCGCTGCAGCACCGCGCCGCGCAGCTCTATATCGAGATCGAGATCACCCGCGCCGCCGTGCTCAAGGCCCTGCAGGCGCTGGATGCCGAGCTCGCCAATGCCGCGACGGCCGTCGCTGTCGCCAAGGCGCGTGCCGGCACCACGGCGGCGCGCGCTGTGCAGGAAGGCGTGCAGATGCATGGCGGCATGGGCATGACCGACCAGTTCGACATCGGCTTCTTCATGAAGCGCGCCCGCGTCTGCGAGGAACTGTTCGGCGACGCCAATTTCCACACCGACCAGCTGGCGCGCAGCCGGGGGTATTGAGAGGAGCAAAGGCGCGAGAGGACGAAAGGTGCGCCCCATCGACGGTCGTCATCACCCGCGTAAGCGGGTGATCCAGTATTCCAGAGACAGTTGTGCTTGAGCCGATAAGCCGCGGCTTGCTTGATCGCCCGCCTTCGCGGGCGATGACAGCGGAACAGGGGCGACCATTGCGCGACAACCTGTCGCGCGGCTAATTCAACACCCGCTTGCTGTCAGGGCTGTCGAGGGAGAAGGTGGGGACCTCGATCTCGAAACGCTCTCCGGTCTCGCTGACCATCTGATAGCGTCCGGCCATGAAGCCGGAGGCGGTGGTAAGGGGAACGCCGGACGTGTATTCGAACCGCTCCCCGGGCGCCAGCACCGGCTGCTCACCGATGACGCCCTCGCCGCGCACCTCCTTCTGGTTGCCGGAGGCGTCGGTGATGATCCAATAGCGGGTGCGCAGCTGCACGGTCTGGTCAGAACCGTTGGTAATGACGATGGTGTAGGACCAGAAATAGCGTGATTGTTCCGCCGATGATTGCTCCGGTATGAAATTCGGCTCGACGGTAACTTCGATCTGGCGGGTAATGGCGCGGTACATGGGCGCCATCATACCCAAAACCGCGCGTGGAACAAATCATTCGCCGCCGCAAAGTTCGCGGGCAACGCCGCTTGTCAACCGCGGTTTGACCACAGTTCCGACCTATGTGCCATGCGTCCCGGCGGCGATTTTGACTCGCCCCGCCAGCTTGGCCGGCGGGCGCGCAACCGGTATGATTCATCCATTCCCGCCGGATTGCGCCGCCGGCAAGATTTGACGGTGATTGATGGCCTCCGTAGCCGACCAGGTGACCGGCATTTCTGTCCCCGCCGCCGACGCCGCCAAGGGCGCTGCGGCGGTTGCCGCCACGTCGTCGTCCATCACGCTGCCCGCGGTCGGCGAGCGCGAACTCCGGCTCGACTTGTTTCGCGGTCTCGCGCTGTGGCTGATCTTCATCGATCATTTGCCGCCGAGCTTGCTGACCTGGTTCACCATCCGCAATTACGGTTTTTCCGACGCGACCGAGATCTTCATCTTCATCTCCGGCTATACCGCCGCCTTCGTCTATGGCCGCGCGCTGATGGAGCAGGGCTTCATTGTCGCGACGGCGCGCATTCTGCGCCGCGCCTGGCAGATCTATGTCGCGCATGTGTTCCTGTTCACGATCTTCCTCGCCGAGATCTCGTATGTCGCCACCTCCTTCGAGAACCCGCTTTACTCCGAGGAGATGGGCATCATGGATTTCCTCAAGCAGCCGGACGTCACGATCGTCCAGGCGCTGCTGTTGCGCTTCCGTCCCGTCAACATGGACGTGCTGCCGCTCTATATCGTGCTGATGCTCGCGCTGCCGCTGATCCTGGTCTTGATGCGCTGGCGCGCGGATCTGACGCTCGGGCTGTCGGTGCTGCTCTATGCGGCCACCTGGGAATACGACCTCTATTTCTCGTCCTATCCGAACGGGGTGTGGATGTTCAATCCGCTCGCCTGGCAATTGCTGTTCGTGTTCGGCGCCTGGTGTGCGCTGGGTGGGGCGCGGCGGATGCACGGCATCCTGTCGTCGAATGTCACGCTGTGGGTCTCGGTCGCCTATCTCACTGCGGCGTTCTTTGTCACCTTGACCTGGTACGTGCCGCAGCTTGGTCATGTGTTGCCGCGCCTGCTCGAGCAATGGATGTATCCGATCGACAAGACCGACCTCGACGTGTTGCGCTTTGCGCATTTCCTTGCGCTTGCCGCCATCACGGTGCGCTTCCTGCCTCGCGAGTGGCCGGGATTGAAATCGCCTTGGCTGAAGCCGCTGATGCTGTGCGGCCAGCACTCGCTGGAGATTTTCTGTCTCGGCGTGTTCCTGGCCTTCGCAGGACATTTCATTCTGGCTGAAATCGCCGGTGGTGCTGCGCTGCACGCGTTAATCAGCCTGTGCGGTATCGTCATCATGTCTTCCGTCGCCTGGCTGATTTCGTGGTACAAACATTCTGCCGACAAGAGCGCCAAGAAAGGCGCCCGCGGCAATGCTGATCTGGCTGGAGGGGGTTGATGCGGTCAGGGTTGACCGTGGGCACGGTGTTGGGCCTTGCATTGTCGGCACTCGTCGCGGGCGCATCTTTCGCCCGTGCCGAGGAAGCTGAGACCTGCCCGGTGCCCGCCTCGCTGCTTGCGACCGAGAGCTCGCTTCCCAAGGTGAGTGCGGCCGTCAAGGACGGCCACCCGCTCGACATCCTGGTCATCGGCAGCCGCTCCTCGACTATCGGCGGCTCGCAGGATGGCGCCTATCCGGCGCGGCTGCAGGCGGCGCTCAAGGACAAGTTGCCGCAGGTCGCGGTTAACGTCTCCGTAGAAGTACAGGCCAAGCAGACCGCGGAAGAGGCGGCTGCGGATTTCGCCAAGCTGATGGAGGCCAAAAAACCTACTTTGGTCATCTGGCAGACCGGAACTGTGGATGCTATGCGCTCGAGCGATCCCGACGATTTTCATGCCGCGGTCGACGGAGGTGTCACCGCGCTGCAAAATGCGGGAGCCGATGTGATCCTGATGAACCTGCAATATAGCCCGCGCACCGAGACCATGATCTCCGGTTCGCCCTATATGGATAACATCCGCGCAGTTGCACAGGAGCACGACATTCCATTGTTCGACCGATTTTCCATCATGCGCCAGTGGAATGAGCAGGGAGATTTCGATCTTTTCAGCGCCGTGCATGGCCCCGACCTTGCCAGGCGCGTGCATGATTGCCTCGGCCGCGCGCTGTCGAATTTCATTTTCGACGCGGCGCATCTCGGACCGGTGCGAGAGAACTAGGATTTGAGCTTGATGCTTGGCTTGAGTTTCGACGCGGACCTTCTCCGCCCTTTTTCCGCAGTCACAGCGCTGGCTGTCTCGGCACTGCTGGTGCTGACGCCGGCCGCGCATGGGCAGGGCGCCCAAGCTGTGCCAACAACTCAACCCGCGGCGCCTGACAGCAACGCCACCACCGGCACGGACACGAATGGCACGGCGAACGGCGCAAGCCCAATTCAGGCACAGCCGGCGCCGCAGGCTTCCGCCAGCCCGAACAAGAGCCTCGCCGAGCGCGCCGTTGACAAGGTGAAGCAGGCCGCGAAGTCCGCGGGCGATATTTTCAACCGCGTGCCCTGCCTGCCGCCGAAGGGCGGCGTGCAGCCGGTGGGGACGCTGCCGCATGTCGCCGCCAAGCTCGCCGCAGGACAGCCCGTCGTGATCGTCGCCTTCGGCTCGTCATCGACGCAAGGCTTTGGCACGACGGCGCCGGAATTCACCTATCCGAACCGGCTGGCGGCGCAGCTGCGCCGGCAATATCCATCCGCCGATATCACCGTCATCAACTCCGGACGCGGCGGCGAGGATGCGCCGGAGATGATGAAGCGGCTGCAGGCTTCCGTGATCGACACGCATCCCGATCTCGTGATCTGGCAGGTCGGCACCAATGCGGTGCTGCGCAATCTCGATCCGGACGAGACCGCCAGGATGGTCGAAGATGGCGTTGCGCGCATCCAGGCCAGCGGCAGCGACGTGGTGCTGGTCGATCCGCAATATTCGCCGCGGGTGACCGAGCATCCCGAGAGCGCCAGCAAGATAGTGTCGCTGCTCGGCCGCGTCGCGCAGCTCCGCCATATCGGTATCTTCCCGCGCTTTGCGATCATGCGCGACTGGCATGAGCGCCAGGGCCTGCCGACCGACAGCTTCGTGATTTCCGACGGCCTGCACATGAACGATTGGGGCTATGCCTGCTTCGCCCAGCTGCTCGGCGACGACATCATCCGCTCGGTCGGCCAGATCAAGCTCGGCGTCAATGTCCCGGCGGCGGTGCAGACCTATCGGCCGATGTGACCGGATTTGTAGATTTGTAGAGTGGGCAAAGGCGCAACTCCGCCGTGCCCACCATATCCGCCCAAAACTGGTGGGCACGCTTCGCTTTGCCCACCCTACGGCACCTACTCGACCATTCGCCCTTACGCCTTCTCCAGTGCAGCCGTGAGATCCTCGATCAGGTCGTCATGATGCTCGAGCCCCACGGACAAGCGCACAAAGCCTTCGCTGATGCCGAGCTCCGCGCGGGCCTCCGGCTTGAGCCGCTGATGCGTCGTGGTCGCAGGATGGGTGACCAGACTCTTGGCGTCGCCGAGATTGTTGGAGATGCGCGCCAGCTTGAGTTCATTGAGGAAGCGGAACGCGCCGGCCTTGCCGCCCTTGACTTCGAAGCCGACCAGCGTCGAGCCGGCACGCATCTGCTTCTTGACCACCGCCGCCTGCGGATGGTCCTCGCGGCCCGGATAGACCAGCCGCGAAATCTTCGGATGCGTCGCCAGCGCATCCGCAATGCGCGCCGCATTCTCGGTTTGCGCGCGCACGCGCACGGCCAGCGTCTCCAGGCCCTTGAGCAGCACCCAGGCGTTGAAGGGCGAGATCGACGGGCCGGTCTGGCGCATGAAGTTGTGCAGATGCTCGGCGATGAAAGCTTCCGATGCCAGGATCATGCCGCCAAGGCAGCGGCCCTGGCCGTCGATATGCTTAGTCGCGGAATAGACCACGACGTCGGCGCCGAGCGCGAGCGGGCTCTGCCAGATCGGGGTGGCGAACACGTTGTCGACAATCAGCCGCGCGCCGGCGGCATGAGCAATCTCGGCAATGCCGGGAATGTCGAGCACGTCCAGCGTGGGGTTGGTCGGGCTCTCCAGGAAGAACGACTTGGTGTTCGGTCTCACCGCGCGCTGCCACTCGTCGAGCTTGAGTCCGTCGACCAAAGTGGACTGGATGCCGTAGCGAGGAAGCAGGTCCTCCACCACATAGCGGCAGCTTCCGAACAGTTGCTTGGCGGCCACCACATGGTCGCCGGCCTTGAGCGGCGCCAGGATGGCGGTGGTCACCGCGGCCATGCCGGTCGCCGCCGAGCGGCCGGCTTCGGCGCCCTCGAGCTCGATCATGCGGCGCTCGAACATCGCAATGGTCGGGTTGGAGTAGCGCGAATAGATGTAGCCGGGGTCCTCGCCCTTGAAGCGCGCCTCGCAGAGTTCCGCGCTCTCGTAGACATAGCCCTGGGTCAGGAACAGCCCCTCGGACGTCTCGCCGAATTCGGAGCGGATCGTGCCGCCATGGACCAGGCGGGTTTCAGGGCGCAAATGCGCTGTCGGCGAGGTGGGGGTAGATTTCGACATGTGACCTCCGTCATGACCGCTCCACGAGCGGGCACAAAAAACCGGCCTGGGAAAACTCCTCAAGGCCGGGATCACACGTGTCCCCGGCCTGTTTAGCGACTTATTTAACGTGGCTGCAAGCCGGCCGGCTCAAATCACCACGGGATAAGTCATGCTCTTATTCGCAGCCGACCTTCCCGTCAAGGCAGTGTTCGGCTAAGGCGCTAAAAGGCCTGTTTCCAGGGGATAATGGCGGCCAAAGGGACCCATCACGTGTCATTCACGCTTGCGCCCGGTGCCAACGGCATTCTGCCCGACCGCATGATCGCCGCGATGGCGGATTCCGGCCTGATCCTGCCGGCCTATCCCTTTGTCGAAAGCCAGATCCAGCCGGCCAGCCTCGATCTGCGGCTGGGCGACATCGCCTTCCGGGTGCGGGCGAGCTTCCTGCCCGGTCCCGGCTCGACCGTCGCGGAGCGGATCGACGAATTGAAGCTGCATGAGATCAGCCTCGCCGACGGCGCGGTGCTGGAGACCAACTGCGTCTACATCGTGCCGCTGCTGGAGAGTCTTGCGCTGCCGCCGGAGATCGTCGCCGCCGCCAATCCCAAAAGCTCGACCGGGCGGCTCGACGTCTTCACCCGCGTCATCGCCGACGGCACGCGGCGCTTTGACATGATCGGTGCGGGTTATCATGGCCCGCTTTATGCCGAGATCAGCCCGAAGACCTTTCCGGTGCTGCTGCGCGAGGGCTCGCGACTGTCGCAGGTGCGCTTCCGCACCGGCGATGCCATTCTCGACATCGACGAACTCGATGCGCTGCATGCCAGGGAGAGGCTGGTCGACGCCGATGATGCGGACCTGAACGGCGGCGTCCCATTGTCGGTCGATCTGTCCGGTGAGAACTCCAACGGCTTTGTCGGCTACCGCGCCAAGCGCCACACCGGCGTCGTCGATGTCGACCGCCGCGGCGGTTATCCGGTGGAGGATTTCTGGGAGCCGATCATGGCGCGGTCCGACCGCAGCCTGATCCTCGATCCCGGCGAGTTCTACATTCTCGCCTCCAAGGAAGCCGTGCAGGTGCCACCGGATTTCGCGGCCGAGATGGTGCCGTTCGATCCCCTGGTCGGCGAATTCCGCGTGCACTATGCGGGCTTCTTCGATCCCGGCTTCGGCTATGCCGGTGCGGGCGGGAAGGGGGCGCGCGCGGTGCTGGAGGTGCGCTCGCGCGAGGTGCCGTTTATTCTCGAGCACGGCCAGATCGTCGGACGCCTGGTCTATGAAAAGATGCTGGCGCGGCCCGCCGCACTCTACGGCCAGCGTATCGGCTCCAACTACCAGGCAGGGGCTGAAGCTCTCGAAGCATTTCCGCGTATAGTGCGCCTCACCGCGAGGGCCGGCGCGGTTCGAGGAGGCTTGCATGACGGACGCCGCGCAGGAAGCGTTGTGGGCGAGATGGCGCAGCGTCGCCGATCTCTATCATGCCTGTTTCACCGGGTTGATCCTAAGCGTGGTGACGCGGCGCGGCACGGCTGACGCGGCGGAGTTCGTCTTCCGCGTATTCCGTCGCCAGCAGCAGGAGCGCTTCCTCCCCGGGCTCGAGAAGCTTGGGCTCACAGGCCTGCCGCCGGCGGTCGCCGCCGCGCAATATCACTATCTCTCCAACTGGATCGGCGGCGTGCATGTCGAATACATGTATGAGAGCGACGCCAAGGCCTGGATCCGCTATCCGCCGCCGCGCTGGATCTGGAAGGGCACCGCGATCTGCGGCGTGCCGGGCGAAGTCTCGCGCGCCATGCTGCGCGGCTGGCACGCCAACAATGGCGTCGCGCTCGGCAATCTCAAGCTCGGCTTCGTCTGCACCAAGCAGAGCGTTGACGGCCAGGACGGGCTCGAAGGCTTCTACTACGAATACGATCATCCGCTCGAGATCGACCAGCGGCTGGTGTTCGCGCGCCATCTCGAGGCCCCGCTGTTCGATCCCGCGACCGCGCCGGCGCTGCCGGTCGCGAGCTGGCCCAGGCCGTGGCTCGAGAAAGCCTATCGCAACTACGCGATGGAATATGTGCGCACGGCAGCGCCCGTGATGGTGCAATTGTTCGGGCCCGAAGATGCCGGCTATCTGCTGCATCTCACCGGCAAGCTGATCGGCATGCAATATTACGACGATGTGGCGCAGGCGCTGTCGGGCCAACATGGAGGCGCGCGGGAATGTGCGGCGTTGCTCTCCGCATTGCTGGCGGCGCAGGACGACATCGCGGAGGTGAGCGAATCGGCGGGCCGTTTCCAGATCAGCCAGCAGAGCTGGAAGCTGATGGCGGATGTCAGCGATTACCACCCGGCCTGCAGCAGGATATTGCATGGCCTGTTCGAGGGCCTCGCCGCCGGCTGCGGCCGCCACATCGCGATCGATGTCGCCACCGCGAGTCACGGCCGGCCGCCATTCGTGTGGTCGATCGGCTGACGCCCAAATCCGCAAGCCCCCCTTGCGCCTTGCGCAGGAGGGATAGCGCGCGATCGTGCTAGGAACTTCGCAGCCGCGCGGTGAAAAGATGCGGCGGGAGTGGAAATGCCCGATATCTCCGTCGTCGAAATCCCCGTTGATGAGGATGAGCGCCCGCTGCCGCCGCCGGAGCCGGCGGCGAAGAACGCGTTGCTCGACGGTCCGATCCTGCGCACGCTGCTCTTCCTCGCCTGGCCGAATGTGATCGCGCTTTCTGCCGGCACCTGCGTGGTGATCGCGGAGACCTCCTATATCGGCCGGCTTGGCATTGAATCGCTCGCCGCGATGGCGCTGGTATTTCCGTTCGTGATCCTGACCATGACCATGTCGGGCGGCGCCATGGGCGGCGGCGTGGCCTCGAGCGTCGCACGGGCGCTGGGCGCCGGCGACATCGAGCGGGCCTCCGCGCTCGCCGCGCATGCGCTCCTGATCGGCATCTGTTTCGGCCTGACATTCATGCTCTTCATGCTGGTCTTCGGGCCGTATCTGCTGAAGCTGCTCGGCGGCAAGGGCAACGTTCTGGCGCAGGCCATCGGCTATGCGCAGATCTTCTTCGGCGGCGCCGTGATCCCCTGGCTGATGAACACCATGGCCGGCGTGCTGCGCGGCACCGGCAACATGAAGCTGCCCTCGACCATGATCCTGAGCTCGGCCGTGTGCCAGATCATCTTCGGCGGGACGCTTGGCCTCGGGCTCGGCCCGATCCCGCAATTCGGCATGCGCGGCGTCGCGGCCGGCGCGCTGATGGCCTATCTGATCAGCATCTCCGTGATGGGCTGGTACCTGTTCTCGGGCCGCGCGCGCGTCATGCCGAAGATCAAAGGTCTGCGCATCCAGGCCGTAATGTTCGTCGATATCCTCAAGGTCGGCGCCGTCTCCTGCTTCTCGCCCCTGCAGTCGGTGCTGACCATCTCGATCTTCACCCACATGCTCGCGAGCTTCGGCACGGCGGTGCTGGCCGGCTACGGCATCGGCGCGCGGCTGGAGTTCATGCTGACGTCGGTCGCATTCGCGGTCGGCATCGCCTCGGTGCCAATGATCGGCATGGCGGTCGGCGCCGAGAGGATCGCGCGCGCCCGCCGCATCGCCTGGATCGCGGGATTGATGTCCTTCATCGCGGTCGGCGCGGTCGCCTCGATCATCGCCGTGGTCCCGGATCTCTGGGTCAACATTTTCACCAATGATGCCAGTGTGCGCGATGCGAGCCGGCAATATCTGTCGACCGCTGCTCCCTGCTACGCCTTCATTGGGCTCGCGATGTCGATGTATTTTTCCTCGCAAGGCGCGGCGAAGGTGCTGGGGCCCGTGCTGGCCCAGAGCGCGCGGCTGGTGTTCATCGGGATCGGCGGTTGGTATCTCGCCGCGCATGACGGGACGGCGGCGAATTTCTTCGTGCTCGCCGCATCCTCCATGGTGGTGCTCGGCGTGCTCTCCAGTGCGAGCGTGATCCTGACGCGCTGGGGCCTCGGGCGCGCGCTTGTCGCGCCAATGCCGGCACCCGCGGAGTAGTCGCAGCTAATGGCGGCGGTGATGCCGGTGGCCGCCGCCGAAATTGGCCATCGACATCAGCGGCGCGACCATGCCCATCATGCTCGCCATATCCATGCCGCCCATGCCGTAGCCGCCGCCCGTGAAGCCGCCGACATCGCCCATGCCACCGAGGCCGCCGCCGTTCTGCATCATCTGGCTCATCATGGGCCCCATGGTCTGCATCAGCGCGGCGAAACGCCTCTTGCCCATCTTTGCCTTCATCATCTCCAGCATCGGCGCCATCTGGGTCATCATGTCCGCCCCGCCGGCGCCACCGCTCCCGCCCATGAAGCCGGCGAGCTGGGCATTTGCAGGCGCCGCCGAGAACGTCAGCAGCAACAGCAGCGCAACCGCGCCGCCGATCAGTTTGTCAGCACGCTTCATCGTCATGCTCCTCACCTTGCGTCGCGCCGCGCTGAGCGGCTTCAAAACGGACGCATCCGATGAGCGATAGGGTCAATGGCGGCGTGCTACCGTGAGAAAGATCACACAGCGGCCTTCGTCCGGCTCAGGGCCTTCTGCATGGCGGCCGCGCCGGCGTCCATCTGGGTGCTGACATAAGGCGCGATCTCGTGCGGCAGTACATCCGTGATCCAGACGAAGCGGCAGCGCGCCTCGCCCTCGGCGATCACCTGGGCCGACGCGCTGTGCTGCTTCACCCGATCGCTGATGACGGCATAGACCAGCCGCCGACGCTCGTCGTCGCAATCGACCAATAGCTCGCGCGCCACTGTGCCGTTGGCGAAGGGGACATTGCGCGCCTCGCCATCGAGCTTGCAGTCGGTGACGAAGCCGGGTGCAAGTCGCGTATGCAGCGCGCCGAAATCGCGCACCGCGTCCCACACCTCGTTGGCGGGCGCGTCGATAGAAAAGTCCTTGTGAATGGATGCCATGGGAGTTTCCTTCCTGAGAACCAGAGCCTCGTTATTGCGAGCAAAGCGGTCGCTTCGCTCGCAATGACGCCAGAGGTGTCAACTGCACACCGCTTCGACATTGTTCCCGTCGGGATCGATCAGGAACGCGGCGTAATAGGTCGGGCTGTAGTCGGCACGCGGGCCCGCGCCGCCATTGTCGCGGCCGCCCGTCTTCAGGCCCTCGCTGTGGAATCGCTTGATCGCGTCATGGTTCGGCGCCCGGAATGCGACATGGGCGCCGTCGCCCTTCGAGCCCTTGTGCAGATAAAGCCACAGCGCGGGCTCGCCTTTGGGGCCGAAGCCGGCGCCATTCTCGTCCTTGGAACAGAGGACATAGCCGAGCGGTGCCAATGCTGCGGTATAGAACCGCACGCTGGCGTCGAGATTGCCGACCTTGAGGCCGATGTGATCGTACATGGCTGTCTCCAATTGCAGTTCCGCGCAACCGTCGCGCGGCATGGAGACGACGCTACTCAGTTCATGCCCAGCCGTTCTTGGAAAATCTTGCGCATGCCCCGCGAGGCCTGGCGAAATTTCAGCGGCGAGACGCCGGCGGCGCGATGGAAGGTGCGGACGAAGTTGGAGAGATCGGCAAAGCCGACGTCATAGGCGATCTCGGTGACCGGGCGCTCTTCATCGGCAAGCAGCCGCGCGGCATGGCGCAGCCGGGAGCGCAACAGATATTGATGCGGCGTGACGCCGAGCACCGCAGAAAACGTACGCAGGAAATGGAATGCGCTGACGCTGGCTTGCGCCGCCGCATCCTCCAGCTCGATCTCCTCATGGGAATGCGCATCGATCCAGAGCGCCGTCTCGACCGCGCGCCGGCGGTCGCGTGCAGAAACCGCGGCCGGCTTGCGGGCCTTGCCGGAGATCACCTCGACAAAGCGATGTGCGAGCAATTGTCCGGCCTCGTCCAGCCCGATATCGCTTGTGCCGTTGGCCGCGGCCTGCGCGAGCTCGCCCAGCACCATCAATTCGGCAAGCGGCGGCGCCGCGCCGATCTCCCAGGGTTCGCGGCGATCACCGATTGCCTCGACCAGCTCCGGTTCGAAGAAGAACGACAGGCATTCGTCGCCGCAGACATGATCATGGGTGCAGCAGAACTCCGTATCGGGAAAGCCGACCAGGAGCGACCCTGCCACCAGCTCATGCTCGCGGCCGCGGCTATGATAGCCGAAGCTTCCCTTGCGGACGAAGGAGATCGAATGACAGCGATGCTGCTCCACGAACGGCTTTTCGCCAGCAATCGCGGTGCAGCGGAAATCGGACACCGTCAGCGACGGTCGCTGGAGCAACGTGGTGGAGCTCATGCCGCAAAGCTAATGATGCGGGCGCGGCGCGGCAACAGGCAGCAGAACATCGAACAGCGTTTTGCCGATCACCGGTGCCGTTCCTTCGATCGAGAGCAGCCGGCGCTTGGAGATGCTGCCGCCAAATGCTGACATCCGGTCGGCATAATGCCCCGCTTCCAGCACACGATGGCAGGGCACGATGATCATGAACGGATTTTTCGCCATCGCCTGCGCCACCGAATGCGCCGCGCCGGAGATGCGAAGAGCGGCTGCCACTTCGTTGTAGGTGCGGGTCTCGCCGCGCGGGATGGTCCGGGTGAACTCGTAGACGCGACGGCTGAAGGCGGGAATGTCCTGCATATCGAGGACGACATCGGCAAAATCCGCGTGCTGGCCGCGCAGCGCCGTGACGATCCCCTCAATTGCGATTTCGCTGTTCAGCGGCGGTCGCTGCTCGCGGGCCTCGTCATAGAGCCGCAGCAGCCGGCGCCTGGTGTCGATCTCGCGCATCTCGGGCAATTGCACGCCGAGTATGCCGGCATTGCTCCAGACCATGCCGCAACGGCCGATCGCCGTGTCGAAGATCGTGTAGCCACGCCCCACCATGACGCCACCCCCATCCCCGACAGGGATGATAACACTGTCACAATGCCGCGCATCTGGAATCTTAAGCGTTGATTAACCCTTCTCATTGGGCCCGTCGGGAAGCAAAGCCAGCGTCCTGACCAGGCGCTCGCGCCATTCGGGATGCTGAATGCTGATCATCTGGACGGCGAGCATGGCGCATTCGTCGCAGATGAAGGCCTGCGGCCCGGCGACGAGGCGCAGGGCTTCGTCTTGGGGCTTGCCGCAGAAGGAGCAGGCTGGCGTGGTCATGATGCCGTTTCCTGTTGCCCCCGTGGAAGCCACAGTAGCACAGGCGAGCGTTGAGGGCCCATGTGCCAAAGCTGCGGCCGGCTTGATCCCGCCGCACCATTCGCTATGGTGAGGGCGGTCACGCGGCACCGTCAGGCGCCGCCAGCAGAAGTACGAAATCGCGCTAAGTCACTGATTTCGCGGGCGTAGTTCAATGGCAGAACGGCAGCTTCCCAAGCTGCATACGAGGGTTCGATTCCCTTCGCCCGCTCCAATCCTATCGTTCCCGTTCACCGCCCCTTAATATATCCCTGCGCTTCCACGATCCGGCCGTCGCGCACGCGCATCAGGCTGACGCCGCGTACGGAATCGAGGCGTTCGGGACCCCAGACCAGCCGAAACCGTATTTCACCACGATCGCCACGGGCGATCAGTGCTTCGGGTTCGAACCTGACGCTCGAACGCGTCGCGATGCGCGACCATAGGTCGATGCAGGCGTCCTTGCCTTCATGGCGCGAACCATCGGGTGCTGGCTGCGTATTCTCGATGACGCAGTCGTCCGCGACGAGCTCGCTGAGCGCCGCGGGATTGTGTGTCAGAAAAACCTGGTTGAAGCGGCGCAGAACGGCCTCGGTCTGCCGGCTCTGCGCGTCGTTGAAACTTCCCCTGCTCATCCATATCTCCGTAGGCAGCCGGACGCCCCCGACCGGCCAATCGGCGCGATTAATATGCGGTCCGGTACAAAAATATAGTCACATGACCGTGTGCTGGGGAATAAGCGCGGCGATCGGCGAAGAGCAGGAGGCGCAAGTGCCGCCGCGGCGGCCGATCCCGGCCTCAGCTGTCGTGGGGCGATGGGGAGTTTCTGAGTTCACGACCGGCTGATTGTGATAGGCTGCGATCATGACCGAGACCCTTGCACAAGCGATAGCGCAGATTTCTCGATTGCCGGATGCTGATCAGGAAGCAATCGGACGCAAGCTGCTCTTGCACGTCGAGCGGCTCCATGCGCTCCGGACCGAAATAGATAAGGGTACTCGATCCCTGGATGCCGGAAAGGGACGCACGTTCGATATCGAGGCATTTCTCCACGAAAAGAACGCAGGATATGGAGGATAAGCCTCCAGTCCTCTGGTCTCCCGAAGCGCTGGCCGACGTCGACCATATTTGGGACTACTATGCCGAGATCGCCGGGCGAACTGTCGCCGATAATCTGCTCCGTGACATTGCTAAGGTTGCTTTGACACTCAGCGAGTATCCCATGGCGGGCCGATCGCGCGACGAAGTCCGAGCGGGACTTCGCTCGATTTCGGCAAGTCCGCATGTCGTTTTTTACCGGCTCAAGGGGGATCAGCCCGAAATTGTTCGGGTGCTCGACGGACGGCAGGACATCGATGACATTTTCTCCGACGAGGCGAATGGTTGACTTCGCCCTCGGCCGGTTGTTGGTGCGCTATCCTTGGAGGTGCGGCTGCCCGCCGATACATCACCGGGCAGCCGAATTCACTTTCCTCACGCGCCCTGCGGCACCTGGTCCAGGAAGCCGGTGATGCTGCGGATGCGTCCGTCCTTCAATACCGCGAAGTCCGTGCCCTTGATCGGGCTGTCAATGCCGTCGGGGCCGAGCCCCCAGCAAAACCGCAGACGATCGCCAAAGCCGTTGGGCTTGCCGATCAGCTTGAAAGTGAAATCGGGGAAGCGCTGCTGCACACCCGCGATCAGCGCATCGATGCCGTCATGGCCTTCGCCGCTCATCAGCGGATCGACATAGCTGGCGTCCGCGGTCCAGCCGGTCGCGAGCATCTCCCGCCGGCGGCTCGGAATGCGCTCGTTCCAGAGCTCGATATAGCTTTTCGCGATGCTGTTGATATCGGTCATTCGGTCCTCCTTTTGATGACGTTCAACGTCAGGACGGAGTATCGCGGCACGGCTAGGCCAAATCGATTACCTGCGAAGTCATGCATTCTGGCGGCTCGGCTCGATGCGCTCGCCGCACAGGAACGCCGGCGTAGCAGCGGGTCATCCGCGAGCACCATCGCGACCAGCCTCTGAGCAGGGTGTCGAGCCGGCCTGCGCGCGCATTGCCGCGGCCGGGAAGCGGCTCCACAACCCGACCGTGCTTTGACGGCCGGTAGCCCGGACTTCCTTTTCCCGCCCGTAGTTCACCGGTGGCCGCGGGCTCGTGACTTAGGGAAATGTTAACGCGATCGGGTTCCGCAGCCGTACGCCCTGCTCCAGTGCGACGCGCGGGCCACACCTTGATCGAAATTTATCCTGGCCCCCCGCTTTGCCTAGACAAAACCGCGAAGTCCTAGGACGCTAGCCCCACTCTTGCATCACTGACGACGACAGATTCGGATTCAACCTGATCGCTTGACTGGGGCTGGGACATGAAATTCGTGACGGGGTTGCTCGCGGCGGTTCTCCTGCTGGCGGGGGTGGCGGCAAGTCATGCGGCGGTCCGCATTGCCGACGACCGCGGCGGGCGGATCGGAACCTATGTCGACAGATTTCAGGACCTCCGCTCCTCAGGCGAAAGCGTGATCATCGATGGGTTGTGCGCTTCGGCGTGCACCATCGTCCTCGGTACCATTCCTCACGACAAGATCTGCGTCACGTCGCACGCGACGCTGGGTTTCCATGCCGCCTGGGACTTCGGCGCCAACGGCCGCGCCATCACCAATCCCGAAGCCACCCAGCTCTTGTTCTCGATGTATCCGACGCCGATCCGGCGCTGGATCGTCCATCGTGGCGGGCTGACACCGCGCATGATCTTCCTGCGCGGCAGGGAACTGCAGAGCATGTACAGGCCCTGCTATCTCGACGCCCAGGCTTCGGCCAATGGCCCGGGCAGCAAGGCTCCGCCTCCGGCGGTCGTCGTTCCGGCGTCCGCATCCGGCTCCGCCGCGTCGGCCCGCTAAGGTCATATCCTGCCTGACCTAAGTTGATGGCGGCACTGCATTGCCGCCGCTTGTTTGAAGGCGCCGGCCGGCCTATCTCCTCGCCATGGCCCTGCCGCTTTCGAGCTCCACTGAACTGCCTGCAGCCCCGCCCGCGCGGCTGGGGAGGCCGGTGCTCGTGGCCGGGCTTTCGCTATTCGGGGCCGTCATCCTGATCGCGGCGCTGTCGCTGTGGGTCCATTACGGCACCACGGTGTTTTTCGAGACCATCGCGGCCGGGGTGGCCGGCTGCTTCTAGGGGGCGCGCCTCCCCGCTCGCAATGAGGAATTCTGCAAATGGATCGTGCAACGCGCCCGCTGGTGATTGCGTCGGCCTTCGGCGGCAGTCTTGTGGTTGGGCTGCTCCTGATGTTCTGGGCGCTGGGCGGGGTCAAAGGCGTGGCTACGCCGGTGGCCATCGGTGGTCCGTTCCAGCTGATGGACCAAAGCGGGGCGACCGTCACCGAAAAGAGCCTGCAGGGCCGTCCGACCCTGATCTTCTTCGGCTTCACCCATTGCCCCGACGTCTGCCCGACCTCGCTGTTCGAAATATCCGAGGTGCTGCGCGCCATGGGCACCGACGCTGACCGCGTCAACGCCTATTTCATTTCGGTCGATCCCGAACGCGACAATGAGCAGGCGATGAAGGACTATCTCTCCAGTTTCGACCCGCATTTGAAAGGGCTCACCGGTGACCCCGCCGCGGTCGCCAAGGTCATCTCGGAGTACCGCGTTTACGCCAAGAAGGTTCCGCTCAAGGACGGTGACTACACCATGGACCATACGGCGCTGGTCTACCTGATGGACCGCGACGGCAAGTTCGTTGCGCCCTTCAACCTGAAGCGGACCCCGGAGGAAGCTGCGGCCGATCTCAAGCATTACCTTTGATTCCTGCTTTTCGGGCCGCTTTTGCCGTAATTGGCGCTCGAATTGCCGGACGGATGGTCTATAAGGCCGTTCCCGATCGCTTTTTCCCTTGGCTCATGCCGGTGCAGAACGCCGCTCACTCCCCGTTGTCGTTGCTTGCCGCCGCAATCCGTCGGCTCGGTGGAACGACGGCGCTTGCCGCTCTGGCGGTGACCATGTCGGGCGCGCCGGCGCGGGCCGAAACCCCGCCCGCCCAAACTGCCCCGGTTCAGGCGGCCCCAACTCCAGCCGCGCCGGCCCAGGCGAGCCCGACTCCATCCAAGCCGGGCCAGGCCGCGCCGAAACCCGGCGTCGGCGCCGCGCCGCAGGCCGTGCCGGGGTTCTGGGATCCGCGCCGCCGCCCTGAAAGGCCGGACCTGTCGCGCATCACGGTGATCCGCTTCCTGACCGAGACCGACTATCCGCCCTTCAACTTCACCGGCGCGGACGGCAACCCGGCCGGCTTCAATATCGACCTCGCGCGGTCGCTCTGTGAGGAGATCAAAGTCACCTGCACCATCCAGATGCGCCGCTTCGAGACGCTGCTGGACGCGCTCTCCAGCAACAAGGGCGACGCCATCATTGCCTCCATGGCGGTGACGCCGCAGTTGCGGGCACGGGTCGATTTCACTGACCCCTATTACCGCGCGCCGGCACGCTTCGTCTCGCGCAAGGATCAGGTGCTGGCCGAAATCCGCCCCGAATATCTCGAGGGCAAGAAAGTGGGCGTGGTCGCCGGCACCGCGCATGAGGCCTATCTCAAGGCGATGTTCACCGACGCCGAGCTGCACTCCTATCCGAATGACGATGCGCTGCGCACGGCGCTGCGCCGGGGCGAGGTCGACTTCATCTTCGGCGACGCGATCTCGCTCGCTTTCTGGATCAATGGCACGGACTCCGGCGATTGCTGCGCGTTCTCCGGCGGCCCCTTTGTCGAAAGCCGCTATTTCGGCGAGGGCATCGGCATTGCCGTGCGCAAGGGCAACGACCTGTTGCGCCAGGCGCTGAACTGGGCGCTGTTCCGGGTCTGGGAAAAAGGCCGCTACACCGATCTGTGGCTGCGCTATTTCTCGGTGAGCCCGTTCTGACGCCTATCTCGTAGGGTGGGCAAAGCGAAGCGTGCCCACCATGATCTGCGGTGGTGGGCACTGCGCTGACGCGCCTTAGCCCACCCTACAAATCTGCAACTTGCTCCGTCATTCCGGAGCGGTGCTAGCCCCACCCTCCGTCATTCCGGGTTCACGCTTCGCGTGCCCCGGAATGACGGCGGAGCCGTCGTTTTGCATTTCGCCTCGAAACCGCTAATTTCCGCGGCCTTTGGAGAATCTGACCAGAAATGTCCGCCACCGACCCTGCCGTCCCCTCGCCGAGCGAATTGCGCGCGGTTGCCGAACAATCCAATGCCTGGCCATTCGAGCAGGCGAAGGCGATTGTGGCGCGGCTGAAGAAACAGCCGAAGGACGAGGTGCTGTTCGAGACCGGCTACGGTCCCTCGGGCCTGCCGCATATCGGCACGTTCGGCGAGGTCGCGCGCACCACCATGGTGCGCCACGCCTTCCGCGTGCTGACCGAGGACAAGATCAAGACCCGCCTACTCGCCTTCTCCGACGACATGGACGGCCTGCGCAAGGTGCCGGACAATGTGCCGAACAAGGAGCTGCTGGAGAAGAATCTCGGCAAGCCGCTGACGCGTGTGCCCGATCCCTTCGGCACGCATGACAGTTTCGGCGCCCACAACAATGCGCGACTGCGGGCCTTTCTCGACCAATTCGGGTTCGACTATGAGTTCGCAAGCTCGACCGACTATTACACGTCGGGCCGCTTCGATGCGGCATTGCTCCGCATGCTGGAGCGCATCGAGAAGGTGATGGCGATCATGCTGCCGAGCTTGCGCGAGGAGCGCGCGGCAAGCTATTCGCCGTTCCTCCCCATTTGCCCGCGCACCGGCATGGTGCTCTACGTGCCCGTCACGGCGCATGACGCCAAGGCCGGCACGATTTCCTACGAGGACCCCGAGACCAGGGAGCCTGTTACCGTGCCGGTGACCGGCGGCCACTGCAAGCTGCAATGGAAGCCGGACTGGGCGATGCGCTGGTATGCGCTCTCCGTCGACTATGAGATGGCCGGCAAGGACCTCATCGACTCGGTGAAGCTGTCCGGCAAGATCTGCGCGGCGCTCGGCGGCACCCCGCCCGAAGGCTTCAACTACGAGCTCTTCCTGGACGAGAAGGGCCAGAAGATCTCGAAGTCCAAGGGCAACGGGCTCACCATCGAGGAATGGCTGCGCTATGCGCCGCCGGAATCGCTGTCGCTGTTCATGTATCGCGAGCCCAAGGCGGCGAAGCGGCTGTATTTCGATGTCATCCCGCGCAATGTCGACGAGTACTATCAGTTTCTCGAAGGCTATCCGAAGCAGGACTTGCGGCAAAAGCTCGGCAATCCGGTCTGGCATTTCCATGCCGGGCATCCGCCGAAGGCGGACATGCCCGTCACCTTCCAGCTCCTGCTGACGCTGGTGTCGTCGTCGAATGCGGAAAACGCCGAGACGCTGTGGGGCTTCATCGGCCGCTATCGTCCGGGCGTGACGCCGCAGACGCATCCGAAGCTCGACGCCATGGTCGGCTATGCCATCAACTACTACCGCGACTTCGTGGCACCGACCAAGCAGTTCCGCGAGCCGACCGAGGGCGAGCGCGCGGCCCTGCAGGATCTGCGCGATGCGCTGTCGAACCTGCCGCCGACGTCAACGGCGGAGGAGATCCAGAATGTGGTCTACGAGATCGGCCGTCGCGAGCCGTTCCTCGATGCCACCAAGAAGGGCAAGGACGGCCGCCCCGGCGTGTCGCTCGACTGGTTCAACATGCTCTACCAGGTGCTGCTCGGCCAGGAGAAAGGCCCGCGCTTCGGCTCGTTCGTTGCGGTGTACGGCATCGGCAATGCCGTGAACATGATCGACGGGGCACTGGCGCGGTCGGCGTGACGCCCCGGCGAAGGCCAATTGCTCCGCTCTCGTCCCGGCCTTGAGCCGGGACCCGTAACCCAGTCAGAGTTGTGGTGCGCTGCTGACCAAGCGGGATATGGGCGGCGAGGGCTTCTACAATCCGCGACCCGCCCAGCGGCACTTTGCTGCGCTCAAGCGCATGCTCGACCGCAGGGAGCCCGATTACGCGACATGCGCCGGTTGGCCCGTCGGCCAGCGCGTTCTCGTCGAGCCGGCCCGCTATTTTGGGAAATAATCCCTCGCATAATCAGCCTCTTGCGTGATAGGCCGAGCTCTCCACAACCAGCCCTTGAGTTGTGCTGATCCGGCCGATACGGTCGGCGCCTGGCAGAAATTCCCGAGCAGATTCAAGGTAAGAGGCTCCGGCAGAGCTCGTGGTCAAGATTTACAAGATTTGTTCCGCCTCCGCCTGGCGCGAGGCCGAGAGGAGCGGCGTGTACCGGGGCAGCGCTGACGACGCGCGCGACGGCTTCATCCATTTCTCGACCGCCTCGCAGCTCGCGGAGACCGCGCGCAAGCACTTCTTCGGCCAGCGCGCGCTGTTCCTGGTCGAGGTCGATGCCGACGCGCTGGGCGATCACCTGCGCTGGGAGCGCTCGCGCAACGACGAGCTGTTTCCGCATCTCTATGGCGAGCTCGATCTCGGTGCCGTGCACGGCGTCTACGACCTGCCGGCGCGCTCCGACGGCTATCACGAGATCCCGGAGCTGAAGCCGTGATCCGCGCCTTCGACGCCCTGTCGCTGCCGCTATTGCGCTGGCTCGATCCGGAGGACGCGCATCGCCTGGCCATCGGCGGCCTCAAGCTGTTGCCGCCGATCAAGCCGCGCGCGGACGATTCCAAGCTTGCGGTGCGGGCGTTCGGCCTCAATTTCCCGAACCCGATCGGCATGGCCGCAGGCTTCGACAAAAATGCCGAAGTGCCGGACGCGCTGCTGCGGCTCGGCTTCGGCTTTGTCGAGGTCGGCACTGTGACGCCGAAGCCGCAAGTGGGCAATCCGCGGCCGCGGCTGTTGCGGCTGGAGCGGGACGAAGCCGTGATCAACCGCATGGGCTTCAACAATGACGGCGCGGAGGTGGTGCTGCGGCGCCTCGCAGCGCGCGCCAACCACGGCGGCATCGTCGGCGTCAATGTCGGGGCCAACAAGGATTCGCCCGACCGCGTCGCCGACTATGTGCAGCTGATCGAAACCTTTGCCCCGGTTGCGAGCTATTTCACCGTCAACGTCTCCTCGCCCAATACACCGGGCCTTCGTAACCTGCAGCAGGCGGCGATCCTCGACGATCTCCTGGCGCGGGTGATCGATGCGCGCGAGCGGGTGCGCGAAAAGGCGGGCGACACGCCGGTGCTTTTGAAGATCGCGCCCGATCTGAGCCTCGCCCAGCTCGACGAGGTCGTGCAGGTCGCACGCTCGCGCCGCGTCGACGGCATGATCGTCGCCAACACCACGGTGGGGCGGCCGCGCAGCCTGCGCGACAAGGGCAGGGCCGAGGAGACGGGCGGCCTGTCGGGCCGGCCGCTGTTTCGTCTGTCGACGCGGATGGTCGCCGAGACCTATGTGCGCGCCGAGGGCGCCTTTCCGCTTATCGGTGTCGGCGGCATCGATTCCGGCGGCGCCGCGCTGACCAAGATTCGCGCCGGCGCGAGCCTGGTGCAGCTCTATTCGGCGCTGGTCTACAAGGGGCTCGGCCTGGTCGACGAGATCAAGGCGGATCTCGCCGCGACGCTGTTGCGCACCGGGCGCGAGCAGCTGTCGGAAATCGTCGGCGCGGATGCCGCGACGATCACGGCCGAGGATTGGCCGGTGTGAGTTCTCCCTCGCCCCGCTCTTCGCGGGGAGAGGGTCGGGGTGAGGGGCTGCTTCCGCACATTCGGCTGGCGAGGAGCGTGTGGAGACTCCCCCTCACCCGGATTGCATCTTCGATGCAATCCGACCTCTCCCCGCAAGCGGGGCGAGGTGTAGCGGAGCACGCCGCAACTACCTCTCAAACGATGCCCGCAGCAGCGCGGGATAGCGCGCCGCCTCCAGCCCGCCGCGGGCGGCGTAGAAGGCGAGCAGGGCGCCCCAGAGGCCGGCATTGCCGAAGCCGCGTAGCGCGAGCCAGGCCGCAAGGAAGATCGCGAGCGAAGCCAACATCAGGTTGCGCATGTCGCGCGCCCAGGTCGCGCCGATATAGACGCCGTCGAACGCGAAGGCGAAGACTGCAAGCACGGGCGAGGCGATCACGAAGATGAGGAAGTCGCCCGCGGTGCGGCGCACCTCGGGGCTCGCGCTCATCATATTTATCAGTTGAGGGCCGAACAGCGCGACAGCTGCCATCACGGCGATGGCAAAAACCAGTCCCCATAAGACGACCAGCCGTGTTGCCGTGGCAAAGCCGATCCGGTCACGCGCGCCAAAGGCCTGGCCGCAGAGCTGCTGGGCGGCGTTGGCCAGCCCGTCCAGGAAGAAGGCGCTCGCCAGCAGGAAATTGTTCAACACCGAATTCGCCGCAAGCGTAACATCGCCGGCGCGTGCGCCTTGCGCCGTGAAGAACAGCAGTGCAGCGATCAGCGCCGCCGTGCGGATCAGGATGTCGCGATTGACCGCGAAAATGCGCGCGAGCCTCGTGCGGTCGAACAGCTTCTCCGCCGGCACCACCAGGCGCTTGTGCAAGAGCCGCTGCGCGATCAGGATTCCGAGCACGAGCCCGCAGCCTTCCGCGATCACTGCAGCCAGTGCAGCGCCCGCAATACCGAAGTCGAGCACCAGCACGAGCAGCGCCGTGCTCGCCATGCTGATCAGATTGATGGCGACCTGCACGGCGAGCGCAAGTCTCGCGCGCGCCAGTCCGACCAGCCAGCCCAGCACCACATAGTTGCCGAGCGCGAATGGCGCGGACCAGATCCGGATGTTGAAATAGACCTTTGCCGCGGCCGTGACGTCGCCGCTGCCGCCCATGGCCTTCAACAGCAAGGCCGCGAGCGGCAGCTGCAGCGCGATCAGCGCCGCGCCGCTCACGCCTGCGAGGATGAGGCCGCGGGCGAAATGCGCCGGCACCTCGTCGGCTTCGCCGGCGCCGAGCGACTGCGCGGTGAACGCTGTCGCGGAGAAGCGCAGGAAGCCGAACAGCCAGAACAGGCAGTCGAAGATGACGGAGGCCATCGCGACCCCGCCAAGCAGCGCAGGATCGCCGAGCCGGCCGATCGCCGTGGTCGAGACGATGCCGATCAAAGGCGTCGTCAGGTTTGCAAGCATCGCGGGTCCCGCGATGGCGAAGACCCGCGCAGTGGTGACCCTGGTGCGAGGGACTAGCAACGTGCGTGGTCGCAGAGATCAGTAGCGGCGGTGGGTGCTGCCGAAGATCCGCGACAATAGCCAGATCGGGATCACGATCACGGCGCCAAGCAGGAAGTAGCGCCACAGCCAGTTGACGGCATCAAAGCCGAGGTCCCAGAGCCGCCGGAACAAGAGGCGGACGCTCTCGATGATGTTCCAGGGATCGAAGCCGATCGCGGCCAGCACCACGCCGACCAGGATCGACAGCAGGATCAGCCGAAACGCCACCGCCAGCGGCGAGCCGCCGAGAAAGCGGGTGAGGCCGTCAGGACCTGCCGGCAATTCCCTGGTGTCGTGTGACATCGTCGTTCTCCCGCGGATTCGCGCACTGGGCGAAATCGGTTTGTCCCAATCTGAGCGGCCATCTCGAACCGTCATCCCTGCGCAAACGGCCCTTGCCGTTTGTCGCTGGAGGCGCTCGCGTCAGCGAGCCTCGAAGGATGAACGGCCCCGCTGCGAGAGCCGGGCCGTCGCCCTTCGAGACGGCCGCGGTTCGCAGCCTCCTCAGGGTGACGGGAGAGATGTCCCGATTCGATCTGAACCAACATCGCGCAAGTGTACAATAGCGAGAGGCAGATGGGGAACCACAAACCCGGCGTCAACGGGATTCCGATGTTACCAAAACTTTATCTGCAGCTTCCGCCTTCAGCATTGTCTCCAGCGTTTCCAGCCGGTCGGCCTCGCGCGGCGGCTTGTCCCAGCGCAGCCGGCTGATGCGGGGAAAGCGCATCGCGATCCCGGACTTGTGGCGCGTCGAACGCTGCAGCCCCTCGAAGGCGACCTCCATCACCAGCCCCTGGTCGGGCTCATGCACGACCTGGCGCACGGGGCCGAATTTCTCGGTGGTGTTGCGGCGGACGAAGCGGTCGATCTGCAGCAACTCCTCGTCGGTGAAGCCGAAATAGGCCTTGCCGACC
>DASREP010000087.1:0-60488 GCA_035652015.1 Bradyrhizobium sp. | reverse complement strand
AGGAGAGCGCCTATAAGCCGTAAACCATCGCGCAGGGAAGGCCGGTGTGATCACCGCCTGTACCTGTGGACTCGCGCTTGCGCAGTTTTTTTCTGCGCGAGGGCCCCGGGTGCAGCGGCCACCCGGCCTTCCCTGCGCCCTTTTGATTTTCAGAAGGGCGGAGACGATGCAAAGCTCGGGCGAATCGCGCCGCGAGACCATCGATTCACGCCTTTCTCCATCGTTCACCGCCCGAGTGCGCCCGCTCAATCCGGCTTGAACGGCGAAACCAGTGGGAACATCATGTCATTGAATCGTCACTGCGCCTGAAGAAGGTGCATAGCGGCCCCGGCCAGCGCGACCGCCCCCCGAATAGAGATGGATCGAGTTCTCATGGAATCCTCGCAAGTTACTGTAATCAATGAAAAAGATGCAGATTTCGAGGGCCTGCCGTCGATCGCCACAAGCCCCGAGCGCTTCATCAACCGCGAACTGTCCTGGCTGCATTTCAACCGCCGGGTGCTCGAGGAATCGGTCAATCCAGGCCATCCGGCGCTGGAGCGGGTGCGGTTCCTGTCGATTTCTGCCAATAACCTTGACGAGTTCTTCATGGTCCGCGTGGCCGGCATCAAGGCCCAGGTCCGCGAAGGCATCACCGAGCGCAGCCCCGATGGGCTGACGCCGGCCGAGCAGCTGCAGCTGATCAACAAGACGGTGTCGGTGCTCGCGATCGACCAGCAGGCGATCTGGCGCGAATTGCGCGGCGTGCTGGCCGAGTTCGGCCTCGTGCTGGTCGACGGCCGCGACGTGACGAAATCCGAGCGCGCCTGGATCGAGGATCATTTCCTCCACAACATCTTTCCGCTGCTCACCCCGCTTGCGATCGACCCGGCCCACCCCTTCCCGTTCATTCCCAATCTCGGCTTCACTGTCGCGCTGCAGCTGTCGCGCGTCCATGACGGCAAGGCGATGAACGCCTTGATCCGCATGCCCGGCAAGATCGACCGCTTCATCCGCATGCCCGGAACCAAAGACGGCGCGGCGCGGCTGATCACGCTCGAGCAGGCCACCGGCCTGTTCATCGGACGGCTGTTCCCCGGCTACACTGTCAAGGGCCAGGGCGCCTTCCGCGTCATCCGCGATTCCGAAATCGAAATCGAGGAAGAGGCCGAGGATCTGGTGCGGCTGTTCGAGACCGCGCTCAAGCGCCGCCGCCGCGGCAGCGTGATCCGGCTCGAGATCGAGGCCAGCATGCCCGAGGATTTGCGCGCCTTCGTGCAGCATGCGCTGGCCTGCAGCGATGACGAGCTCATGCATGTCGACGGCGTGCTCGCCATGAACGAATTGTCCCAGCTCACCAGGCTCGATCGCCCCGACCTCGAATTCCCGCCCTACGTGCCGCGCCATCCCGAGCGCGTGCGCGACCACGGCGGCGACATCTTTGCAGCGATCCGGCAGAAGGACCTGATCGTCCATCACCCCTATGAATCCTTCGACGTCGTGGTGCAGTTCCTGCAACAGGCCGCGCGCGATCCTGACGTCGTCGCCATCAAGCAGACGCTGTACCGCACCTCCAACAATTCCCCGATCGTGCGCACGCTTGCCGAGGCTGCGGAAGCCGGCAAGTCCGTCACCGCGCTGATCGAGTTGAAGGCGCGGTTCGACGAGGAAGCCAACATCCGCTGGGCGCGCGACCTCGAGCGTGCCGGCGTGCAGGTCGTCTACGGCTTCCTGGAATTGAAGACCCACGCCAAATTGTCGCTGGTGGTGCGGCGCGAGGCCGGCTCACTGACGACCTATGTCCATACCGGCACCGGCAACTACCATCCGGTCACCGCGCGCATCTACACCGACCTGTCCTATTTCACCTGCGATCCGACCATCGGACGCGACGTGGCGCGCGTCTTCAACTACATCACAGGCTATGCCGAGCCTGTCGACATCGAGAAGATGGCGGTCTCCCCGCTGACGCTGCGCAAGCGCATCCTCGAGCACATCAATAACGAGATCGAGCATCAGCGCCACGGCAAGCCGGGCGCGATCTGGATGAAGATGAACTCGCTGGTCGACCCGGACATCATCGATGCTCTCTACCGGGCCTCGCAAGCCGGCGTGTCGATCGAGCTCGTGGTGCGCGGTATCTGCTGCCTGCGGCCGGGCCTGCCCGGCCTGTCCGAGAACATCCGCGTCAAGTCGATCATCGGCCGCTTCCTGGAGCACGGCAGAATCTACTGTTTCGGCATGGGCCAGGGCCTGCCGAGCGCAAAAGCTGCTGTGTATATCTCCTCGGCCGACATGATGCCGCGCAACCTCGACCGCCGGGTCGAGGTGCTCTGTCCCCTGCAAAATCCCACGGTGCATCAGCAGGTTCTCGACCAGATCATGGTCGCCAACCTCAAGGATACCGAGCAAAGCTGGCAATTGTTGCCGGACGGATCGTCAACGCGTATGAAGGCGGCGAAAGGCGAAGAGCCGTTCAACCTGCATAATTACTTCATGACCAATCCGAGCTTGTCTGGCCGTGGAAAGTCGCTCAAGGAATTTGCGCCGCGCCGCCTCACACGCCGCAACGAACGTTGATTTGACCGGATTCCACGTCTGCAGACTTCGTTCAGGATCGCAACGGTGAAGCGGCCGCGCAAACGCAAAGCCACCGTTGCGGTCATCGACATCGGCTCGAACTCGGTCCGCCTCGTGGTCTATGAGGCGCTCGAACGCAGCTTGATCACGATCTTCAACGAGAAGGCGCTGTGCGGGCTCGGCCGCGAGGTGCAGAGCACCGGGCTGCTCGCGCCCGATGCCGTCGAGCGCGCGCTGATGGCGCTCCGGCGCTTCCGCGCGCTGTGCCGAATCCAGCAGGTCGGCAGGGTCTATGCGATCGCCACCGCCGCCTGCCGCGACGCCACCAACGGTCCCGACTTCATCGCCCAGGCCGAGCGCCTGTGCGGGGTGAAAATCGAGATCCTGTCGGGTCCGCGCGAGGCCAAGCTGTCGGCGCTCGGCGTCATCTCCGGCATCCACAAGCCCGACGGCATTGTCGGCGATCTCGGCGGCGGCTCGCTCGAGCTGATCGACGTGCGGGGCAATGCCGTGCGCAGCGGGGTGACGCTGCCGCTCGGCAGCCTCGCGCTGCAGGATAGTTCGCACAAATCGCTCAAGCGTGCCGAGCGGATCGTGCAAGGCGATCTCCTCGATGTCGCCCAGCTCAAGGCCGGCCGCGGCCGCACCTTCTATGCGGTGGGCGGCACCTGGCGCGCGCTCGCCCGCATCCACATCATCCAGAGCGGCTACCCGCTCGGGGTCATGCACGGCTATTCCGTTCCCGCTGCCGAAGCCCTGGAGTTCGCGCGACGGCTGCGGCGGCTCGCGGCCACTGACCTGCTCGCCAACATCGAGGCGATCGCCGAAGCCCGGCGGCCGCTCCTGACCTATGGCGCGCTGGTGCTCGAATATGTCATTCGCGTCGCGCGGCCCAAGGCGATCATGTTCTCGACCTTCGGTGTGCGCGAAGGCCTGCTCTACTCCATGCTGCCGGAAGCCGAGCGTGCCAAGGACGGATTGCTCACCGCCGCGCAGGAGCTCAATGAACTGCTGTCGCGCTCCGCCCGCCATGCCCGCGAGCTGATTGAATGGACCGACCGCTTCGTTCGCGTGGTAAAGCTGCGCGAGACCGAGGAGGACAGGAGGCTGCGGCACGCGGCCTGCCTGCTCTCCGATATCGGCTGGCGCGTGCACCCCGATCATCGCGGCGAGCAGACGATGACGCAGATCATCAACGGCAATTTCGGCGACATCAGCCACCAGGGCCGCGCCTTTGTCGGACTTGCCGTGTTCTACCGCTACGCGGGCCTCTCCGAGGAAAACCAGCCACCCCCCGTGATCCAGGATCTCGTCACGGCGGCCATGCTGGAGCGCGCGCGGGTGCTGGGCGCGGCATTCCGTGTGGCGCATCTGATCTCGGCGGCGCGACCGGGCGTGCTGCCGGCGACGCATTTCCGCAGCGAGGGCCGCAAGCTGATGCTGGTGTTCGAGCACCGCATGGTCGATCTCGTCGCCGACCGCGTCGGCGGTCGGTTCAAGCAGCTGGCGCGGCTGGTCGGCCGCACCGGCTCGATCGTGAGGAGATGAAGCTATTCGCTCGGCGCGGCCGCGTCCGACAGCACCACTTGCTCGACCTCTGCGAGCTTGCGCTTGCGCCAGACCGTGCCCGCAACCAGCACGACGATCGCCCCGAGCAGCGAGCACAGCGTCTCGGCCAATTCGCCATCGAGGCTAAGCTGCGGCGCGACGCCGAAGATCGCCGATGTACCGCTGATGTCGAGCACGATCTTGCCCTCGATCAGCCGATGCAGGAACGGCGCGACGACCGGATCGCTCGCGATCACGTCGCCCGCAATCCAGCCGAGCAGCATGGCGCCGAGCCAGACCAGGATCGGGAAGCGGTCGAGCACCAGCATGATCAGGGCAGCGCCCGCGATGATCATGGGAATGCTGATGGCAAGCCCCAGGATCAGGAGCGACAATTGACCGTTGGCGGCAGCAGCGACCGCGATCACATTGTCGAGGCTCATGATGATGTCGGCGATGACGACGATGCGCACCGCGTGCCAGAGCGTGGTGCCGGCCGCGATCTCATCGTCCTCGTCCTCGGGGACGAGCAGCTTGGCGGCGATGACGAGCAGCGCGAGCCCGCCGGCAAGCTTCAGATAGGGCAGCACCATCAGCGTGGCGACGATGCCGGTAAAGGCGATCAGCAGCACCACCGCGATGCCGGCGCCGATCACCATGCCCCAGAAGCGGTGGCGGCCGTGCAGGCCACGGCAGGCCATCGCAATGACGAGTGCGTTGTCGCCGGACAACAGCACGTTGATCCAGATGATCTTGCCGACGGCGAGCCAGAAGGCGGGATGCTGCATGTCCGCCTGCAGCTGGGCGAAGAACGCGCCGAGATTGGCGGGATCAAACGCCTGCAGCAACAAGATCACAGCCCGCCCCTTATCAGCCGTCGGTCAATCAGCCGACGATCTCGTTGCCCGAGAAGAACTGGGCGATCTCGACCGCGGCGGTGTCGGGCGCGTCCGAGCCGTGCACCGAATTCTCGCCGATCGACTTCGCATGCAGCTTGCGGATGGTGCCGTCGGCCGCCTTGGACGGATCGGTCGCGCCCATCACCTCGCGGTACTTGGCGATCGCGCCCTCGCCTTCCAGCACCTGCACGACGACGGGGCCGGAGGTCATGAAGTCCACCAGCTCGCCGAAGAACGGACGGGCCTTGTGCACGGCGTAGAAGGTCTCGGCCTGCTCGCGGGTCATGCGGATGCGCTTCTGCGCAACGATGCGAAGTCCCGCCTTCTCGATCAGCGCGTTGACGGCGCCGGTGAGATTGCGCTCGGTCGCGTCCGGCTTGATGATCGAGAAGGTGCGTTCAATCGCCATGTGGTGTCCTCAAGAAGTGCGGATGGAGTTGGAAGCTGCGGGCTTATATCGACGCCGCCAGCGGACGGCAAGCGAGGGCCCGCCTCGAGCGTTGGGCCGCCACGATTACAGCAATTTCACGCTGGTGAACCCTGTCTGCAGCACCTGTCAGGCTCGCGTTCAGCCGGGCGGGCCCAGGATCGCATCCGACCTAACGCCTCCTTCAAGCCGAAAAGCCGTCAGGAGGCGCTGCAGGCCGGATTTGAACGAGGGCGACGAATTGCGCGTCCCTCAAGCTTCAGGAGGTAACCATGTTGTTCCGCAAACTCTCGCTCGCTGCTGTTGCCGCGGTATCGCTGGGCGCGGCAGCGCTGGCGCCGACGTCGGCTTCGGCCTGGGGTGGCTGGCACGGCGGCTATGGCGGCTGGCATCACGGCTGGTGGGGTCCCCGCATTGTCGTCGGCGGCCCCGGCTATTACGGCTACCCGGCCTATGGCTATGGCGGCTGCTATGTGCGCCGCCTGGTGCCCACACCCTGGGGCCCGCGCTGGCGGCTCGTTAACCGCTGCTATTGATTGAAGCTTCGCCGAAAGGGATCCCGCCTGCGCGGGACCCCCTTCGGCTGGCGGCGGTGGCGATTTACCCGCCGTGAATGCAAAAGCTATCTGGTTGGCCGGAAACAATTTTCAGCCTCATGACTTGATCTGGCGTCATCCCGCTTGCACCAACGCCAGAACGCTCATGAATGGCCATCCCACCGACACGACGGATCTGATCGACGGCAGGACCAGCCGCTCGATCTGCAATGCCGTCGGCGAGCGGCTGCAACAGAGCATTCGGCCGGACTTCTCCCGCCTGCCCGATCAGCTGCGCCATCTGATGGACGCGCTCCGCCGGCAAGACGCGGAGATGCGCCAGCGCTAGGAGCCTGCTCGCAGAGCGAGCGGGCCTTGCGCATAAAGCGGTTGCGTTTGGCTTCCGCTGCGGTGACAAGGCGCACATGCTGACCATCACCGACCTGTCGGTCCGCCTTGCCGGACGGCTCCTGATTGATCACGCCTCCGTGCAAATCGTTCCGGGTGCGCGGGTCGGCCTTGTCGGCCGCAACGGCACCGGCAAATCGACGCTGTTCCGCGTCATCAGGGGCGAATTGGCCTCCGAGAACGGAACCGTCAGCCTGCCGCCCCGCTGGCGGATCGGCAGCCTGGCGCAGGAGGCGCCGAACGGGCCGGAGAGCCTGCTCACGGTGGTGTTGAAAGCCGATCTCGAGCGCGATGCGTTGTTGCGCGAGGCGGAGACGGCGACCGATCCACACCGGATTGCGGAAATCCAGACCCGTCTGGTCGACATCGATGCGCACTCGGCGCCGGCTCGCGCCGCCGCCATCCTGTCCGGCCTCGGCTTCTCGGCCGCCGACCAGGCCCGTCCGGTCGCCGAATTTTCCGGCGGCTGGCGCATGCGCGTTGCGCTGGCGGCCACGCTGTTCGCCGCGCCGGACCTGCTGCTCTTGGACGAGCCGACCAACTATCTCGACCTCGAAGGCACATTGTGGCTCGAGGACCATCTGGCGCATTACCCGCGCACGGTCATCGTGATCAGCCACGACCGCGACCTGCTCGACACCTCGGTCGACCAGATCCTGCATCTGGAGCGCGGCAAGCTCACGCTCTACCGCGGCTCCTATTCCTCGTTCGAGGAACAGCGCGCGATGCGCGAACTGCTCGACGCCAAGCAGGCCAAGCGCCAGGAAGCCGAGCGGGCGCGGCTGCAGGCCTTCGTCGACCGCTTCAAGGCCAAGGCCTCGAAGGCGCGGCAGGCGCAATCGCGCGTCAAGATGCTGGAAAAGATGCGCCCCGTGGCAGCGCTGGTGCGCGAGGAAGTGCGCGAAATGTCGTTCCCCGCGCCGGAGAAAATCCTCTCGCCCCCGATCATCGCCGTCGACAATGTGTCGGTCGGCTACGACCCGGCCAGGCCGGTGCTCAGGCGCGTCACGCTGCGCATCGACAATGACGACCGCATCGCGCTGCTTGGCGCGAACGGCAACGGCAAGTCGACCCTGGTCAAGCTGCTCGCCGATCGCCTGAAGCCGTTTTCCGGCGCGATCACCCGCGCCGAAAAGCTCGCGATCGCCTATTTCGCCCAGCACCAGCTCGACGAACTGAACGAGGATGCTTCGCCTTACGATCACATCCGCAAGCTGATGCCGGAGGCACCGGAAGCCAAGGTGCGCGCGCGCTGTGGCGCGATCGGCTTTTCCGGCAAGGCCGCCGACACCAAGGCCGGCAGCCTGTCCGGCGGCGAGAAGGCGCGGCTGCTGCTGGGACTCGCGACCTTCTACGGCCCCAACATGATCATCCTCGACGAGCCCACCAACCATCTCGACATCGACAGCCGCGCGGCGCTGGCCGAAGCGATCAACGACTTTCCGGGTGCGGTGATCATGGTCTCGCATGACCGCTATTTGATCGAGGCGTGCGCCGACCGGCTGTGGGTGGTCGCCGATGGCGCGGTGACGAATTTCGACGGCGATCTCGACGAGTACCGACGCAATGTGCTGTCGCAACGCGGGCGCGCCGACGCGGACGTGACCCGCAATGGCAAAGCCGACAGGCCGGAGCGGCCGAAGGTGGAGAAGCGCGGATCGATGAGGCAGCGCATTGCCAATGCGGAGGCCGAAATTGCGCGCATCAGCGACATCATCGCGAAAATCGATACGGCGCTGGCGCTTCCTGACATATTCACCCGCGACCCCAAGCAGGCCGCGCAACTGTCAAAGGCGCGCGCCAATGCGGCGACCGCTCTCGAACGCGCGGAGGAGGAATGGCTGGAGGCGAGCAGTCAATTCGATGAAGCCGGATCATGACGGCTGCTATCGATCAGCCTGTCGACTGCTGCTTCTTCTTGGCCGTCTTCTTTGATTTCGCGGTCTTCGGCGCCTCCGGCGGAGTGGGCACACCCTCGATCGAGGCGAGACGGCCGGCGGTGAAGGTATAGATGCCTGCGCGCGGGCCGTGCGACCAGGTGACCACCGCGACCCGATCGCCGCGCTGATTGGCCGAGATATTGACGTTGTCGGGTGCGCCGATACCGCGAACCACGTCGCATTCGGTGTGACCGAGTGCGACCGTTCCCGTCGTTCCGGTTGCCGGAGCTCCGCCTGGCGCATTGGTGGACGCGTTGGCGTCGGCCGGGCTTGCCGGGGGCGGCATTCCGGGACAGGCGCCTTCGGCGCTCACGAGATCTTCAGCCGTAACCGGCTTGTCCGGCGTTAGCGGCGGTGCGTCGATCGAGACGTTCTTGATGAACAGCCGTCCCGGCCGCTTAAACCATTCCGCGTCCTTCGATAACAGGTCGGACTGGAACATATCTGACGCGCCGGAGCAGCCCGCGATCGCAGGCGCCAGCACAAGCAACAGTGCCAGTTGCTTTCGAAAGTCGGTCCTATTTTTCACGATGCACTAATATCTCGCCTCAGGGGGTTGCCCTAAGCATTTGTCCCACCATCACTTTGCGGCACGACCGTGGCTGGCGCAAGACCATGCGTCAAATGCCAACAATATCATTAATGGGCGCGGAGCGTCGATTGGTCGCCATTGCGCCGCCCGGATTTTCGGAAAGCGCTAGCGCAAACAAAAGGCTAGTTCATCCCGAGCTAGTCGCGGCGCTGCCAGCGGCCACGCTCATCCGCCTGCCAATAGGTCACATCGAAGCCGCGCGACTTGCACGCTGCCCAGGCGCTGCGGGCAGCGGCGAGCGAGTCGGGATCGTCGCCATTGAAGACCAGCACCATGCGTTCATAGCTCTCGGCATCCGCGGGCAAAGCGGCGTTGTCGACAAGAAAGCGGACATTGGCGCCGTTCGGGTTGCCCTCCTCCACCGCAAGCACGATCGGCTGGTCGGCCACGTCAGCCGATCGTGATGTCGCATGCGGCAGGAACGAATCATCGCGGTAGGTCCACAGATGCGCGTCCAGCGCGTCCGTGCGTTCCTGCGAGGTCGATTGCACCACCACCCGCCACCCGCGCTCGAGCGACTTCTCAAGCAGCGGCGGCAACACGTTCTCCAGCGACATGTTTTGCAGATGGTAGAACAGGACCTCGGTCATCTCATTTCTTCGCCTCGTAATAATCGCTCACCAGCCGGTCCAAAAGCCGCACCCCGAATCCCGATCCCCAGCTCTGGTTGATCTCGCTCTTGGGTGCGCCCATCGCCGTTCCCGCAATGTCGAGATGCGCCCATGGCGTATTATCGACGAACCGTTGCAGGAATTGCGCGGCCGTGATCGAGCCGCCATAGCGTCCGCCGGTGTTCTTCATGTCGGCAAATTGCGAATCGATCAGCTTGTCGTATTCCGGTCCGAGCGGCATCCGCCAGACCTTCTCGCCGGTCTCGAGCCCGCAAGCCGTCAAGCGCTGCGCCAGTTCATCACTATTGGAGAACAGGCCGGCATATTCGGTGCCGAGCGACACCATGATCGCGCCCGTCAGGGTTGCGAGGTCGACCATGAACTTCGGCTTGAGCTTCTTGGCCACATACCAGAGCACGTCCGCCAGCACCAAACGGCCCTCGGCATCGGTGTTGATGATCTCGATGGTCTGGCCCGACATCGAGGTGACGATGTCGCCCGGACGCTGTGCGTTGCCGTCCGGCATGTTCTCGACCAGACCAATCGCCCCAACCGCATTTACCTTGGCTTTCCGCGACGCCAACGCATGCATCAGCCCGACGACGCATGCCGCGCCGCCCATGTCACCCTTCATGTCCTCCATGTTGGCAGCGCCCTTAATGGAAATGCCGCCGGTATCGAAACAAACGCCCTTGCCGACAAACGCCACCGGCGCCTCGCCACGCTTGCCGCCATTGTAGCGCATGATCACGGTGCGCCCGGGCCGGACCGACCCCTGGGCGACCCCAAGCAGCGCGCCCATGCCGAGCTTGGTCATGGCCTTCACGTCGAGGATCTCGACCTCAACCCCGAGTTTCTTCAGCTCCGCGGCGCGGCGGGCGAATTCCTCGGGGAAAAGGATGTTCGGCGGCTCGTTGACGAGGTCGCGCGCCAAATTGACGCCGTCAACCACATGCGAATCGGGCGCAAAGGCTTTCCGCGTCGCCGGCACATCCTCGACGGCAAGGGCGATGTCGGCCTTGAGGCCGCCCTCCTCGCCGTCCTTCTTCTTGGTCTTGTAGCGGTCGAATTTGTAGGCCCGCAGCCTGATGCCCGTGGCGACTGCCGCAGCCTGGTCCGGCCGCATTGCAGCGTCAGGCAACTCGGCGATGACGGTGACCGCTTCGCTGCCCCCGTTCAATTTGCCAGTGAGCACGCCGCCGAACTTGATGAAATCCCGCGGCTTGAGCTCGGCCGTCTTGCCCGTGCCCACGACAATCAAGCGCTGAATTTTGATTCCCTCCGGCTCCAGGACGTCGAGCACAGCTCCGCTTTTTCCCTTGAACCGGCTGGTTGCAGCGGCGCGCTTGACGAGGTCAGCGGCGCTACCGAGAGCTTTGCGGGTGGTAGCGCCGAATTTCAATTCATCATCGCAAAACACCACCAGAATCCCGCGCGGGGCAGCGGAAAAAGGGACGAAGCCGACCTTGACGGCGTCGGGCATAGGTAAATCCTCCAGGAATCAGGACGTTGGCAGGTCAAAGGGAGCCGGCCGAAGGCAGTCCGCGGGGTCGTTCGATCGTCCGTGTGGGTCGCAAATCGGCGGCCTTTTGGGACTCGCCCGGTCACTATGACCTGTCAGCGGGCAAAGTGCCAAGCACGGCCGTGGCCGGGCGGTCACATCAGGGAAATATTAACCACAGGTGGACCCCGCCATGGGTCAGCCATTTTGTTGACGGATCAAAGGGATGGTAGTGAGAAAGTAGGCGCTTCTGACGCGGGTTGGCCCGACCATGGGGACCCCCCAATTTCCCCGGGGGTTGGTTGGGCTTTTCGCGCGGGCTTTGCGCCTTTAAGGCGTGGTGGGGCGGGGATCGTGCGGTAGCCGATGGGGTCGATCGATAAGTACATCTTCCGCACGACGCTCGCGTCGTTTGCGCTGGTCCTGGTCAGCCTGACCGGGGTGATCTGGATTACGCAGGCCTTGCGCGGCATCGATTTGATGACGAGCCAGGGTCAGACCATCCTGACCTTCCTCGGCGTGACGAGCCTCGTGATTCCCGCCCTCGTCCTGATCATCTCGCCGATCGCGCTGATGATTGCGATCTCGCATACGCTGAACAAGCTGGCGACCGATTCGGAAATCATCGTGATGAATGCGGCCGGCTTCTCGCCGTTCCGGCTGTTCCGGCCCTTCGTCTATGCGACGTGCGTCGTCGCGCTCCTGGTCGCCTTCATCGCAGCCTATCTCGCCCCCGAAGGCATGCGCCGGTTGAAGCAGTGGGACGCCGAGATCACCGCCGACGTGCTCGCCAATATCCTGCAGCCGGGGCGCTTCGCGCAGCTGGACCAGAACCTGACCATGCGGATTCGTGAACGGGACCCGGGCGGCCTGCTCAAGGGCATCTTCATCGACGACCGCCGCGATCCCAAGGAGCGCGTCAGCATCGTCGCCGATCATGGCACCGTGCTGAAGGACGCCAACGGTTCGTTCCTCGTCCTGGAAGACGGCAATCTGCAGCGCTTCGAGGCTGGAAAACGTGATCCCGCGCTGGTCGCCTTCGTCCGTTATGCGTTCGACATGTCCAAATTCTCCAAGCAGGGCCACGACGTCCTGCTCGGCATTCGCGAGCGTTATCTGTGGGAATTGATGGACCCCGCGGAGGACGATCCGGTCTATAAGCAGGTCCCGGGACAGTTCCGCGCCGAGTTGCATGACCGCTTCATGTCGCCGATCTATCCTTTCGCCTTCGCTGCCCTCACCTTCGCCTTTCTGGGCGCGCCGCGCACCACGCGCCAAAGCCGCAACTTCTCCATCGGCGGCTCGATCCTCGCGGTGTTCGGGCTGCGCATGATCGGATTCGCCTGCTCGGTGATGGCGGTGAAATCGCCGATTGCGCCCGCGGTCCAATACCTGATGCTGATTGCAGCGATCGCCCTCAGCGTCTGGGCCATCATCGGAGGTATCGTGCTGGAGCCGCCGCCGGCACTGCTGGAGGCAATCAACAGATCCAATGCTCGTCTGGCCCGGCTGTTCGGACGACCGGCCGCCGCATGAGCATGGTCACCAACACCCTCGGACGCTATTTCGCCGGCCGCTTCGTGGTCTCGGCGCTCGGCGTGTTCGCCAGCATTTTCCTGTTGCTCGTCCTGGTCGACTACATCGAGATGGTCCGAAAGACGTCAGGCCTGGTCGGAATCTCCGCGCTGATGGTGGCGGAAACCTCGCTGTTCCGGGTACCGCAACTGCTCGAGAAGATGATGCCGTTCTGCGTCCTGATCGGCGCCATGACCTGCTATCTTGCACTGTCGCGGCGGCTGGAATTGGTGGTCGCGCGTGCCGCCGGCGTCTCCGCCTGGCAGTTCATCTCGCCGGCACTCGTGAGCGCCATCGTGCTCGGCGTACTCGCCACGGTTGCCTACAACCCGATGTCGGCGAATTTGAGCGAGCTCTCCAAGCGCATGGAGGCCCAGTTGTTCGGCAATGCGCCGGGCGGCGGGGTGCAGGACGCATCCGGCTTCTGGCTCAATCAGATCAACAGCGACGGCCAGGTCATCATCAACGCCGCGCGCAGCGAGCAGCACGGCCTGCGACTCACCGGCCTTACGCTGTTCAGGTTTGATACGGACGGCAAGTTCAAGGAACGAATCGAGGCACGCGAGGCCACGCTGGAATATGGCCACTGGCTGTTCAGGGGCCTGCGGCGTTACTCGCTCGATGCCCCGCCGGTTGACCAGGATCGATTCGAACTGGCGACCACGCTGACGCCAGCGCAGGTGCGCAACACGTTCTCGACCCCGGAAACTGTGTCCTTTTGGCAACTGCCGAACTACATCCGCGCGTCCGAGAGTTCAGGGTTTGCGACAGCGGGCTATCGTCTGCAGTACCATAAGCTCATTGCACAACCGTTTTTGCTGGCTGCGATGGTGATGCTCGCTGCATCAGTGTCGTTGCGCTTCTTCCGGATGGGCGGCGTGCAAAAGATGGTTTTGAGTGGCGTGGGCGCTGGCTTTCTGCTCTACGTTCTCTCGAAAGTAACTGAGGATCTGAGCAAGGCTGAGTTGATGCATCCGATCGCGGCCGCGTGGTTGCCCGTGCTGGTGGGCGGCCTCACGGGTTTCTTGGCCTTGCTGTATCAGGAGGACGGCTAGTGACCTTGGTCGCCGCCCTTCGCGAGTGTTCGCGCCTATTCCGGCCGCGTGCTGTCGTGCGCCGGCAGGAGAGGTGCGTCTTCCGTCTCGGCCTGTCGCTGCTGGTTTGTGTTGCGCTTGCCGGTGCGATCGGGATCGCCACGACAGTGCCTTCGGCCGCGCAAAGCTTCACCTACAATCCGCGCCCGCCGCGGCCCACTCCGCCGAAGGTCGTCAGCGACAACCAGATGCTGGTCCAGGCCAATGAGGTCGACTACGACTACAACAACTCGCGGGTGTCGGCGGTCGGCAATGTGCAGCTCTACTACAACGGCACGAGCGTCGAAGCCGACAAGGTGATCTACGACCAGAAGACCAAGCGGCTCCATGCCGAGGGCAACATCCGCATGACCGATGCGGACGGCAAGATCACCTACGCCAACATCATGGATCTGAGCGACGATTATCGCGACGGCTTTGTCGATTCGCTGCACGTCGACACCGAGGACCAGACCCGGATGGCAGCGACCCGCGCCGATCGCTCCAGCGGCAACTACACCGTGTTCGAGAACGGCGTCTATACCGCGTGCGCGCCGTGTAAGGACGATCCGAAGAAGCCGCCGCTGTGGCAGGTCAAGGGTGCCCGCATCATCCATGACCAGCAGGAGAAGATGCTGTATTTCGAGACGGCGCAACTCGAGTTCTTCGGGGTGCCGCTCGCCTATATGCCCTACTTCTCGACGCCGGACCCGACGGTGAAACGCAAGTCCGGCTTCCTGATGCCGACACCCAGCAATTCCACCGTTTACGGGTATGGCATCGAGATTCCCTACTACTGGGCGATCGCGCCCGACATGGACGCGACCTTCAGTCCGCGCATCACCACCACGCAGGGCGTGTTGCTCCAGGCCGAATTCCGCCAGCGCCTCTTGGATGGCTCCTACCAGGTGCGCGCCTACGGCATCGACCAGCTCAATCCCCACAACCTCGCCGGACAACCCGGCGATCGCCAGTTCCGCGGCGGTCTGGAAACCAAGGGCGAGTTCGCAGCCAACGACAAGTGGGTCTATGGCTGGGAAGGCGTGTTCCTGTCGGATTACTACTTCTACCAGGACTACAGGCTGGGGCAGTACCGCGACCCGATGTACGCATTCCTGAGCCTGCCGACTGAAGCGGTGTCGCAGCTCTATCTGACCGGCGTCGGCAACCGCAGCTTCTTCGACCTGCGCTCGATCTACTATCTCAGCTTCTCGGGCAACCAGCAGCAAGTTCCGGTCGTCTGGCCGGTGCTCGACTATTCGAATGTCATCAACCATTCGGTGCTTGGCGGTGAGGTCAGCTACAAGACCAACTTCACCAACCTGACGCGCAACGACGCGGTGTTCGATCCGATCACCTCGACCGCCAGCACCAACGGCCTGTGCCTGCCCACCGCTCTGTTCACCTCGGCTGACCCGAGGGCACTCACCCCCACGCAGTGTCTGCTGCGCGGCTTCCCGGGAACCTACACCCGCCTTTCGGTCGAGGGTGAGTGGCGACGTTCGTTCACGGATTCGGCAGGCGAAATCTGGACGCCGTTTGCGATCATGCGCGCGGATGCAATCAACTCGAATGTGTCGAACCAGCCGGGTGTCTCCAACTTCCTGCCCGTGGGCGACACCCAGGCGCTGCGGCTGATGCCCACCGTGGGCCTGGAATACCGCTATCCCTTCATCAATGTCGAACCGTGGGGCTCGACGACGATCGAGCCAATTGCCCAGATCATCATCCGACCGAACGAAACCTATGCCGGCAAGCTTCCCAACGAGGATGCGCAGAGCATGGTGTTTGACACGACGAACCTGTTCAGCGTCGACAAGTTCTCCGGTTACGATCGTGTCGAAGGCGGTGGCCGCGCCAATATCGGCGTGCAGTCGACCACGCAGTTCGATCGCGGCGGCTCGGTCAAGGTGATGTTCGGCCAGTCCTACCAGCTGTTCGGGTTGAACTCCTATGCGGTGCAGGATTCGATCAACACAGGCGTCGATTCCGGCCTGCAAAGGACCGCCTCCGATTATGTCGCGAGTGTCGACTATTCGCCCAACCGCACCTACACATTCAGCGTACATTCGCGTTTCGACGAGCAGACCTGGAACGTTCAGCGCTTTGAGGCCCAGGCTACCGGCAACTTCGATCGCTTCTCGGTCAGCGTGCTGTACGGCAACTACGCGCCGCAGCCGGATCTCGGCTATCTGACCCGCCGCGAAGGCATCCTGGGCTCGACCTCCGTCAAGGTTGCGCCGAACTGGGTCGTGAGCGGCGGGGCGCGCTGGGACCTGCAGGCCAACAAGGTCAATCAGTACATTATCGGCGCCGGCTACGTCGACGATTGCTTTGTGCTCGGCTTGAACTATCTGAAGTCCTATAATTATGGCGTCGGGGGCACGCCACCCGTCCTGAGCCAGAGCTATATGCTGACCATTGGTCTGCGAACGATTGCCACGTCGGCCGTCGGCATACCATGATTGCGGGCGGCTCCTGAGGCCAGCACGGCCTGCGGCGCGGCAGGCCTGCAAGGAGGCCCGGCATCGCACGGGAGGCAGGTTCCCCAGTTGCACAGCAGCTTCAGTTGGATCTATTGACAGCGAAGATGACCATGACGACCAATTTCCCTTCCTGCCTGCGGGCTCTGTTGGTGCTTTGCATCGCGACGATCGTCTTGCCGCTTTTGATGTCTGCGGCGCACAGCCAGACAGTCGTCGTGATGGTCAATGGCGAACCCGTCACCGACTTTGACATCGAGCAGCGCTCGAAGCTCGATTTCCTGACTGCCCACAAGCAGCCCGCCCGGCAGGAGGTCATCAACGAGTTGATCGACGAAAAGCTCAAGATCAAGGAAGCCAAGAAGTTCGGCGTCGACCCCTCGGGCGCCGATATCGACCAATCCTATGGCGAGATGGCGGGGCGCATGCACATCACCGCCGATCAGCTGACCAAGTCGCTGGAAGCGCAGGGCATGCGAGCCGACACGCTGAAGGCGCGCATCAGGGCCGACATGGTTTGGACTGCGCTGGTGCGCGGCCGCTACAAGGAGCGGCTGCAGGTCGGCGAGGCCGACGTCAACAAGGCAGTCAAGGCCGAGGGCGGCGATGACGCGCAGAAGGCCGATGCATTCGAGTACAAGATGCAGCCGGTCGTGCTGATCGTGCCGAAGGGAGCTTCGCCCGCGATCTTTGAAAGCCGGCAGAAAGAGGCCGAAACGCTGCGCTCGCGGGTGCAGAGCTGCGAGGAGGCCAACTCCTACTTCAAGAGCATGCCGAACGCGGCGATCCGCGAACCCGTCCTGAGGACCTCGGCCGACATTCCGCCTGTCCTGCGCAAGGTGCTCGACGACACGCCAATCGGGCATCTGACCCCGCCGGAAGTGACCAAGCAGGGCGTGGAGATGGTGGTGCTGTGCGATCGCAAGCCGACCACCGTTGATACGCCGAAGCGGAAGGAAATCCGCGAGCAGATGTACAAGAAGAAGTACGACGCCACGTCGAATTCCTATCTCGAGGAAATCCGCAAAGCCGCGATGATCGAATACCCCCAAAAATAACATGGCAAAGCCGCCTGCGCTTGCGCCCCTTGCACTGACGCTCGGCGAACCCGCCGGCATCGGGCCTGACATCACCATCTCGGCCTGGCTGCGCCGCAATGAGCTGAAGCTCCCGCCGTTCTATCTCGTCGGCGACCGCGTGTTTGTCGGCGAGCGGGCAAAGGCCCTCGGCGTCGAGCTTCCGCTCGCGGACGTCGCCGCCGAGGAGGCGGTGCAGGCCTTTGCGACCGCGCTGCCCGTTCTGGCCACTGGCCATCGCATCACCGCGAGACCAGGCCACCCCGACGACAGCAGCGCGCCGGCGGTGCTCGCCTCGATTCGACAGGCGGTTGCCGACGTGCAATCAGGGCGCGCGCGCGCGGTGATCACCAATCCAATCGCCAAGAATGTGCTCTACCGGGCCGGCTTCAAACATCCCGGACATACCGAATACCTTGCCGAGCTCGCGGCCGCCGGCGGCAAGCCGCTGCTGCCGGTGATGATGCTGTGGTCGCCGCTGCTCGCAGTCGTGCCGGTGACCATCCACGTATCGCTGCGCGAGGCGATTGATCAGCTCTCGACCGAACTGATCGTTGCCACCGGCCGCATCGTGGCAGAGGAGCTGCGCAAGCATTTCGGCCTTGCGCATCCGCGGCTCGCGGTGACCGGGCTCAATCCACATGCCGGCGAAGATGGCACGCTCGGCACCGAGGACAAGACCATGATCGCCGCGGCGATCGAGATGCTGCGCAACGAGCGCATCGACGCACGCGGGCCCTTGCCGGCCGACACCACTTTTCATGAAGCTGCGCGCAAAACCTATGACTGCGCGCTTTGCATGTATCACGACCAGGCGCTGATCCCGATCAAGACGCTCGCCTTCGACGATGCCGTCAATGTCACGCTCGGCCTGCCCTTCATCCGCACCTCGCCGGACCACGGTACGGCCTTCGACATTGCGGGCACCGGCCGCGCCAATCCGGCGAGCCTGATTGCCGCATTGCGGCTGGCCGCGCGCATGGCGAACACGCCGGCGCCGGCCGTCGCATGAGCGCAATCGACGATCTGCCACCGCTCCGCGAGGTCATTCGCCAGCATTCCCTGTCGGCGCGCAAATCGCTGGGGCAGAATTTCCTGCTCGACCTCAACCTCACCGCCCGGATCGCACGCGCGGCCGGGCCGCTCGAGGACGCGACGGTGGTCGAAATCGGCCCGGGGCCCGGCGGGCTGACGCGTGCACTGCTCGCAATGGGCGCGCGGCACGTCATCGCGGTCGAGCATGACGAGCGCGCCCTGCCGGCGCTTCAGGAGATCGCCGCGCGCTATCCGGGACGGCTCGAAGCGGTCTGCGCAGATGCGCAGAGCTTCGATCCCAGGCCCTATCTCGGCTCCGGCAAGGCCAAGATCGTCGCCAACCTCCCCTATAACATCGCCACCAGCCTCCTGATCGGCTGGCTCACCGCCGAACCCTGGCCGCCCTGGTACGAGATGATGGTGCTGATGTTCCAGCGCGAGGTCGCCGAGCGCATTGCCGCACACGAGAATGACGAAGCCTATGGACGGCTCGGCGTGCTCGCCAATTGGCGCTGCGAAACCAAGATCCTGTTCGACATCTCGCCGGCCGCCTTCGTGCCGCAACCGAAGGTCACCTCCTCGGTGGTCCGGCTGATCCCGCGTCCGGCGCCCGAGCCTTGCGACCGGCGATTGCTGGAGCAGGTTGCCGCGGCCGCCTTCGGCCAACGGCGCAAAATGCTGCGGCAAAGCCTGAAATCGCTGTCCGCCGATCCGGCGCGCCTGGCGGCCGCGGCGGGGGTCGATCCGACCCGGCGGGCCGAAACCATCCCCGTCGCAGGCTTTGTTGCCATGGCGCGCGAATTGGCCGATATACGAGCGGAAAAAACAAGCACGCTTTAGGAGAACGCCATGGCGTTGATGCGCCGCCAGTCGCTGGTCAAGTTCGACGCCCCGCTCTGCGAAACCATTGTCGACACCCCGAAGCCTGTGGGGCGCGAGGTCCTGGTGCGCATCGAGCGCTGCGGTCTCTGCCACTCCGACCTGCACATCCAGGACGGCTATGCGGACCTCGGCGGAGGCAAGAGGCTCGACACCACGCGCGGCATGACCCTGCCCTTCACTCTCGGCCACGAGATCGCCGGTATCGTGGAGGAAGTCGGCCCCGAGGCGCCCAAGGAGCTGATCGGCGCCAGGCGGGCGGTGTTTCCCTGGATCGGTTGTGGCCAGTGCCGGGATTGCCTCGCGGGCGACGAAAATCTCTGCGTCAAGCAGCGCTTCCTGGGCGTCTCCATCGACGGCGGTTTTGCCAGCCATGTGCTGGTGCCCGATGCCAGATATCTCCTCGAGTATGATCCGCTGCCGGTGAACCAGGCGGCGACGCTGATGTGTTCGGGCGTCACCGCCTATGGCGCGCTGAAGCGGCTGGTCGATCGTCCCAGGCAGCGCAATCTGTTGTTGATTGGCCTTGGTGGCGTCGGCCAGATGGGCCTGTCGTTCGCGCAAGCCATGTTCAAGCAGCCGATCTCGGTCGCCGACCTCAACGCCGCTGCACGCGACACCGCGCTGAACAATGGTGCGGCGGTCGCCTATGATCCCGCCGAGCCCGATGTGGTCAAGCGCATCCTGAAGGAGACCGAAGGCGGCTTTGACGGCGTGGTCGATTTTGCCGGCAATGAGAAGTCGATGGCCTTTGCGGTCGCCGTGCTCGCGCGCGGCGGCAAGGTCGTGGTCTCCGGCTTGATGGGCGGCAATTTCAGCCTGCCGATGGTGCAGTGGGTCTACAAGCGCATGACTATTGAAGGCTTCATGGTGGGCACGCTGACTGAGGCTCACGAGCTGATGGCGCTTGCGCGCGCCGGCAAGATCAAGCCGACGCCGATGCGCGAGGAGCCGATGGCCGACGTGCAGAAATGGATCGATGCGTTGCGGGCCGGACAAGTGGTGGGACGAGTCATACTGAAGAATTAGAGCAGCGCAAAAAACAAAACGTCCCGCCGGCCTCACCGAAAATGGGAGGACGGACAATGCGGAGGAACTATTGGCTTGCGGGCGCGCTCGCCGCGCTGTTGCTCGCGGTCGCGCCGGCAAACGCGCAGAAGCAATACGATCCCGGCGCCAGCGACACTGAAATCAGGATCGGCACCACCACGCCCTATAGCGGGCCGGCCTCGGCCTATTCCGCCGGCGCCATGTCGATCGGCGCCTATTTCGCCATGATCAACGAGCAAGGCGGGGTCAACGGCCGCAAGCTCAACTTCATCAGCCTCGATGACGCCTATAGCCCGCCGAAGACGGTGGAGCAGATCAGGCGATTGGTCGAAAGCGACGAGGTGATGTTCCTGGTCAATCCCGTGGGCACCGCCACCAACATGTCCGTCGTCAAATACATCAACCAGAAGAAGGTCCCGCATCTCTTCGTCGGCTCCGGCGCGACTGTATTCAACGATCCCGAGCACTATCCCTGGACGCTGGGCTGGACGCCGCACTACACGTCGGAGGCGGCGATCTATGCCAAATACATCCTGTCGACCAGGCCTGAGGCCAGGATCGGCATCCTCGCCCAGAACGACGATCTCGGCCGCGATTACACAACCGGCCTCAAGCAAGCACTTGGCGATCGCGCGTCCTCGATGATCGTCTCCTATCAGACCTACAACACGTCGGATCCGACGGTGGATTCCCAGGTCGTGTCGCTGAAGACCGCCGGCGCCGACGTCTTCCTCATCTTCGGGGTGCCGAAATTCGCGGCGCAAGCCATCCGCAAGGCCTACGACATCGATTGGCATCCGCAGGAGTTCGTCTCCAGCGTCGGCTCCTCCATCGCCGGCGCAATCCGCCCTGCGGGATTCGAGGCCGCCAAGGGCGTCATCACGGCGGCTTACATGAAGGATCCTGCCGACCCGCAATGGCGCGACGATCCCGCCATGAAGGCGTGGACCATCTGGATGGACAAGTACAATCCGCACGTCGACAAGAGCGACTACTACGCGCCCTATGGCTACAACATCGGCTATGCGGTGGTGCAGCTGCTCAAACAGTGCGGCGACAATCTCACGCGCGCCAACCTGATGGACCACGCATCGCACATGGACATGGAGCTGCCGCTGCTCCTCCCCGGTATCAGGCTGAAGACGACGCCGACGGATCATCGCCCGATCCAGCAGGTGCGGCTGGTCCGTTTTGACGGCCAGCGCTATGTGCTGTTCACCGACGTGCTGGCGAGCCAGTGATCGCAGCGTTTTGCGGTCCCGGACAGGCCACGCTGGGAAGCGCGGCGTCGCTGGGCCGCATCCAGACCACAGCGTTCAAATCATTGCGATTTTCGCGGCCAAATCGGCCGAAAAGGCGAGCCCGAATTAAGCCCCATCCTCTCCGGATTTAGGGCCCATTGCGACCCAACTCTTTACCGACATTGGGTGGATTACGCGTTGCGTAGAGTTGAGTGGAGCATTCGATGGCCAACCGAACCGCGATGATCGCGTCGAGCATCGTTGCCGGCGTCCTCGCCGGCGCCCCCTTGGTGATGCCCCGCGATGTCGCGTACGCCGCCGAATGCCGGACCGAACCGGGGAAGGACGGGACGCGCAGCCAGCACTGGCATTATCGTCTCGAGCACGGCACCAACCGGCATTGCTGGTATTTGCGCGGCGCCGATGAAAAGGCCGTGCAGACCGCGCCGTCAGATGAGTCCCAAGCCTCCGACGCTGCGACACAGACGGACGAGAATGCACCGCGTTCTGTCCAGGACGCGCATGCCGAATATCCGATGCGGCAATTGGGCCCGAACACGCTGGCAGCGCCGGCGCCGCTTGCAACCGGTCCGGTCCCGGCTCAGCCGCAAGGCGATGCACAAAACTCGGCCGTAGCTGCGCGTTGGCCCTCTCCCGAGAGAGTCATCGCACCGGCGGCGGCACTGGCCGTTCCGGCTGCTCCCGTGATGGCCGTTCCGGCTGGACCCGCAATGGCTGCTGCGGCACCGACGACCACGGCACCGCTGACCTCATCGACCGCTGCCGACGCGACCGATTCCGGTTCCGCCGCCGATGCGCCGACCGACGCGCCCTCGGATACGTCGGCCCCCGCCGACACGTCGGTGCCGGCGCCGCTGCCTGCCGTCGCGCCCGCCGTGCCGGCAAAACCGTCCGTTTCGCTGCAGATGCTGTTCGCGGTGATTGGCGGAGCCCTTGCGCTCGCCGGCCTGACGGCAAGCGTTGTTTACCGGCTCGGGCGCCGAAAGGAACGGCGCTTGGCGACGAGTGAGCGCCGCGCCGTGCTCTGGGAAGGCGTGGAGCCCAGCCCCAGAACGCCCTGGGTCCCGCCGCAGATTGAAGACGAGCCGGCGCCGGCTCCAATCCCCAGCCGCAAGGCCGCGCCAAATCCGCCGGTGCAACAGCAAGGTCCGGTGCAGCAGCAACGCTACGAGAAGATCGAAGAGATCCTGGCGCAACTTGTCAGGCATGGACAGCAAAGCGACGCGTGAGACGCGTAGCGCCTTACTTTTCCAGCTGCCGCTGCAACTCGCGGACGAAATTGGTCAGACCCGTGCGCCGCTCGCGCTTGAGCCGTTCAGCCTTCAGGATCGACTGCACCTCGGCAAAGGCCTCATCGACGTCGTGATTGATGACGATGTAGTCGTATTCGGCCCAATGGCTCATTTCGTGGCTGGCGCGGGCCATGCGCGAGCGAATCACCTCGGCCGAGTCCTGCGCACGGGAGTGCAGGCGCTTCTCGAGATCGGCGGCCGATGGCGGCAGGATGAACACGCTGACGACGTCGGCGCGCGCCTTCTCGCGCAATTGCTGCGTGCCCTGCCAGTCGATGTCGAACAGCACGTCTTCGCCTGCGGAGAGCGCCGATTCCACCGGCGCGCGCGGGGTGCCGTAGCGGTTGTCGAACACGGTAGCCCATTCCAGGAGGTCGTTGCGCTTCACCATGTCCTCGAAGCGCACCTTGTCGACAAAGATATAGTCGCGCCCGTCGACCTCGCCGGGCCGCATCGCCCGTGTGGTCGCCGAAACCGACATTCGCAGTCCGGGCATGCGCTCGATCAACAAGCGAGACAGCGTGGTCTTGCCCGCGCCCGAGGGCGAGGACAGCACGAACATCAAACCGCGCCGTTCAACTCCCGAACCGTGGCGGTGAGCCGTCATATGTATCTCCGGATCTGCATCACTCCAGATTTTGCACCTGCTCGCGAAATTGCTCGACGACGTTCTTCATTTCCAGCCCGACATTGGTCAGTTCCACATCGTTTGATTTGGAGCAGGTGGTGTTGACCTCGCGGTTGAACTCCTGCGCCAGGAAATCGAGCCGGCGTCCGATTGCGCCGCCCTTGCCGATGATCTCGCGCGCCTGTGCGATATGGGAGGCAATGCGATCGAGTTCTTCGCGGATATCGGCCTTGGCTGCGATCAGGAGCGCCTCCTGGTTGAGGCGGTCGGGATCGAATCGCTCGGACGTCTCGAGTAGCGAGGCGATCTGCTCGGCAAGCCGCGCCTTGATTGCCTCCGGCTTGCGGCCAGGCGCATCCTCCGCCCGCTTCGCCAGCACCGCCATCTCGTCCATACGCTGGCTCAATATCTGACCCAGCGCCTCGCCCTCGCGACGGCGCATCGCCACGAGGTTGTTGAGCGCCTCGTCGAAGGCGGCTGAGGCCACAGCGATGGCCGCCTTGTCCTCGTCCTCGTTGCGCTCGGGCTCAACCACCTCGATCACGCCCTTGATGCCGAGCAGACCATCGATGCTCGGCGCCACTGCGTCGATCCTGCCGGCCAGCGAGCTTGCGACCTTCACGACCGCGGCGAGCACATCTTCATTGATGCGAACGGTGGACAGCGCATCGGCGCGCTTGACGTTGAAATTGGCATAGACCGTGCCGCGCGACAGCAATTCGGCGGCGCGCTTCTTGGCGAAGGCCTCGAGCTCGTCCCAGCCCTGCGGCAGGCGCAGACGGAGGTCGAAGCCCTTGGCATTCACCGACTTCAATTCCCACTCGAAAGTATAGGGGCCGCTCGCACCGTGGCTGCGTGCAAAACCGGTCATGCTCGACAGCGCCATACGCAGGATTCTCCGGGCGAGATTCGCCTGAAAGCAAAGGCCGCCGGACCATAGGACCTTTTCAGGAAAAGTGGAGTCCGCAAGCTTCCGGCTGATTAATTACTGCTGAACGACACTACTGCTGAACAGCCGGTGCCGTGGCGTTCGACTGCGCCGCGCCCTGCCGCGCGGGAGCCCTGGCGGGCTTTTTCGCCGCCGGCTTGCCCGTCGTCACGGCCGCCGCCGCGGCATCGGCCGCCGGCGCGGCTGCCGCGGCGGGCGGCGGATCGTCGGCCGGCTCGACCGTGTCGTTCTGGATCTGCTTCTCCATCGCCCGGAGCTTGGCGACGTTCTTCTGGTGCTCGTTGAGGGTTTCCGTAAAGGCGTGGCCACCGGTACCGTCGGCGACGAAATAGAGGTCACGGGTACGCGCAGGATTGGCGGTGGCCTCGAGCGAGGCGCGGCCGGGATTGGAGATCGGTCCGGGCGGCAGCCCATCGATCACATAGGTGTTGTAGGGCGAGGGCGTGGTGATCTCGCTGCGCTTGATCGGCCGGCCGAGCGTCCCCTTGCCGCCGACCAGGCCGTAGATGATGGTCGGATCGGACTGCAGCCTCATCCTCTGCTTCAGCCGGTTGACGAACACCGCGGCAACCCGGCTGCGCTCATCGGGCTTTCCGGTCTCCTTCTCCACGATGGAGGCAAGCGTCACCAGTTGCTCGGGCGTCTTGACCGGCAGGTCGGGGCTGCGGCGCTCCCAGATCTCCGCGACCACGCGCTTCTGCTCCCGCTGCATGCGCTGGATCACCTGGTCGCGGCTGGTGCCGCGCGGAAACTTGTAGGTCTCGGGCAGCAGCGTACCCTCGCGCGGAATCTCGTGCACGGTGCCGGTGAAGATGTCGTTGTCCGACAGCCGCGCCACGATCTGCTCGGAGGTCAGCCCTTCGGGAATGGTCACCGCGTGCTGCACCACCTTGCCGTCGACCATGGTGGCGATGACCTCGCGGAGCGAGGCGTTCTTCTGGAAGGCGTATTCGCCGGGCTTCAATTCCGAGCTTGCCTTCAGCGCGAAGACGCTGGCGATGAAGACCCAGGGATTGACGTCGGTGACGCCTTCCTTGTTGAGGACATCAGCAATGTCACGTTTTCCCGCGCGCTGGGGAATATTGACGACCTTGTCCTCGACAAGCGGACCGGGCGCTTCCAGGACCTGCCTGCCATAATAGTAAACACCGCCGGCGCCGATCATCAGGAACAACAGGATGGTGATGATGGCGTTGCCCACCACGACAAAGGGATTGCGGGCGCGTTCGGAGCGCTTGGGCGGCGGCGGGAGCTGTTCCGGCTCCAGCGCGGCGCGCGGGCTGCGTGGCGAGATGGGCGGCCTTTCACTCATCGATGCAACCTGGATCCTGTCGCTCTGGTGACGGCCTCATCGCAGGTATTGCGCGAGGCCGGTCGTTTACGCCCGTACCAAACGATCTAGCACCGAATGCGGCGAAACGGTGGTTGGCCCACCCGCAGCAATCAGCTGGCCACGCGCCGGACGATCACGGACGCGTTGGTGCCGCCGAAACCAAACGAGTTGGAGAGCGCAACATTGATCTCGCGCTTGCGCGGAACCTGCGGCACGAGATCGATCGCCGTTTGCACGGACGGGTTTTCCAAATTGATGGTCGGCGGCGCGATGTTATCGCGAATCGCCAGAATAGAGAAAATCGCTTCGATGGCGCCGGCCGCGCCGAGCAGATGTCCGGTCGACGACTTTGTCGACGACATCGAGATTCGCGAGGCGGCGTTGCCGAGCAGCCGCTCCACCGCGCCAAGCTCGATCTCGTCGCCGACCTGGGTCGAGGTGCCGTGCGCGTTGATGTAGTCGATATCGGATGTCGTGATGCCGGCGCGCTTGAGCGCCGCCGCCATGCTGCGATAGCCGCCGTCGCCGTCCGGCGAGGGCGAGGTGATGTGATAGGCATCGCCCGACAGGCCGTAGCCGGTCACTTCCGCATAGATGCGCGCGCCGCGCGCCTTGGCGTGCTCGTATTCCTCGAGCACGACGACACCGGCCCCCTCGCCCATGACAAAACCGTCGCGGTCCTTGTCATAGGGGCGCGAGGCCTTCTCCGGCGTCTCGTTGAAGCCGGTCGACAGCGCGCGCGCGGCGCAGAAGCCGGCCATGCCGATGCGGCAGATCGGTGATTCGGTGCCGCCGGCGACCATCACGTCGGCATCACCCAGCGCAATGAGCCGGCTGGCGTCGCCGATCGCATGTGCGCCGGTGGAGCAGGCCGTCACCACCGCATGGTTCGGCCCCTTCAGGCCGAACTCGATCGAGAGATAACCGGACGCGAGATTGATCAGGCGGCCGGGAATGAAAAACGGCGACACCTTGCGCGGGCCCCGCTCCTTCAACAGGATCGCGGTATCGGCAATGCCGGAAAGGCCGCCGATGCCGGAGCCGATCATGGTGCCGGTGGCGATGCGGTCTTCCTCGGTCGCGGGATGCCAGTTGGCGTCATCGAGCGCCTGGCGGGCCGCGGCCATCGCAAAGATGATGAAATCGTCGACCTTGCGCTGGTCCTTCGGCTCCATCCACTGATCGGGATTGAAGGTACCATTGGAGCCGTCGCCGCGCGGCACCTGACAAGCGATCTTGCTCGGCAGATCGGAGACGTCGAAGGTCTCGATCCTGCGCGCACCACTCTCGCTATTGAGAATCCGCTTCCAGGTCGCATCGACGCCGCACCCAAGTGGCGACACCATGCCGAGGCCTGTGACGACGACTCGTCTCATGTCCAGCACTCCAGCCCCCACTTCACGGCTTGCAATGTAAAGCCGCGGGCCGTCCTTGGGACGGCCCAGCCGGCTGGGTTCTCAACGCACAGAAGCGTCAGCAGGCGCTTCAGCTCTTGGCGTTCTTTTCGAGAAATTTCGTCGCGTCGCCGACCGTCAGAATCGTCTCAGCAGCGTCGTCCGGAATCTCGCAACCGAACTCTTCCTCAAAGGCCATTACGAGCTCGACCGTGTCGAGGCTGTCAGCGCCGAGGTCATCGATGAAGCTCGCATTGTCGGTCACCTTCTCAGGCTCAACGCCCAAGTGCTCGACCACGATCTTCTTAACCCGCTCGCCAATATCACTCATGCTCCAACCTCGTGCTTGTTCCCTTAAGACCCGACCCCAGGATGATACGAGCCATCGTGGTCGTTAAACTTCCTTCGCAACGCGCTTCACTTGATTTGGCCGATGAGGCCCGGCGAACGACGGCAAGCTTCGTCCTCGCCAATATACAGGGTTTCGACATCCTGCAATGGCGTTCTTTGAGCCAGCCGTTTCAGTCCGGTTATCATACTTCAAAAACCTTGACCACACGCCCTGATCTGCCTGCCGAAACGGCTTTTCGCCGCATCCTGCCCTCTGCCCGGGGCCGGTCGGCTCAGACCATCGCCATGCCGCCATTGACGTGAATGGTCTGTCCCGTGACATAGCCCGCCTCGTTCGAGCTCAGATAGACCGCAGCCGCCGCAATGTCCTCCGGCGTGCCCAGCCGCGCCGCCGGAACCCGGGTCAGGATCTGTTCGCGCTGCTTGTCATTGAGAGCATCCGTCATCGGCGTCTTGATGAAGCCGGGCGCGATGCAATTGGCGGTCACGTTGCGCTTGGCGTATTCGGCCGCCAGCGACTTGATCATGCCAATCATTCCGGCCTTGGAGGCGGCGTAGTTGCCCTGCCCGGGATTGCCGGTCACGCCGACCACCGAGGTGATGGCGATAATGCGGCCGAAGCGCTTGCGCATCATCAGCTTGGTGGCGGCGCGCGCCAGCCGGAAGGTCGCGGTCAGATTGACCTTGATGACGTCGTCCCAATCCTCGTCGCGCAGCTGCACGAACAGGTTGTCGCGGGTGATGCCGGCATTGGCAATGAGAATGTCGAGCCCGCCCATCGCCTGCTCGGCCGACGGCACCAGGGCCTCGACCTCGGCCGCGTCGGAGAGATTGCAGGGCAGCACATGCACCCGCTCGCCCATCCTGGCCGCCAGCGTGTCCAGGACCTCGCGGCGCGTGCCGGAGACCGCGACTTTCGCCCCCTGCTTGTGCAGGGCTTCCGCGATCGCGCCGCCGATCCCGCCCGTTGCGCCCGTCACGAGCGCCGTCCTGCCAGTCAGATCGAACATGCTTGAACTCCTTAGGCCTTGGCGGCCGCTAGCGCGTCCTTCGCCGCAGCGATGTCGTTCGGCGTCCCGACCGCAACCCCGACCGCGCCGTCAGCAATACGCTTGACCAATCCGCTCAGCACCTTGCCCGCACCGATCTCGAAAAACCGGGTGACGCCCTGCCCTGCCATATAGGCGACCGATTCGCGCCAGCGCACCGTGCCCGTGACCTGCTCGACCAGGCGACGGCGGATCTCGTCGGGATCGCTGACCGGGGCCGCCAGCACGTTCGACACCAAAGGCGCGGCGGGCTTGTGGATCGTGACTTCCGCGAGCGCCTTTGCCATGACATCGGCCGCGGGCTGCATCAGCTTGCAATGGAAGGGCGCGGAGACCGGCAGCAGCATCGCGCGCTTGGCGCCCTTGGCCTTGGCGATTTCGACGGCGCGGTCGATCGCAGCCTTATCCCCGGATACCACCACCTGCCCGCCGCCATTGTCATTGGCCGCCTGGCAGACCTGGCCCTGGGCCGCCTCTTCCGCAACGGCCACCGCCGCCTCGTAGTCCAGGCCCAGAAGTGCGGCCATGGCGCCGGCGCCCACCGGCACCGCCTTCTGCATGGCCTGTCCGCGGGTGCGCAGCAGGCGTGCGGCATCGGAGACCGACAGGCTGCCCGCCGCGGCCAGCGCCGAATATTCGCCAAGGGAGTGGCCGGCGACGAAGGCCGCGTCGCGACCGACGGAAAAACCGGCCTCGGTCTCCAGCACCCGGAGCGCCGCCATCGACACCGCCATCAGGGCCGGCTGGGCGTTCTCGGTCAGCTGCAGCGTCTCGGCCGGACCATCCCACATGATCGCCGTCAGTCTTTCCGACAGCGCACTGTCCACTTCCTCGAATACCGCGCGCGCAGCCGGGAAGGCATCGGCCAGGGCCTTGCCCATGCCGACGGCCTGCGAACCCTGCCCCGGAAAAGTAAATGCTGCCGTCATCGGCGCTCCCTGCCTCTTTCGCGCATGATCTCAATGGAAAACCCGGCGTCCCAGCTCCAGCATCGAGACGCCGGCGTGGCCCATCCCCGGACCCGCGCGTTCCCCCGACCGGCCGTAAGACACCGCCGGAGACCGGAATGTCAAGCTAAGCCTCCAGGAACCGCCAGCGTCCAAGCGGGCGGGCTTCTAGAATCCGCCGGCGGTTTGGTCAACGCCAACCTCGGCGCCGGCCCGGGCCCGCCGCGCGCTATTCACAAGCTGACCCCGACGGTCGTCGGAGTCGGGCCTCGCAGTCGCTAGCCGCAGCACGGCGGCATAGCCGGGCTGGACCTCCATCCGGCCGGCAAAGCGGCTGTCGCTCAAGATGCGGTGCACCAGCGGGAGGTTGTAGCAGGGCACATAGAACAGCAGGTGATGCTCCAGGTGGTAGTTCACGTAATATGGCGCAATGAACAGCCGCTCCAGGAGATTGGCCCGGGTGGTGCGGGTGTTGCGCAGGGGGTCGTTGCTGTCGGGAACGACGGCGTGCTCGGCGATGTTGCGGATGCGGGTGATCACCATCATCCAGGTGAGGAGCGGCACCAGCCAGAGCAGCGGATAGGCCCACCAGACGCCGGCGGCCGCAAACGCCGCGAACAGCACCGCGTTGGTGATGCATTGCGGTCCGAGCTTGCCCCAGAAATGTGCGGCGCGGCGCGCCAGCGGCCACTCCCTGGGTCCAAGCGCATTGAGCAATTGCGCCTTGCGCTGCTGGTAGCCGGTCTGTCCGGTGATGTCGCGAAAGAACTTGCGGCGATAGCTGAGGCGCGTGATCGGGAACGGCGCTGACAGCACCAGATCGGGATCATCCTCCTGCTGTGTCTTTGCATGGTGCTGCAGATGATAGCGGCGATAGGCGCGCGTCTCGGCAAAGATCGGATAGGCGCAGAACCATTGGCTCAGAGCCAGATTGACCTTCTCATCGGCCGACAGGCATCCATGCGCGCCGTCATGCATGAGGATTGCAAGCCCCAGCTGCCGCGAGCCAATGATGGCCACCGCCAGGAGATAGGTGAAAGGATTCGGCCACCACGCGACCAGCGCGATCGCAGCCACGATCAGCGCCCAGGCATGCGCGATGAGGGCTATGCCCTTCAAGGTCGAGCGGCGCCGGACTTCCACCAATTGCGCCTCGGTGAGAAAATCGCGGGCGCGCATGCGAAGTGCGGTCATGATTGATCCTCCGGGCGTGATTGTGTTGCGGCCTCGCCCACCAGACGCAGCCGTGCCGCATCGCTCGCAGGCGTCGCCTGCTCGCCAAGCACACGCAGCATCTCGGCGCAGAGCGCCTCGGATGAACGGCCCATGGCGTAGCCTTCGACCATGATGCCGATCGCGACCGCCCAGAACCTGCGCGAGGTCACGTCAGGTTCGCGCAGGCTTCGCCAGCCGTGCCGTTCGATCTTGCTCGCGTAGGCGCGCAGCCCCTCGGCATGCAGCCGCTCGATGGTGCGCTCCACCAGCGGCGCCAGGTCCTGGCGGCGGCGCGTCAGGGTCAGCGCTTCCGCGAAGAAGGCGACCGCGTCGCTCGCCGTCACGCTCTCGACCAGCGCCCGCGTGTAATCCCGGGGCGTGCCGGCCCGAAGGGCCGCCTGCTCGGTGGCGCGCGCCAGGTACAGCATGTCGCGGCAGGCGGCCTCGACGAACAGCGCCTCCTTGGTGCGGAAATAATAGGTGATCTGGCTCGGGAAGGCGTCGGCGCCAGCTGCGATGTCGGCAATCGACGTGCCGGACAACCCGCGCTCCCTGAACAGGTGGCTTGCGGCATCCAGCAGCACCGAGCGCATCTTGCGCCCGGCCGTGCGGGTCGCCCGCACCGCATGTTTCGGATCGCCAGCGGGGGTATCGGGCGCGGTTTCCGCCGCCATGAGTTTTCTCCTTGATTTATTTGTATGTTATACAAACAAATAAATCAAGCCAGAGGCGCCAATTGGACTGCTAGTGACCGCGGTCACCGGGCGGACCGGCCTGCGCCAGCCAGAATCGGACCGCAAGACCGCCCTTTGTCTTGCCATCCCGGCCAAAATCCGTATAAAGCCCGCCATCCGCAGGTCCCGGCCGGGAGCTGAACGGACGGTCTCAGCAATCTCACCATCGCTGGCGATATTGATGTGGCAGGGCCAGTCGGCCCGTCGTCCCGTGCTTCCGCCTTCTGAGCTACCCCCGAGTCCTTTCCGAAGGCCTCGAAGGGCTTGTCGCCGGACCCGCGCCAACACAGGAAAGGACCATCATGCCTCTCTATGAGCATGTCTTTCTCGCGCGCCAGGACGCGAGCCCGCAGCAGGTCGAGGAATTGACCACCCAGATGACCGGCGTCGTCGAGCAGCACGGCGGCAAGGTCACCAAGACCGAGAATTGGGGCGTGCGCTCCCTCACCTATCGCATGAACAAGAACCGCAAGGCGCACTTCGTGCTGCTCAACATCGACGCGCCGTCGGCGGCGATCGCCGAGATCGAACGTCAGGAACGGATCAGCGAAGACGTGATTCGTTATCTGAGCGTCCGCGTCGAGGAGCTCGAGGAAGGCCCCTCGGCGATGATGCGCAAGGCCGATCGCGACCGCGAGCGTGACGATCGCGGCGGCGGCGGCTTCCGCGGTGACCGTGATGGCGGCTTCCGCGGAGATCGTGACGATCGTGGCGGCGGCTTCCGTGGCGAACGCGGTGATCGTGGCCCGCGCCGTCCGCGCGATGAAGCCGAAGCCGGCGAAGGGGAGTAAGAATCATGGCTGAAGCTGGTGCACGTCGTCCGTTTTTCCGCCGCCGCAAGTCCTGCCCGTTCACGGGTGCGAACGCGCCGAAGATCGACTACAAGGATTCCAAGCTGTTGATGCGTTACGTCTCCGAGCGCGGCAAGATCGTGCCGAGCCGCATCACCGCGGTGTCCGCCAAGAAGCAGCGCGAGCTCGCGCGCGCCATCAAGCGCGCCCGTTTCCTCGGCCTGTTGCCCTACGTCATTCGCTAATCACCTTCGCCGGCGGCCCGTCCGCCGGCGCAACCACCTCATAAGGCTTCCGGGTCGTCCGGTTGCCGATGGTTGGGGCTCCTCACCTCGATTGAGAGAAGAGCCTCTAACCGCTCGAAAGGAGCGGGACAGCTGATGATCGGTCAAATTCTCATCGCCCTTGCGGCCGGCTGTGCCTCGGCTGCGATGTTCGCCTCGATCACGTCGGGCGCGCTGATCTCGCTTGTCCTGTTGTATCTGTCGCCGCTGCCCTTGATGGTCGCGGCGATCGGCTGGGGTCCGCTCTCCGCGGCGGTCGGCGGTGGGCTGGCTGCCATCGCCCTTGGCGCGACCTTCGGCGCCGGCAATCTCATCGGCTACGCGATCGCAATCGCACTGCCCTCCTGGTGGCTCGGCCATCTCTGCCTGCTCGGCCGCCCCGCAGCCGGCAATGCGTCCGGAGCCACGGCGCCGGCGTCCGCGATGGAATGGTACCCGATCGGCCGCATCCTGTTGTGGAGCGCAGGCCTTGCCGCACTCGCGATCAGTGCGGCGCTGCTCGCATTGGGGACCGACGCGAAAACCATTGCAGGCACGCTGCACGACTACTTCCTGCGCGTCCTCGCATCGAACGATGTGCGCGCGGGCCCGGACGTCGAGCTTCTGGTCGATGCCATCGTCGGCTTCGTGCCATTGGCGGCGGCGATGATGGCGACCTTGACCTACGCGCTCAATCTCTGGCTCGCCGGCAAGGTGGCCGCGACGTCCGGCCGGCTGTCGCGGCCGTGGCCCGATCTGAAGGCCATCGCACTGCCGCCAATGACGTTGGTGCTGCTGTGCTTCGTCCTGGCCCTGTGCTTTTCCGGCGGCCTGCCCGCCGTGCTGGCCAGGATTGCCGCCTCAGTGCTGCTGGTCGCCTATGGCTTGACCGGCTTTGCCGTGCTGCACACGCTGACACTTGCCTTGAAGAGCCGGCCGCTGTGGCTCGGCTCGGCTTACGCATTTGTGCTGGCGTTCGGCTGGCCGATCCTGGCGATGTCCGCGCTCGGACTCGCCGACGCCGTGTTCGGCTTGCGGCAGCGCTATTTGCGCTCGCGCCCGCCGCCGCTGCCGGTCCCCTAGAAGCTCAACCCTCTCGCAGTCTCATTCATTGAAAAGGAGAACATCATGGAAGTCATTTTGCTGGAGCGCGTCGCCAAGCTTGGTCAGATGGGCGAAGTGGTCAAGGTCAGGGATGGTTACGCACGTAATTTCCTCTTGAAGCGCAAGAAGGCGCTGCGTGCGACCGCGGAGAACCGCGCCAAGTACGACGGCATGAAGGCCGAACTCGAGGCCAACAACATCCAGGCCAAGGGCGAGGCGGCCAAGGTCGCTGAGAAGATCGAGGGCCGCGACATCGTCGTCATCCGCCAGGCCTCCGAAGCCGGCCAGCTGTTCGGTTCGGTCTCGGTGCGCGACATCGTCGAGGCGCTCGCCGCCGACGGCATCACCATCTCCCGCCCGCAGGTTTGGCTCGATGCGCCGATCAAGACGATCGGCCAGCAGAAGGTGACGATCGCCGTTCACCCGGAGGTCGAAGCCACCATCACCGTGACGGTTGCGCGCAGCGCCGACGAGGCCGAGCGCATCAAGCGTGGCGAGGACATCTCGACCCGTCAGGAAGACCAGGACGCAGCCGCAGAAGCGCTGGCCGCCGCTGGCGAGTTCTTCGATCCGGAGGCCCAGCGCGACGAAGAGCCGGCGCAGGCCGAAGCGACCCCAGAGTAACTTCCGAACGGTCATTGTCGGGATTGCTCGCTTCCGATCCCGGTTTCGCGCCGGGGTCGGAATGCGCATTAGCGACGCCCATGAAAATGGGAACGCCGCCAGTGCAAGGCGAGTTGCTGGCGCCCAGCCGGCACGCGAAACGATTTTAGTGGGAGGTCGGTGGCACCGGCGGGCTGGCCGGCTCGGCCGGAGGCAGCGGGGGAGCCGAGGCGGTCACCGACGGCTCGGCAGGCGTCGTTCCAGTCGTCGCGGGTGCGGACGCAGCCGGAGTCACTGGGGGAACGGGGTCGCGCCGGAGCGAGGGCGGCAGCGCCTCATTGACCTGCGGCTTGGCCGCATCGCCATTGGCGGACTGCGCCGGGGTGGCCGCAGGCTTAGCGCCATCGTCGGGCTTGGCAGCAGCCTCGGACTTGGGAGTCTCGGACTTGGCAGCCTCGGACTTGGTAGAATCCGGCCTAGCAGGCTCAGGCCTGACGGCCTCGGGCCTGGTCGGCTCGACCTTCGCTGTGTCGCTCTTGACAGGCGCGCCGCCGGTCGCCTCCTCCCTGGCGGGCTCGGCAGGCTTTTCGGCCTTGTCCCCGGCCTTCTCGCCGCCCTTGGGCGCCTCTTCCTCTGCACCCGGCTTAGCGCGCCTGCTGAGCCGCCTGGACTTTCGCCCTTCGTGCTCGCTGGCTGCCGGCACCTGCCCTTCCGCAGCAGGCTTGGCGGCCTCCGGGCTCTCGGCGGGCCGGGCCAGCCGCCTGCGAAGCGGACGCTCGCTTTCGCTCGGCGGCGCGCCGGCCTCCTCGGGTCTCGCGGTCGGCTTGGCCTCCGATCTGTTTTCCTTGCCGTCCTTACCGCCCTTGGCGCCCTTCTGCTTGTCGCCGTACCGGGTGTCGGTCGCGCCATTCGAAATCAGATAGGAGGCCAGCACGCCCGCCATTTCCGGGCCGGTGGTGTAGTGCTGGCGCAAAAAGCCCTGCAGTGAGCCCGGCGCCACCGTCTTCAATAGGCCGCGCGCGCTCTTGTGACAGGCCGTGCAGGTTCCCGAGAAAATCTGGCTTGGGCTCTTGCCGGCATCGAGGTTTTCCTGGGCCATCACCTGGCCCATTGCAGAGCAGCCGACCACAAGCGTTACCGCCGCTAAACTGAGCGCTCGGCTCAACACCATTGGCTGTTCTCCGGATGCCGACAAATTGGGATGGGGCAGCGAGCGCTGCCAGTTTCCACCGAAGCAGCAGGGTATGGCGGCCGCGGCGGGTCACCTTTTAGCGGATTATCGCCGCAATGGAAGCACGCAGCATGCGCAAGGTTGTGAATGCGCTCATTCGGAATATCCGCTTTGACTCCCGTGCAATAGACGACGACGGAACTTCGACTATGATCAAATTGAGGCGCGTGGAACCAATCCGGTCGAGCGGCGTCTTTCATCGGCCGGGGAGGTTTTTGACACGGTATCATTGGATATCGCGGGTGGCGGTGGTGCAATGGAACATTTGTTGCGTGGTCTGCTGACGAAGTTCATTTGCCGCGGTTCGATGAGTTTTACGACGGCCAGCGGCGCCAAATTCACCTGTGGGGACGGGACCGGCGAACCGGTCCATGTCCGCTTCGTCACTCTGGAGGCCGAGCGACGAATCCTCCTCAATCCGGAACTCGCGCTCGGCGAGGCCTATATGGACGGCACCTTTGTCGTCCAACAGGGCACCATCGCCGATGCCCTGGCGATCCTGATGGGCCAGCCCGAGGCGCTACCGCGCTGGGCAAAGCCGCAATGGTGGGCCCGCTACTTCGCGCGGAGCATCAAGCAGCTCAACCTCCGCAGCCGCGCGCGCAGCAATGTTGCACATCATTACGACCTCGATGGCCGGCTCTATTCGCTGTTCCTCGACGCAGACAAGCAATATAGCTGCGCCTATTTCGAGACACCGCACGCGAGCCTCGACGATGCCCAGCTTGCAAAGAAACGCCACCTCGCCGCCAAGCTCCTGATCGGGCGCGGCCAGCGCGTGCTCGATATCGGCTGCGGCTGGGGCGGACTTGGGCTTTACCTCGCCGAGATGACCGGCGCCAACGTCACCGGCGTCACGCTGTCGACCGAGCAGCTCCACTTCTCCAACGCCCGCGCCGCGGAGCGGAACCTGTCCGACTCCGCCCGTTTTCTGATGCAGGATTACCGCGACGTGGAAGGGCCTTTCGACCGCATCATCTCGGTCGGCATGTTCGAGCATGTCGGGGTGCGCTTCTACGAGACCTTTTTCAGGAAATGCGCGGAGCTCCTGACCGACGACGGTGTCATGATGCTGCATTCGATCGGCCGCTCGGAGGGCCCCGACGCTACCAATCCCTGGATCGCGAAATACATCTTTCCCGGCGGCTACATCCCGGCGCTGTCGGAGGTGATGCCCGCCATCGAGCGCGCGGGGCTTCTGGTCTGCGACATCGAGATCCTGCGGCTGCATTATGCGGAGACGCTCAAGGCCTGGCGCGAGCGCTTCATGGCGCGGCGCGAGGAAGCCGTGCAGCTCTATGACGAGCGGTTCGCCCGGATGTGGGAGTTCTATCTCGCCGCGTCCGAGATGTCGTTCCGCAAGCAGAACATGATGAACTTCCAGATCCAGCTCACCAAGCGGCAGGGCGTGGTGCCGACGACGCGCGACTATATTGCCCGCGGCGAAGCCGAGCTGCGCGCCCGCGAGCGCAAGAGCCAGCCGCGGCTGAAGCTCGCCGGAGAGTAATGACAGTCAGTGGCGGCGGCTGAAGGCCGACGCCGCAAAGGGATAGCGCGAGACCGGCTGGGCCAGCTGGGCGCGCAGGGCGAGAAGAACGGCGGGCGGGCAAGGCTTGGCCCGGACCTCGGGACGGCCGGCCTCCTCCATGGCGTCGAGCAGCATCGACAGCCACAGCTGCCGGTCCTCGCCGCCCCGCCAAATGGTTTTCCGCTGCTCCATGGACAAATCCGCCCGCTTCAGCGCCCGCACCTTGGGCCAAAAGAAACCCGTCTCTGTGTGAACTAGCTCACATCCAATCCGTTCCGGCCCCCGTAGAGGTACGGCGTATGGCCGAGAATACCTACCAGCCCATCAAGCCCATGGACGATCTGCGAACCGACTATGTCTTGATCGCAATGGGCATCGGAGCCGCGGTGCTCGCCCTCGCCTACCTGTTGATCATCTGATCCAGGCCGGCGCGGCCTTCTTCCTTCAGATACGTGTGATGGCGCGCGAAAAGGTTCATCTTCCTGAACCTTGCAGCGATTCTCGGTCAAGCGGGCGCGGAATCGCGACAAAAGGCGTCAAGCGTTGACATGCTTGGCGGCAAGATTCACACACCCTCCTGTGTGTGAATCGGGCATAAGGCCGCTCCCTGCTTTCATGCTGCCGCAGACTGGCGCTTTATCGCCACCCCTCACGCCGACAGACACTCCCGCTTAAACTTCCGCCATGGCCTTGACCGATTCGACCGTTCTCAAGCTCGCCCCTGACCCGGGAACCCCGGCCTATCGGACTGCACCGCACAATATCGAGGCGGAGCAGGGCCTGCTCGGCGCCATTCTGGTCAACAACGACGCCTTCTACCGGGTGTCGGACTTTCTCGAGCCGAAGCATTTCTTCGAGCCGATCCACCAGACCGTCTACGAGACCGCGGGCTCCCTGATCCGGATGGGCAAGATCGCCAATCCCGTGACGCTCAAGACCTTCCTGCCCGCCGAGATCGACATCGGCGGGATGACGGTCGGCCAATATCTGGCGCGCCTTGCGGCGGAGGCGACCACCATCATCAACGCCCAGGACTACGGGCGCACCATCTACGACCTTTCGCTGCGGCGCGACCTGATCCAGATCGGCGAGGACATGGTCAATGTCGCCTATGAGGCGCCGGTCGACTTTGCCCCTAAGGTGCAGATCGAAGACGCCGAGCGCAAGCTCTACGAGCTCGCCGAAACCGGCCGCTATGACGGCGGTTTCCAGAAATTCTCGCAGGCGCTGACCACCGCCATCGACATGGCGGCCAATGCCTACAAGCGTGACGGCAAGTTGTCGGGCATCTCCACGGGATTGCGCGATCTCGACACCAAGATGGGCGGCCTGCAGCACTCCGACCTCATCATCGTGGCGGGGCGCCCCGGCATGGGCAAGACCTCGCTCGCCACCAACATCGCTTACAACGTCGCCAAGGCCTACCAGGGCGAGGTGCAGGCGGACGGCACCATGAAGGCGGTCAATGGAGGCATTGTCGGCTTCTTCTCCTGCGAAATGTCCGGCGAGCAGCTCGCCACCCGTATCATCGCCGAGCGCACTGGCATTCCCTCCAGCCACATCCGCCGCGGCGGCATCACCGAGGCCGATTTCGAGAAGATCCGCGACTATTCCATCGAGCTGCAGTCGCTGCCGTTCTTCATCGACGAGACCGGCGGCCTCTCGATCGCGCAGCTGATGGCGCGCGCACGGCGGCTGAAGCGGCAGAAGGGCCTCGACCTCATCGTGATCGACTACATCCAGCTGTTGTCCGGCTCGAGCAAGCGGTCCTCCGACAGCCGCGTGCAGGAGATCACCGAGATCACCACAAGCCTGAAGGCGCTGGCGAAAGAGCTCAACGTCCCCGTGATCGCGCTGTCGCAGCTGTCGCGCCAGGTCGAATCCCGCGACGACAAGCGCCCGCAACTGTCCGACTTGCGTGAATCCGGCTCGATCGAGCAGGATGCCGACGTCGTGATCTTCGTGTACCGCGAGGAATATTACCTCGCCAACAAGGAGCCGCGCGCGGGCACGCCCGAATATGAGAAATGGCAGCTCGACATGTCGCTGGTGCACGGCAAGGCCGAAGTCATCATCGGCAAGCAGCGCCACGGCCCGACCGGCACCGTCGAACTGCAATTCGATGCGTCGGTGACGCGCTTCGGCGATCTGAACCCGGACGGCCATGTGCCGGATCGCGGGTATTAGCTTTTGCCAGACTCGTCGACTGGAGTGCCAGGGGTCTGGCACGCCCGATGTCTGCTTGTCTGCCGATCACGGCGTAATATCTGCATAGCTGCACGTCTCTGAAGGGCCCAGCGCCGACGTGGGAAATGTGCTTGATTAAGCAGCATCATGAGATGTGTCGCGCTATTTCGACGATCTTTCGTAATAGAAGCTTGAGGTAAGCGTGCCTATGTACGCACCCAACTGATTGAAGCGACCCGGTCAAGGCGCCGCATGAACCAGCGGTTAATAAATTCACTCGCAATTGCGTTAGCGGCGGTCGTCCTTGCTGCAACCATTTTTTATATCTGGGGCCACAAGGTTCACTTGACCATCGTTCTCGCGGTCTTGATTGCCGCGATTGCCCAAGCTGTCTGGGAGTGGCGACGACGAAAGCGCATTGGCCTTGGGAGCGCTAACTCGGGACGTTCAAAGTAGGTAACGCGCCAATAGCGGCTTCGGAGAAGAGATGAGATGGTGGAGGTAGGCGTCTGGACAGCGGCAGCGATATGTATGACCATCTCCCTTCTTATTTCGTTTTTGGCTGCGCGTCGGTTCGAGACGTTCTGGCTCAAGTTCGTTTTCTTCTTGATTGCCTCAGTCTTCGGCTTTTTTCTGTTTCCGTTTTTGGGCGGCTTATGGGCAAGCGCTGCGCCTGAACAGGAACATCTGATAGACCCGGCGTTCCGCAAACAGGTTTCCGCGGTCATCGGTGGTGTTGTCGCCATGGCATATTTCGGGGCATGGCGGCTGCAAAAAATCATCGACACCAAGCGTAAAATGTAGATTGTCCAGTCTCGTGCCGATCACGCCGGCTTGCCGTTCGCGTAAGGCTTGAGCGCCGCATACATCACATCGAAGGTGGGCGTGGGCACGTTGAGCTCGCGGCCAAGCGCCACCACCTTCCCGGCAAGCCATGGCAGCTCCAACCTGTTGCCGCGCAAGAGGTCGACCGCCATCGACGGCATCATCTCGGGCGGAAAGCCGCGCATCGTCCTTGCCATCCTCTCCTCGAGGTCGGGCGCGAGCTTCACCCCGCGGGCGCGGCCCACCGCAGCCGCCTCGGCGAAGCCCTTTTCCGACAGGGCAAACACCTCGGGATCGTCGCGCAGCTTGCCGAACGGCAGACGCGTGAGGGACGCGACCGAGCTGTTGGTCGCCAGCAGCACGAATTTTTCCCACAGCGCGACGACGATGTCGTCGGTGTTGACCGAGTCGAAACCGGCCGCCTGGCACGCCGCATGGAACGCGGCGCCACGCGCGCTCGGCCGCCCATTGAGCTCGCCGAACACGAGGCGCATGAAGACGCCGGTCTGGCGGATCACGCCGGGCTCGGCAATGGTCGCACTGATCTGCGCGACGCCCCCCATGACCGCCTCCTTGCCAAGGATCGGGATGAGCCGTTCGCTTGCGTCGATCCCATTCTGCAGCGGAATGACGGCGGTGGCGTTGCCGACAAGCGGCCGGATCGCGGCGCCGGCGCTCTCAACGTCCCATAGCTTGACGCAGAACAAGACGACGTCCACTGCACCGATCGACGCCGGGTCGTCGGTCGCCTTGGCCGGTTGCAGATAAATGTCGCCGCGCGGGCCGAGCACCTTGAGCCCGCGCTCCTGCATTGCCGTCAGATGCGCGCCGCGCGCAACGAACGTCACGTCGCTACCGCCCTTGGCCAGAGCCGCTCCGAACGCCCCGCCGACCCCGCCCGCGCCGATCACCGCAATCCGCATTGGCCCGCTCCTCTGCTCTCGGTTCGGCCGGCACTATTGCATGATCGCACGGATCAGGTCAGCCTGGATCGCCGTGTCAGGTGTTTCTCGGCCATGGCGATCAGGCCAAGCGCGCCTGCATGGTTGAACCCTGGGCCCGCCCCGCGTAAAACCGGCAGGCCATGACCCCTGCCCCCACCGCAAAACCTTCCACCAGCACGCTGCTGTCGCCCGAAGCCAACCAGGCGGCGGCGCTCGCCGCCTACAACGGCATTCTCACCGTCGATCTCGATGCCATCGTCGCCAATTGGCGCAAGCTCGAGAAGACCGCGGTGCCCGCCGAATGCGCAGCCGTGGTCAAGGCCAACGCCTATGGCTGCGGCATCGAGCCGGTCGCGAAGGCGCTGTTCGCCGCCGGCTGCAAGACGTTCTTCGTCGCCACGCTGGATGAGGCGCGCGCCGCCCGCGAAGCGGTGCCGGGGGCCGTGATCTATTCGCTCAACGGCTTCTTCCAGAACACCGGCGAAGCCTATGCGAAGATCGATTGCCGGCCGGTGATCGGCGATCTCAACGAGCTCGCCGAATGGGACGTGTTCTGCCGCCGCTCGGGCTGGTCGGGCGGGGCCGGCATCCATATCGACACCGGCATGAACCGGCTCGGCCTCACCATCCAGGAGGCGCAGAGCCTGATCCCCCGCATCAATGCCGGCGACCATGGCATGACCCTGGTCATGAGCCACCTCGTCTCCGCCGAGCAGCTGCATAGCCCGCTCAATGCCAGGCAGCTGGCCGCCTTCCGCGAGATCCATAGCCACTTCGCCGGCGTGCCGGCCTCGCTTGCCAATTCATCCGGCATCTATCTCGGCTCGTCCTTCGTGTTCGACCTGGTACGGCCGGGTGCTGCGCTCTATGGGGTCAATCCGACGCCGGAGGCCGACAATCCGATGCTGCCGGTGGTCGACCTCAAGTCGCGCATCATCCAGACCCGCAGCATCGAGCGCGGCGAGACCGTCGGTTACGGCGGCACCTGGACCGCGCGGCGGCCGACCAAGCTCGCGATCGTCGCCACCGGTTATGCCGACGGCTATTTCCGTGCGGCGAGTGCCAGCGACGGCACCCGCGGCGCGGACGCCATTGTCGCCGGCAAGCGCTGCCCGATCGCCGGCCGCGTCTCCATGGACCTGATCGCAATCGACATCACCGACCTGCCGCCGAACGCCGCGCGGCGCGGCCATCTCGTGACACTGATCGGCGAAGGCATCACCGTCGACGAGCTCGCCCATCATTTCGGCACCATCGGCTATGAGGTCCTGACCAGCCTCGGCCGCCGCTTTGCGCGGGTCTACAAGGGCGGCGGCGCAAACGCGGAAACGAGCACGTCCCGGCCGTGATAATGCCGCGGCTTTCGGAGCGTTGATTATTCAGCATGATCTGTTCGGAAAACCGCTTCACACTTGGCGCTGACGCGGCCGTTCCGGTCCGGATCATGCGCAGATGAAAGTCGCGACCTTCAACATCAACAACATCAACAAGCGGCTGCCGAACCTGCTCGGCTGGCTGCGGCTCGCAAGGCCCGACATCGTCTGCCTGCAGGAGCTCAAGGCCACCGACGGCCAGTTTCCGCTGTCGGCCGTTGAGGCCGCCGACTATCACGCGGTGTGGCGCGGGCAGAGAAGCTGGAATGGCGTCGCCATCTTGTCGCGCAAAGGCGAGCCCATTCTCACCAGAACTGCGCTCCCCGGCGACGAGACTGATCACGAGGCGCGCTACATCGAGGCCGCCGTCCGCGGCATCATCATCGGCTGCATCTATGCGCCCAACGGCAATCCGCAGCCGGGTCCGAAGTTCGATTACAAGCTCGCCTGGCTGAAACGGCTGCGCGCCCACGCGGCGACATTGCTCAAGCAGGATCTGCCGGTCGTGCTCGCCGGTGACTACAATGTCGCGCCGACCGCACGCGACATCTACCCCACCCGCTCATGGGACAAGGATGCGCTGATCCAGCCAAAGAGCCGCGCCGCGTTTGCCGCGCTGCTCAGGCAAGGCTGGACGGACGCGGTTCGCAACGTCCACCCGGAGCAGCCGATGTACACCTTCTGGGACTACAAACGAAACCGCTGGCCCCGCGATGCGGGCCTGCGGCTTGACCATCTCTTGCTCAGCCCCCAGCTTGCCCCGCGTCTGAAAAACGCCGGCGTCGACCGCAAGGCGCGCGGCGAGGACGGCGCCAGCGATCACGCGCCGGCGTGGATCGTTCTGGGTGACGCAAAGCGTTGATCTCGCTCAACGCGCAGGACGCGCCTGTCCGCATCAATCGGCTTCGAGAACTCTCACCGGCCTTTGGGATGCCGCGATGTCGCCCGCGCAACCTGCCGCCTATGGTCAGCCGCAGCGATTGATCTTCATCGATGCCCTGCGCGTTGCCGCGGTCGCGCTTGTCATCGTGCACCACGCGGCGCAGGCCTATGGGCCGACCGGCGGCTTCTGGCCCGTGCATGACAAGGCGCAGAGCGCCTGGTTCACGCCCTTCTATACGGCCAACGCGGCCTTCGGCATGGGGCTACTGTTCCTGGTGGCGGGCTATTTCACGGCCGCGTCACTTGCGCGCAAGGGCACAAAGCTGTTCCTTCGAGAGCGCTGGGCGCGGATCGGCATTCCCCTCGCAAGCCTGGTGCTGCTCGTGCATCTGCCGGCAGCCTACTTGATCGCGGGGCGGCCCGCGATCGCTCCATTCGTTGCGCGCTTGTATGAACACGGCTGGCAGCCAATCTACCTCCATCTCTGGTTCCTCGCGCATCTGTTGCTCTATTCTGTCGCGTTCGCCGGCTGGCGTCAGCTCACGCCCAGCCCTGATGCGGCGCCCCGAACATGGCCGCTCCCTCGCTTCGCTGCCATTGCGGGCCTGGTGGCCGTGTTGGCGCTGATCACCTGGATCGTGCGGCTGCGCTATCCCGTCGACGAGTGGGTGCCGCTGCTCTGGATCATGCCTGCGGAGCCCGCGCATTTGCCGCAATATGTGACGCTGTTCGCAGCCGGGCTTGCCGCGCAGCGCGGCGACTGGTTTTGCAAAATGCCGGCGAGCACCGGCCTCTTCGAGCTCGGAATCGGCATCATCGCGGCGAGCGGAATCTATCTCGCCTATGCGACCGGCCATTGGGACGCGATGATGACCGCCGGCGGCCCAGGCCTCGCCTCGCTCATTCGCAGCGTCTGGGAAACCGTGATCGCGGTCAGCCTGTCGATCGGACTCATCGTCGCATTTCGCGAAATGCCGTTGCGGCCGTCGCGGCTGCTTGCCGCCTTGTCCGCGGCGAGTTTCGGCGCCTACATCCTGCATCCAATGATCGTGGTCGCGCTGCAGGTTGCGATTGTGGACCTCGCCCTTCCTGCTCCGGCAAAATTCGCCATCGTGTCGGTGCTGGGCATCGCGCTGGCTTTCTCGCTGGCACACCTCGCCGGAAAGGCGCCGGTCGTCCGGGCCGTGCTTGGCGCAACTTCGGGCGGCAAAAGCAAGTGACCCAGGCAAGTTAGGCAGGTTTCCACGACCACGTCATTTTGCGGATCGGAGCGCTCGCCGGCGGGTCTCGTGTCTCAGCCCGCCCTCGCCAGCGATGGCGAGCGGCCCTCGTGTTGCATGGCGCCGAGCAGAGCGTCACGTTCGTCGGCCGGCATCGCCCGCAGGCGGCGCCTGACGGTGAAGCGTATCGCGAGAAATCCGGCAAGGAAGACGGCGAGTTTGCTCACCATGCCATAGACCGGCATGACCATCGCCCAGGTCGATATGCTGCAGGCGAGAGCGACGAATGCATTGACCGCGGCGGACACGAACATCAGGCCGGCCCAGACGAACCCCGTGATGACGGCCACGTCAGGCGCAACCGTCCGCACAATCTCGGGCAGATAGCGATTGAGCCAGCCTGTTTTGAGCATCACGGACCCGACAATCACGTAAATCACGCTCGGCTTGAACAGCACGAAACGCGGGTCGTTGGTGAGAAGCGTCGCGCTGCCCGCGGCAATCACCAGAAACAGGCTCAGCCATTCCATGACGTGGATCGGCTTTCGGCGCACGATTTGAATCCCGATCTGAATCACGCCGAGCGCCATGCCGAGGCCAACCGACAGGATCGTGTTGTGCGTCAGCAGAAACAGAACAAGGAAGAAAAGCGTCGATGCCATGTCGAGGAACAGCAGCCGAGCGGCGTCCAGGAAAGCTTTCATCGGTCGGTGAACTCCGTTTCCCTGACTAAGAAAGAGTGCCTGGATGCAACACGGGAGCGAACCGGTCGATCAGAGGCAGGACCAGCAGCGGCTGCGCATTGAACAGAAAATGGGCGAGCCATCCCGGCGTCAGTGAGTTGAACCGCAGGCGCAGCGCAAACAGGATCGCACCAAGGCCGACCACGACGATGCTCCAGACCAGGCCGAGGGCAATGACGTGATTGGCTCCGAAAATCAGGCTGCCCGCCAGCAGAATCGCGGCGTCATGCCAGCCAATGCGGCGGAGCCATTGCACCAGCAATCCGCGATAAAGGATCTCCTCGCACAAAGGCGCGGTGATCACGAAGAGCAAGACATAGAGTGCGGCCATATGCGCAGCATGAAAGTCGATCCGGGCCTGCGTCGGGCCGCCTCCCCCGAGCATGTGAGATAGCCCCTCGGTCGCAAGCGGCGCGCCGTACATGGCAATCAGGAAGCCAAGCACGCCCGCCGCGACCGCGCGCCACCTCATTCCACGAAACGCAAACACGTCGCGGCAGAGCCCGCGGTGCTGCGACCAGAGCCACACCGCCGCCACGTCGAGCCAGCTGCCAACGACGTAGGCCAATATCCCCATGAGCTGGATATTCGCTCGCGTCGGCAGCTCAATGGGCAGCCCGCGCGCTGTTTGCCAGCCTGCGATCGCCAGAACGGCGGCAGCGGTCAGGATCACCGCCAGTCCGACGGGAGCGAGCACCATGCCGAGAACGAGCAGGCCTTCGCGCCCGCGACCGGCGCGTGCGGCCGCCGGAACCGCCCTGCTCTCGCCGGACTCGATGATCGCGTCTGAGCGATCGGCCTCTGACAGGGTCATTGTACGCCTCGAACGATCAGCGCGCGGCGTGCTCCGTTCGGCGCGCCGGCGCGTTACGGGCACAGCTAGGCTGATCCGGGGCCTGAAGGCCTATCGAATTTTGAAAACGACGAGCTGGATTGTCAGTTTGGACCGGCGGGTTCGCCGTCCCGGCCGTGCCCTGCCGCCGCCCTCCGGCGGAATTCGGTCGGCGTCAGCCCGGTGTCCGCCTTGAACGCGCGATTGAATGGTGCCAGCGACTGGAAGCCGGCGTCGAGCGCAATCGTCAGCACCGGCACCTCGGCCTGGTCGGGGTCGGCGAGCGCGGCCTTCGCCTCGTCGAGACGATAGCGGTTGAGGAAGGCGTTGAAATTTCGGTGACCCAGCCCGTCATTGATCAGCGTTCGCAGGCGGTATTCCGGCAACCCCAGTCGCACCGCCAACAGGCCGATGGTCAGCCCTTCCTGCCGGTAGGTCCGCTCCGTCGTCATGAGATTTTGGAGACGATTGAGCACGGCGCGCTCCGATGTGGCCAGCCCCGCGCGCCGGAATGGCCGAGGTCCAGGCGCGGGATCAGCGGTGCCACCGCTTGCGCCGGCCATGGCCGGCTCGGTCTCAAACACCATCATCCAGATCGAGATCAGCGCCGAGGCGCCGAGGCCGCAGGCAACGGTCAGGCTGATGGACTGGATCGGAACGGCGGCAAGCCCGGCGGATGCGCTCAGCACGATCTGGATGCTGATGCCGACGATCAGCGCGATCAGCAGCCGGCCGCGTCCCCTCGTCACGGCCTTGCGCCAGCCTTTTGGAATCTGCGCCGCCGCGAGCAAGGCAAATCCGATCGAAGCCAGTGCCAGCGCGCGGCCGGACGTCACCGCAAGCGAAGGCCAGTTCGACCAGCCGTTGTAGGTCACAAGCCCGAGACCGGCCATGACCGCCCACACCGCGCCGTGCCAGGGCCGCAGCACAAAATTCTGCTCGAACACCGCGCGCGCCCAGAGCCAGAAGATGACGGGAGAGCCCACGGCAAGCAGGACGAACGGTGAATTCCACCCGAACGACCATTTCGGAAAGAACGGCGCCGTCGAGATCGCATAGGCAGCACCGGCGACGCCCAGCGCGGCGCCGAGGCTGGCGGCCGGCCGGACCAGGGTCGAGCGCAGCAGGACCGCGCAAACCACGAGGAATAATCCGACCACCGCCCCACGCAGGCCAAGATCCAGAGCCGTCAACGCCATGCAGCCGCCCCTTGGGTTCAACGCAAACCCCGACGCGGCGCTGTTATAGCGCCCCAGCCGCTCCGCACGAAAGGCTCATTTGCGACTGGACTAGCCCGCCGACAGCCGCTTGGCATTGGCCGCGACGCGCGCGCGGTAGAGGCCGATGATGGCGGATGGGCTTGCGCCGGAAAGCAGCTGGGCGCCGGCCTGCAGCGCAGCGACGATCTTCTCCGTCACCATCAGGCAGGCTTCCTGGTCAGACTCCCCGTCCCCAACAGCGAATTTCTCCAGCCGCAGCCGGATCACCTCGCTCGCTTCCATCGCGAGCATCGCGCCGGCAAACCAGGGAAAGCTGTCATTGGAACCGGCCAGCACCGCGTGGCGGTCGAGGGCAGAAAAGGAGGGCTCGTTCATGGCCGCCTGACTCAAATTTCTTTGATCGTCAGACAAAGACATACAGCTCAAATTTTAAGGTTCCCGGCGGCAAGCGCAGCGGATTTGGCCCGTCCAGGCTACGCCGGGTTAACCAACTGGCGGGGCGAGCAAAGCCGAATGACAACCACGTGTCGGCAAAGCTTGCGAACGCGGCTCGCAAGCGCGCGTCGTTGCGGATGCGGCCAAGGTGACGCTATATTTTGCCCATGTCCCGCGACTTTCGCCTTCTGCGCCAGCCTACCGATGTGCTCGATTATGAGATCGCCCAGGAGCAGGCGTCTTCGCTCGGGCGGATGGGGCGCGCGCTGGAACGGGCGCTGACCAGGCTTCGGGAGTTCGACGCGGCGCATCCGGATGCGCCCGCTTCGGTGCGGGAGGCCCGGCGTGGCCTGGTGAGGGAGGCCGGCCAGGCGCTCTGGATGTTCGTGGTGCAGCGAGAGGCCTGCGGCATGCGCGACAGCCGCACCATCATGCGCGAGTACAAGGTGCCGGGCGAGGTGCAGCAGTGCATGGGGCTGATCCCCGTCACATCGGCGCCCTCTGCGAGATAGCGCGCGAGGGAGACGCGCACGAGCGCTTCCGAAAATCGCCACCATTCGGCTCGTACATCGGAAATCCGGCAAGCGGAGCATCGAGGCCATGCGGACCATCACACTTGAAGAGCATTTTGCCACGGCCGGCTTTCTCGACGGGCCGGGCCGCGACCTCAAGGACCAGGCGCGCCAGATCGGCGGACGCGCCGAACAGTTGATGCGCGACCTCTGCGACCTCGGTGATGGCAGGATCGCGCAGATGGACGCCGCCGGCATCGACATGCAGGTTCTCTCGCTGACGGCGCCCGGCCTCGAGCAATTGGAACCCGCGGAGGCCGCGGCGCTCGCGCGCGACACCAATGATGCACTGGCCGTGGCGATCAAAAGCCACCCGACGCGCCTGTCCGGCTTCGCGGCGCTGCCGATCGCCATCCCGGATCACGCGGCAAGAGAGCTCGAAACCCGGGTCAGGACGCAAGGCTTCGCCGGTGCGGTAGTCAACGGCCATCAGCGCGGCCGCTATCTCGACGACAGGTTCTTCTCACCCGTGCTGGAGGCCGCCGAAGCGCTGGGCGCGCCGATCTATCTACATCCGACCAGGCCGCCAAAGCCGGTGATCGAAGCCTCTTTCGGCGGCTTTGCGCCTCTGGTCACGGAGATGCTCGCGGGCCCGGGTTTCGGCTGGCATATCGAGACCGCGGTGCATGTGCTGCGGATGGTGCTGGGCGGCGTGTTCGACCGCTTCCCGAAACTGCAGATCGTGATCGGGCATATGGGCGAAGGCCTGCCCTTCTTCATGCAGCGGGTCGATGTCATGCCGGTCGAGCTGACCAGGCTCAAGCGCCCGGTCAGCGACTATCTGCGCGAGAACCTGCACTACACCTTCGCCGGCTTCAACTTCGCGCCGACCTTTCTCGACCTGTTGCTCGAGGTCGGCGTCAGCCGCATCATGTTCTCGGCAGACTACCCCTACGCCTCCATGGCCAAGGCCCGTGCCTTCCTGGAGCAGATCCCGGTGTCCGCCGCCGACCGCGAGCGGATCGCATCTCGCAACGCGGAGACGTTGTTCAAACTCTGAGGCGTCGTGTCTCGACCCCGCGCCGGATGATGCGCAGATCAGGACCTTCTTGACACGTTGACCGGCCGAGCGAAATTTACATGCCCTCCTCAAGAAAGCCTTAATGGGTAAAGTGCTACTTCCGCGCGAACGCTTCTGTTCCTGCCCGAAGGCTCGTCATGCGACATCTCAGTGTCTACAATCGCTTCGCGATGATCATCGCGGTTTTGACCATTGTCTTTGTCGGCGCCTTGGCTGCGCAAGTGATGATCCTTCGCGACACGGTCATCGAGGAACGCCGGACCAAGGTGAAGGATCTGGTCGAGGCGGCGAAGAAGATCCTGGCGAGTTACGAGGACAAGGCCAGGGCGGGGAAGATCTCGGCAGCCGAGGCGCGGCAGCTCGCCTTCGATGCGATCGGCGCCATGCGCTGGGGCCCATCCGCCGACTATCTCGGCGTCTACGGCGCCGGCTCGACCAATGCCGGCGTGACCTATGTGCATGCCAATCCGAAATACATCAATGTCAATCGCTGGGATTACAAGGACAATCAGGGCCAGCTGCTGATCCAGAGCATCGTCAACAAGGCCCGCAGCGGCGGCGGATTCCTTGAATATCAGGTGCCGAAGGCGACCGGTGGTCCGGAGCTGCCGAAGCTCAGCTATGCCGACGGCTATGGTGAGGGCGAGAACATGCTGGCCATCCAGGCCGGCGTCTACACCGACGACATCAACACCGTCGTATTCGAGAAGGCGAACCGGATCGCCGCGGGCGGCATCCTCGGCTTGCTCATCGCGGGATTGGCTGCCTTTGCGCTCGGCCGCGGCCTGGTGCGTCCGCTCGGCACGATCTGCGGTGTCATGGACGGTCTCGCCAAGGGTGACCTGAATGTCGAGGTCCCGTTCGTCGAACGCCGCAATGAGATCGGCCACATCGCACGCAGCCTTGCCGTGTTCAAGGATCGGCTGATCGGCGCCGAACGTCTGCGCGTCGAGCGCGAGGAAGCAACGGCCCGCGCCGTGGCGGAGCGGAGAGCGGCCATGGACCGGATCGCCGGCGAATTCGAGAAGAGCGTCGGCAGCATCGTCGCCGGGGCCGCCTCATCGGCTGCGGAGATGCAGCGCTCGGCGCAGTCGCTGTCCGCGATCGCCAAGGAGACCTCGCGGCAGAGCACGTCCGTGGCAGCCGCCGCCGAGCAGACCACGGCGAATGTGCAGACCGTGGCGGCCGCGACCGAGGAGCTGTCGACCTCGGGCCAGGAGATCTCGCGCCAGATCGCCTACTCGGCCTCGATCGCGCAAAGCGCCGTCGCTCAGGCCAACCGCACCAACACGATGGTGGAGGGCCTGCTGAAGGCCACACAGAAGATCGGCGAAGTGATGGGGCTGATCCAGAACATCGCCGGACAGACCAACCTGCTCGCCTTGAACGCGACCATCGAAGCCGCTCGCGCCGGCGACGCCGGCAAGGGCTTTGCCGTGGTCGCAAGCGAGGTGAAGGCGCTCTCGACCCAGACCGCGAAAGCGACCGAGGAGATCGCCGACCAGATCCAGTCGATCCGCGACGCCACTGGCGTGACGGCCGAGGCGATGCGCGAGATCGGCGCCACCATCGGCCAGATCGACGAGATCGCCACCAGGATCGCAGCCGCCGTCGAGGAACAGGGCGGGTCGACCAAGGAGATCGCCCGCAACGTGCAGCAGGCGGCACAGGGCACGCAGGGCGTCACGCAGAACATTGCCGAAGTCACGCGGGCATCGGGCCAGGTGGGAAGCGCCGCCGAACTCGTGCTCGACTCCGCAGGCGAACTCGCAAAACAGTCCGAACGCCTGAAGCAAGAGGTCGAGGGCTTCCTCGCCACGGTGCGCGCGGCCTAACGCGCGATTCGGCGGTGGATGTCGAGCAAGACTCGCGCTGGATGAACGCGCTGGGCTCGATCACAACGCTCGCCGTGTTCGCGCCGAGCGCCGGGCTTGTCATGACCTGGTTTGCCTGAGCGTCGTCGAGCAAAAGAGAGCCCCGGCATCAGAGCCGAGGCCATCTCGAGCAGCGTTCAGTGCCGCCCTTCAACTGGAACTGCTACGCTTAATCGCAGACGCGCCGGCGGACCGTCACATCCTCCCCAAAGCGGTTGGTGCGATGGTCGATGATGACGCGGCAGCCACCCCTGTATTCGTCATAGGCGCGATAGTCGCGATAATAGCGGTCGTGGTGCGGACCGACATAGACGCCGCCCGGACCGACGTCGAACTCGACGGCGTTCGCCGCGGTCATTCCGCCCGCTCCGAGCGCGAGTACGGCGGCCAGCCCAAGCATGTAACCCTTCATGATGAAACCTCCTCTGACAGACAAACCACGCTACAAGAACGGCCGTTGAGGCAGATTGTTTCCGCTGTTCCCGCGTGCTGCCCTGTGAGCGTGCGCGGCTGCGATAGCTTCATTTGCCGAATTTGCCGAAAACGTCCGACAATCAGCGCGACTTGTCGTTCCCGCTGCCACTCTGGCCCGTGGTCACATCCGGCAGGCCCGGAGGATGGGCGGACGCGCCCGGCTTGTCCTGGTCGGCGACGTATCCGGACTCGCCGGAGTTGCGGGTCTTGACGCCTTTATCCGCTTCCCGCTGCATCTGCTCGTTGGGCTCGCTCGTCTTCAGTCCCTTGTCCACGTCGCTGTGCATCTGCTCCTTTGTTTGCTCACTCGGTGCAGCCTGCTGCTGGGCCGCTGCCTGGAACGCAATCGCGCTTGCCGCGACGATGACGATCGCAAATATCGATGTTCGCATAGACACTCCTCCAGTCGGTTTACCCCAGGGTTCAAATTCCGGCAGTGCGTAGCGTCTCGAAGCTTGATTCCAGGTCGAGAAACCGCTTTTCATCCCGCATCGCTCGATTCCCCTCTCCTGCAAGCCTGAGAAGCTGACCATGGCTTGATCAGTGGTCGACCTCAAACAAGCGGCGCGCTGCGACTTCCGAGGCAGCATGCCGCGCTTTCTCGTCCTGGTATCCTTCGTCCAACTTCTTCAGATACATCACCGCGGCCACCTGCAAGGCGTCGAAGTCGTCCTCGCCTGCATCGGCAAGGCTGGTGATGTATCGACAGAGCGCGGCACGACGATCATCGGTTTCATCCACCCCATGATGGAGCAGCATGTAGACGCGCCAGGCGAAAGCACATGCACCTTCTGCAGCACGTGAAGTCATGAGCATTCTCCAATCTTTGGACAAGGCTCTCCAAGCTGAACAAGGCTGAGCGGGCGCTTTCGTTCCGGCCCGGACATCGCTGTTCCGTCGCTGCGCTGCAGGGTGCAGAGCAATCCAGGGCCGCTCGTGTCGACGTCGTGCATTACAAATGGCGAGATCGGCAGTTCCGCCGAAACATGCTTGAGTGCCCCACGTTGCCTCCACAGCAAAGCGGATAAGGGGACCGAACAGCAACACACCAACCCAAGAAGGGAGCCGCAAATGGCTGACAAGCTTCTTGATACAGATCGCATGGCCGGTGACCAACAGCGTCGCATCTCCGCTGCGCTGGATGTGGGGCTCAAGGCGCTGAGGCCGATGCTGCAGTTCCAGGTCTCCCTGCTGAGGCTCTGGGCCCACAACGCCGAGATGCTCGCGCGCAACTGCGAAAGGGGATTGGAGGGGCTTAGCTCGGATGCCGAACAGCAGGAGAAGCTTGAACAGCACGGGCACGAGCGTGCGGCGTGATAGACCCTTACGCTGCATTCCCGATGCATCTCCGTCGGCCTGAGCTCGGCCACAGGGCAGTCGCATGAAGGAATCGAGTGCGCAGTTGCGGACGCTCGCCTTCTGCGCGCGCCCTCAGGATCGCCCTTGGGATGAGGTTCTTGCTTCGCGCCGAGATATCAGACCCTCATGGTGGGGCGCCCGCCCGCCTTCGGCGGGCGTCCGCGGTAGCGGCCTCGGCTTCTGCGTGACCCGGCTGCCGCGCCGGTCGATGGGCGCCAGTTTTTTACCAACGATTTGCATGCCCTGACGACTGGACTTTGGCCGGTTCGATGGGGCTAAATGCTGCCGACATCACGCACCACGCAAATCGCAGGGCTGCTTTCACATATTTCCATTTTCGAAAATCGGGGGGGGTATTCATGCTTGGACTCATGCAGAACCGGCCACTCTTGATCTCGAACCTGGTCGATTACGTCGCGACCTGGCATGCGGAGACCGAGATTGTCTCGCGTGATCCGGCAGGCGTCATCCACCGCTCCAACTACGGGCAGGTCGCGGCCCGCGCCAAGCGCGTCGCCGGCGCACTCACAAGCCTCGGTGTCGCCCTGGGCGATCGTGTCGCGACACTGGCCTGGAATTCCTGGCGGCACCTCGAACTCTATTATGGCGTGACCTGCTCGGGCCGCGTGCTGCACACCGTCAATCCTCGCCTGTTCGCCGAGCAACTCGTCTACATCATCAACCACGCCGAGAACGGCTACGTGTTTTTCGATCCCGACTTTACGCCACTGGTCGAACAGCTCGCGCCGCATCTGCCGCTGGTGCGCGGTTGGGTCGCGCTGTGCGATGAAAGCCACATGCCCGCCGCCAAGGTCGCCAACCTGCTTTGCTACGAGACCCTTCTGGCGCAGGCCTCGCCCGATTACGCCTGGCCACAGTTCGACGAGAACACCGCCTGCACGCTCTGCTACACGTCCGGCACGACCGGTAATCCGAAAGGGGTTCTCTACAGCCATCGCTCGACCGTGTTGCACGCCTTCGCGGCCTGCGCAGCCGACGGCTTCGCACTTTCGGCCAAGGACTCCATCCTCGTCGTCGTACCGCTGTTTCATGCCAACGCCTGGAGCCTGCCGTTTTCGGCGGCCATGTGCGGCGCCAAGCTGGTTCTGCCGGGACCTCGCCTCGATCCGGAAAGCATCTATATGCTGCTCGAACAGGAAGGCTGCACGAAGGCCGGGGGCATTCCGACGATCTGGCTCAACTTCCTGGCCTATGTCGAGAATAACCGGGACAAGCTCGATCTGTCCAAACTGAAACTGAAGCTCGTGTTTAGCGGCGGCACCGCCGCGCCGCGCGCAACCATCGAGAAATTCCGCGACCTGCTCGGCGTCTTCCTGCTGCATGCCTGGGGCATGACCGAGACGAGCCCGCTGGTCACGCTCGGCTCGCCACTCGCCAAACACGACGATGCGACGCCGGCCGAGATCGTCGACATGCAGATCAAGCAGGGCCGCCAGGTCTCCGGTGTGGAGTTGCGCCTCGTCGGCGAGGACGGCGCGATCCTGCCGCACGACGGCAAATCGGTCGGCCAGCTCAAGGTGCGCGGCAACTGGGTCATCTCAGGCTATTTCAAGGGCGAAGGTGGCAAGGTCGTGGACGACGACGGCTGGTTCGGCACCGGCGACGTCGCGACCATCAATCCGGACGGTTACGTGCAGCTGACCGATCGCCTGAAGGACGTCATCAAGTCCGGCGGCGAATGGATCTCCTCGATCGAGATCGAGAATCTCGTGCTGTCGCATCCCGAGGTGTTCGAGGCCGCGGTCATCGCCATCCCGCATCCGAAATGGCAGGAGCGGCCGCTGCTCCTGGTGCAGCCCAAACCGGGCGCGCAGCCGACCAAGGAGTCGATCCTGCAGTTCCTGTCGACGCGCATCGCCAAATGGTGGATGCCCGACGACGTCATCTTCGTGGAATCGCTGCCGCACACGGCAACCGGCAAGCTGCTCAAGACCGAGCTTCGCGCCAAATACGGCGGCCAGATTGCGGTTGCGGGCTGACAGCGCCCCGACCGTGGCTGGGAAGATTCGGCGAGGACATGATGCTGATGTGCGAGCGCTTCCGCCTGGTCGAGGTCTTCGGCGATCTGCGGCAGCCGGACCGGAGCTGACATTCGCTTCAACCGACAACGCCGCACGAGCGCCCCGCCAGACTCGCCGGTGCCAAAAATCGAATTTCCCTTGTCCGTTCAGGCTGATTTGCCCTGTCCAGTCCCGCGCGCAAAAATATTGTCCTTTCGTTTTTCCGAAAAACATGATTGACTGTCCCCATTCCGCACCGACACAAGGGGCGTATCGCGATCGTCACGAACGTGGAGCGGAAGGCGGCGGACGTAGGCTGTGCTGACTGACGAGCGGCATGGAGACGGACGGTGAAGCCGTGTGGTTCTGGCGCGCACAGGCAAGGCGCCAAGGTCGTGCGAAGCTCCAAAGGCTTCGCGCGGTTGACGGTGGCAAACGCAGGTTCACCGGGAAGAGCACGGAGTAAGCCGTAAACCGCTGCGCAGGGAAGGCCGGAGTGTCTCCGCTGTACCTGTGGTTCACGCGCGTGCGCAATTATTCTTTGCGCGTGCGGCCCCGGGTGCATGCGGCCACCCGGCCTTCCCTGCACCCTCTGTCCTTTCGAGGGTGCAAAAAAGATGCAAAGCTCGGGCGAAATCCGTCGCGAGAATGCTCACCCATGTTCCCGGTGTCATGCTCCGCGAAAGCGGGGCATCCAGTATTCCAGCGGCTTCTCAGCTGAGCTCTGCTATCTCTGGACCACTGGATCGTCCGCTCAAGCCCGACGGTGCCAGCGGAGAGACCACATGAGATCCCTTCGCTCACACTGAGGAAGCCGGCTAGACTTGCGCGATGCTTTCACGCGATTCTTTGGAGTCACGCCCCCTGTCCTTCCTGTTCGTCCTCATCACAGGCCTTGTCGCCGGCACCATCTCCGGCGTCGTCGGCACCGGCTCGAGCATCATGCTGATGCCGGTCCTGATCTATCAATATGGGCCGAAGCAGGCGGTGCCGATCATGGCGGTCGCGGCGGTGATGGCGAATTTGTCGCGCATCCTCGCCTGGTGGCGCGAGGTCGATTGGCGCGCGTGTCTCGCCTATTCGCTTTCGGGCGTTCCCGCCGCCGCGCTCGGCGCGCGCACGCTGCTGGCGCTGCCCTCGCATGCGGTCGATGCTGCGATCGGGCTGTTCCTGATCGCGATGGTGCCGGTGCGGCATGTGCTGGCACGGCATCAGCTCAAGGCACGGCTCTGGCACCTCGCGATCGGCGGCGCCGTGATCGGCTATCTCACGGGCATCGTGGTCTCCACCGGCCCGCTGAGCGTGCCGCTGTTCCTGTTCTATGGCCTGACCAAGGGCGCGTTTCTGGCGACCGAAGCGGCAAGCTCGCTCGGGCTGTATCTCAGCAAGTCAGTGACCTTCGAGCGGTTCGGCGCGCTGACGCCCGATGTCGCATTCAAAGGCCTGATCGCCGGCTCATCGCTGATGTTCGGTGCGTTCATCGCAAAGCGCTTCGTGCTCGGGCTCGAGCCCGATGTTTTCCGCCTCGTGATGGACGCCATCATGCTCGCGGCCGGCTTGTCCATGCTGTGGACGGCGGCCACGGCGTAAGTGACCGCGCTCACATGAGCTGGGATTCAACTGAACCAATATAGGAGGCAATCACACCAAAGGTCATCCCGCGCCTGCTCTCCGGGGCCGCGGAGTCACGCCTCATTGGGCCTTTCAATGACTTCAAAGAGTTTTATCATCATGAATATCATCACCAAGGGAACGATCGTCGCCGCCGTCATCGCGATCGTCGCCCTGCTCGTGCTGGGCGGCAGCTGGTACACCGTCGATCAAACCGAGCGCGGCGTGCTGTTGCGCAACGGTGCCGTGATCGGCACAGCGCAGCCGGGCCTGGGCTTCAAGCTGCCGCTGTTCGACAGCGTCGAAAAGGTCAGCGTCAAGACCGTAACCTACACCTGGGACAAGATGAACTCCTATTCCTTCGACCAGCAGCCGGCTGACCTGAAGATCAGCGTGACCTTGCGCGTGCCACCCGAGAAGGTCGCCGATCTCTACGCCAAGTTTGCCACCCTTGACTCCGCGGTGAACCAGGTCGTGAGCCCCGTGGTGAACCAGCAGGTCAAGGTGGTGTTCGGCCGCTACACCGCAGTGAAGGCGATTCAGGATCGCGGCAATCTCAATAACGCAATCCGCGATGCGATCGTGGACACGCTCAAGCACGACCCGATGGTCGTGATCGAAAGCGTGCAGCTCGAGAACATCGAATTCTCCGCCAACTACCTGCATTCGATCGAGCAGCGCATGCTGGCCGAAGTCGAGGTGCAGAAGCTGCAGCAGAACGCCGAGCGCGAGAAGGTGCAGGCCCAGATCACGGTCACACAGGCGACCGCGAAGGCCGACGCCGTCCGCGCCGAGGCCCAGGCCAATGCCGATGCGACGCGGCTGAACGGCGAGGCCAAGGCCGCCAACATCCGCATCACCGGCGAAGCCGAGGCCGCCGCGATCGAAGCCCGTGGCAAGGCGCTCGGCAACAACCCCAATCTGGTCACGCTGGTGCAGGCCGAGCGCTGGAACGGCGTGCTGCCGACCACCATGGTGCCCGGCTCGAGCGTGCCCTTCGTTGCGGTGAAGTAGTCGCGAGTGTTCGAGAGTGTGTTGCGGTCCAAATTGCAGCGAACGAGGTCCGGGATCGCTATCCTTGGGCCTCGTCGCGCTGTGATTCGCATTTTTGTGGCGACGCGCGTGTTGCAAAACTGCTAACCAGCTCGCATGGCCAAATCCACACTCTCCTTCGTCTGCCAGAACTGCGGCGCCGCGCATAATCGCTGGCAGGGCAAATGCGAGGCCTGCGGCGAGTGGAACACGCTGGCCGAGGAAGACCAGACCGGCTCCGTCCCGGTCTCCATCCGCTCCAAGCGGAAGGGCCGCACCTTTCAGCTGGAAAGCCTGACCGGCAAGAGCAACGACGCCCCCCGCCTGCCCTCCGGCATGGCCGAGCTCGACCGCGTCACCGGCGGCGGCTTTGTCCGAGGCTCGGTGCTCTTGGTCGGCGGCGATCCCGGCATCGGCAAGTCGACCCTGCTGACGCAGGCCACGAGCCTGCTGGCGCGCGCCGGCCATCGCGCGGTCTATATCTCCGGCGAAGAGGCCATCGCACAGGTGCGGCTGCGCGCGGAGCGGCTTGGACTGTCGGACGCGCCGGTGCAGCTCGCCTCCGAAACCTCGGTCGAGGACATCGTCTCGACCCTGTCGGAGGGCGCTGTGCCCCGGCTGATCGTGATCGATTCCATCCAGACCATGTGGACGGATACGGTCGAATCCGCACCCGGCACGGTGACCCAGGTGCGCGCCTCGGCGCAGGCGCTGATCCGCTTTGCCAAGAAGACGGGTGCAGCGATCATCCTGGTCGGCCATGTCACCAAGGACGGCCAGATCGCCGGCCCCCGCGTGGTCGAGCACATGGTCGATGCCGTGATGTCGTTCGAGGGGGAAGGCTCGCAGCAGTTCCGCATCCTGCGCGCGGTCAAGAACCGCTTCGGGCCGACCGACGAGATCGGCGTGTTCGAAATGACGGGGCTTGGCCTGCGCGAGGTCACCAACCCCTCCGAGCTATTCCTCTCCGAGCGCGACCTCGGCAGCCCCGGCACGGCCGTGTTCGCAGGCATCGAGGGCACCCGCCCGGTGCTGGTTGAGCTGCAGGCGCTGGTCGCGCCGACCTCGCTCGGCACGCCCAGGCGCGCCGTCGTGGGCTGGGATCCAAGCCGCCTGTCGATGGTGTTGGCGGTGCTCGAGGCGCATTGCGGCGTGAAACTCTCCGGTCACGACGTTTACCTCAACGTCGCCGGCGGCCTGCGCATCCAGGAACCCGCGGCCGACCTTGCCGCCGCCGCGGCCCTGGTCTCCTCGCTGGTCAACGCGCCATTGCCGACGGATGCGGTCTATTTCGGCGAAATCTCGCTCTCGGGGGCGGTCCGGCCCGTGGCCCAGACGGCGGCGAGGCTCAAGGAGGCGGCGAAACTCGGCTTTCTCCGCGCCGTCCTGCCGGAAAACGCCCGTGGCGACGTGGGCGGGGATGCCGGCCTTAGTTTGAACAGCGTCGGCGGCTTAAGCACGCTGGTTGCCGACATCGCCGCGCGCGGCACCCGCAAGCCACAGCGGGAGGCAGGAAACAGCGAGAGGAACGGTGAGAGGACCATTGAGAAAAATGCCACACCGGCCAGATTCCGCCGCCAGGACGGCTAGGCGGGGCGTGACCTTGGACGCCCCCGCCGCTATACATCCGCCGCGTGAGGCGACTTTGAATTTTAAGGTGAATGGCGCGTTGTCCGGCCTTGCAGAACAGGGCAATTTGGCCTCTCACCTGATCTGGGCACTGAAGGCGCCGATTCGAACCCGCCCCATCTTGGACCAGCGAGCGACCTGACCAGCCGATGCCGATAACGATACTCGACCTCATCCTGCTCGGCGTAATGCTGATTTCCGGGCTGCTTGCGATGGTTCGCGGCTTCATGCGCGAGATCCTGTCCATCGCAGCCTGGGGCGCCGCGGCGGTGGTAACTCTTTATTCATTCCAAAAGCTGCTGCCGACCGCCAAGACCTATTTCACTAACGATACCGTCGCGGCCGTGGTCGTCGTGGCTGGCGTGTTCCTGGGCACCCTGATCGTGGTGTCCGTCATCACGGTCCGGATCTCCGACATGATCTTGGATTCGCGAATTGGCGCGCTTGATCGCACCCTGGGCTTCCTGTTCGGGCTCGCCCGGGGCCTCCTGATCGTGGTGGTCGCTTTCATGTTTTTCAGCTGGCTGGTGCCGGACAAGCAGCGTCCGGACTGGGTGAGCTCCGCAAAATCCCGGGTGGTCCTGCAGGGAACGGGGGATTGGCTGATGTCGCTCTTGCCTGACGACCCCGAGAACACCATTTTAAAGAGGTTCAAGAAACCGAAGCCCGAGGACGAGCAGACCGACGCCGACCAGCCGCCTGCGGCCGGCAGCGAAGGCTACACCAAACCTGCGCGCGACAGCCTCAAGAAGCTGATCGAAAAGCCCGCGGCACACTGAGTTCGGTTGGTTGGTTCGGTTGGTAACTTGAGCTAAAGGCTTTTGTGGCCAGAAGCTCTTGGATCCCCGGTTCTGAAGGATTCGGAGCTCGGGCCAAAAGAGAGGCGAAATGGACGAGACACGAGGCCTAGACCAGGACGCTCACCATCCCCTCCACCACGGTCCTGTCGAGCATCAGCTCCGGGACAATTTTAGTGGCGACGATCTCGAAGGCGACACGCTGCGCGAAGAGTGCGGCGTGTTTGGCATTTTTGGCCACCCCTCAGCCGCCGCGATCACGGCCCTCGGTCTCCACGCCCTGCAGCACCGCGGCCAGGAGGCCGCCGGTATCGTCTCTTTCGACGGCAGCCGCTTTCATAGCGAACGCCGGCTTGGTCTTGTCGGCGATACCTTCTCCCGCCGCGAGGTGATCGAGCGCCTGCCTGGTTCAGCCGCCGTCGGCCATGTCCGTTATTCCACCACGGGGGCCACCATTCTTCGCAATGTGCAACCGCTGTTTGCCGAGCTGAATGCCGGCGGCTTTGCCGTCGGCCATAACGGCAACCTCACCAATGGTCTCACGCTGCGCCGCGAACTCGTGCGCAGCGGC
>DASREP010000086.1:0-63645 GCA_035652015.1 Bradyrhizobium sp. | reverse complement strand
CTGGTCGAAAACTTCTTCTGCTCTCTCAAGGCATTCCGACGCATCGCAACCCGCTACGAGAAGACCGACACCTGCTTTGCCGGCTTCCTCAATCTGGTCGCGCTTTTCCTTGCCTGCCGGTGACTGTAAACAGGCCTTAGTTTTGTTGGTGGCTCTTGTGCCCGTTTTGGCGGCTCGCAACGTCGAGCGCGCCAGCGATTAGGATTGCGCGTCTTCGTCTGGAACGGATCGTTCGCGTCGTTTTTGGCTCGTGCCCTTGATGTCAGCTTGTCCCCTGATAGCGGCGAAACTAGCAGACATCACCCAAACGTCGCTTAGGGCCAGAGCACATTTCCAGCCAGCTACGATGACTCAATCCGGCTACACTCGCGATCCCGAAAATCATGCGCTTCACCTCGACGTTCTCATTTCAGGCATGATGAGGCCGCGCTGAATTCAACCAGATGCCAGCCTCTGCCCGACCGCGTAGAGTGAGCATTCTTTCCACGCCGCCAAGCATTGGCGCATTGCCTCCTCCTTGGCGTCGTCGACCGTTCGCCCGGCGGCCGTGACTGATGTACAATGACCTTCGCGGTTCCAAGCGAAGGCCTTGGCATCGGTGCGCGCCTTCACGTAGTAATCGAAATAGCTGGAGCACGCCGTGTTGAGCAGTGCCGGAGCTGGAATGGGATCCGGCGGAGGCAACTCGACAACCAACGACGTTGGCAGCTGCAATCTGTTCAAAAAACCTTCAACGGGAGCCCACCATATTTCGGCTGGACCCATCGGTACCATCATGTGACCGTCAACGCCGAATGGCGGCAGGACCTGCAATTCCGCCGGTGCGCCAGACTCGACGTAAGCTTCAAACATGCGGCGCCCCAAAGCCGCCGGAATATAATGGTCGTTCTCCGAATAGATCCACAGCGCGGGAATCCGTGCGGTCCGGCCAAAGAGACGGGCATCCTCCACGATATGATCCGGACTGCAAACCCGATCGGGGCCGGCCGAACCGTGCCCGCCTTCGAAATTCAAGACGCCGACCACGCCGTCGGGATTGTTCGCTGCCGCAGCCGTGACTGCAAAGCCACCGGTCGAATGACCCAGCAGCAGAACCCGATCCGGGTTCACCCAGGCTTCGCCGCGAAGGGTCGTCACGGCGCCGGCGACGTCCTCGGCCGCTATTCGTGCAACGGCGAGATAGTCCCGGTCGTCACACGTTCCAGAAAGAGCTTCGGCAAAACGCCCCTCCGAGCGACCGAAACCACGGCGCATGATCGATACCGCGGCGTAGCCATGCTGCGCAAAGGCGACTGCCGGATTGAGCAGGTCGGCCGGCGATTGCTGGGCCATCGCAGAACGAAGGGCATCACCGCTCACACGAATGGTGCCGTGCACCAATATGACGAGCGGAAAGCGCTCGGGCCGATCAGGACGGACCACCATGGCCTCGAGCTTGACCTGCGTTCCATCGGGAAGAGTGATCGGCAGCAGCAAGTCTTCCTGGATCAGGCCTGGCAGAGAGATGTCAGCCGCGGCTGGGCGGAAGAAAAGCGCAAGCAGCGCGAGCACACAGCCAAATCGCCTCACTCTTGTCCCCGACATTGCAGGTGGCCGCCCGGACCAAACGAGTATCAGCTATGAACCGCCCGATCTTGCCGGTCCGGCGATGAATGCCGCACCAAATCCGCCCTCTGTCTCTCGAAATCGTTCGGCGCCGGATCGACGATTTCGAGTGGCAGCCGAGCCGGTTGATCAAAACCTCGCCAGCAGATCTTCCAGGGCTTGTTTCGCCAGCACCTTCGCGAGCTTCTTCTTTTCGATTGGGGTGGCCGTCGCAAATTGCTTTTCCGGCAGCGATACCCTCACCTGTATTGCGCCTTTCCGGGTGGCGGAGCGCACCATGAACCGGTTTTGACCAGCGTCTTGCTCAATTCGGATAGCAGCCATTTTGGCACCCCCTTTATCATCCATTGTATAATGCACCGAAGGATGGTCGGCCAAGGGCAAGCGCGGCGATCGGAGGACGTCCGCACAGCTAAGATCGGCGCCTGCGGCCGATGCTCTAGTCCCCCAGCGCGAGGCCGGTGCCGCCCCGCGGATCGTTGGCACCGTAGAACCTGTTTTGAGCGACCGGCTTCCCTCCAAGGCTCGGTGCGCCGACCATGATCGCGGCGACGTGATTCGCCGGCGGCGCCTCTTCAAATCGGTGCCCCATGCTCTCCAGAATTTTGCGGGTGTCGGGCGAGAGTGCGTAGGGCTCAAGCTTTGTCTCCTCCGGCAGCCACTGATTATGGATGCGGGGGGCATCGACCGCCTCCTGAATGTTCATGCCGTAGTCGACGGCGTTCAAGATCACTTGCAGGACAGCCGTGATGATGCGGGCCCCGCCCGGCGTGCCCAGAACGAGGACGGGCTTGCCGTCTTTGGTGATGATGGTCGGGGTCATCGAGCTTAAGGGCGTCTTGCCCGGCGCGATGGCGTTCGCGCCGCCGCGGGCAAACCCGTAGATGTTGCCGGCGTCGGGATCTGGCGTGAAATCGTCCATTTCGTCGTTCATCAGCACGCCCGTGCCTGACGCCACGACCTTGGCGCCGAACCAGTCATTGAGCGTGTAGGTCATCGAGACCGCATTGCCGGCGTTGTCGATGATGGAAAAGTGCGTCGTGTGGCTGCCTTCGTGCGGCGCAATACCCGGCCGGAGATCGCTGGAGCGTTCGGCCTGGTCTGGCTTGATGACGTCGCGGATTTTGGCCGCATAGCGCTTGTCGATCAGCTCGCTGACGGGATCGCTGACAAAATCGGGATCGCCAAGCAAGTTGTTTCGGTCGGCAAAGGCGTGACGCATCGCCTCGATTTCATAGTGCAGCGCCTGGGCGGAGCCCCACCCGAACTCTGCAAGCTTATATCCCTCCAGGATGTTCAGCATCTCGCAAAGGGCGACGCCGCCTGACGACGGCGGCGGTGCCGAGATCACGTGATAGCCGCGGTAGTCGCACTCGACCGGCGCAAGCTCGCGCGTCCTGTAGCGCTCCAGATCGTCCTGCTCGATGAGGCCGCCGCCTGCCCTGCTCGCGCTGACCATCGCCGCCGCCGTCTTGCCGCGATAGAAGCCGGCCGCGCCTTCCGTTTCGATTCTGCGCAACGTCGCGGCGAGGTCCGGCTGCACCAACCTCTCGCCGGCCGCAAACGGCTCCCCCTTGTTGAGAAAGATCGCCGAGGTCGCCGGGAATTTTCCGAAATCCTCGGTCGCAGACGCGAGCATGTCGACGTCGCCCTGGTCCAGGGTGAAACCGTCCTCGGCCAGTTTGATCGCCGGCTCGATCAAGTCGGATCGCGTCATGGTGCCGTATTTTTGCCTGGCATATTCCAGGCCGGAGACCGTTCCGGGGATTCCGACCGCGAGCCAGCCGGTCGTGCTCAGGCCTTTGACGACCTTTCCGTCCTTGTCGAGATACATGTTACGGCTCGCTGCACGCGGCGCCTTCTCGCGAAAATCGAGAAACGTGTCGCGTCCGTCGGCAAAGCGGATGGTCATGAAGCCGCCGCCGCCCAGATTGCCGGCGGCCGGATAGACCACCGCGAGCGCGTATCCGACCGCGACCGCAGCGTCGATCGCATTGCCGCCGCGCTTGAGGATGTCGACACCGATCTCGCTCGCGAGGTGCTGCGCACTGACCACCATGCCGTTTTCGGCGGCCACGGGCCGCTCCGAGGCAGCCTCGGCGGCCGGAACGAAAGCCAGCGGCCAAACGCAGACGATCAGCGCGGAGGCCGCCCGCAAGGTTCCAGCAATCAGGGTTCCCGGAACGACGCCAAAGCGACGTTTGACGCCAAGGCGATCAGGCCGAACCCTCAGTCCACCGCGCAAACCCAGCAAGCCCATGAAAGACGTCTCTCCCTGCGGTGTCGTCTGGTGGCGCGGAACAATGGCAAAGCTGCGGTGGAAAGCGCAAGATCGGCCTCAATTCCGCTGACTTGTCGCCTCCAATTCGGTATCTTGCAATCCGCCGCGGGCTGGGACGTGCAGGGTTCGGAACGAGGTTAGCAGGGGGTACATATCCAAATGCTTCTTGGGCGCCGCTTTGCTGCCGCCGCGATATGTGTGCTGATCGCGGGCGGATCGTTCTCGTTGACAGTGTCGATCGCAACCCCCGCTGCCGCAGCCCCCTCCGACGCCTGCGCTGACACCAGCGAGGTCACCATCCTGCCCTCGCCGCAGGCGCCATGGACCGGCGCGCCGCTGCGCGTCATGGCCGTCAGCGCCAAGCCGACCGACGGCCTGTTGTCGCTGATCGCGCCGGACGGAAAGGTCGCCGAAAAATCGTCCGACCGCCACGACGGGCCGCCCTACGCATGGTTCGCCGCGGTCGCCACGCCGGCCGCCGGCACCTGGCACGCGCGGCTCGAGCGCGACGGCTGCAGCCCGGTCACCCACGAGATCGCGGTTGCCGCACGCAAGCCCGAGCCCGTGCGCAATCCCCCTGGCAGCATCTGGCAGGTGAAGAACAGCTGGAATGCGACCAACGAGGCCCTGTTCTCGGCCTGGGTCGCAAAACTGTTCGACGGTCCGCCGGACCAGGACCTGTCGTGGAAGGTCTGGTACGAGGTGCTGCGCGACCAGTCGCGCAATTTCCTGTTCAATTATCTCGGCCGCAACGAGGACAACACCCAGACCAGCCAGCGCCCCGACTGCGCCGACTTCGTCTACTTCCTGCGTGCCTATTTTGCCTACAAGATGGGATTGCCGTTCGGCTATTCGAACTGCTCGCGCGGCTTCGGCGGCAAGCCGCCGAAGTGCTACCAGTGGTTCGACGTCGAGCATCCCGAGGTCACCCGCCCGGCGCCGCCGCCCGAGCAGGAGGTGGTGGCAACAGCTGATGCTCCCCCTCCACCCCCGTCGCCGCAGCCCCGCGGCATCTTGCGCCTGTTCAGCCGGACGGAGCCGCCGCCGCCGGCCGAGACGCCTGCAGCTGCGCCGGTCCAGCCTGCGAAGCCGCCTGCGCCAAAACGTCCGACCAATTTCAGCGAATATCTGCGCGACGTCGGCGATGTCGTCCATACCGGGGCCGTGCGCGCCGGCGACGAGAGCGCCGATTTCTACACCGTGCCGTTGACACAGGAGGCGCTGCGCCCGGGCACGGTGTATGGCGACCCCTACGGCCATGTGCTGATGCTGGTGCGTCGCGTGCCGGAAGCCAATGGCACACCGGGCGTGTTCCTGGCGGTCGACGCCGAGCCCGACGGCTCGATCACGCGCAAGCGGTTCTGGCGGGGAAACTTCCTGTTCGTCCACGAGCCCGCGCTCGGCAGCCCCGGCTTCAAGCATTTCCGCCCGATCATGCGCGGCGAAAAGGCTGGTTCGCTGCACCGGCTCTCCGCCGCCGAAATCGCCAAGAACCCGCAATATGGCGACTTCTCGCTCGAGCAGTCGCAGATGACGCCCGAGGAGTTCTACGACCGCATGGATGACGTGATGTCGCCCGACCCGCTCGATCCCATGCGCGCGATGACCGACGCCATCACGAGCCTGACCGAGCAGATCAAGACGCGCGTGACCGCGGTGGACAACGGCCGCAAATATCAGCTCAAGCAGGTCGGCGAGACCTCGATGCCGGACGGCGCCTCGATCTTCGAGACGACGGGTCCCTGGGAGGATTACTCGACGCCGGCGCGCGATTTCCGCCTGCTGATCGCCATCGACGTGGTGCGGAATTTCCCCGATCGCTTTGTGCGCCGCGCCGATCACTACGCGATACCCGCCGGCAAGAGCGTAGCCGACATGCGGAGTGAGTTGCAGAATGCGCTCGCCTCCGAGCTTGCCGCGCGCAAGATCACCTATACGCGCAGCGACGGCTCGCAATGGACGCTCTCGGTCAAGGATGTGGTCGATCGCGCTGCCGACTACGAGATGGCCTATAATCCGAACGACTGCGTCGAGCTGCGCTGGGGCGCGCCCGAGAACAGCGAGGAGGCCTCGACCTGCAAGCGCCACGCGCCGCAGGCCCAACGTGCCAAGATGTCGGAATACCGCGCCTGGTTCCGTGAGCGGCACTGGCCGGCGCATTCGTAAGGCAGGATGCGATTGGGTTGGATTCTGGAGCGCGTCAGGTCAGCGCGCGAGATCATCCAGCAGTCGGAGCACGTCAATGGAGGCCGTCTCGACCTCCGCGATCTCCTTCAGAGCGCCGGTGAGGTCACCCTGCTCGAACAATCTCGCTGCACGCTTGCCATGTTCGTGGACCAGCGCGTGGGGCCGTTCAAGCGCGGCAAAGGCACGGTGACCGCGCACATCACGCGATCCGTCGCCGTAATACCACTTTCCGAGTCGGCAGGAATGATGATCCGCCAATTCATCAGCCTTCAAGGTCGTGTGGCCGACCGCCATGTCCGCCAGGCGCTTCTTCCACACGACGTGGTCGGCCTTGGCAAGCCGCGGAACCTTGTTGGCAAAGGAAAGCCCGGCCAACTCCTGCAGCTGCCGCCCGGCAATGCCCTGCGCTATGTCGAGCTGGGAGGAAATACCCTTGATCTGATCGACGCTCACACTGACCTTCTCGGCGATCACAGAGATTCCCTGGGCGATTTCTCGGGAAGCGTCGGTCTGCTGATTGAGAACGTTCGCAATCTCGTGCATGCCGCTCGCCACGGTGTCGATATGCCCGCCGACGCTCGACATGTCGTCGCCGAGCTGTGAAACGACGAGCTTGCTTTCGGCGGCCGCCGACTTGCAGTCCGACATCGCCACCACGATCAGCTCGACTTCGGCCCGGAGCCGCTGGATGCGCTCGCGAATGTCATCGGTCGCCTTGCTGGTCTGCTGCGAGAGGGCCTTCACCTCGGAGGCGACCACGGCAAATCCCCGCCCGGCCTCGCCTGCGCGCGCGGCTTCGATGGTCGCATTCAGCGCCAGCAGGTTGGTCTGCTTGGCGATCGCGTCAATCGAGCCCACGATGGTGCCGATTTCCTCGGACGCCGCATTGAGAGCCGTGATCTTGTCCGACGCATCATTCGCGGTAGCCTCGACGCGGTCCATCGCTCTCGAAGCCGATCCGACAGTCGATATCCCCTGGTCGGCGCTGGCCTTCATCTGAGCGGCCCTTGCAACGGCATCTTCCGTTGTCACCCTGATCTGACCGACTGAAGCGACCATCTCTTCGCTGGCCGCAGCAAGTCCCTGCGTACGCTGGTCAACGTCCCGGCAGGCGGTCAGCATCCGGGCGGCCGAGATTGCCGTCTCATTGCTCTGGATATTGAGGTCGACAATGCCGTCGAGGCTGTTTGACGCCAATTCCGCCAATTTGGCGGACAGCTTGCCTATTGCGAGTGACAGGCGATCGTCGCTCGTGTGAGCAGGCGCATCGTACTTGCCCTCGACCAACGCTTCGATCCAGCCAACAAGGGCTTCGTCCCGGGCCCGAAGCGCGGCCAGCTCGTCAGATCGAGCGGGAGATTCCTCGTGGCGTTCGGAGGGGCGTCTGCGACTGACGGCAGCCAAGATCGACATGCGGGTACCGGGAAAAGCGGCGCATCGTTGTTGGACGCGCTCTGGGAAAGACGCTGGGTTCAAAGGCCTGGAGAGAACAGCGTCAGGCGATTAAAGGACGCCCGCCGAGGATCGTCGGACAGATCACCATATCCATGTGTAAATTTGGCTAATTCGCCTATCGAAATTCGGCAACGCCCGCGGTCCGAGCCGATTACCTCTTCACCGGTTGGCGGCCCGGTGTCTCGACTCAGTCGCAGCCTCGACGGATGGAAGCGGCTCTTTTCGTCTTTCGGGCTCCGCGACCGTCGCCGGGCGCGCCTGATCGGCAAACCTCGCCGGCGTCAGACGCGTGCGGTCGATCGAGAGATCGAAAATGTCGAACCTGTTGTAATAGCCGACCACGTCGTGAAACTGCTTCAGCTCGACGCTGGCGTTGAGATCGAGCTCCGCATAAGCGATGCCCTCCTCGTCCTGCAAGACCTCGCCGATGACCTCGCCGGTCGGATCGACGAAGAAGCTCGCCGCGCGCGGGGTACGATCGATGACGTCAGCGATCGCGCCGTCGCGCGCGACCAGAGCCTCGCGCATCGCCCTGTCCATGTAGCCTGCAGTGACGATGCCAAACACCTTGGCCTCGAAGCAATGGGCGCTGGCGCGGATGCGGTTGGCGGCGACGTTGTTGAAGTTGCCGCCGCCTGCCGGGCGCCGCGTCGGCCACATCGGCGGCCAGCTCGAAATGTGCACCTGCTCGCCCTGCGCCATCAGCGCGAAACGTGCCAGAGGGTTGGTGTTCTCGCCGCAGATCAGCGCGCCGATCCGCCCCAGCCGCGTCTCCGCGACCTTCAGCCCGACGCCCACACCAGCTTTTCGTAGAACGTCGGCACCAGCTTGCGGTGATGCACCAGGATCTCGCCGGCCTCGCCGATCAGCAGATTCGCATTCCACAGGCAGCCGTCGCTGACGGCCGCGCGCTCGCTGATGCCGATCGACACGGTGACGCCGAGGGCGCGCGCCTCGGCACAGAGGCGTGCGACTTCGGGGCCATCCACCCGCACCGATTGCTCCGCCATGCGGACGAACAGGTCGTGATTGTCAATCGGCGTCCACAACGCGGCCCAGACCGGAAAGGCGGGAATATAGGTTTCCGGAAAGGCGATCAGCTCGGCACCGGCCCTGGCGGCCTCGCGGATGATGGCGACCGCCTTTTCGGTGGTGGCCTGGCGATCGAGAAAGACGGGCGCGGCATGCACGGCGGCAGCCTTGAAACGAGGGAGCATTCTGGCAAATCCGGCTCTTAAGGACCCAGCGATATCATCCCCGTGTCGGCAGCATGCATCGGAATTGTCGCAAGCCCGGTTGCGGAGGATCGGACAGGTGCCGGTTGGAACGGGACTTGCCTTGCCGTCAGCGCGCGCTTCAAGTGCGAATATGGAGGCCTGGATGTTCGACACGCTCAACTGGGATGATTTGCGGGTATTTCTGTGCGCCGCTCGCGCCGGGAATCTCAGCCAGACGGCAAAACGGCTGCGGCTGGACCATTCCACGGTCAGCAGGCGCATCGCCCAGATGGAGGCCTCGCTCGGCATCGCGGTGTTCGAACGCCATCGCACCGGGCTCAAGCTCAACGAGGTCGGCGAACGGCTATTGCGCCATGCCGAGCGGGTCGAGAGCGCAGTAATCGCCATTCGCGAGGAGGCCAGCGCCGGCGATACCGAGGCGCTGGTCGGCACGGTGCGGCTCGCCACCATGGAGGGCATCGCCTCGCTCTACCTCGCGCAGCGCTTTGCCAATCTGCGCCGCACTGCCCCGCAGCTCACCGTCGAGCTCGTCACCTCGGCGCAGACGGTCTATGTCCACAAGCGCGAGGCCGACCTGTTCGTCTCCTTCTTCCAGCCGCCGGGGCCTGGCCTGATCTCCGAGCGCATCGGCAAGTTCCGGCTCGGCCTGTTTGCAAGCCAGGCCTATCTCGACAGCCACGGCGTCCCTGCGAGCCTGCGCGAGCTGCAGCAGCACTGGTTCGTGTCCTATATCGAGGACCTGATCCAGGTCGACTCGGTGCGCTGGCTCGCCGACATCATCGAGGAGCCGAAGATCGCCTTCCACTCCAACAGCATGATCGCGCAGATGAATGCCGCGGCCGGCGGTCTCGGCATCGTGCTGTTGCCGAGCTTTGCCACCAATAGCCGTCCCGACCTCATTCCCGTGCTTCCTGGAATGGCCGAGACGACGCGCGAAGTCTGGCTCAATGTGCACAGCGACCTGCAGTTCGCTCCGCGCATCCGGGCCGTCCGCGCCTTTCTGAAGAATACCTTGAAGCAGGATCGGGACATGCAGGTGACGCTGGCCGATTCCTTTGCACCGGCCGTATCGCAGCCGTAGCCGCGCACGGCGGATTGCAAAAATCCGTAGTTCCCTTACGGGAGGCCGCGGCTGAAGCTGACCGAATGAGCGCCAGACTGGCCTATTCGAGACTTGAGGGGGCGACGTGACCGCGAAAATCTCTGGCAAAGCCGATCCGGCGCCGAGCGGCGTTGCATTGGCCAAGAAGCGGCTGACGGTCGGATTGATGCTCAGCCTCGCGATGGTTCTGATCTATTTCGGCTTCATGGGGCTGTTCGCTTTCGACAAGCCGCTGCTCGGCACCATCCTGGCGCCGGGCCTGTCGCTCTGCATCGTGTTGGGCCCGCTCGTCATCATCTCCTCCTTCCTGCTCTGTCTCATTTACGTGCTCTGGGCGAACCGCGTGTTCGATCCAGGCATCCGCGACCTGCGCTGAAGGAAGGACGACCATGGGCAGCAACACGCTTTCAATCGGTTTCTTCTTCGCCTTCATGACGCTGACGCTGGCGATCACCTATTGGGCCGCGCGACGCACGCGCACCACCGAGCATTTCTTTGCCGCCGGCGGTCAGGTCACGCCGTGGCAGAACGGCTGGGCGCTGGCGGGCGATTTCCTGAGCGCCGCAGCGCTACTCGGCATCGCAGGCATCGTCACCTCCAACGGATTCGACGGCATGATCTATTCGATCGGCTGGCTGGTCGGCTGGCCGATCATCCTGTTTCTGATCGTCGAGCCCATGCGCAATGTCGGCCGCTTCACCTTTGCCGACGTCGTGGCCTACCGCTTGTCGCAGCGGCCCGTGCGGCTCGCCGGCGCCGTCGGCACGCTGGCCGTCATCCTGTTCTATTTGATCGCCCAGATGGTGGCGACGGGCTCGCTGATCAAACTGTTGTTCGGCCTGCCCTACTCCTGGTCGGTTGTAGTGGTCGGCAGCATGATGCTGATCTATGTGCTGTTCGGCGGCATGCTGGCGACCACCTGGGTCCAGGTGGTCAAGGCCGCGCTCTTGATGGGCGGCGGCATCCTGCTCGCCTTTCTCGTGCTGACGCATTTCGAGATGAATCCGCTCAAACTGTTTGCCGCCGCGTCCGAGAAATACGGCACGAGGGTGCTGCAGCCGGGATCGAAGGTCGTCTCCGGCCAATGGGATGCCATCTCGCTCGGACTCGGTTTGATGTTCGGGACGGCGGCGATGCCCCACATCCTGATGCGCGCCTATACGGTGAAGGATTCCAAGGCGGCGCGGCTGTCGATTCTCTATGCGACCGGCCTGATCGGCGCATTTCATCTCATGGTGTTCATCATCGGCTTCGGTGCCATGGTCCTGGTCGGGCCCGAGGCGGTGGCGAAGGCCGGCGGTGGCGGCAACATGGCCGCGCCGCTGCTTGCGCTTGCCGTCGGCGGCAACGCCTTCTTCGGCTTCATCTGCGCGGTCGCCTTTGCCACCATGCTCGCGGTCGTCGCCGGGCTGACACTGTCCGGCGTCGCCACGCTCTGTCACGACGTCTGGACCAATGTGATCAGGGACGGCACGGCTTCCGAAGCCGAACAGCTCAAGGTGGCGCGGGTCGCAACCGTCGTCATCTCGATCCTTGCCATCATCCTCGGCATCGCCTTCAACGGCCAGAACGTGGCGTTCATGGCGGGGCTTGCCTTCTCGATCGCCTGTGCCGCCAATTTTCCTTCGCTCGTGCTCGCGATCACCTGGCGCCGCTTCACGACGCCGGCGGCGGTCGCGAGCATTCTGGTGGGCACGATCAGCTCGCTGGTGCTGATCGGTCTGTCGCCGACCATCCAGGTCGACATCCTCGGCAAGCAACTGGCGCAGCTCGAACATCAATGGTGGTTCATGTCGCTGCGCAATCCCGCCATCATCAGCATGCCGCTGTCGTTTTCGGTTGCGATCCTGCTGTCGCTGGTCACAAGAGAGAAAAACGCCGACGCCACTTTCGACGAGATGCAGAGCCGCATGCTGCTGGGGCCGCTGACGCCGGCGGCAAAGCCGCGCGAGCCGGCGAAGAATGCCGCCTGACAGGGACGAACAGCCGTCCGCCCACCGTCACTTCTTCGCCTTCACTTCCTTGGCATAGGTCTCCGGCCTGAAGCCGACCAGGAGCTTTGCACCCATTTCCAGGACCGGGCGCTTGATCATCGAGGGCTGCTCGGCCATCAACGCCAGCGCCTTCTTCTCGGTGAGGCCTTCCTTGTCCGCATCCGGCAATTTGCGGAAGGTGGTGCCGGCGCGGTTGAGCAATGTCTCCCAGCCGAGCTTGTCGCTCCATTGCTTGAGCTTGTCCCTGGGTGCGCCTGAAGCCTTGTAGTCGTGGAAATCATAGGCGATGCCATGGTCGTCGAGCCAGGCGCGCGCCTTTTTCATGGTGTCGCAATTCTTGATGCCGTAGATGGTGATCGTCATTGCCCATTGCCTTTCGAGGACGGCAGCTTAGCGCAGCGATGCAGGCAACGCAGCGCGACACTAGGGGATTTGCACAGCCACGCCCGCATGAACCGCCTCAAGGCCGCCGCATGCTCGGCCGGCCGATCCAGAGCCGGTTGAGGCCGCGCGTGGCGAGCGTCGGCCGGTCCCTGCCCTTCAGCCGCTCCTCGGCCTCCTGGCACGGGCCTACGATGCGCAGCCGCTGCGGCAGCATGGGATAGAGGCGCCGCATCCAGCGGAGCGCAAGGGCCGCGCTGTTGCGCTCGGCTTCGCCGAGCGGCAGATCGAAGGCCTCGCGCAACCGCTCGGGCAGGAGCTGGGCGGTCAGCGCAGAATACCAGCGCGGCGGCCGGATTCCCGTCACCTGTCCGGAAAAGATCTGCCTGGCGATGTCGCGTGCGGCATCGCTCACGGTCAGCACATCGGATGCGGCCATTGCCTGATTGTAGGATACGAACGAGGCCCAGTCGGGCGGCAGGCTGTCCGGCGGGATGCCGAACAGCGCGGCATAGAGCTTGGCCTCCGACCAATATCGCTCGCGCTCAAGGTCCGACAGCCTGGGCAGCACCAGCTCATGGGCCAGCAGCGCGGTCTCCACCAGCGTCGCATGGACCCAGCGCAGCGCCGCCAGCTCATTGGCCTGATAGGCCGAGCCGGCCGCGAACGGTCCAGCGGACTGCGGCAAAACCCCGGTCACCGCCTCATGGCGTTGATAGAGCCTTCGCGCCACGGCAAGCGCCTGATCCAGCGAGCCGAACACCATGGTGAAGGTCACGCCAAAGGTGCGATGAAAGCGGCCGACCGGATCGGCAAAGACCCGTGACTGATCGGCTATCGCTGCTGCGACCCAGGGATGGGCGAGCTGCAGCAGCAGCGCACGCCCGGCACCAAGAAAGACGGCCGCCTCGCGATCGACCCGCCACGTCATCGAGGCCGGCCCGAACAGGCCCTCGCGCGCCCCGGCGGCCTGGCTGCGAACCAGCTCGAGGCTCCGTTCAAACTCGGCTGCGGATACGGGCATGGCGCCTCTTCCATCGCTGACGCATCGCGCCTCCCGCACCGGTTAGGGCCGCTTCGGGATGTTCAAGCCGCGCTCGACGGCCGGCCGCGCGAGCCCGCGCGCGAGCCAGGCCGGCACGTGGTTGAGGTTGTCGAAGTCGACGAGCTCCCGCGCACCGTAGAAGCCGATCAGGTTGCGCACCCAGCCGAGCATGGAGATGTCGGCGATGGTGTAGTCATCGTCCATGATCCATTGCCGGCCGTCGAGCCTCCGTTCGATCACCTCGAGCAGGCGCCTGGCTTCATTGACATAGCGCTCCAGCGGCCGCTTGTCGGCAATCTCCCTGCCGGCGAATTTGTGGAAGAAGCCGAGCTGGCCGAACATCGGCCCGATGCCGCCCATCTGGAAATGCAGCCACTGGATGGTCTGCCAGCGCCGCGCCGGATCAGCGGGCAACAGCTTGCCGGTCTTCTCGGCGAGATATTGCAGGATGGCACCGGACTCGAACAACGGCAGCGGCTTGCCGCCGGGTCCGTCGGGATCGAGGATCGCTGGGATCTTGCCATTCGGGTTGAGCGACAGGAACTCCGGCGTCTTCTGGTCGTCCTTGCCGAAGTCGACCAGATGCACCTCGTATGGCAGGCCGATCTCTTCCAGCATGATCGAGACCTTGACGCCGTTCGGCGTCGGCAGCGAATAGAGCTGCAGAAGCTCCGGATGTTGCGCCGGCCAGCGCTTTGTAATGGGAAAGGCGGACAGATCGGACATCGCAGCTCGTCTCGTTGGTTGCGAATGGTTAATCTAGAGGCTGATGCGGAGCTGGCAAGGACTATCGGGACCGGATATTTCCGCGATATCTTTGCAACCCTCGCGCAATTGCGCGGCCTCTTTAACCGCTCCGCCATTGTTGCCGGGGTATGAATCCGGCTTGCCGGCGATGGCACGAGAGGTCGGACATGCAGCTGCAATGGGTGACCTTCTGGGGATCTGTCGAGGACGCCGCGCATCATGCGCTATGGCCGTTGCGCGCGGCCGCGAATGCGCTCGGTATTGCGGCAAGCGATCTGCGGATCTGGCTTTTCCTCTGCACCCTCTTCCTGTTGGCGCTCGCCGTTCGCTTCACCCGCGACGAGCTTCCGCTGAAACGGCGGCGTGCGCTTGCAACTGGCAAGGTCGTCAAGATCAATACCGACTCCGATGGCCTGAGCACGCCGACCATCGAGTTCGCCGACGGCCGCGGCAAGAGATGGCGCTTCGATTCGAGCTTGCCGGTCAACAGCTCCACCGGCTCGCTCGGTGGGGCCGTGTCGGTGCTGTACGACCCGGCGCATCCGCAGCGCGCCCGCGAGGCCGGGCGGCCGCTGACGCTGGGCTTTCAGGCGGTCGTGTCGTTTGCGATGATCATCGGACTATTGATCGCGGTCTACGTGCTGAACTAACCCGGCGTTGCCGCGCGCGGCGCTACATTCTGAGCCACATCTCGAATCCGCCGTAGATCAGCCGCTTGCCGTCGAACGACGTCGTCTTGTCAAGGCGTGGGTCGGCCATCACTTTGGCGTTGATCGCGTCGCGCTCCGCCCGATTGCGGTAGACGATCCACGAGAACACGACGACCTCATCGTCTTTCGCCAGGACCCCGCGCGGAAACGAGGTCACCTCGCCATAGGGCACGTCGTCACCGATACACTCGACGAAATCCAGCGCGCCATGCTCCTTCCAGATATCGCCGGCGTTCTTCGCCTGCGCCTTGTAGGCCTCGATCTTGTCTTTCGGAACCGGAATCACAAAGCCGTCAACGTAAGCCATCGGGGATCTCCTTGGGTTGATCATCCCGAGGACGAATGAGCGGAGGTCAACCCGACAGGTGGCAACTGACAATTTCGTTGCCGTCCGCCGTCCCCAGGCGACGGCGGCTGCGACAACCGAGCGGCTCGCGACTTACGGCAACGACACGAACTCAACCCAGTTCGGCTGCTTGCCCGCGGGATAGGATTGCAACAGCCTGAGCGCGCCGCTTTCGCCATCGATCATATAGACACTCATGGCGTTCGATTTTTCGCCGACGGCCGCCAGCAGATGGCCGGACGGATCGATCGCAAAACCGCGCGGCTGCTTCTCGGTTCCCACGCTGCCGAGCGGTGTGAGATGGCCGTTTTCCTCATCCACCTTGAACGCGGAGATCGTGCTCGAGGTTCGCTCGGAGGCATACAGGAAGCGCCCATCCGGCGTGAGATGGAGATCGGCGGCCCAGGGTTTTCCCTCGAACTTATCAGGCAGCGCGCTCGCCTGTTGTATCTCCCGCCACGTGCCATGCGCGGCATCGTAGGAAAAGACCAGGAGTGCGGCAGAGAGTTCGTTGACGAGATAGACGAACTTGCCGTTTGGATGAAACACGAAGTGGCGCGGACCATTTTTCTCGGCGACCTTGATCGCGGCCGGCTCGTTCGGCGTCACCGCCCCGGTCGCAGCATCGAAATGAAAGCTGAGGATCTGGTCCGACCCCAGATTGGTCGCGAAGACGAAGGCATTGTCCGGCGACGGCAGGAAGGCGTGCGCGTTCAGCCCGGTCGGGATCACCTGCGTCGGCGCGCCGACGATGCCGTCGGCACCAATCGGATTCACCGCGACCTTGTTGCCGCCATAGGAAGCGCTGAACAGGAATTTGCCGGAATGATCGGTCGCGATATTGGCCATGCTGTCGGCAAGCGGCCCGCGCCCGCGATACGAGAGCCGACCGCTGTTCGCATCGATGGCAAAGCTCAAGACGACGTAAGGCTCGGCGCGAATACCCGCAAACAGAAAGCGCTTGTCGGGACTGACTGCAAGCGGCGTCGATGAGCCCGCTTTGTCCACGCCGGGAAACGCCACCGTCTCGACCGCTTCGACCTTGCCGCTGAATGGCTCGACGCGGAAGACGCTGATGTCGTTGCTGCCGGAATTGCCGACATAGGCGAAGGTGTCGGCGGAGGCGGCGCTCGACAGCAGCGCCGCCGTGAGCGCGATCGATGCGATGGCCGCGGGCGATTTCGACATGGTTGCCTCCTCCGAATTGTCTTGTTGAGGCGATGGTAGAAAACCGCAGCCCGCAAGGCCATCCCGGAGTCGGCATCGATCGATACGCGCCCGGCATCAATCAAGGTTGACCGAGCGTGACGAACAGCACGCTGCCGCGCATGAATGCGCTGCTTCGAAAAAATTCACAGAACCGCCGATTGACAACTTCAACTTCCGGGCGTATGTCCCGCGCCCTCATGAAGACGCATGATCCGGAAACGTGCGGAGCAGTTTCCGCGAAGATCATGTCTCAGCAACGGGTTCGTGAACCCATACGGGGCGGACAATGACTTACGGACGCGAAAGACTAGCTGGCTTGTCGAACGGCGTGATGCCGATCGATTGCGCACGCCCGGCTCATGGGAGCGATCTTGCGTAAGCAAGATCGAACAGTCCGCAGACACGGACCCTCCCGAGCCAAGCGCTCCGGAGGGTTTTTTGTTGCCCGGAGCATTTCGAGATTTCGCCGGCGAAGGCCGGAACGGGAGACCCGGATCCCGGGGCTCGCGCGGCAACGCGCGCGCCCAAGCGCGCGGGGCCTGCCGGAGGGAACGAGGCGATGAGCCGGACACCGATGGCAGAGCGAACTCTTCGGAGTTCGCAATAGGCGGCGCGTCAATAAGCGCCGCGGCAGAATTTATGTTTGCCGCATCTCGATGCGGCTGAAGCGAAGCGCTGGTGGTGAAGATGTCGGATACTTCGCTCCCTGGTAAAGCGGGTTCGAATCCCGCCTTTGGCGTCACGTACCGTGGAGGCGGCCGCCGCAATGGCCGTCGAGTCGCGGGTTTCGGTTGTGATCAATGATCAGAACCTGCGTTGGCGTCACTGAAAGCCGATATCGCCCGTTCCCCGGCGCGACCTGTCGATTGCCGATGCGACAACATCGGCAAGGCGGTGGTGAAGCTCGCCTCCGTCGTCCCTGCAAAAGCCGGGACCCTGGCATTTGGCCTTCGCGAAACGAAGGCTTGTGGTTATCGGCCCCGGCTTTCGCCGGGGCGACGGAGATAGTGCCGTCCGCCAACCTCATCTACGATCCGTGGTGAAGATCGCTGTTACTTCGTCTGCAAAACGAGAGGTCGCGGGTTCGAATCCCGCCCGGCGTACCATGCGCCGTAGCTCAGCGGATAGAGCACTGCCCGGCCTGCAGCGCAAGCCGCGGGCCGGGATCTCAGCAATCGCCCGTTCCCGAATCGTAGGCCTTACAGCCGGTGGTGAAGAGTTCTGTTACTTCGGGTTCGCAGGGCCGGAGGTTCGAATCCTCCCGGATCATCAATCCGTAGCTCAGTTGGTCAGAGCATGCGACGCCCTCACGGGCGGTACAGACTCGCCTGTTCCCCGGCGCCGTTTTTTCCATCACAATCAAACCAAGGAGGAGGCCATCATGGTCAGTCTGAACAAGATCGTTCGCGCCTTTACCCATGAGGGCGCGCGCGGCAAGCGCTTCACGCCCGAAATGGCGCTCAAGCGCACGCTGATGAACTGCCTCCTCTGGGAGGACCAGTTCTACGAGGACGGCGTTGCCATCGCCGACCGCATCAAGGCGCTGGTCCCGGAGGTCGAGCCCGCGCGCGCGGCCGCGCTCGCCGTCGAGGCCCGCGAGGTGATGAAGCTGCGGCATGCGCCGCTGCTGGTGCTGCGCGAGATGGCGCGGCATGAGACGCATCGTGGGCTGGTGGCGGACACGCTGGCCCGCGTGATCCAGCGTCCCGACGAGATGACCGAGCTGCTTGCGATCTACTGGGCGGACGCGCTCGGGCCGGGCCAGCAGCGCAAGCGTCAGCCCGTCTCGGCGCAGATCAAGAAGGGCCTGGCGCGGGCGCTCACCAAGTTCGACGCCTATCAGCTCACGAAGTACGATCGCGACGGTGCGGTGCGGATCAGGGACGTCCTGTTTCTGGTGCACGCCAAGCCGAAGGACGCCGACCAGGAGAAAGTGTGGCGGCAGCTCGTCGATGGCGAGCTCGCCTCACCTGACACCTGGGAGGTCTCGCTGTCGTCCGGCAAGGACAAGCGCGCGACCTTCGAGCGGCTGATCGCCGAGAACAAGCTTGGCGGGCTCGCGCTCCTGCGCAACCTGCGCCTGATGCAGCAGGCGCAGGTGCCGCGACAGACCATCGCGGCGGCAATCAGCGCGATGCGCACGGACCGCATCCTTCCCTACCGCTTCATCACGGCAGCGCGCTATGCGCCGGATTTCGAGGAAGAGCTCGAAGCCGTGATGCTGAAGTCGATCAAGGGCTATGCGCACCTTCCCGGGCGCACGCGCCTGTTGATCGATGTGTCGGGATCGATGTTCGCGCCGCTGTCCGCCCAGTCGGAGATGACGCGTGCGGAAGCCGCCTGCGGCCTTGCGATCCTCGCCCGCGAGGTTTGCGAGGAGGTGGAGGTCTTCACCTTCAGCCAGGACGTGAAGAAGGTCCAGCCTCGCCGCGGCTTTGCGCTCCGCGACGCGATCATCGGCTCGCAGCCGCACGGCTCGACCTTCCTCGGCAAGGCTGTGGCCGAGATCGACCGCAAGGGCGATCGGCTGATCGTCTTCACCGACGAGCAGAGCCACGACAAGGTGGGCGACCCCAAGGCCCGGGGCTATATGGTCAACGTCGCTTCCTACCAGCACGGCGTCGGCCACGCCGCCTGGACCCGCGTCGATGGTTTCTCCGAAGCCGTGATCGCCTGGATCGCGGCCCAGGAGGAGACCATGCATTAGCGACCCCTGGGGGCGCTTCAAGGTGTGCCCCGGGGCTTTTCTGCCGCCCTCCGCTCTGAGCTTGATGCGATCGATCGCGTCCCGGTTGCAATATGTCGGGAACGAAATCCCGTGTCGCAGGTTGCCGAGCTGTGCCGAGCGCAACCTATACATTGATCGCCAAAGCGATGGCCGAACGCAAACAGGTGCTTTGCGACTGTGGCGGCTTCGCGCGCGCCATCTGTCCGATTGTGCTCGGACATACGAAGGGCGAGGAACGCACTCTGGCGTACCAGTTCGCAGGCGACAGCAGCGGCGGATTGCCGCGTGGCGGACAATGGAAGTGCCTGGACCTCTCCAAAATGAGCGGCGTCCAACTTCGCAGCGGCGCCTGGCACGACGGCACAAGCCACAAGCGGCCGCAGGTCTGCGTGGAAGATGTCGATCTCGATGTCAACCAGCAGAGCCCGTATCAGCCGCCCCGTTCCTCGTCCAGGCGGAGGCCGAGAGTGCAGCTCAGTGACAGCGCCAAGAAAAGCTGACCAGATCGCTGCCCCGACGCGGCGATCGCACCGCGGCTCAAGGCTATTTCGTGGATTCGGCCGCGCCGGGTAGCTCCAGCGCCGAGCGTAACCGCCCAGTGCCGCGCCGGTACAGCGTCGCGTATGGCGCGGAAGCCAGGAGATTCGCGTACGGCTCAAAACCCTCAAGACGCTTGTTGAAGGGAACCGCACCACAACCTGGCACCCGGCATTGCGGCTTGCCCTTGGGACATGCGTTGAAGTTGCATAGGCGACCGAGATACCGGTCTGTTTCCGGCTCGATCAAAAAAATCTCGACCTGGTGATTGGCAGTGCTTGGGCCCGTGCCGGCCTCGTAAGCCTTGCGCAGAGCAACATCGCGCGCGCGGCGAAGCTCACCGAGCCGGTGCAAGGACGAAATCCACACTGCGAGATCAACGTCCTTGCATTCATGCCAGACCTCAATGCCAGCGCGGCGAAATTCGGAGAAGCGCGGCACTTCCTTCCAGAGCGCCTTGGCGACTGAACCGATCACCGCAACGGCCTGGACTTCCTCGAAGCGCGTGAATGCGTCGGTCACAATATCCGCGGCGCGGCGAAAGTCCTGCTGCTGCCGCAGCAGATAACGGTCCTCCTCCTCGATCTCGGCGCGTCGCAAGGTCATCCCAACAGCTTCATGAAATTGCGCTTGCGGCCGTGGCGCACTTTCAGAGAGAGAACATGGGCGTTTTGCTCGCCGGCGGGCCGCAGTTCGGCCAGCCTTGCGATCAACTCGGCAGCCTGCTCATAATGGCCGAACTTGACCAGATGTTCAATCGAGGCTGTGTAGAACGCAATGGCCTCGCCGGAATGGGTTTTCTCAGTCGCCCGCACCAGCTGCTCATGGATAGACGGCGAACCACCGAACTTGCGGAACGTATCCCAGGCCTGGTCGTGCGCGTTTTCCTGCAGCAGAAGTCTCACCAACAGGTCGGCCGGATTTTGCCAACCGACAGACCGTTTGCGATGACAAAGGGCTTCCAGCAACTGCAATGCACGCCGATGCGCTGCCTCACCACCGATGTTCCGCAGTCGCTGGTAGAGGTCGATCGTCGGCGCTTTTTCGAAAGCACGCCACAAATGGCTCTCTGCATCGCTCTCGCGGTTCATCTTGGCCAGGAGTTCGCTCGTGAAGACGAGGAGCCGTTGATCCGGCCTCTTGTCCTCGAACATCCGGAGACCTTCCTCGGCGAATCTGAGCGCGTCCTTCGCACGACCATGCTTCAAGCAGAACTCCGCAAGTTGCAAATAATCGTACGACGACGAAAGCCCTTTGGCGCGCAAAGCGATGCGCGCGTCGGTGTCGCCGTCCTGCTCCGCGAAAAAGTCGAGGATGCCCATCAGTTGGGCGTATTCGGCCGAAAGGTCCTGGTCGGCGCGTGACGCGGAGCGGGCCGGCAGCTTCTGCCAAGCCTTCTCGGCGAGCCGGCGATACTCGGCAAGGCCGCGCTCCCCGAGCACTTGCTCATATCGGGCCACCGCGCCGCTGAAAACGTCGTATTTGTCCTCCATCTCCCGCTCGAACAGGTCGCGCGCAAGCTGGACGGGGTCCGGCTGTATCGCAGTCACGGCGGCAAGATGGATTTCCGAGACGTGGTGAAGCAAGGCGCCGCAATGACCGTCGGAATCATCGATGCTGCCCAAGGCGCGCTCAATCCGTTCGATTGCGCGCTCCGTGAGCCTCAGCGCAAGCGGCGCGCGGGAATTCGCGACCAGCGACTCGACGGTTTCCAGCGCTTCCTCGACGCCGGCCGCCCACTCCGGCGCCGACTCATAGTCGATATGGCTTCCGGTGCGGGTGGCCCCATCGATCACCTTTCGCAACCGTGCCTCGACCGCCGCATCGTCGCCGTCCAGCGCCGTGGCCGCAAGCTCAAGCCTGCGGAACAACTTTGTATCCTGCTCCGCCAGTTGGACGATCATCTCGGCGAGAGCGTCGATGCTCTTGGTCTTCAGGTGCATCCGAATGCGCGAGAGCGCGCCAGCCCCTTCAACGCCTGTCTCGCCTGCAGCGTTGGCGGCCAAGCCAACCGCGACCATATGCTTGCAAAAACCCCACTCCACGTACGCCGGACACGAACAATGTCCGTCGATGGTCTTGCCGCGGCCCCTCAACTCGGTCCGGTAATCCTCACTGCCGGTCACCTGCGCCAGCACCCGGCCGGGCTCAATCACAAGCAGTTCGACCTCGTCATCCTCAAAGTACGCCGTACCGCGCGCGAAGGTTTTATCGCCTGCAAGCTTTCGCAGCGTATCAACATCGAAGCGCGTCAAGTTCGTCACCGAGGTCGCGGATCATCTTTGGGGAAGCGGCATATAAGCACGATGCCCGACAACGCGCCATGATCAAGGGTCGCCTTCACGCCACGACCCCCACAACCACCGCCTCCAGCACCTTCGCGGCATCGCGCGGGTTGAGCCGCACCTGCAGGCCGCGCTGACCGCCATTGATATAGACGAGGTCGTGCGCCAGCGCCTGCTCCTCGATCGCGACCTTGGGCCGGCGCATCTGGCCGAAAGGGCTGATGCCGCCAACCTTGTAGCCGGACAAGCGCTCGGCTTCCGCGGGCCTCATCATCTGCGCCGATTTGCCGCCGAACGCAGCTGCGAGCCTTTTCATGGAGACCTCGCGGTCGGAGGGCACGATGACGCAGACCGGCTTGCCGTCGACCATTGCCATTAGCGTCTTCAGGACACGCGCCGGCTCCTCGCCCATGGCTTCGGCCGCCTGCATCCCGATCTGCTCGGCGTCAGGGTCGTAGTCATAGGCATGAACCGTGCAGGCAATGCCCGCCCCCTCCAACGCCTTTGTTGCGCGTGTAACCCTGGACATCCTGAGCTCATTTGCTTGTGCGGGTTGCGTTGTTCAACTTTCCGCGCGCAGGCGCAAGGCCGGGCATGCATCAAAACGTCGTTCGGTCACTGTTCATGTGAGCCGCCCGACAATGCCGCGGACTTGACCGCAAGGAGCCACTCGCATGCAGCCGCTCAGCCGCCGCCGAGCGATCACCCTCGCCTCATCCTTTGCCGCGACATCCCTGATCGGACGCGGCGCGCATGCTCAGGGCCAGGCCAACGCGGCAAGCTTCGACATCGCGAGCTTTCTCAACCCTGGCGTCGATGCGGATGCAGCCTTTGCCAAGGCCATTGCAGAGGTCGAGAAGGCTGCCGCAAGCGCCGCCAAGGGCGGCGGGCCCGTTCATGTCGTGCTCAATCTGCAGAGGAACGCGATCTACCGGATCAAGCGGCCGCTCGTCTTCAGGCAGCTCAACGGCTTCGAGCTCAACGGCAACGGCGCGCAGCTGATCAATACCACGCGGGATTCGACATTGCGTATCTCGTCGTCCAGCCATGTCACCGTTCGCGACCTGTCCATCGATTACGACCCACTGCCCTTCACCCAAGGGATCATCGCCGGCTTCGACAAGACGGCGACGCAGATCACGGTGAAAGTCGATCCCGGCTATCCCGATGATCCCGCGTTTCTTGCCAGCATCACCGACGGCTTTTTCAAGGTAATGGACCGCAACACAAGAGCGCTGAAGGCAGGCGCGCGGGATTTTCTCAACCCCGCCAAGGTGGAGCGGCTGTCGCCGGGCCTGATCAAGGTGCATCTGCGCTGGGGCGCCAACGATCGCTTTGCGAGCCAGCTGCCGGTGGCGGTCGGCGATGTCGTCACCGTCGCCAACTCCTATTCGGATGCGATCGCAGTCGAGGGCAGCGATGCGACCAGCTTCATCGACGTGAAGCTGTTTGCCTCTCCTGCCATGGGGATTCTCGAAAACGGCGGCCCAGGCTCGATGCTGCTGCAGAAGGTGTCGATCGTGCCCGGCCCGCGGCCGAAGGGCGCGACCACGGACCGGCTGATCTCCACCAATTCCGACGGCTCACATTTCACCACTGTCGAGCGCCGGCCGACGATCGAGGATTGCACCTATGCAAACACCTCCGATGATGCCGTCAACGTCCACGGCTTCTACTATTACGTGATCGCGAAACAGGCGCCGGGGCGTTATCTGCTGACGCCGAAATGGGACATCGGGCTTGCCGCCGGCGACACCGTCGAGAGCTGCGACCAGGCGAGCTTCCGCTCGCTCGGGCGCACCAGGATCACGCAGTTTTCAAAGCGCCATGCGCCGGAGCTCAAGGCAAAGATCGCCGCGCTCTGGAAGGACAGGAGCCCGACCACGCAGCCCGATCTGATCTATGACGTCACGCTGCAGCAGGATTTGCCGCTCAAGGTCGGCGATGCCATCACCTCCTTGTCGCGGATCGGCGCCGGCACCGCCGTCCGCCGCTCGAGCTTCCATGCCTGCGGCCGCGTGCTCGTGAAGGCGCCGAATGCGGCCGTCGAGGATTGCCAGTTCACCTTCTCATCGGCAACCGCCGTACAGGCCGGCAGCGACATCGGCTTCTGGTCGGAATCCGGCTTCGCCGACAATCTCGTTGTCAGGAACAACCGTTTCAGCCATTCGATCACCGGGGCCAATGAGGCCACCGCCGGCAACAGCGCACTGGGCGCGATCTATGTCGGCATGGTGGCGCCCGACAGCACCAAGGGCTTTCCGAACAACCTGCAGAACCGCAATGTCACCATCGCGGGCAACCACATCGACGATTCCTATCTCTACGCCATCTTTGTCAGCAATGCCGACGGCGTGAAGATCGACGGCAATGCCATCGGCCAGACATTCATCCGCGGCACCGCATTTGAGGCCGGCCAGCTCTATGGCATCAGGCCGGACAGCGCGATCTATGTCGGGAGGGCGCGCAATGTCACGATCAGCAACAACACGATCGCGCACGGCAAGGTGGCGAAGACTGCCGTTGCGGTCGACGCCACCTGCGATAAGGCAACCACGCACCTCGCCAACAACCGGCTGGTGTGAGCCTCACGCGCGGGACCGCTCAGCGCGGCGGCCGCAGACAAGCTTCAGCCAGGGTGTCAGATGGAAGGTGCTCATCAGGAGATACATCGGCACCATTCCGCCCAGCGATGACATGCGTTGCATCGGGCCGCAAAGCATGTCCGTCGCGCCGCCGCCGAGGCAATAGGTCACGAGTGCCATCAGCGCGAAGCTCGGCGCAGCCGCAAGCGACAGCCAATCGGCAATGCCACGCACCGAGGTGGCGGGCTCAATGCTGGTCGTACTTGTCATGATGGCGCCACCAGATGCCCTGCTCATTGCGCCCGAGCGGCGCGCGGTCGAGCCATTGGAACATGCCCCAGAGCCCGTCGAGCCCGCGAGCATAGGTCGAGTAGGTGTGATAGACGATGCCGTCCTTCTTGACGAAGGCGCTGAGGCCGGGCCTTTCGCGGGCAAATGTCGCGACATCGGTGCCGGCCTGCGCGGCGCTTTGTGCGGCCGGCCCCTCGCCGCCTCCCGACCGCCACGCCTGCAGGGGCGCCGGCGCCTGCGGCCGGTAATTGTAGTCGGCGCCGCCATCGCGTTGCTGCGCTTCCGTGAAGAACACGCTGAAGTCGGCGTTGAAGTCGCTGCCGAGCGATGACGCCCAGGGAAAGCTCCAGCCCATCCGCTGCCTGAAGGCCTGCAGCTTCGGAAGCGGCGCGCGCGACACCGCCATGAGCATCACGTCATGGTTCGCCAGGTGCACGGCGATGCCGTTGAACCCATCGGCGATCGACGAGCAGGACGGACAACCAGCCGTGTAATCGGGCCCAAACATGAAGTGATAGATCAAAAGCTGGGAGCGGCCCTTGAACAGGTCGGCAAGCGAAGCGTCTCCTTCATCGGTGGCGAACCGATAGGCCTTGTCGATGCGCACCCAGGGCAGCGCCTGCCGCTGCCTCGCCAGTTCGTCGCTGCGACGGGTCAGTTCCTTCTCGGCCGCGAGGAGATCAAGTCGTGCAGTCAGCCATTCGTCTCGTGTTCCGGTCATGTGGGCCGTCATGGATGGTTCCTCTGGACTGTGTTGGTGGGCCGCACCAGCCCGGACGCAGAGGCGGTGACAACCGCCGCGATCCACTCCACGACGAGCGTGAGAAAGCTTGGGGAGAGGATTGTCCAATCGACCATGGCAGTGACCTTCTGGCTCCAGCGTACTGGCTTGTCGGCGGGAGATAGACTAGTACCGGGCATCCACCGGTGAGAGTGACAAGTGTGGCGGGATTCAAATGGACTCGCTGATCACGGCAGCGGCGCTGGCGCTGGCGCGAGGTGATCCGCTCGGGGCGCTGAACCGCGTCGCGCTTCGCGATGATGCGCCGGCGCTCGCGCTGCGCGGCATTGCGATGGCTCGGCTCGGCGATCTGGCGCGCGCCAAGGTGCTGTTGAAAAGTGCGGCGCGCGCCTTCGGTCCGCGAGAGCCCGTCGCGCGAGCCCGATGCGTGGTGGCCGAGGCCGAGATTGCGCTCGCCTCGCGCGACCTCGCCTTTCCCGTCAAAGCGCTCGAGGCGGCGCGCGCGACGCTGGATGAGCACGAGGACCGGCTGAACGCCGCACATGCGCGGACGCTCGAAATCCGCCGCCTGCTCCTGGTCGGACGCCTCGATGAAGCCGAGCGCAAGCTTGCCCAACTCGACCCCACCCCTCTTCCGCCGGCCTTGCGCGCTGTCCAGGAGCTCGCGGTTGCCGGCATTGCCATGCGCCGCCTCCGGACCCGGGCTGCACGCGATGCGCTCGCCCGGGCCAGGCACGCGGCCCATCGGGCCGGCATCGCCGAACTCCTGACTGAAGTTGCTAACGCCTCCCAGGCCTTGGATGCGCCCGCCGCGCGGCTGATCGCGCGCGGCGAGGAGCGGCTCGTCACATTGGAGGAGGTCGAAGCGCTGCTCGCCTCGAAGGCGTTGGTCGTGGATGCCTGCCGCTATGCCGTCCACGACGCCGGCAGGCTCATCGCGCTCGCAACGCGTCCCGTGCTGTTCGCACTCGCGCGTGCCTTGGCCGAGGCTTGGCCGAACGACGTCTCCCGCAGCACGCTGGTCACGCGCGCCTTTGGCGGCAAGCACGCCGATGAATCGCATCGCGCGCGGCTGCGGGTCGAGATCGGGCGGCTGCGCCGCCTGCTGCGGCCCTCGGCTGACGTGAGCGCGACCAGGGATGGCTTTGCACTCGCTCCGCATCGCCAACGCGATGTCGTGGTGCTGACGCTCCCCGTAGAGGAAGAGCACGCGGCGGTGCTCGCCCTGCTCGCCGACGGCGAATCCTGGTCGAGCTCGGCGCTGGCGCTGGCCTGTGGCGCCAGCCAGCGGACCGTACAGCGCTCGCTCGACGCGCTTGGCGCGGCCGGCAAGGTACAATGGATTGGCCGGGGCCGAGCCCGACGCTGGATGACGCCACCGATCGGCGGACTCGCGACGACCTTGTTACTCCCGCTCTCCCTCCCGGGCAGCTAGGATCGAGACAGCAACGGGCAAGAAGCGGGAGCGCGAAAGCATGAAACGAGCGGCGGCCGAAATCATCCGGGAATATGGCCCGTTTCCGGGCGTCGAGCGCGTCGCCGGCGTTTCCTATGACGGGCAGAATGTGTGGTTCGCCTCCGGCGAGAAGCTCAATGCGCTCGACCCCGAGCAGGGCCAAGTGAAGCACGCGATCGATGTCGCGGCCCATGCGGGCACCGCCTTCGACGGACAGCATCTCTATCAAATCGCCGAGAACCGCATCCAGAAGATCGATCCCGCGACCGGCAAGGTGCTGGCGACCATTCCCGCGCCGGGCAATGGCGGCGACTCCGGCATGGCCTGGGCCGAAGGCTCGCTCTGGGTCGGCGAATATCGCGCGCGCAAGATCCACCAGGTCGATCCCGAGACCGGCAAGATCCTGCGCTCCATCGAATCCAGCCGCTTCGTCACCGGCGTCACCTGGATCGACGGCGAGCTCTGGCACGCGACCTGGGAGGGCGATGAGAGCGACCTGCGCCGCATCGATCCGCAAAGCGGCGAGACGCTGGAGCGGCTGGACATGCCAGCCGGCATCGGCATATCGGGCCTGGAGTCCAACGGCGCCGACCAGTTCTTCTGCGGCGGCGGCAACAGCGGCAAGGTGCGCGCGGTCAGGCGGCCGAAGCGAAGTTGAAGAACCACGCCTTGGCGGCTCCTTGACCTCTCCCGCACATCCGGATATATTACTGGATATATAAGGGAGACTCCGGTGGCAAACGCCTCCCAACGCCGGGCCATCAAAAGCTATCGCGCCAGACTGAAAAAGCGTGGGCTCGCGCGCTTCGAGGTGCTGGGCCTCGATTCTGATCGCGACCTGATCCGCACCCTCGCGCGCCGTCTCGCCGAAGACGATCCGGACGCCGCGCGGTTGCGCGCTGTCGTGAACCGAACCGTGTCGGGTGAGCCACCTCGCAAGGGTGGCATTCTCGCGGCTTTGCGGCGCTCGCCACTGGTCGGTGCCGATCTGGACTTGGCCCGCGGGCACGATGAAGGACGCGACATTGATCTGTGATGCGCTATCTTCTCGACACGAACATCATCAGCAATCTCGTCAAGCCAAAGCCTTCGGCCTCACTTGTCGCCTGGATGGCCGATCAGGCCGATGAAGATCTTTTCATCTCGTCGCTGACGGTGGCCGAGATCTGGCGAGGCGTGCTGCAAGAGCCAGCAGGCAAGCGCCGCGACGAACTGGAGGCCTGGTTCTCCGGACCCGAGGGGCCGCAATCCCTGTTCGCTGGTCGCATCCTCTCTTTTGACGAGAAAGCCGCCTTGGTCTGGGGGCGATTCATGGCCGCTGGCACGTCCGCCGGTCAGCCGCGAAGCGCGCTCGACACCATTGTCGCCGCTGTGGCCGCAGCGAATGGGTGCATCGTCGTCACCGACAACGAAAAGCATTTTGCCGACGTCGAAACACTCAATCCCCTGCGTTAGCAATTTCGCCGACGGGCCGCTCCTCCTCCGCCGCAAGCGTCCTGCCGAAATAGCTCCGCCGCGTCTCCTCGGCGGCGCGGGCTTCGCGGCGGATGCGCAACAGGTCCTTGCGTGAGACGAGGCCGACGAGGCGCATTGTGCTGCGCTCGACAATCGGCACGCGGCCGATATCTTCCGCCGCCATCCGGTCGGCCAGCCGCGCCACGGTCTCATCGGCATGTCCGACGACGGGTGAATCGTCGGAGTGGCGCTCGAACAGGGTCTCGGCGTGCACGTCGGGCTCGGTCCGCCAGCGCAGGATGTCGGCGCGCGAAACCATGCCGATGACACGGCCGTCCTTGCTCTTGATCGGATAGGATTTATGGCGATGCGCGTCGGCCGAGAAGAAGGCGATCGCCTGATCGACGGTCATGTCGGCCGGCAGGGTGTCGACCTCGCGCACCATGACGTCGGAGACCCGCAGCAGTTCGAACGGATCGATGCTGTATTCGCGCACCACATGCTGGCCACGGCGCGCGATCTTCTCGGTCAGGATCGAGCGCTTGAGCAGGAGCACGGTGACCGCATAGGCGGCGCCGGTTGCCGCAAGCAGCGGCCCGAGCAGCGCGAAATCGCCCGTCAGCTCGAGGGCAAACATGATGCCGGTCAACGGCGAGCGCATGGTGCCACCCATCATCGCGGCCATGCCGATCAGCGCCCAGGTCCCCGCCTCGCCCGGCAGGAACTGGCCCTCGAGCCAGCCGAGGCAGCCGCCGAAGATCAACAACGGCGCCAGCACGCCGCCCGAGGTGCCCGAGGCCAGCGCGATGATCCAGATGACCGACTTTACAATGAGAATCATGCCGACCTGCGCGGCCGTCATGTGGCCGCCGAGCAGATCGCCGATCACATCATAGCCGACGCTGAGCGCGCGCGGCTCGACCAGGCCGCCGAGCCCGACCACGATGCCGCCGATCGCAGGCCACCACATCCAGTGGATCGGCAGCGCGCCGAAAAAGTCCTCGGCCTTGTACAGGACGCCCGTCAGCAGGCCCGATTGCAGCCCCGCGACAATGCCGACGCCGATCGCCGCAACAAGCCGCCACCAGGACGGATCGAGCACACCGGTGAACGGAAACAGCGGCCCCGATCCGATGGCGAGCGGCCGCAACGCCGCGGCGAGCGCGCAGGCGGTGATGACGGGAATCATGCTGCGCGGCTTCCACTCGAACAGCAAGAGTTCGACCGCGAGCAGCACGGCGGCGATCGGCGTGCCGAACACCGCGGTCATGCCGGCCGCGGCGCCCGCCACCAAGAGCGTCTTGCGTTCGGCGGCGCTGAGGCTGAAACATTGCGCAAACAGCGAGCCGATCGCGCCGCCCGTCATGATGATCGGGCCTTCGGCGCCGAACGGCCCGCCGGTACCGATCGAAATCGCGGAGGACAGCGGCTTGAGCAGCGCGACCTTGGGCGACATCCGGCTTTCGCCAATCAAGATCGCCTCGATCGCCTCGGGAATGCCGTGGCCGCGGATCTTCTCCGAGCCGAATCGCGCCATCAATCCGATGATCAGGCCGCCGAGTGCGGGCGCGGCCACCATCCACCAATTGGCCCTGGCACCGACCAGCGACACCGTGTGCGCATCGATGGTCTGGAACCAGACCAGGTTGGTCACCAGCGCGATGGCCCGCAGCAGCACCCACGCCGCCGCCACGCCGCCCGTGCCGACAAAGAGGGCCATCGCAACCAGCACAAGGACGCGAAGATCAGTGGTAAAGTCGCCGAGCCGAGACGGCGCAGCATTGGCGGATTGCGAACGATGCAAGACGAGCTCTCCCGGGCAGCCGCCCGGAAAGCGGAGCCTGCACGAATCCAATTATGTCGCACTGCGAATAACTCGTATTACGAACTAATTCAACGGGTCACATGAACGAAAGTCGAAAGCGCCGCCGCCCCGCAACCCATGTGCTGGACCAGCGGGACTATGCGACCCTGGCCTCTTTCCGGCGGTCGCTGCGGATATTTCTGGCGTTCAGCGAGGATGCGGCCCGCAACGCCGGACTGCCCTCGCAGCAGCATCAGGCGATTCTGGCCATCCGGGGCCTCGCGCCGGAGGCGGGCATGACCGTCAATGATCTCGCCGAACACCTTCTCTTGAAGCCGCAGACCGCGGTCGAACTCGTCGACCGCCTGGAGGACGCGGGCCTCGTGCGGCGCGAGCGCGACGAGGTCGATCGCCGCAGGGTCTTGCTCTCGCTGACCGCGAAGGCCAACCGGCTGCTTGAAAAGCTGTCAGCGGCACATCTCGCCCAGATCCGCCGCGACGCGCCGCAGCTGATCGCGCTGCTGCGCGATGTGGCGCGCGGAGACGGCGGCTAGGCTGGCGGCAGCCGCTTTAGCCGTCGTCGAGACTCACGATCGGCCGCCTCCTCGATCTTTCCCCGCCTGCGCCGTCGGACGCCGTTGATGTGACCGTTTCCGCGCGCATAGCGTACCCCGTCCAAGTGCGCTGGAGCGGCGGTCCTGCTATGCTGATCTCATCCGCTGGCACACCGGTCCTGCCCGGGCCGGTGACGCGCGAGCCATATGCACCGGAGCTTTCCCCATGACGGAGCCGATCCTGAACGTGTCGTCCCGCCTGAGGACCCTTGATCCCATGGTGATGCAGCACATCGTCGACCTGAATGTCTGGGCAGTGAAAGAAGGCTTGCAGGGCACCGCGGTCGAGCGGCTGTTCGATGAGCTCTGTCATCGCCTGATCATTGCCGGCGTACCGCTGTGGCACGCCTTCGCCGGCATGCGCACGCTTCATCCCCAGTGGGGTGCCTACGGCTATACCTGGCAGCGCCACCTCAACGCCATGGAGTTGACCCAGGTCGAGCGCAGCCACCTGATCGATCGAGATTGGCTGACCACTCCCTTCGCGTATCTCGTCGAGCAGACCAAGCTGCCGGACGTGCCCGACGAGGTAAGCCTGCGTCGGCGTCTCGCAGGACCCGAGGCACGGCTTGATTTTCCGATTCTGAAAACGCTTGCGGCAGCGGGCGCCACCGACTACTTGGCTTATCTCCGCGGCTTCGGAGTGGACGGTGACGCCTCGCGGGGGTCCGGCGTCGTCTATTCCTTTGCGACGGACCGGTTGGACGGCTTCTCTGAGAACGACCTCGTCGTGCTTCATTCCGTGCTGCCCGCCATTTCGCTGGCCGTGATGGCGCAGGCGAGCCATACCATCGCTGCGAGCCTGCTCGGCGCCTATCTGGGCGCCGATCCCGGACAGCGGGTCCATGCCGGTGCGATCGAACGCGGCTCGGTCGAAACCATCCGCGCGGTGCTATGGTTTGCGGACATCCGCGGCTTCACGCCGATCGCCGACGCCTGGCCCGGTCCGGTCGTCATCGATCTGCTCGATGGCGTGTTTGAAACACTGGCGGCGTCATTGCGTCCGCGCGGCGGCCAGGTGCTCAAATTCCTCGGCGACGGCATGCTCGCCATCCTGCCCTTCGAGCCGCAGTCGCAGCGCGAGACCTGCCGGCATGCCCTCGATGCAGCCGCCGAGGCAATGGCGGCGCTGGAGGCTCTCAATCTCGGGCGGAGCGAGGCCGGCAAGCCAACCGCCGCGGTCGATCTCGCCTTGCATTGCGGCGAAGTGCTGTACGGCAACGTCGGCGCGGTGGACCGGCTGGACTTCACCGTGATCGGTCCTGCCGTCAACGAGGTCGCGCGCATCGAAGCGTTGTGCGAGCCGCTCGACCGGAAGGTGCTGGTGTCTGCGGAATTCGCTGCAGCTGCCGGCGATACCGGCCGGCTCGAGTCGCTCGGCCGCCACACGCTGCGCGGAGTGCGCGAGGCGCGGGAGATTTTCGCCCTGCTCCTGGAGGACGGCCCGGCGACCGCCTCTCGCCATTCGGACGAGCGCGGGTCCGTTGTTGAAACGGAATTCGGCGTTCCCTCGACCGTGCAGCCTTGATGGGCTTAGCCGGCCGTGCCGTCGTCGAGGCTCACAATGACAGCGGCATTGGCGATAATGATGGAGTCCCCTCCACTCTCGGCCGGAATTTCCAGCCCACCCTTCACTGCAGTGACGGTCACGGCGCCGTAAGGCAGCTCGTCGGCCACCGCAGTGGTGTCGACGCCATCAGGATCGGGCACGCCGATCGTGACGTCGACGAACATGTCGTTCGCGGTCTTGCCGAGCATTCGGAAGAAGCCGAGGCTCGAATGCCTGATCGCGTCCGACACCGCGCGCTTCGCAGCCTTGGTCGGGTCCTTGCCATGAACGTCGACGCCCATGCCCATCTCGGTGATACAACGCATGCGTGCCATTGGGATGTCCTGACATGGTTGGAACGACGGCGATGCTGCCACAGCGCTCTCGCTTTGGCCGCAGAGCGCCGGGCATACCTCCTATGCCGGTGCAGCCACGGGCTCGGCCTCGACCTTGGGGAATGGCCTGAACGTCGTCGCGATCAGGAACGCGCCCAGTCCGACCGCCCAGGAGCCGATGTAAAGCCAGGCGTAGCTGGCGAAGGTGTCGTAGATCAAACCACCCGCCACCGGCCCTGACGCCATGCCGAGGCTGCCGGCCATCGCAAGGCCGCCGATCACCGTCCCCATCATGCGTAGCGGGAAATTCTCGCGGGCGAGCGCCGAATAGAGCGGCATGGTGCCGGCATAGACGAAGCCGAACAGCGCCGCCACGGCATAGAACGCGGCGAGCTCGCGGGCGAAGACGTAAGCCAGCGCGCCGAACGCCTGCACGAGCAGGCCCGCAACCAGCGTCCGCTTGGCGCCAAACCGGTCGCCTAGCAAGCCGAACACGATGCGCCCGCCCATGCCGGAGAGGCCCTCCACGCTGTAGATGGTGACCGCGGCGATCATCGGAATGCCGCAAGTGACGGCATAGCTCACGGTATGGATGATCGGGCCCGAATGGGTCGCGCAGCAGAAGAAGTTGGTAGCGAGTAAGGTTGCGAACTGTGGCGAGCGCAGCGCCTGCGCAAGCGACATCTCCGCTTGCGGCGCAGCCCCGTTGCTTGGGGCGGCAAGCGCGGCCTCGAGCGCCGGCGCGCGCCGGACGAACAGCGACACCGGAATCATGATCGCCGCGACGACCACGGCGAGGATCTGCATCGAGGTCCGCCAGTCATGATGCGAGACGAGCCAGGCGACCAGCGGCGACATGGTCATCGGCGCCATTCCCATCCCGGCCGAGACCAGAGAGACCGCGAGGCTGCGATGGGTGTCGAACCAGCCCGTGACGGTCGCCATCATCGGCGCAAAGATCGCAGCGGTGGCGCCGCCGACCATCACGCCGAAGGCCAATTGAAATGCTAGAAGCGACGTCGCCCGGCTGGCCAGCGCAAGGCTCGCCGCAATGACCACGGAGCCGGTCAACACCACCGGCAGCGGCCCCACCCGGTCGGACAAGGTGCCCCAGACCATGCTGGTCAGCGCCATCGCGAGAAAACCGATGGTCATGGCGCTGGACACCCCCGTCACCGACCAGCCGGTGTCCCGCGCAATCGGCTGCAGCAGCACGGGGAGCGAGAACATGCCGCCGATGGCGACACAGCCGAGCAGCCCTCCGGCCGCGACGATCACCCAGCGATAGCGAGAAGCGGTCATTCCTGGTCTCCTGTACAGCGTTGCTACCGCAGAAGACGAATGCGATGGGCCGGAACCGACAGATAAAAGTGAGCGCTGACAACTTTTTTTACGGCGCAAGCTGTGCGGCACGCAATATAGGTTATGCAGCGCCGAAGCTCACCTGCGGCCGTTTCCAAAGAGATCATGACTGTCCGCCCCATCGTCCGCTACCCCGACCCGAGGCTCGCGATCCCGGCACGGCCTGTGACCGAATTCGACGAGGCGCTGCGGGAGCTTGCAAACGATCTGCTTGAGACGATGCACGCGGCGCCCGGAATCGGGATCACGGCGCCGCATATCGGGGTCTTCTTGCGGGTCGTCGTGCTCGACCTCGGCTCCGGCGATGGCGCCCGCACCTACATCAATCCGGAGATCACATGGGCATCGTCCGAGATGATCATGCACCGGGAAGGCAGCGTCTCGATGCCTGGCATCAATGACGAGATCCAGCGTCATGCGCGCGTCCGGATCAGCTATCAGGATCTCGACGGCAACATGCAGACGGAGGAGTCGGAGGACTTGCGCGCCGTCTGCCACCAGCACGAGATCGACCAGCTCAACGGCCTGTTCTGGATCAACCGGCTGTCCCGTCTCAAGCGCGAGCGGTTGATCAAGCGCTTTGAGAAGATGTCGAGAAGATCGTGAGGCGCGGATCAGCAAAGCATATTCCATCGCCACATCGATGCAAATGCATTGACCCGCCCGAGATAGTCTCCATATACCCAGCGCGGCAAGCGGAGACCCTGTCCGCTGTCCGACGGCTGCGCGGCTGGCTTGCTCCAATCGCCCCGAACTGCTGTGGGCTTCCTTGCGGGAGAACGTCATGACGCCTCTGTCCATCCTCGATCTCGTGCGCGTGACCGAGGAGACGGATGCGCGGGGTGCGCTCGACAACGCGCGCGATCTCGCTGTCCATGCCGAGCGCTGGGGCTATCGCCGCATCTGGGTTGCCGAGCATCACAACATGCCGGGGATTGCCAGCGCCGCGACGTCGGTCGTGCTCGCCCATATCGGCGGCGGCACAAGCAAGATTCGGATCGGGGCCGGCGGCATCATGCTGCCCAACCACGCGCCCTATGTCATCGCCGAGCAGTTCGGGACGTTGGCGCGGTTGTTTCCGGGCCGGGTCGATCTTGGCCTCGGACGCGCACCAGGCACCGACCAGCTGACGCTGCGCGCCCTGCGCCGCTCGCCCGAAGCGGCCGACAACTTCCCCCAGGACGTCCTGGAAGTGCAGGCTTTCCTGGCGCCGGCCGGTCCAAACCAGCGCATCCAGGCCGTGCCAGCGGCGGGAACGGAGGTGCCGCTCTGGATTCTCGGATCAAGCCATTTCGGCGCCATGCTGGCCGCCGAGCTCGGGCTTCCCTATGCCTTCGCTTCGCACTTCGCGCCGGACGAACTCATCCCGGCGCTGCAGATCTATCGCAGCCGCTTCAAGCCCTCCGAACAGCTCGACCGGCCCTATGCCATGGTCGGTGTCAACATCATTGCGGCATCCAGCGACGCCGAGGCGCGCCGTCTCGCCACAACACAACAGATGTCGTTTGCGAACATCTTCCGCGGCGCGCGCGGCTTGAGCCAGCCGCCGATCGACGACATCGAAACCTACTGGTCGCCGATGGAAAAGGCCCAGGCCATGCGCATGCTCGCACGGTCGATCGTCGGATCTCCCGACACGGTGCGCGCCGGGTTAGAGGCGTTGGTGAAGGAAACCCAGGCCGACGAGCTCATCGTCGTCTCCGACGTCTACGATCATGCCAGGCGGCTGCGTTCGTTCGAACTGATTGCCCAGGCCGCGGGGATCTACGGCTCTAACCCGGATAAATAATGCTGCACTATCAACATCGGGTGCCGGAACGGACATCAGATTTGTGCTATGCTGTCAAACTTGATGCGATATGAACGAGTCCATACGGTGTGGGATTTCTATGATGGAGTTCGGACCGGCACCGCCGACTTGAACGGCGCTCCCCATTATTTTGCTTCTCTATTTGATGAAAATGAGGACGACTATTCTAGCAATTTCAGGCTCTATCCCGTTGGGCCTGAGTTCATGCAACGCGCTATCCGCTATTCGGACATCTTTCTGGCCTGGCAACGCAAATTTCGGAACGGCGAAGCTGACGTTAAGACACATCCCGGGCACGGCGGAATCGATGCGAAATACGACCAGCTGCGATCCTGGCTGGACGAGCACATAGCACGCCTACAGGCGCTGCCGACGCTCTACAGGGCGAAATTTCGCGCACGACCGGATCAAGAGGATCTCCCCTACGGAATGCTCCGCGAAACTGAAGTCGCGTGGTCGCTTTCGCCCGCTTGAGCGCAAAAGCGACGCTCGAACGTGCCATGTGGCTGGGGCTATCTCATCGCGCTCACCACTCAATTGTTCGCATCGTGCCTAATGAGTTGATTTGTCGTTGCAAAGAGTTCTCCGCCGCCTTGAAAACTCCCGTCGTCCGAACCGTCAGATGCGCATGGCTTTTGAATTCAAAGACGAATTTGATCGCTCCAGAAAATCTCCGCTGTCAGCGACTATCACTATCAATCGGTCCAATTTTCTCGAATCAACTAGCAACGCCGCACCGCGACATAGCCGAAGACTAACGTCAGCAGCACGAGTGGAGCGATCGCGGCTCGTCTTTCTGTCTGGTGACAACGAGGACGCGATCGCTCCCGTGGCGGCCTTGGCCAAACAACTCGGGTTCGCACCCGTCAAGCTAGGAAAGCTCAACGAGGGTGGCGCGCTGGTGCACGCACGCGGCCGCACTTGGGGCCAGCTGATCTTCCAGGATTTGTTCAAGAAGGAGCAGTAATCGATCGCCGACCGTGTGATCGACGCCGAGAACTGGTCGCGCGCGCTTAACTTCTTGGAGCAGCGCGCGACCGAATATTTGGCGTTCAGGGCACCGGCGATAGCAAGATCCGGCTTTCGGCCACCGCCTCGATCCGGTCCCGGCTGATCAGCAGCGGGAACGGCGTGCCGGCCAGCCAGCGCTCGTACAGATCGCGGTAGTGCGGGCTGCGCGGATCGGCGGACTGCCCCGGGAAGTTCAGCACCAGCGAGTTATCCCAGGCGCCGACGTCGAGCACCATGGTGTAGGCGGCGCCGCCGGTTACGCGGCCGCGGTCGTCGATCCAGCGTGCCATCACCGTGTCGCTGTCGCCGCCCGAGTGGCCACCGCGGATACCGGCGCCGGAGCGCGTCGCCGGATCCATCAGCCCCCCGAGCGCCGGGTCCAGATCGACCGTGTGAATGGCACCCCAGCTCCATTTGGACTGGTCGCTGCCCAGCAGGCGGGTGAGCGTCTGGACGACCTGATCCAAGGCCTCGGCCAGCAGCCGGTCGCGCGCACTAGCGGGATCGGCGCCGAACCGGTCGTCCGGCGTCAGCAGCGCGGGGATCAGGACGCGGCCGTCGACCCACGGCGGCCCCGGCTTGTCTGGGCTCAACAGCCGGGTTGCGGCGGGCAGCAGTTTCATCCACCAGGCCTCGAACAGAGCCGCTTCGGCGCTGCCCGCGTCGACGCGGGCATCCCATGCCAGCAGCCTGGCCTGCGCCGCCTGGGCCGCAAGCCCGTCGGGGTGGAGCATCGCGAGCAGTGGCATCAGCTGGCGGGCGCGCACCGACATCGTGTCGTGCTGCAGGGCGATGCTGTCCGCCAACGTGACCTGCCGCGCCGGCTCCAGCACCTCGGCGATCCGTCGATAGCGATCCGCGCGGACCCAGTCAAAGCCGAGCTTGCGCTCGGCGACCGGGTAGTCCGGTGGCAGGCTCATCTGATTGGCGTTGGCCAGCCAGCCCCGGGGCGGGTCGAGGCTGCTGGGCAGCTGGTCGAGCGGGATTAGCCCGGCCCAGTCGTAGCGGCCGTCACCCGGCGCCGGCAGCAGCCCGTCATGGTGCGGCCGCACCGGGACCCAGCCTGCCGGCCGCCAGCCGATATGGCCGTCGACGTCGGCATACATGAAGCTGGTACCGAACGGGTACTGGGCCAGCGCCGCGTTGAACGACGCCCAGTCGCCGGCCAGGTTATAGGGTAGCTGGCTCAGCAGCACGGCACCCGGCCGCTCCATCCATGACAGGCGCGCCACCAGCAGGCGGTGCCGCTGGGGCTGGTCGGCGACGACGGGCCCGAGCCTGGTGTATCGCAGCTTGACCACCGCCGGTGCGGCGCCCTTGACCGCAATCGCCTCGGTCACCGTGGTGACCGGCTCCCAGCTGTCGCCATGGCGATAGCTGTCGGGGTCGTCGGGCTTGGTCTCCAGGACGAACAGATCGTCGCGGGCCAAATTGAAATTGGTGCGCCCGAAGCCGATGCGATCGTTGTGGCCGTTGGACACGCCCGGAGTTCCCGGGCTGCTTCCCCCAGCCAGGTCGAAGCCAGGCGCCGCCAGGTGGATGACGTATCTCGGCGACGGGATGCCGATCGGAAGATGCGGGTCATTGGCCAGGATCGGCCGGCCCGTGGCAGTGTGATTGGGCGCGATCGCCCAGGCGTTGCTGCCGTTCTGGGCGCCGTCGGGGGCGATCCCGAGCGCGCCGGAGCGGCCCGGCGAGACCGGCGCCGCGGCCTGTGGCCAGGGCAGCGGCGCAGTCAGCCGCAGCAGCGGCTCCAGGTCGTCGCTCCCGATGCCGCACGGATCGAGCCCGGCCGGCACGCCGATCGTCTAGGCCGGCTCGAGCGGCGCCCGCAGCGCGTCCAGTGCCAGCGTTCCGGTGCAGGCGGCCAGGGCGCGCCGCACCTGCCGCTCGATCGAAGGACTGTCGTCCGCCTGCTGGATGCGCACCAGGTCGTCCGCCTCCCACAGCGTCGGCGTGAGCCCGGTGAGCTGGAACTGGACCGGCAGCAACGCCGGTTGCGCGACCGTCAGCGCGACGTAGGCATTGATCCCGGCCACATAGCTGCGCGCGATGCTCTGAACCCGCGGCCCGACCGCCGCCCACAGCGCGGCGGGATCGCGGCGGTCAAGAAACAGTCGCGCGGCCTGGTCGAACGGCACGAACGCTGGTCCCAGCACCGCGGCCATGCGGCCCAGCCGGCGCCGGTGCATCAGGTCGATCTCCCACAGCCGATCACGCGCCGTCACGAAGCCCTGCGCGAAGAAGGCATCCTCGACATTGTCCGCAAAGGCATGCGGCACACCCCAGGGGTCGATGAGGATGTCGACCGGTTTGGAAAGCCCGACGACGGCGATCTGCTCCGTTGGCCCCGCCGACGCCGGGACGGCCGCGACGGCGCCGAACAAGGCTCCCGCGTATAAGACCGCAAACTTCGCCCAGTTCATTCCGTTCGTTCCGCGCCCAGACGACTCAGACCTTCACGAATTATCGGAGACGATCGGCCAATGCCACTACAAGCCTACTCCTGTCTATCCCCGACCCAACTTCTTCTACGCCCGCCTCACTCCCACTCGATCATTTCGAACGACGCTTCGCCGTTGATCTGCAAGCACAATTTTTCAGATCTGACGGACAAATGCCGACGTTACATCCGCCTCAAATCTTCAGTCATGAATTAACAGAAAAATTCGAGCCGCGCGCAATGCTAGCCATTCCGCCAACTATCGGAGTCAATCGACCAATCAGGGCTGCCTGCCTAGCCAAGATTGCCATGCCCGCACTGGTGCGCCGCAGCTTCAAATACCGTCAGAGATCAGGAACGCGCTGGTAGGTTCTTCGCAAGCACCTCATGGCATTCGCGGCCAGATCGAACGGGTGCTACTCTCGCACTCAGACAAACCGTAGGACCTCCTAGAGGCTCTCGTCTCGCGTCAGAGGGCAGAGGAAAGCCGCCAGTGCAGTAGAGAGTACGGAGGGTCAGAATTGGGATGATGCTCGAACACCCCTTCGACATGCGCTCCGATCGAGATGTTCTGCATCGGGTCACCCAGCAAATTGCCGACCATCCGCACGCTGCCAGCATGCGGAATCTCCACGAGCACGGCGAGATACGGACCGTGCTGCTTCAGGACCGGGTGCGAAGGATGCCAGACCCGCTCCCAACTGAAGATCCGTCCACGAGGATCGATCTCTGTCCATTCGGGATCGAAGGCGTGGCAGCGATGACAGATCCATTCCGGTCCAAATTGCCACGTTGTGCAATGGCCGCATCGTTGCACCATTAGCCTGTTGCGGCGCAGCCCCGCCCAATACGGCGCCGCCAGGCCATCGGGCTCCGCAATCGGAATGGGTAGACCGTCGGGAAGATAGGTCAGGCGCCTATTGCTGCTCACAGTGTCGCCTCCGAACCGAGGAGAAGATTGCTGACCGGCGTCACCATGGGGCCGCCGATGACCATCGCCACATCGTTTCGTTTCGCTTGGCTGGTCGACACGCCGCGCACCTGGCGTACGGCCTCGAGCACCAGCTCGAACCCGTGCATGTAGCACTCGGCAAGATTTCCGCCGCTGGTGTTCAGCGGCAGACGGCCGGATGGAGCCATCAAGTTCTCAACCTTCAAGAACTCGTTCGCTTCCTCCGGCTTGAAGAACCCGTGCTCCGCAAGCGCCATCAGCACACCGCCCGTGAAGTTCTCGTAGCATTGGACGACGCCGACGTCGGATGGGCCGAGACCGGCCATCGCATAGAGATCGGGCGCCACCGTATTGAAGCTGGCGCTGGCATACAGCGGCGAGTTGTGGGGAACGGCTCCCGTCCGATACCCGGATCCGACGGCTGCACCAAGCACGTAGACCGGCGTATTTCCGAACTCCTTGGCGCGCTCGGCAGGCACCAACACGAGAGCGGCCGCGCCGTCGTTTTCCATGCAGCAATCGTAGAGATGAAACGGTTCGGCGATCCAGCGCGACGCATCGTATTTGGACTCGTCCAGTGGTTTGCCGTACATGACCGCACGCGGATTCGATTGCGCATGATGATAGGACGCCAGCGCGATCGCGCGCAGTGCCTCCTGCTTCACGCGGTGCTCGTGCATGTAGCGACGCACGCGCATCGCAAAGCGTTGCGGCGGCGCCAGCACGCCGTACGGCATCAGGTACGCCTTCTCGCCAGAAATCGTGTTGATGCCGGCTGTCTGCCCGAACCGCCCATATTGGCCCTGCGCGAGCGAACGAAACACGACCACACAGTCCGCAAGGCCTGCGACGATCGAGGCCGCCGCATTGGCGACCGCAGCGCAGCAGCCACCGCCGCCTCCGCCCCATTGCATGGTCGCGGCGCGAAGCCTTCGTGTGCCGAGTGCCGCTGCGAGCCTGGACGCCTCGTTCCGGTCATCGCTATAGGAGGAGAAACCATCGATGTCGCGCGGGTCGATCCCCGCATCGCCGCAGGCCGCCAGAATCGCCTTCAGGGCCAGCTTGAATTCCGGGTCCGGCGATGCGCCATGCCGGTAGTAATCCGTCTCGCCGATCCCGACAACGGCGACGCGGCCTCTGAGCGTGCGTTCGGCCCCCGCTGCCGCGTTCACGTCTTTGCCTCTTCCGCCGGTTTTGCCACGTTGGCGCCGAAGGCGCCGGCCGCTGCGAGCCGCGCAACACGGGCACCGTCGTAGCCGAGCAGCTCCCGCAGCACGGTCTCCGTGTGCTGTCCAACCGCAGGCGCGGCCACGGGGTCCACGATGGGTGTTTGCGAATAGCGGATCGGCAGGCTGACGTTCGGGATCCAGCCCAACTTGTCGTCCGGGATGCGGGTGACCAGACCGCGCTCCCGCGCTTCGGGTGACCGGATCGCCTCCCCGACCGTGCGTACCTGCCCGCAGGGAACGCCGGCCGCCCGCATCCGCGTTTGCCAGTAGGCCCATGGCTGTTGCGCAAACGCATCGCCGAGGATCGCGAACAGCTCATCCCGCCGCCGGATGCGGTCGGGTCCGGTCGCATAGATATCAGCCGCGGCCAGATCGGCTCGATCGATCACCTGCGACATCAGGCGCTGGAAGATCTTGTCGTTGCCGCAGTTTATGTAGAAGGTACAATCCTGCGCCTGAAACACACCCGACGGGCAGGTATCCGGGCTGGTGTTTCCGTGCCGCTGAGGATTTGCGCCCGTGAACAGGTGCTGCATCGTGGCATAGCCCGTCATCAGCACGGCATTGTCGAATAGCGAGACCTCGATCGCCTGGCCCAGGCCGCTCCGCTCGCGCGCAACGAGCGCGCCGAGAATCGCGTTGCAGGCCATCATCGCCGTGCTGATGTCCATGACGGGCGACAGTGCCCGCACCCCTTCGCGATCGGCATAACCGTTCATGGACACAAAACCGCTTTCGACTTGTGCGATCGGATCGAAACCGAGCCGGTCCGCACACGTCCCATCGCGCCCATAAGCCGACACCGAGCAGTAGATGATGTCGGGCTTGATCTTGCGGCAGGCCTCATAGTCGAGCCCGAACCGGTCCATGACGCCGGTCGAGAAATTCTCGACGACCACATCTGCAATCGCGATCAGTTCCCGCACGACCGCAACGCCCTCCGGCGATTTGAGGTCAAGGGCCACACTCTGCTTGTTGCGGTTAGTCCAGACGAAGGGCGCGCCGTGCCTGAGCTCGGGATGCACCGGCGGATAGCGACGGAGATCGTCGCCGCGGCCGGGCGCCTCGATCTTGATGACCTCGGCCCCCATATCAGCCAGGATCATCGTCGCAAACGGCCCTGCGATGAAGTGGGAGAAATCGACGACCCGTATCCCCTCGAGCGCCTTCGGCGCGTTTGACGGGCGAGGCGCGTGCTCGGGAAAGTCGGCTTCGATGTTATCCAGCATGGTGCATCCATTGTTTGCGCGACAGCCTTCTGGAGAAATGCCGCAGCCTGCATCAATTGCCCCTCGATTGCTCCACAATCGTGCATCCGCCCTGATCGATCGGACGAAAAGCCTCGGGTCCGCTCAGGACACCAACATTCTCGAGAAGATCCCACTTGCCTTTCGAGCCTTTGGAATCCTTCACCTTCAGAATGTACATATTGTGGATGGCGCGACCGTCCGCCCGCACGACGACCGAACCGAAGAGCGTATCATCGATCGGCCGCTCCTTCATCTTGCGAATGACAGTCTGGGCATCGTTGGTACCCGCCGCCAATGCGGCATTCAGATAGGCAAGCACCGAGGAGTAGACCCCGGCATGAAAGGCCGTTGGGGACTGATCATGTTGGCGCGCACTGAATTTCGCCGACCAGGTCCGGCTCGCATCATTCAGGTCCCAATAGAACGGCTGGGCGATGATGAGCCCCTGCCCCACGGCGAGCCCGCTCGCCTCGACGTCATTCGTCGTCGTCAGCGGCGCGGCGAAGATCCTGCCGTTCTGCTTCAAGCCGAACTCCGCGGACTGCTTGATCAGGCTGACGGTGTCGCCGCCGGCGGTCGCGAACGCGATCACGTCGGCACCGGAGGCATCCGCCTGAAGGATGAACGAGGCGTAATCGGCGTTGTTGATGGGTACATTGACCGACCCGACCACGATGCCGCCGCCCGCACTGATCACCGAGGTGCCGTCCCGCACCATGGACTTGCCAAGCGCATTGTCGGTTGCGATGAAGTACCATTGCTTGCCGCCATGACGGACGAGATAATTGCCAATGGTGTGCGACGCCGCCCAGGTATCGAACGTCCACTGGATTGTGTTGGGCGAACAGTACTTTCCCGTCAGATCGGATGAAGCTGCGCTGGAGGCGATCAACGCCGCCTTGCTGCCGCGAACCACTTCGTTGACGGCAAGACCAACCGCGGAGTTCGGCACGTCGGCGACGGCATCGACCTTCTCCTGCTCGATCCAGCGGCGGGCGATCGCCGCCCCGACATCCGCCTTGTTCTGGTGATCCGCCGAAATGATCTCGACCTTGAAGTCGGGATGCTGCTGCGTGAAATCCTCGGCCGCCATCCTTGCCGCCGTGACCGAACCCTCACCCGCGTTGTCCGAATACGGGCCGGAAGCATCGTTGAGAATGCCGATCTTCATCGTCCGTGCTGCATCCGCCCACGCAGGCGAAGACACGCTCGCGATGAGGAAAGACATTCCCAAAATGCGTAAAGCGACTTTCATGACATCCACCCCGTTGACGACATTCTCGTTTTCAGAGGTCCAGCACCAGCGTGCCCGACCTCGACCCCGAGCAGCAGATCATCATCGTCCTGTTCGATGCCTGCTCGTCCTTGCTGAGAAATTGATCCCGATGGTCAGGGATGCCCTCGAGCACGCGCGTCTCGCATGTGCCGCAGATGCCCTCCGAGCAGGCGTGGTTTGCAGCGATCCCAGCATCAAGCAACGCATCGAGGATGGTTTTTCCGGCTTTGACCGCGATGGTCCGGTTGCTGCGCGCGAGCCTCACGTCGAAACCGCCTTCGATTGCGGGGGCTTCCCTGGCCTGGAAGTATTCCAAGTGCACCTGACCTGCCGGGCGCTCCTTCGTCGCCGCCTCGAATACTTCAAGCATCGGCTGCGGGCCACAGCAGTAGAGGTGAGCCCGCGCGGGCGCATGATCGACGATGGCCGACAGATCGAACATGCGGCGCGTTCGCTCGTCGTCAAAGTCGAGATGCACCTTCAGGACCCCCTTAGACCCGAGCACCTCGATTTCGTCGAGAAATGCGGCGGCGTGCCGCGCCCTGGCCGCATAGAACAACTCGCAAGAGCGCCCCAGCGCGTCGAGGCGGCGGGCCATGGACAGCAACGGCGTGATTCCGATCCCACCCGCGATCAGGATCGAATGCTCGGCCTGTTCGCAAAGCGCAAAGTTGTTGCGCGGTCGCGACACGCTGACGATGTCACCCACCCTGAGATTGTCATGCAGGAAGCGCGAGCCACCGCGCCCCGCCGGCTCCCTGTTGATCGCGATGACGTAGCGGTGGCGCTCACCCTGATCGTTGACCAGCGAATAGCTGCGGATCATGCCGTTCTGCAGATGGAGGTCGATATGGCCCCCGGCCGTGAAGGGATCGAGATCGCGGCCAGCCGCCGAGACCAATTCGTAGGAATTGATCCCGTCCGCCTCATAGCTGATGCGCTTGACGCGAACGTCGATCAGGCCCTCGCTCATGAGCGCGCCTCCGCGTGAATGGCCTGGGAAGCACTCACATCTCGTACCCGAAATCCGCGCCCAGCCTGGCCCGCATGAAGGGTGCGCCGACGTCGGCCCATGACTCCTCGGGCGGCAGCCGCATCGACACGGCACGCACCATGAACACGTCTGGATCGGTCACGCCCTTCGGCTTGGTGCCGTGATCGCGATAGGCTCCGAGCGCTTCCAGGATGAAGCGCCGGGTCATCGCAATTCCCGTGTCGCTCGAGCAGAGGTTCTCCTTGGTACGATCGAAGATCGGCGACACGCCGCTCTGGCAGGCGCCGTCCTGCACCCAGAGGCCCGGCAAGCCTGAGAACCAGGTGGTCTTCTGCGCCTCGTAGTCGAACTGGAAGCCGTTCTGCGGATTGTATTTCGTCCAGTAGCCCGCATAGGGGACCGTCACCGGTTGCTGCACGAGCGCGTGGCGGCTGGCGTGCCCGCTCTCGCGCCCATTATGTCCTTCCGAGAAGACTTGCCGCGTCTTCGGCAGCAGCGGCTGCGATGGATGATACGAGAACATGATGCAAAGCGTATTCTCGTCGTCGATCGGCACCCAGGCATGCCCGCTGAGATCCGGAAAGGGCATCAACGGCGGCACGAGCGTATAGAAAGGCAACAGGAACTGATTGACGCGCCAATACAGCGTGTTGGCATCGTAGTTGCGCCGCGCCGCGATGCTCATCCCGAAGTCCTGTTTGATACATTCGAAGGTCGGGCGAAGATCGCGCTTCTGGATCCAGGCACTCGTCGTGCCCTGCGAATCCAATCGACCGTGGAGCAACGGCGCGTGGGCGGAATCGATCTCGCCCTCCACTGCCTGAAGCCAGTTGCACTCCTGGACGCGCAGGGAGATATGCACCTGCTCCTGCGGGACGAGATTCCATTCGACATTCGGCAACGGCGGAAGATCAGCCTGATCGGGGCCCATGTAGGTCCAGATCATCCCGTTGCGCTCGCGGCACGGATAGGCCTTGATCCGTACGCGCTCTTTCAGGCGGCTGCGGACCGGTTCGGCCGGCATGTCGGTCGTGGCGCCCGTGACGTCGAATTTCCAGCCGTGGTAGACGCATCGCAGACCGCAATCCTCGTTTCTCGCGAAGACCATCGGCGCGCCGCGGTGCGGACAAGCCTGATCGACCAGCCCGACACGCCCCTCCGAATCCCTAAAGGCAACGAGGTCCTCGCCCAGCAGCCTGATCCGCTTCGGCTGCCCGTCATTGACAAGGTCTGCCGAGGGGAGGAAGGGAATCCAGTACAGACGAAAGAGATCCCCAAGCGGAGTACCCTTTCCGACCCTCACCAACCGCTCATTGTCCTCGCGTGAGAGCATGACCTTCCTCCTTTGAATTGCGCGCCGTCACACGTCCTGCCCGGGCGTACGGCCCAAGAGCGCTGTAACGCGGCCTGACAGTCCGAGATCATTTGCGGTCCAAAGCGGATCGGCCGGAGCCAACGGCTTCCGCGGCACCGGCGGTTCCCGTCCCGTCTCCACGAGATCCACGATCGTTTCGATCCGGCGCCGCTCCAATTCCTTCAGGGCATCCTCGATGACGACGCCTTCCGAGATGCAGCCGGGCAGTTCAGGGTAGGACAGTCGCACGAGCCATTGGCCGGGCTCGGTTTCGACCGCCTCGGCTTCGAGAAGGTAGGGAATCGACAACAGCTCGCGCAGATTCAAGCAGTCCCTCCCCGGCGACGCCATTTCCTCGGCGCCCTCTATTGATACGTATACGTACTATCTAAGCGAACGATTTGCAATAGCAAATTTAGGCCGTCGGCGACCCAGGTAGGCGGCTTGCCCGGACGCCAATCGGAGCGGGGTTGAGAGCTATCGGCCAAGCTGCTAACGCCTAGGTGCTTTTCGACAATTCGGGTCAACGACGGCATGTCAGCCCCCAAAGGAACAAGTGCGAGCGCGGCGGATATCGCGCGCAACTGGCGCCTCGAAGGCGGAATCGGATTTCTACTTCGATTGCTCGAGGCCCGCTATGACGTGCTCTATCAGGACCTGACGGGCCAGAGCGACATCACGCCGCGGCAGTTCGGCGTGTTGATCGCACTCTATCAGGACGGTCCCCTCACGCCGTCCGCCCTGGCGGAGCGCATCAGCAGCGATCGCAATACGTTGAGCGAGATGCTCAAAAGAATGACGGCAAGGAAGCTGATATCGAAAAGAAACAACTCGGAAGACCGCCGGTCGATCCAGGTTCAGATCACCGCCAAAGGCGAAGAGGCCCTTCTGGGCGTCGTGCCCGCCGCCGCCGAACTTCAGACCTCCTTGCTTGCGCCCTTGAGTAAGGAGGATCGCGCGCACTTTCTCAAGTGCATGCTGGCGATCGCAAAAGCCGTGGCCGCTCCGCCCCCGTCCTCAGAAGCCTGACCTCGTTGCCGTCGGGAGCGCGCGCGCCGCGATCGTCCGAGGCCTCCTACCGTGCCGAATAGCGCACTGGCAGCCGCTTCACTCCGCCGAGGAAGGAAGTTTCGGTCCAGGCCGGTTCGCCAGCGAGTTCGATCCGCTCGACCCTGCTCAGCAGTTCGCGGAAGAAGGCCACGACCTCCGCCTTGGCAAGGTGCCTGCCGATGCAGGCATGAATGCCAAAGCCATAACCGAGATGACGGTTGGGCGAGCGGTCGGGAATGAATTCGAAGGGGCGATCGAAGGCTTCCTCGTCGCGATTGCCCGAGGGATAGCTGATGAGCAGGCTGTCCCCGGCCCTGATCGTTTTGCCCCGAAGTTCGTAGTCGGCCGCGGCCGTACGGAAGAAGTGTTTGACGGGTGACACCCAACGCACCATTTCCTCCGCCGCGTCGGGCAACAGGTCAGGCTGACGCTGAAGTCGGGCCATGCAATCCGGATTTTCGATCAATGCGAGCAAACCGCCGGCGATGGTGGCGCTAGTCGTATCGTGGCCTGCGCTCGCCAGAGCAATGTAGTAGGAATAGGCCTCGAAGTCTTCGATCGGCCGCCCGTCGATTTCGGACGTCGCGATCACCGTTGCCACGTCGTCTTTCGGATTTCTTCGCCTCTCCTGTGCAACGTCCTTGAAATAATCAACATAGGCAATCGTGGCATCGATCAGATCGGAGCCCTTCTGCATCTCCGGATCCCCACCGCCGAAATAAGCCTGGGTGATCTTCAGCAGCCGCTCCTCATCGCTCCGCGGCAGTCCAAGGATCGTCATCAGGACGCGCAACGGATAATAGATCGCGATGTCGTTGTAGAAGTCGCACGCGCTCCCCATCGCGACAAGCCGGTCGACGCTGTCCTTTGCGAGCGCCGCCATGCGCTCCGAAAGTGTTCGAATGTGGCGCGGCTGAAACCAGGCGTGGGTCAGCTTCTGATACTTGGCGTGATCCGGATTATCCATCTGCGGCAGCGCCCGAACCAGCATCGGCTTGCCGCTCATCGCCTCCTTCACCTTGCTCTCGAACTCGATGCTGAGAAGCTTGGTCCTGGGCGCGTTGATGAAACGATCAGGCTGGCGTTCGATTTCGATGATGTCGGCATATTTCGTGATGGTCCAGAACGGCCGATACCCGTCGGGCTGTGTCCAATGGACCGGATCCTCACGCCGCAACCGGCCAAACAGCCGGTGCTGCAAGTCGACACTCCCGTAAGTCCTGTGATCGGCGATTGCATTGTCAAACGCGATATCCAGCATTTGTCCTCCTCCCTGCTTGTTTATGTCTTTATGTCGTACTCCCGATCTCCCGCATGGTCAGAACGGGCTTGACCACGCGGCCGCTCTCGAGATCGTCAACAGCCTCGTTGATCCTCGCGAGCGCATATGTCCTGACGAATTTGTCGAGCGGCAACCGCCCGTCGCGGAAGAAACCGATCATTCGCGGGATGAACAGCTCGGGATTGGCGTCGCCCTCGACGACACCGCGAATGGCGATTCCCCGGCCGACCACGACGCTGGCTTCGGCCGCGTAAAGGGTCCCGCGGGGCGGCGCCGCGACCTGAGCGCTGGTGCCTCTTGCACACAGGCAATTGATCGAGTTTGCCACGGCCGCCGGCACGCCCGTCGTATCCAGCGAAAAATTTGCACCGCCCCGTGCCAGTTCGACGATCTCCGCCACCGGATCATCGGCACGGCCTGACACCGCATGCGTCGCGCCCAGCTCTCGCGCCATGCGCAGCCGCTCCGGTACGACGTCGACGGCGATGATCGTCGAGCAGCCGACGATCCGCGCCGCGATAATGGCGGAAAGGCCGACTGCTCCGACGCCGAAGACCGCAATCGAGGTCCCGGCCTGCGGCCGCAGCACGTTCATGACCGATCCCATGCCGGTTTGGATACCGCATCCGAGCGGGGCAAGAAGCTCGAGCGGCAGATCGGCATCGACCCTGACGATGTTCCTGGTGGTGGCGATCGCATGGGTTGCGAAGGCGGATTGCGCGAAGAAATGGCCACCCAGCTCGCTCCCGCCGCGCCTCAGCGCCGAGCCGCCGGGCCTGTTTCCGAACAGATTGATGGCACGAAAATGGTCACAATAGCCGAGCGCGCCGTCGCGACAATTCGGACACTCACCGCACGAGCCGAAGCTCATCAGCACGTGGTCGCCAGGTCGGAAGGACGTCACGCCGGGGCCGACTTCTTCGATCACGCCCGCCCCTTCATGGCCCAGAACTTTCGGCATCGGCACGGGGATGTGTCCGAGCTTGACCGCCAGATCGGTGTGACAGATGCCGCACGCGTGCACCCGGACCAGGACTTCCCCGGCTCGCGGCGCCGAGAGCTCGCAGGGCCCGATCTCGAACGGATCGCGCGGCCCATTTGCTATCGCAGCAATGATTTTCATGGGACGGATGGCCTCCGGCGCGCTCATGCGAACTAACCTTTCGACCGGGCGTTGGGGCTTCCGAACACCCCCGCTTCTGCAAGGCCGGCGATGACTTCACCGGAGAGCCCCAGGACTCGGGACAGCACATCGTCCCGGTGTGCTCCGACCTCGGGGATCTCGCGCCGCATGGCCATCGGCCCCCCCGACATTTTCCATGGCGCATTGACGCCCAGGAATTCCCCCGCGCTGTCGGCAATCGTCGCGAATGCGCCTCGCTGAAGGAGGTGCGGGTCGGTCAAGGCGGCTCCCGGATCGCGATATTCGGCACTGGGAACGCCAGCCTTATCAAGGGCAGCGATACACTGACGCACTGTATGCTGCTCGGTCCATTTCTCGACGACCTGCATCATCGCGCTCCAGTTCGCGGCCCGGCCCGGCACCGTCCTGAAACGCGGGTCGTTCGCGAGCTCGCCCTGCCCCGTCACCTCGCAAAGAGCGGCGAAGTTTCGCGGCGTGATCGGCGCAATCAGGATGTCGCCATCGGAAGCCCGGACCGGACCATAGGCGGCCCTCGGCGCCTGGGGCGGGAATTGCGCTTCCTGCAATTCGTAGACGAGCAGGTTGAGCATGCAGTCCATCAAGGCGACATCGATCCGCTGACCCGCCCCCGTTCGTGCGCGCTGGACCATGGCGGTCTGGATCGCCGAATAGCCGAAGATTCCGCCGAGCACGTCTGCGACGAAAACGGCTCCCGCCGCCGGTCGGTCGCGATCGCCGGCATACCGCATCAGCGAGCGATCAAAGCCGCTTTCAGCGTGAACAATCATGGCGTAGGCGGCGCGCTCCGCGGCCGGACCCGTTTGCCCGTAGCCCGAGATCGAGCAGTAGATCAGGCGCGGATTGATCGCCCGCAGCGCGTCGTAACCGAGGCCAAGCCGGTCCATGACGCCTGGCCGGAAATTCTCGACCAGGATATCGGTTTCCTTGACCAGCTGGCGGACCAGTTCGATCGCCCCTGCGCTTTTCAGGTCAAGGGCAAGGCTGCGCTTGCCCGCATTGAGCTGGCCGAAATAGGCGCTCTGGCCGTTCCGCAACGGGGACCGCAGACGCATGTCGTCGCCCTCGGGCGGCTCGATCTTGATGACCTCCGCGCCGGCGTCCGCGAGCAGCCTCGCGCAATAGGGACCGGCCAGCATGATTGAAAAGTCGAGCACGCGTACTCCCTCGAGCGGCAGATCCGCAGTCTCCTGCTCTTCCATGCGGTCACTCCTATCTTGGCAACCCAAGCGCCCGTTGTGCGATGAGGCTGCGCTGGATCTCGTTGGTGCCGATGCTGATCACCCACATCAGCGAATGACGCAGGTTCTGCTCGAAACGGCCATTGTCGATCGCCCCGGGCATCTGCTCCGACAGCGCCGCGCGCATGCCGAGAATGTCGAGCGCGGCCTCGCCGAAGCGCTCCATCAATTCTCCCGAAAACACCTTGCTGATCGCGCCGTATTCCGGCGGGGTTACGCCGGCTGCCGCGAGCTCGGCGCAATGCATCATCAATAGACGCCCGATCTCGATCTCGGCGGCGAGCATCGCCATCCTGTCGCGCACGATGGGATCGTCGCTCAGCGCCGTTCCCGCAGCGTCCTTTTCCATGACGTGCCGCCGCAGCTGCTCGAAGGCATGAGCGACCTTCAGGACGATGCCCCCGCCGACCAGTCCGCGCTCGAAGGCGAGCGCGCCGGTCAGGACCTTCCAGCCCCCGTTGACCTCACCGACGATGTTCTCCAGGGGAATGCGGACGTTGTCGTAGAAGATGTTGGCGAAGGAGCCGTCATACATCGTGGTCGCCGGCCGGATCGTCACTCCCTCGGCGTTCATGGGCACGATGAACATGCTGATGCCGGCGTGCGGCGGCTTCGCGGCCTTGTCCGTCCGCGCGGCGAGGAACATGTACTTGCCCCACCATGTCGTGGTCCAGATCTTCTGGCCGTTGATCACCCAGTGATCGCCGTCGCGCACCGCGCTGGTCTGCAGCGCCGCCAGGTCGGAGCCGGCTTGCGGTTCGCTATAGCCCATGCCATGCATGGCCTCGCCACGAAGGATCTCGGGTAGATATTTTTGCTGTTGCTCGGGCGTTCCGAACATCATCAGCGCGTTGGACTGGATCGCGGCGCCAATACGCGGCGCCTCGGCCCGTTCCATCGTCTCCATGAAGGCGATCTGTTCGAGGGCTGAACGCGCCTGGCCGCCAAACACCTCGGGCCAGCCGAGGCCGATCCAGCCGGTCTTGCCGATGTCGCGCGCGAAATCGGCATCGAACTCCCGCTTGGAGAAGGGCTTGCGATCAAACTCGGCCTTGCGCTCGCGCGACCAGTTTTGCGCCAGCCATGCCCTGACCTCGTCGCGCAGGGCGTTGCCGGCTGCCCCGAGATCGTATTCGGGCAGGCCCGAGCTGCCGGCATCCAGCAACGAGGAGGCCAGCAACCGCTTCGCGTGCGGCCCTCCACCCAGCGCGATCGTATCGAGGTGCACCCGCTTGAAGTGAAACGGCGCCTCATGTTCGTCGGCGTAGCCGATGGCACCGAACGCATGATGGGTCTCGAGCGACACCCGCCTCAAGGCGTCGCTTGCGAAGGCGACCGCGCAATTGGCGAAGTAGCGCCAGTCGCGATGACCGAGATCGTGCAATTTCGCCGCATGATCCACAATCAGGCGCACGCCTTCGAGGGCAATCAGCCCGTTCGCGAGCTTATGCTGGATCGCCTGGAATCGTCCGATCGGCTGGCCAAATTGATGCCGTTCCCTCGCATAGTCCGTCACCAGCTCGAAGGCACGCCGGGCGGCGCCATGCGCCCGCGCAGCCAGCGCCAGCTTTCCCTTGATGAGGAGATCGTCGAGGACCTCATCATCGAGCGCTATGACCGTGAGCGGCACCGCATCGAACCGGACCTCATGAAGGCCCCACGCGCCGATGGCACGGGTCGGCACGATCTCCACGCCCGCGGCATCCAATGCCACTAGCCCGAGGACTGAGCGGTCAATGGCGACGAGCAGATGCGTGCAACTCCCGGCCGCTTCGACAAACCGGAGCAGACCATCCGCACGATCGCCCCTGATCCGAATCGCGCCCGTGCCCGCATCGGGATCGAGTGTCCCGAATGAGAAGGCCAGCCGAAAGGCGCCTGCGTGCAGCTTGCTCAAGCAATCAACGGCGGCTTCGCACGTCGAGCTCGATAGCGCGAAATTGGCAAGCGCCGCGGACCACATCGGAGCCGGGCACGCGGCGCGCCCGAGCTCCGCAAGCACGACTGCCACCTCGCGGAGCCCGCCTTCGTCACGATTGCTGCCAAGAGTGGCAACGCCCTGCCCGATAAGCTTGGTCCATATCGCCGCGACCTCCTGCGAGGACGGACCACGCCTGACGCAATCGGCACTCCAATGCTCGCCGAGAAACCCGCGCAGGGATTCCCGGAGCATCGTCCTGATGTCGTCGCCCGGAAGCTCCGCCGGATCCATCGGCGGCTAACCTTGGCCAAACCTGGGCTTGCGCTTCTCCTTGAAGGACATCGTCGCTTCCTTGTGGTCGGCGGTCTCGAACGTCACCTGTTCGAGCGCCATCGAGGCCTCGAGCAACATGTTCACCCGGTCCTTGACGATCTGGTTGATCGACAGCTTGGTCCAGCGGATCGCCCAGGTCGGGCCATTCGCGAGCTCGATCGCGATCTCGTGCGCTTTCGACAACACCTCCGCGCGCGGTGCAATGTGATTGACGAGGCCGATCCGCTCGGCTTCCTTTCCGTTCAGGAGCGTCCCGCGAATCAGGAACTCCTTGGCCTTGTTGATGCCGACCAGCAGCGGCCAGATCACCGTGCCGCCGTCACCGGCTACCAGGCCAACGCGCGACACATGGGTATCGCCGATGCGCGCATCTTCCGCCATCACGGTGATGTCGCAGAGCAGCGCATGAGTCGCTGCGAGGCCGATCGCATCGCCGTTGATGGCGGCGATGATCGGCTTGTCGAGCTCGATCTGACGCGTGACCCCGCGACGGCTGATCATGGGATCGTGGACCTCGCCTTCCTCAAGCACGTCGCCGCCCGGCCGCTCCGACATGGCCTTGACGTCGCCGCCCACACTGAAGAACTCTCCGGCGCCCGTCAGGATCACGACATTGACCGCGTGATCGTCGGCGAGATCATCCCAGATCGTGCGGAGCTCGCGGATCAGCTTCTGATTGATGGCATTGCGTGCCTGCGGCCGATTCAGGGTCACCGTGGCGACCTTATCGGCGACGTCGACGGTCAGGCATTCATATTTGGCATATCGGGACACATCTTCCTCCGCTGTTTTTCTTTTCAAACCCGGCTTCCTGCCGAACGAGCACTCATCGTCTCATGCCAGGCTTCATTTCCGCCAAAGCAACCTGAAGGGACATGGCCCCGGGATCCTGCTCGAGCATCTTCTGAACAGCCCCCAAATGATTCCGCATCAATCTGGCCGCTGCGGCGGCATTTCGTTCGCGCAGCGCTGCCAGGAATTGCCTGCGCCGCTCGCCCAACCGCGCCATCGCAACCCCGCTCGATGCGACTTTCGCATAGACAAACCGCATGTGGATCTCGGTCACCGCATCGGTGATCATCGCGATCACCTTGTTGCCGCAGGCCACCGCGAGCAATTTGTAGAACTCTCGCGCGCATTCGACCCGCTCGAGCAGCCGGCCCTCGCGGGTAAACAGCTCCGTTCGTTCGACATTCGCCTGCAACGCGTCGAAATCCGACTGGCGGGCGTTCACGCAGGCGAGACGCACGACGAGGTCGAGAACGTGCACGCGCGCTTCCGACAATTCGCGGATCGAGATCGTTCCCAGGCTCAGCATGTCGCGCATGACCACGTTCATGCGGCTGGTATCACCGTGCTGGACGAACGCACCGCCTTTGACGCCCTTCTGCAGCCGGAGCACGCCGGCCATCTCGAGGCTCCGAAGCGCTTCTCTCAGAACGTTGCGGCTGACACCGAGCTGCTGTGCAAGATCCCGTTCCGGCGGCAGCTTGTCGCCCGGCTTGAGAACGCCGAGCGCAAGCTGCTCGCGAATTCGCTCGCAGATCTCCTCGAAGGCGCGGCGCGTGTGAATGGGCCGAAACGACAGCGGCGCAGGTGATCCGACCGCGCGGTGATCCGAGGTCCGGCTCCGCCGCTTGGGCGATGCCGTGCGCGGACTGGCGGGGGCTTGGGGGCTTGACTTGGTCGACATGCGGTGAATTATTAAATGGATCACCCATTCAATGGAAGCCCCTTTTTTGGCCTCCCAACGAAAAAACCACCGGAGACGTCCATGAGCTTCACCGAGGAGCAGATCGCCTTTCGTGAAAACGTCAGGAAGATGGCCAACAAGCACGTGGCGCCGATCGCAGCCGAAATCGATGAGACCGATCGCTTTCCCCTGGAGCTCGTGAAGCTCTTCGGCGAGATGGGACTGATGCAACTCTGGGTCCCCGAGCAATATGGCGGGCCGAACGGCAATCTGACCATGGCCTGCATCGCACGGGAGGAGATCTCGAGGTTCTCCCCTGCCTGCGCGTCGATTGCCGCGCTGAACACCATGTTCATCATGCCGCTGCTTCACTTCGGCTCCGAAGAGCAGCGGAAGAAATACCTGCCCATAGTCGCGAAAGGCGGCATCGTAACCGCGATAGCCATTTCCGAGCCGCAGGCCGGCTCCGACGTGACCGCGATCAACACCCGCGCCAGGAAAGACGGCGATTGCTACATCCTCAACGGCCGCAAGCAATGGTGCAGCTACGGCGTGGCGGCCGACTATATCGTCGTGATGGCGCGGACGAGCGATAGTCCCGGCGCCGACGGTATCAGCGCCTTCATCGTCGAACCGAAGAATATGGCGGGAATCACCTTTGGGCGGCACGAGCGCAAGATGGGCTTTCGTGGCGCACCGAACACGCCCATTTTCTTCGACAACGTCCGGGTCCCGATTGAAAATCTCGTCGGTGAGGAAGGCAAGGGTTTCCGGGCCTCCATGCGCGCGCTCGACCTCAACCGCCCCACCATCGGCGCCCAGTCCGTCGGACTGGCCCAGGGCGCGCTCGACGTTTGCGTGGCCTACGCCAAAGAGCGCAAGCAGTTCAAGAAGTCGATCTCCGAGTTTCAGGGCGTCCAGTTCATGCTGGCCGACATGGCCATGCAGATCGAGGCTGCCCGAGCCCTTGTCTACGAGTGTGCGCGTGCAGGCGACGCGGGTGACTGGAAGCGCCTGAACGTCCTCGCCAGCATGGCCAAGTGCGTCGGCAGCGACATGGCCATGAAGGTGACGACCGACGCCGTGCAGATCTTCGGCGGCTACGGCTACACGACGGACTATCCGGTCGAGCGCATGATGCGCGACGCCAAACTGACCCAGATCTTCGAGGGCACCAACCAGATCCAGAGAATGGTCATCGCCCGCGAGCTTCTGCGATAAGACGTGAAAGACAATCAAAATTGGGAGGAACGATCTTGAACAGCCACTTCTGGCGAACTCTAGGCATCATGGCGGCATCAGCGATGCTGACCTCGACGCCGCTCTACGCGCAGAAGGCCTATGGGCCCGGAGTCAGCGATACCGAGATCAAGCTCGGACAATCGACACCGCTCAGCGGCCCAGCGTCGGCGTTCGGCGCCGGCGCGGGACGCGCCGTCGTCGGCTATTTCGAGATGCTCAATGAGCAGGGTGGTATCAACGGCCGCAAGATCAGCTTCACGCAACTCGACAACGCCTACAGTGCCCCAAAGGCCGTCGAGCAGTCGCGCAAGCTCGTCGAGGACGTCGGCGTGCTTGCCGAGGTGGGCACTATCGGGACCGTACCGAACGTCGCCATTCAGAAATATCTGAATTCCAGGCACGTCCCGCAGCTATTCATTACAGCCGGGGGACGACGCTTCAACGATCCCAAGAATTTCCCCTGGACCGTGCCGCTCTACCCTGACTTCGAGACCGAGGGACGCGTCGTCGCCAAGTATCTCCTGAAGAACAAGCCGGACGCCAAGATCGGCGTTCTCTACCAGAACGACGATTACGGTAAGGACTATCTGAGGGGATTGAGGGCGGGACTCGGCGACAAGGCGTCGCAGATCGTGCTGGAGGCCTCATACGAGCTTGCCGACCCGACCATCGATTCGCAGATCGTCCAGCTCAAATCCGCCGGCATCGACACGCTGGTCGAGCAGTCGTCCTCCAAAGCGGCGGCGCAGTCGATCCGAAAAGTCCATGAGCTCAACTGGACGCCGTTGCACATCATCGGCGGATCGACTGCTTCCGTCGAAACCATCCTGAAGCCCGCAGGCCTCGACGCTTCGAAAGGACTGGTGACCACGCAATTCCTCAAGCAACCGGGCGATCCTGCTTGGGCCAACGATGACGAGGTTAAGGCCTACAAGGCGTTCTTGAAGAAGTATGCACCATCAGTCAACGCAGACGATTACTCGGTGCTGGTGGCCTACATGAACGTCCATGCCGTCGAGCTCGCGTTGAAGAAATGCGGCGACGATCTCACGCGGGAAAACCTGATCCGCCAGGCAACGTCCCTGCACGGCGAACGCCTGCCGATGATGCTGCCGGGCATCTCGATCAGCACCAAGCCGGACGACTATGGAGCGTTCAAGACCCTCCGGATCGCAATTTTCCACGGAGCGAGCTGGAACCTGTCCGGTGATCCGATATCAGCCGAATGAGCGGTTCGCAGTGTCAAAGCGGGCGAGAGCTGTAGCTCTCGCCCATTTTCTTATTCCGCGCAGGTCCAGCCATTCTGCACGCCGTAATCCGCAGCAATACGCTGTCATCGAAACGGCGGTGGAATGCCGGGCTCGATTAGGTTAAGTCGAGGCCACAACTCGCATCACCGCCGCAATGTCGAAGCAAAGCAACGAGACCACCCACTCCAGACTACGCCAAGCCGCGCAATAGTACCCGATCGCACTCACTCCCACTCGATCGTCCCCGGCGGCTTCGAGGTGACGTCGTACACCACCCGGTTCACGCCCTTGACCTCGTTGATGATGCGCGTCGCCACACGTCCCAAGAATTTCATGTCGAATGAGTAGAAGTCCGCGGTCATGCCGTCGGTCGAGGTGACTGCGCGCAGGCCCACGACGTAATCGTAGGTGCGGCCGTCGCCCATGACGCCGACGGTCTTCACGGGGAGCAGCACGGTGAAGGCCTGCCAGATCTCGTTGTAGAGGCCGGCTTTGCGGATCTCGTCGATATAGACCGCGTCCGCCTTGCGCAGGATGTCGAGCTTGTCGGCGGTGATCTCGCCGGGGCAGCGGATCGCAAGGCCCGGGCCGGGGAATGGATGGCGGCCGACGAAAATATCCGGCAGGCCGAGCTCGCGGCCCAAGGCGCGGACCTCGTCCTTGAACAATTCGCGCAAGGGCTCGACCAGCTTCATGTGCATGCGTTCGGGGAGGCCGCCGACATTGTGGTGCGACTTGATGGTCACCGACGGGCCGCCGGTGAAGGAGACGCTCTCGATCACGTCGGGATAGAGCGTGCCCTGCGCGAGGAATTCCGCCGGTCCTTCATCTTTATTTGCGATCTTCTTTGCTTCCGCCTCGAACACGTCGATGAAGAGCCGGCCGATGGTCTTGCGCTTCACCTCGGGGTCGGTGACGCCGTCGAGCTCGGCGAGGAATTGCTTTGAGGCATCAACATGCACCAGCGGGATGTTGTAGTGGTGCCGGAACAGGTCGACCACTGTCTCGGCCTCGTTCAGCCTGAGCAGGCCGTGATCGACGAACACGCAAGTCAGCTGGTCGCCGATCGCCTCGTGGATGAGCACCGCGGCGACCGCGGAATCGACGCCGCCGGAGAGGCCGCAGATCACCCTGCCTTTGCCAACCTGTTTGCGGATCTTCTCGATCGCCTCCTCGCGGAAGGCGCGCATGGTCCAGTCGCCTTTCAGCCCTGCGACCTTGCGCACGAAATTGCGGATCAGCTTTGCGCCGTCGGGCGTATGCACCACCTCGGGGTGGAACTGCATGGCGTAGAATTTGCGCGCATCGTCGGCGATGACCGAGATCGGCGAGCCGGGCGCTTGGGCCACCGCGCGAAAGCCATCGGGCAGCTTCGTCACGCGATCGCCATGGCTCATCCAGACCTCGTACTGGCCGCCCTTCTGCCAGACGCCATCGAACAGCGCGCAAGTGTCGGTCACCTCCAGCGTGGCGCGGCCGAACTCCCTGTGATGGCCGGCCTCGACCAGGCCGCCGAGCTGCTGGGCCATGGTCTGCTCGCCATAGCAGATGCCGAGCACAGGAACGCCGGCCGTCAGGATCGACAGCGGCGCCGCCGGCGCGCCATCGTCCAGCACCGAGGCCGGACCGCCGGAGAGGATCACCGCCTTTGGCTGCATCTCCTTGAAGGCGGCTTCCGCCTTCTGGAACGGCACGATCTCGGAATAGACGCCGTCCTCGCGGACGCGGCGGGCGATCAGCTGGGTGACCTGGCTGCCGAAATCGACAATCAGAATCTTCTCATGCGCCGAGGCCGGGAGCGGCGTCGACGCGGGGCGGGCTTGGCTTTGGGCTGTCATGGACAGGAATTACGCGACGAGGGCCGCTCCCGCAACCCTCGACGGCGTCTTCCACGTGTTTTGCCCCGGATTGTAGGATGGGCAAAGGCGCTCTTGCGCCGTGCCCACCGTTCTTGGCCTGGTGGTGGGCACGCTGCGCTTTGCCCACCCTACACTCCAGGTCAGCCGGTCCGGCGCAGGATGGAGACGAAGAATCCGTCCGTTCCGGTGCGGCGGGGCGTCATGAGCCAGCCTTCGGGGCTCTGCAGGGCAGCGGCCGCGAAATCCTCGGCCTTGTCCCAGAGCACCGTGACCGTCTCGGCTGGCGGAACCAGGCTGAATTGCGTGTGCCGACCAAGGAAGGCGCGGATCTGCGCGCCGTTCTCGGCCGGCAGCACCGAGCAGGTGATGTAGGCGATCCGGCCGCCCGGCTTGACCAGGGTGACCGCCCGATCAAGCACTTCGGCCTGGTCCTTCAAGCGGATCTCGAGCGCGCCGGGGCGCATCCGCCATTTGGCGTCGGGATTGCGCCGCCAGGTTCCGGTACCCGTGCAGGGCGCGTCGATCAGGACGAGGTCGGCGGACGCCTTGATGTCGGCGAGCGGATCGGCCTCGCCCTTCGGCGCGCGGACATCGGCATTGTGGACTCCGGCGCGCGACAGCCGCTCATGGATCGGCGCAAGCTGGCGCTTGTCGCGGTCGGTCGCAATGAGCCGGCCCTTGCCGGCCATCTGGGCTGCCAACGCCAGGGTCTTGCCGCCGGCGCCGGCGCAGAGGTCGATCACCTGCTCGCCCGGTTTTGCCGCGGAGAACAAGGCCGCTATCTGCGAGCCCTCATCCTGCACTTCAACGAGGCCCTTGATGAAGGCCTCCTCGGCCTGGATGCCCGGGTTCCGGGCGTCGGCGGACAGTTCGATCCGCAGGCCAAGCGGGGAGAATGGTGTCGGCTTGGCGCCCAGATGGGAGAGCGCAGCCTGCACCTTGTCCCGCTTGGCCTTCAGCGAGTTGACGCGCAAATCGAGCGGCGCCCGGCTTGCCATGGCGGTGGCCTCCGCGACGCGGTCGGCACCGAAGGCCTGTTCGAGATAGGGATCGAGCCATTCCGGATAATCGCCGGCCACCGGTGGCGGCGCACCGTCCAGAGTCCGCGCATTGAGCGCGTTGCGCTCGGTATCGCTCAAGGGAGCCGGCGCGAAGCGGCCGCCGTCGCAGAGGGCGGCGATCTTGTCGGCATCCAGGCCGCGCTCGAGCTTGAGCATGCCGAGCGCCCGGCCGCGTGGGCTCGCATCCTCCATCAGATAGGCGCTGGAGGCCCAGCGGCGGAGCATATCCCAGACCAGCCCGGCGATGGCGGCGCGGTCGCCGGAGCCGGCAAAGCGATGGGCGATCCCCCACTCCTTCAACGCCTGCGCCGCCGGAATGCGGGCAGCTTCAATGGTCTCGATCACTTCGATCGCCGCGGATAACCGGGCAGCGGGGGTCATGGGGCTCTTTCATTTTGCAGCGGCGAGAGCCGCTTAGATCAACAACAGCATCTTGAGTGCGAAATAGAGCCACATCACGAGCAGCACAAGCACGCCGGCAAGCCAGGCCATCGAGCGGCGTCCGAGGTCATTCGAGGTCACGAATACGCCGGCATGAACGAACCGCGTAATGACGAACACCCATGACATCAGCACGATGAACAGGTCCGCATGGCGCAGCGGCAACGCCAGCGCGATCAGGACATGGAGCAGCATCGGCAGTTCGAACTGATTGCGGTAGCAATTGCCGACCTGGGTCGCGCGGACCGGCCAGTTCGGCTGGCCGAGTGCGATCTCGCGGATCTTGGTCTCCCCGCTGACCAGCGTCTGCCGGCGCAAGGCGACCATGCCGATGAGAAGCGCAAAGGTCAGGCCGACTTGCACGAACAGCGGCAGCAGAACCATCCGAATCGACATCTGACTTCCCCCCTTTTGCCGTCACACCGCCGCTTTCAATAACCGACAGCGGCCCGTCATGCCAATTGAAGCCCCGCTCGCGTCATGAATCTGATGCCGTGCGGATATTATGCTGCTCGCGACGAGGGATCGAGGCATGAGCGAGTTTCGACTGACGCAGATTTCCGACACCCATCTGGCGCGCCGCCTGACCAGGCTCACCCGGAATTTCGAGCGGGTGGTCGAGCACATCGCCGCGACGCGGCCTGACCTTGTGATCAATACCGGCGACCTCGCCTTCGACGCGCCGACCAACCCGGACGACCTCGAAGTCGCGCGCACGCTCCACCAAGCCATTCCCGTACCCTGCCGCTTCATTCCAGGCAACCACGACATCGGTGACAACCCCACGCAGGTGGCGCCGGCGCCGGAGCGGCTGGTCAACGAGCAGGCGCGGCAGGCCTACATCGCGGCCTTTGGCGACGACCGCTGGCGCTTCGATGCGGCCGGCTGGTGTTTTATCGGACTGAATTCGCTGGCGATGAACTCCAGCCTCGCGGCCGAGGCCGAGCAGTTCAACTGGCTGGCGGCTGAGCTTGCTGTCACGGGCGGCAGGCCCGTTGCGCTGTTCGTGCACAAGCCGATGTTCCTCAATACGCCCGAGGATCCCGAGCTTGCGGCGACCTCGTTCCGCTATGTCCCCTTTCCCGCGCGTCGCCGCCTGACCGAGATGCTGCGAACGGCCGACGTACGCCTCGTCGCCAGCGGACATGTGCACCAGCGGCGCGACTTTACCTGGCGCGGCATTCGGCATCTATGGGCGCCGTCGGCTGCCTTCGTCCTCTCAGATGCGCGGCAGGAGCGGATCGGCATAAAAGAGGTCGGCCTGGTCGAGTACCGCTTCCAGCCCGACTCCTTCGAGGTCCGTCATGTGCGCGCGCCCGGCCAGATCGATGTCGACCTGGACGAACTGCTCAAGGGCAGCGACTAGAGCGCGATGAGATCGGTCGAGATGAGATCGGGTTGAATCGTCATCGCGCCTTGGTTCTTTGATTGCGCATGATCTTCCCGGAAAGCCGCTGCACGGTTTTCCGGATCGTGCTCTCTAGGCCTTCTCCGGCCCGACCCGCACCAGCTGCTTGCCGAAATTGGCGCCCTTGAGCAGGCCGATGAACGCGTCCGGCGCGCTGTCGAGACCGTCGGTGACGAACTCCTTGTACTTCACGCGGCCGTCGCCTACCCAGCCCGCCATGCGCGCTGGAACTGCGCGTGCATCGCGGCGAAGTCGGAGACGATGAATCCGCGGAACGTCAGCCGCTTGGTCAGCACAGACCGCATCAGGCTCGGCGCCCATTTGGGCGGCTTTGCCTCGGTGTCGTTGTAATGCGCAATCAGTCCGCACACAGGCACGCGGGCGAAGTTGTTGAGCAGGGGGAAGACGGCTTCAAACACCGCGCCGCCGACATTCTCGAAATAGACGTCGATGCCTTTCGGGCACGCGTCCTTCAGCCTGGCGGCGAGACCGGGATCGCGATGGTCAAGGCATTCGTCGAAGCCGAGCTCGCGCTTGACGTAGTCGCATTTGTCCTTGCCGCCGGCAATCCCGACGGCGCGTGCGCCCTTGATCCTGGCGATCTGGCCGACGGCCGAGCCGACCGCGCCCGACGCCGCAGCGACAACGACGGTCTCGCCCGGCTGCGGCTTGCCGATCTCGAGCAGGCCTGTATAGGCGGTCATGCCGGGCATGCCGAGCACACCGACCGCAGTCGAGATTGGCGCAACCCTGGGATCGATCTTGGCGAGCCCCTTGCCATCCGACAGCGCATGCGTCTGCCAGCCGGCGCGCGACAGCACGATATCACCGGTTGCGAAGTTCGGATTGTTGGAGGCGATCACCTCGCTGACCGTGCCGCCTTCCATCACGCCGTTGATCGGCACCGGCGCCGCATAGGACGCCGCATCGCTCATCCGCCCGCGCATATACGGATCGAGCGACAGCCAGATGGTGCGGAGCAGGACCTCGCCCTCGCCCGGCGTGGGGACGTCATAGGCTTCGCTGCGGAAGTCGGACGGTTTCGGCTCGCCGACGGGGCGCGATGCGAGAACGATGCGTTGGCCTTTGGCCATGATGGTTTTCCTCCCTTTGTCATCTCGTCATGGCGAGGAGCCAACGGGTCCGCGCAGAGCGCGGCCCGATGACAGGCTCCGCGACGCGGCAATCCAGAGTCGCACGCGTGGCCCTGGATTGCTCACATGGGGATTGAGGATGTCAAGGAGGTTGTCAGCTCTTTGTTCGATTGTGCGCCAGCTCTTCGTCCCGACCATGGAGCTGTGACGATGGCGCGCGCAGGTCAAGTCAAGGCCGGCCCGTAG
>DASREP010000085.1:0-111679 GCA_035652015.1 Bradyrhizobium sp. | reverse complement strand
GTTGCAGATGTCGTCGAGCAATTCCTCCTGCTCGGCGATCGACATCACGATGTTCTTGATCGCGATGATCTCGTTGACGATGTCGCGGATTTCCTCGCGCGCGGACTCGGAATCGAGCTTGGCGAGCTGGGCGAGGTCGATCGCCTCGATCAGCGCGCCGAAAATGGTCGCCTTGACCTGATAGTAATTGTCCGAGCGGCGCGCCTCCATTGGAGGCGGCGGGGGTGGCGGCGGCGCCATGCTCCTCGCCGGCGCGAGCGGCGGCGATGCGACCTGGGCCGGGGCAGCGCGCGGAGCGACCGGCGCAGGCGCGGGCGCGGCCTCTGGCGCTGCGGGCGCCGGCCGCATTCCCCGCATCTCGGTGTCTGATCCGCTACGCTTACCGAACACGATTGAACTCCACGCGTATCGATTACTTCTTCAACAGTTTCTCGAGCAGGGGCGACAGGAACGAGTTGCCCTTCTTCTTGGTCTCGCTGCGGCCGGTGAGGCGCTGCGCGATCTGCAGAAACATCTCGGTGGTGCGGTGACCCGCGGAAATCTCCGCAATCATCTGGCCGTTATTGGCCGCCGAGCCGAACATCTGCGGATCGAACGGGATGGAGGCGATCGGCTCGCTCTCGATCGCCTTGGCGAATTCGGCCGCGTTGATCTCCGGACGCTTGGGCACGCCGACCTGGTTCAGGCAGTAGAGCGGTGGCCGGTCGTTGGGACGGGCGGCCTTGAGCAGGTCGAAGATATTCTTGGTGTTGCGCAGATTGGCGAGATCGGGCGCGGCGACGATCAGGATGTCGTCGGCACTGATCAGCGCGCGTTTGGTCCAGCCCGACCATTGGTGCGGGACGTCGAGCACGATGCAGGGCATGGAGGTGCGCAACGTGTCGAAAATGGCGTCGAAGGCGTCGTCGCCGAAATCGTAGACCCGGTCGAGCGTCGCCGGTGCCGCGAGCAGGCTCAGATGGTCCGTGCATTTCGACAGCAGGCGGTCGATGAAAGCGGTGTCGACGCGGTCGGGCGAGAACACCGCGTCCGCGATGCCCTGGGGCGGATCCTGGTTGTAGTCGAGGCCGGCGGTGCCGAAGGCGAGGTCGAGATCGGCGACGACCGAATCCATCGCAAGGTCGCGCGCGATCGCCCAGGCGACATTGTGGGCCACGGTGGAGGCGCCCACGCCGCCCTTGGCGCCGACGACCGCGACGATGCGCCCGACGGCCTTGGCCTCGGGCGCCGAGAACAGGTTGCAGATCGAACGCACGACGTCGATGGCTGTCACCGGTGCGATCACATAGTCGCTGACGCCGCGGCGGACGAGCTCGCGATATAGCGTCACATCGTTGATGCGGCCGATCACGATCACCCGCGTGCCGGCGTCGCAGACGGTCGCAAGCTGGTCAAGTCCGGCCAGGATGTCGGTGCGCGTATCGGCCTCAAGCACGATGACGTTAGGCGTCGGGGCTGCGCGATAGGCTTCGATGGCGGCCGCCATGCCGCCCATCTGGATCTTCAGGTGCGCTTTGCCGAGCCGGCGGTCCTCGCCGGCGGCCTGGACGGCCGCAGCGGTTTCCACCGTCTCGCAAAACGCCTGCACCGACACGCGCGGTGCCGGCGCGATGTGATCTTCCGCAGGCGGCAGCGCTGTGGCCGCTGACTGCTGTTCGGGAGTTTGGCGCGCGTAGCTGATCATTGGCCGGTCGTGCTGAGTTTGGCCTTTTCGGCCTCGGGATAGGTGGTGGCGGTGGTAGTTCCCTTGCGGTATTTCTCGAACGCTTCGCTGCGGCGGATGGTGTAGGGCGGGGTCTCGCTGCGCGGCTGTTCGAGATCAGCCGGGTCGTCGATCATGGCGGCCATGTTGCGCTGATAGGCGCAGCCGAAATTGTAATAGGAGCGATTGTCGAAATAGCCCTTGTTCTTGATCGAGGGCCCGATGTCCTCCGGCCACAGGCCGCAAGGTCCCGCGACCGCCTTGAGCCGCGGATAGGTGAGGCGGATCGGCGGCATGAACCTGGGATTGTCGGGATGATAATTATGCACCACGAACCCGCGCGGCGGCACGCCCGCAGCTGCGAGCAGCGCCTGGATCTCATGCAGGGAATCGGCGGCCGCGCGCGCATTGGGGGTGTTGACCGGCACGTCGGCCGTGATCGCGCCGGTGCCTTCGTGCATCCAGCTCGAGCCCAGTCCCATCACCTCGGCACGCTGGCTGGCGTTCAAGCCGCCGCGGCCGCGGCCGATGAACACCACCATCGACTGGTTGGCTTCCTCCACCGCGATCGGATGTCGCTGACGGTAGTCCTCCGGAATGGAAGCCGTCGTGACACGGTCCTCGGTGTGGGTGCAGGCGGACAGCGCCGTCGCCAGTCCGATGGCGAGTCCCGCCAGTCGAACCGATCGGCCGCGATCGAGGAGTTTTGGTAAGATCATGGGTGTTGTCCTCGTATCGCTCAATCGGTGATGAAGCCGTACTGGCCGCGGTAGCTCCGCGCCGGCTGCTGCCGGCCCGGCACGCCGTAGATGCGGTTGATCGAGCCCAAAAGGTCGGCCTGCGGATCGGACACTGCGGTGAAGCCGTCATCCGGACGCGACAGGTCCTTCTGCGCGACCGCGCGGACCACGTAGGGCGTCACCAGGATCATCAATTCGGTCTGGTTGTTGACGTAGTCGCGGCTGCGGAACAGCGTGCCGAGCACCGGCAACTGCATGAGGCCGGGCAGGCCGTTGACCGCCTGCTTGGTCTGGTCCTGGATCAAGCCTGCCATCGCCATCGCGCCGCCGGACGGAATCTCCAGCGTGGTGTCGGTGCGGCGGGTCTTGATCGAGGGAATCGTGATCGAGTTCGTCGACGACGTGCTCAGCGCCTGGGACACGGTGATCGAGTTCTCGTTGGAGAGCTCCGACACTTCCGTCATCACGTGCAGGCTGATGCGTCCTTCGGTGAGCACCACGGGCGTGAAGTTCAAGGAGACGCCGAACTTCTTGTAGGAGATCTGGGTGGTACAGACATGGGTCGTGGGATCGCAGGCGTAACCCGCGGGGATCGGAAACTCGCCGCCGGCGATGAAAGTCGCACTCTCGCCCGAGATCGCGGTCAGGTTGGGCTCGGCGAGCGTCCGGATCACGCCCGCGCTCTCCATCGCACGCAGTGTCGTCGAGAACGACGGCGTCGACCCGAACTGGCTGCTCAGGGCATTGCCGCCGACCAGCGGACCGCCACTGGCGGTGAAAGGGTTGGAGTTGTTGAAATTCACCACCGCGGTGCCGTAGGCGAGGTTGGCCGACATGTCGATGCCGAGCTGCTTGATGATCGAGCGTGCCACTTCGGCGACCGTGACCTTCAGCATCACCTGGTCGCGGCCGCGCACGGTGATCGAATTGGCCAGCTTGTCGCTGCCGCCGACCAGGCGGCTGGCGAGATCGGCCGCTTGCTGCGCCTCGATCGGCGAGGCGACCGAGCCGGTCAACACCACGCTATCGCCGACGCCGTCGATCTGGATGTCGGCGTTCGGCAGCAGCTGCTTCAGCGCGGCGCGCACCCCGTTGAGGTCGCGCTTGACCGCGATGTCGTAGGCCGCGATCTGCTGTCCGGCCGAATCGAAGAACACGATATTGGTCTGGCCGGGCTTGTCGCCGCCGATGATGTAGGCGCGCTGCGACGAGCGGATCACGGCATTGGCGATCTTGGGATCGGCGACCAGCACGTCCTTGATGTCGCGCGGCAGGTCGATCACCACGGCCTTGCCGACGCCGAGCGACAGGAAACGTGAATTCATCTGGCCGTCGGCAGCAGCCGGCGCGCCTATGCGATAGTCGGCGGCGATCACCGGCGTCAGCGCCGGGTTGAGCGTGAACGCGGTGACTGCCGAGAACGACAGGGCGCGGACCATCGAGGTCCCCATCTTCGCAAATCTTGCCCCGGACTTCATGTCGTCTGTCCTCATCGTCACGGCTGGTTCGGGATCACGGTCGAGCCGCTCGGGATGCCGAAGCGGACGATGGTGACGCTCTGGGTAAATTTCACATTGGCATCGACGGTCTCGACGGCGTTGGCGTCGGCGATGCTGCGCAGCGCCAGCGACAGCGTGCCGGCCTGGCGGGCGGCCGCGAGTGCGGTGGTCTCGCCAGGCTTCAGCTCGAGCGTCACCGTCTTGCCGACGACGGCGTTCTGGCCGTCCTTCTCCTTCGGGGCCTGGTCGATCGCCAGTACGCGCACATTGCGCAGCACGATCTTGCTTTCCACGATGTCCGCCTGGTTGCCGCGCGCGTCCGGGTTCTTGAGATGCTGGGTCAACAGCACGTCGACGTGATCATTGGGCAGGATGAAGCCGCCCGCGCCCGTCTCCGGTGCGATCTCGGTCGAGACCGCGCGCATGCCGGACGGCAGCACCGCCGCCATGAAGCCGGAATCGGACTTCACGAGCTTCTGCTCCCGGATCGGCTCGCCGGCCATGAAGGCGCCGCGCGCGATGGATCCGGCGAGCTGATTGGGCGCGTCGGGCCGATCGCTGCGCTTGATGAAGTTGTTGCTGGCGGAGGCGGTTGGCCAGTTCTGCCATTGCATGTCCTCGGCCTTGACGGTCTGGCCGAGATTGATCTCGCCCTTGGCGATCAGCACGTCCACCGTCGGCAGCTGCGCGACCGGCGCGGCGGCCGGGGCAGGCTTGTCGCCGGATCCGCTCGCGAGGTACGCCGCGATGCCGCCGGCGCCAAGTGCGATGGCCAGGACCACGATGCGAGCCGGTTTCATACGCTTCAACTTTCCACATAACGCCGCGACGCGCCGGTCGCCGTGATGGGAGTTGACCAGTTATTCGTCAAAGCATGGTTAATGAGGCGTATCTAAATCGGCTTAACGCCGGGTTTATCCGGCTCACGCTCAGCCCAGCGCGAAGCGGGCGAGATCGATCGTCTTCACCCAGTCGGTTTCCGGATAGATCATGAGCGCGCCGATCGCGAGCGCGATGCCGTACGGGATACCGCTCTCCTTGGCGTGCAGGCGGAGCAGCCAGCTCTGGCCCGCGAGCATATAGGGCAGCGGCCATTGCCGGAATTGCAGCAGCAGCAGCGTCAGCGCCCCGCCGAACACCGAGGCGTACAGCAGGTACTCCAAAAGGTGCGAGAAGCCGAACCAGAGCGAAGCGGCGGCCAGGACCTTGGCGTCGCCGCCGCCCATCCAGCCCATCGCAAAGCAGCTGAAGGCCACCATCAGCACGATGGCGGCCGCACCGAGATGATAGAGAATTTGCTCGAGCCCCATTCCGGTGAGCGGGGCGAGCACCAGGAATGCGGCGACGAGCGCCAGCGAAACCCGGTTCGAGATGGTCATGGTGAAGAGGTCGCTCGCTGCGGCGAACGCCATCAGGGCCGGAAAGACGACAAGCCGTGCGAGGTCAAGCATCATGAGCGTTGGCTCCGCTGGGCCGTTGGCGCCGCGCCGCGCAGTCGTGAGGAAATCGCTGTCGCGAAACTTAAGGGCGAGAGGTGAACAATCGGCAAATGCATCATCTACGACCGATGCGCCGCTCACAAGGTGCTTGCGATCCGGAACAACAGAACAGCGACAGCAAGGATCAGCGCGAGGCAGACCAGCTCCCGCGAGGCGCGGTCCCGGCTTTGCGCGACGGAGGGAGCCCCTCTCGTCTTGGCTGCATCTACTCTACGCATGGAACAAGCCGCTGGCTAGGACGACAAAGGCCCCGGTGTGCCGGGGCCTTTGCTGCTCGGTCTCGAAAGCGTCGCTTACTTCAGCGAGCTGTTGATCGAGGTGAACTTGTTGTTCAGGTTGGTGCCGAGGCCGTTCACGACTGCGATGATCGCCAGCGAAATGCCGGCGGCGATAAGGCCGTACTCAATCGCGGTGGCGCCGGACTCGTCCTTCACGAAACGCGCAATCAGGTTCTTCATAGGCTCTAACTCCATGTACACGTGGCTGTCGAACTGTGGATCTGGTCTGACCGGCGTTCTCAGCACCGTGACCATGCGGGAACCCTACGGACCGACGATTTCGGCGCAGTTAATTCGATTGCGCAAACCTCGCTGCAATTGGCTGTTCTTGTGCAGAGTAAATGCCCCATTAAGACAATCGATAAAATCCGGCGTTCTGCCATGCCCGGCGCATCGGCCAAATAGTGCTTAAAATAAAGACTCAGCCGTCGTGAGGTGGGTGGTTTCACGGGTCCTTAAGCTCCCGGGGAGTACCGATGCTGATCCAATGAGAGAAGTGAGGCGGCGATGCCCAATTTGCCGATGGAAGTGCTCCTGATGATCGGCCAGACCATCGAGAAGGTGGTGCCGATCACCTTGGTGCTGGCGCTGGTGTTCTCCGTGCTGAGTGCCTTCTCCCCCTGCAACCCGGGCACATCATGGTGGCAGCGGCGGGAGCTCGTCACGGACGTGGTCTACTGGATCTTCGTGCCCGTGTTTGCGCGCGTGCTGCGCATCGGCCTGCTCGTGGTTGGCGCCGGCGTCGTCTTCAACATTCACGATGCCGACGATCTGATCGCCTTCTACGACAATGGTCACGGGCCGCTGTCGCAGCTGCCGCTCTGGGTCCAGGCGCTGCTGTTCCTGGTTGCGTCCGACTTCATGCTGTACTGGCTGCACCGGCTGTTCCACGGCGGCGAGTTCTGGAAGTACCATGCCGTGCATCATTCCTCTGAAGAGCTCGACTGGATCTCCGCGGCCCGCTTCCATCCCATCAACCTCGTGCTCGGCACCATCTCGGTTGACGTCATTCTCCTGATGGCCGGCATCTCGCCGAACATCATGCTCTGGGTAGGTCCGTTCACCACCTTCCATTCCGCGTTCGTGCACGCCAATCTGAGCTGGACGCTCGGGCCATTGCGCTACGTGATCGCAACGCCGGTGTTTCACCGGTGGCATCACACGCCGATCAACGATGGGGGCAATACCAATTTCGCCGGCACGTTCCCGATCTGGGATATTCTGTTCGGCACCTTCCGGATGCCCGAAGAGCGGCTGCCGGATAATTATGGCAGGGACGAAGCGACCATGCCGACCGAGATCGTCGGGCAGCTCGTCTTCCCGTTCCGGCGCCAGACCGCCGATTAAGCGCAATCCTGTCGTCGGCATTTGCCGTCCATTCACGAATTGCTGGCACATTCGCCGCATCGGGCGCCGGTTAAGGTTTCGATCTCCGTTCGAGCCCCGGCCGTCAGTGTCCCGGAGTAGAGTATGTCGAGTAAGCTGTTGCGCAATGTTGTGCGTCCCGTGACGCGCTCCTTCACGCTTTCCGTGGCGGGCTTGGTCTTGAGCCTGGCCTTGAGCCTCCTGCTGCTGCCGATCGCCGCCATCGCCGAGCCGTCGGACGATGCCATCTCGGTCAATGTCGACCAGGCCAAGCTGTTCAAGCTGCCCAACCGCGTCGCCACCATCGTGGTCGGGAATCCCCTGATCGCCGACGTGACGCTGCAGAACGGCGGTATCATCGTCGTCACCGGCAAGGGCTATGGCGCGACCAATTTCATCGCCATGGACCGCGGTGGCGAGGTGCTGGTCGACCGCACCATCCAGGTGGAGGGCCCGAGCGACCGGCTGGTCACAGTCTACCGCGGCACGGATCGCGAGACCTATAGCTGCATGCCGCTCTGCCAGCGCCGGGTGACGCTGGGCGACGACGACAAATACTTCCAGTCGGCGCTCGGACAGTCCGGCACTCTCAATGGACAGGCCGCCAACAGCACGGCCAAGGCCAACTAGCGGGTCTCGTAAACGGCCGCCGCAGCGAGCGCATTCGCGTCGCCGGTTAACACCGCGTGGGCCAGCACGCTCAAGCCTGAATGATGCGCCGCAGCCGCGGTTCACCTGCCCCCGGACGAGACGGAAAGACCAAAATAAAAGGGCCGCGCCAAAGGCACGGCCCTTTTGCACTGATTATCAATTCCAGCAGCTTTTCTCGAAAGGGCGGCACTGAAGATGGCTTCAGCGCGGCCCTTTAGCGAAAAGCGATCAGTTGGCGGCGCGGAGATTATCGGCCGACGACTTGCCGGAACGGCGATCGGCCACGATCTCGTAGGAGATCTTCTGGCCTTCACGCAACGTACCAAGGCCTGCGCGTTCGACAGCCGAGATGTGCACGAACACATCCTTGCCGCCGTCATCCGGCTGGATGAAGCCATAGCCCTTGGTGGCGTTAAACCACTTCACGGTTCCCATGCTCACGGGGGTAGTCCCTTCTCAGATAAACAAAGTCTAATGCCCACTTGCGCAGGCTGGTGCGATCGAATTTTTGGAAGGGTCGTCAGCGTTTGAACCGGCTGTACCGGTATTAGCTAATGTCGTCCGGCCGAAAATCGATTAGCACATCTTATGGGACGCAAGGCATTTAGACAATCCTGACGTGCGCGAAAAATTCGGGGCTACGCCCCGAACTCTCTTGCTGGTGTCGAGTTATTGTGCTTGGGCCGTGGAACCGCGGTCTATCGGCGCCGGAATTGACCCCCGCCGCGCTGAGGGGCGCCGCGCGCGGCACCCGGGGCTTGGCTTGGGCGTTCGTCCTTGTGGCGGAAGATCAGCCGGCCCTTTTCCAGGTCGTAGGGCGACATCTCGACGGTGACGCGGTCGCCCGCCAGCGTCTTGATGCGGTTCTTCTTCATTTTGCCTGCGGTGTAGGCAACGATCTCATGCCCGGTATCCAGCTGAACGCGGTAGCGCGCGTCGGGGAGGATTTCGGTGACCAGTCCTTCGAACTGGATCAACTCTTCTTTGGCCATGTCTAGCTCCAGATCGATCGACAATTAGCGGGGGCGGGAATCGCGTTTGCGCTGGTCGCCGCGACGTATTTCGCGGTGCAAAAACGCCAGACCTTTTCCTTCAAAACCCTTCCCATCCACCTTGTTGCCGCCAATTTTATTGCCGCCAATTCCAGTATCCCGATGATCGCCTTGGGACGCGCGGTGCGGCTCGCGGTGCGCGTCCTGACGTGGTTCCTGGCGATTGCTTAGCAAGGCGCCACTCTTACCACCAGCACGGCGGCGGCGGCGAGGGCCTTTCGCGACTTGTGCAGCGTCATTTGAGCGTGGGCCTGCGCCATGAGCGTGTCCAGCCGCGTGGCCAGTTCCCTGCCCATTTCCATGTCCATGAGTGCGGCGCTGCGAAGCACCGCGTCCGCCGCGGGTGTGGCCGTGCGCGGCCTCGGTTGCCGGCGCCGCGTCGCGGCCTCCAGCTGTACGCCGGTCCTCGCGCGGCAGCGCCACGCGGATCAGGCGTTCGATATCACGCAAATAGGCCATTTCCTCACCGCCCGCGACCAGCGAGATCGCGATGCCCTCGCGACCTGCGCGCGCGGTGCGGCCGATGCGATGGACATATGTTTCCGGCACGTTGGGCAGGTCGAAGTTCACAACATGGCTGACGCCGTCGACATCGATGCCGCGGGCAGCGATGTCGGTGGCAATCAGCGTGCGCACCTCGCCGGAGCGGAACGCGGTGAGTACCCGCTCACGATGGTTCTGCGACTTGTTGCCGTGGATGGCGTGGGCGGAGATGCCGGCCTTGGCCAGGCTCTTCACCACCTTGTCGGCCCCGTGCTTGGTGCGGGTGAAGACCAGCGCACGGTCGACCGGCTCCTGGGTCAGAAGCTGCGCCAGCACGGCGGGCTTCGCGGTGTGATCGACCTGGATGATGCGCTGGGTGATGCGCTCGGCCGTGGAGGCGACTGGCGTCACCGCAACGCGCGCGGGATCGCGCAGCATCGCGTCGGCGAGCTCCTCGATCGCCTTCGGCATGGTCGCCGAGAAGAACAGGGTCTGCCGCTTGATCGGCAGCTTGGCGACGATTTTGCGGATGTCGTTGATGAAGCCCATGTCGAGCATGCGGTCGGCTTCGTCCAGCACCAGGAATTCGACCGCGCCAAGCTTGAGCGCATTGCCATGCATGAGATCGAGCAGGCGGCCGGGTGTGGCAACCAGGACTTCGACACCCTGCATCAGGGCGCGGACCTGGCGGCCCATCGGCACGCCGCCGATGGCAAGCGTCGAGGAAAGGCGCACGTGACGGCCATAGGCGTTGAAGCTGTCGAGGATCTGGCCGGACAATTCGCGGGTCGGGCTCAGGATGAGCGCGCGGCAGTGCTTGGCCTGCGGCCGGACGCGGTTCTCAAGGATGCGGTTGAGGATCGGCAGCGCGAACGCCGCCGTCTTGCCAGTGCCGGTCTGGGCGATGCCGACAACGTCGCGGCCGGCGAGCCCGAGGGGAATGGTCTGAGTCTGGATGGGGGTGGGCGTGACGTAGTTTTCTTCGGCAAGCGCACGGGCGATGGGATCGGCAAGGCCGAAATCCGAAAAGGAGGTCAAAAGCTTGGTTCTTTCCATGGGTAAGCAGCCGGCAGCCAGCCGTCAAAGGCGTGGGGCCACGGGCCGATGATCTCAGGAACACCCGCGTGTTGGGGGCGTCGGTGTTTGTTTGGCTGAAAAAACGAGCCAGAAGCCTATCATGCCCATACAAAGGCTAACGGCTTAAGAACACGCGGCTCGCGATGCCCCCGATGATTCCCGAGGTCCTGTGCAACATATGGAACGCGAACGCGGCGCTTTCAAGGACCATTTCAAAGGATGCGGCCCAATCTGCACGCGATATCGCCTTTAGCGCGAGTCTCCGACCATGCATGCCGTAAAATTAGACATTCGGCTAATTTTGCTCACGAAATAACCAGTTTGCCGCGAAAGCATACATTTTTTCTGGCAAAAAAATAGGCGGCCAATCGTGGCATTTTTGCGGATACGACGGATTTCAAAAGCAAACACAATTGCTTAGGCGCGCCTAGAGGCGTGGCACGCTTCTTGCGATTCCGCTAACGCAGACGGCCGATCGGGCCGTCGCAGCGTTTTTTCACGCCTGCGTCAGGGAGAGGATACCTCTATGCTTACCAAAATTGCTCACAACATAGCGACGCTGACCCGCCGTCGCATGCTGGCAGCGACCGCTGGGCTTGCCCTCGGGTTTTCGCTTTCGCCGGCTCTCGCCGCGGACGATACGATCAAGATCGGCATTCTTCATTCGCTGTCCGGCACGATGGCGATCAGCGAGACGACGCTGAAGGACGTGATGCTCATGCTGATCGATGAGCAGAACAAGAAGGGCGGCGTGCTCGGCAAGAAGCTGGAAGCCGTGGTGGTCGACCCCGCCTCCAACTGGCCGCTGTTCGCCGAGAAGGCGCGTGAGCTGATCACCAAGGACAAGGTCGCGGTCGTGTTCGGCTGCTGGACCTCGGTGTCGCGCAAATCCGTGCTGCCGGTGTTCAAGGAGCTGAACAGCATCCTGTTCTATCCCGTCCAGTACGAGGGCGAGGAGAGCGAGCGCAACGTGTTCTACACCGGTGCTGCGCCGAACCAGCAGGCGATCCCGGCCGTCGACTACCTGATGAAGGAAGAGAAGGTGAAGCGCTGGGTGCTCGAGGGCACCGACTACGTCTATCCGCGCACCACCAACAAGATCCTTGAGGCTTACCTCAAGTCGAAGGGCGTCGCGCCTGACGACATCATGATCAACTACACGCCGTTCGGCTTCTCCGACTGGCAGACCGAAGTCTCCAAGATCAAGGCCTTCGGCTCGGCCGGCAAGAAGACCGCGGTTGTCTCCACCATCAACGGCGATGCCAACGTTCCTTTCTACAAGGAACTCGGCAACCAGGGCGTCAAGGCGACCGACATCCCGGTGGTCGCGTTCTCGGTCGGTGAGGAAGAGCTCGCGGGCATCGACACCAAGCCGCTGGTCGGCCATCTCGCCGCCTGGAACTACTTCGAGTCGATCAAGACGCCTGCGAACGAGAAGTTCATCAAGGAGTGGCACGCCTTCACCAAGAACGACAAGCGCACCACCAACGACCCGATGGAAGCCCACTATATTGGTTTCAACATGTGGGTGAAGGCGGTCGAGAAGGCGAAGTCGACCGATGCCGACAAGGTCATCGACGCGCTGCCCGGCATCGAGACGCCGAACCTGACCGGTGGCGTCGCCAAGATGCTGCCCAACCACCACATCACCAAGCCGGTGTTCATCGGCGAGATCAAGGGCGATGGCCAGTTCAGCGTGGTCTACAAGACCAAGGATCTGGTGCCCGGCGATGCATGGTCGAAGGAGCTGGAAGGCTCCAAGGACCTGATCGGCGACTGGGTCGGCAAGAAGTGCGGCAACTACAACGTCAAGACCAACAAGTGCCTCGGCTCGGGCACCTGATCGCCGCCTGATCTATCGGACTGACAACAACGCGGGAGGCGGCGATGCCGCCGCCTCCTTTTACCTCTGCCGGGGTTTGCCAGTGCTCGCCAAGTTCATCGCTCCGCTTCGCCTTCTTCTGCTCGCGCTCGTGCTGATCGCAGTTGCGGGGCCCGCTCTGGCCGGCCCGTTCGAGGACGCGGTCGCCAAGTTCACCACCGATGACTTTTCCGATTCCGAGGAAGCCGTCGACGCCATTGCCGCGTCCGGCAATCCGCTCGCTTTTCCGATCATCAACGCGCTCAAGGACGAGCGGCTGATGTTCGATGCCGAGAGCAAGAAGGTCTATATCAAGCAGGAGGACGGCAAGGCGATCGATGCCGCGACGGGGGCGCCCGTCGATGCCATTCCCGACAGTGCGAGCTCCGTCAGCCTCAACAACAAGCTTCGCCGCCACATCGAGGCCGCGCTCGGCGGCCTGACCCTGCTGTCGCCCGACCTCAATACGCGCATCTCCGCGGCAAAATCAGTCTTCAAGTCGCATGAGGAAGCCGCGCTGCCGGCGGTCGAAAGCGCGCTCGCGAAGGAAGCCGACCGGAGCGCCAAGGCCGCGCTTGAACAGGCCCGCGCGGCAATTCTCCTGTTCAAGTCGGACGCCAGCGAGAAGGAGAAGCTCGATGCCGTCGCGACCATCAGGTCGCGTGGTGACCAGGACGCGTTGGCGATGCTCAACGACATCGGCACCGACCAGCCGCCTGCAGTAACCAAGGCCGCGGCAAGCGCGATCTCGTCGATCCAGAACTCGCTCGCGCTGTGGTCCGGTGTGCAGAACGCCTGGTACGGGCTCTCGCTCGGCTCGGTGCTGCTGCTCGCCGCGATCGGCCTTGCCATCACCTTCGGCGTGATGGGCGTCATCAACATGGCGCATGGCGAGATGGTGATGCTGGGTGCCTACACCACCTTCGTGGTGCAGGAGGTGATCCGCACCCGCTATCCCGGCCTGTTCGATTATTCGCTGCTGATCGCGGTGCCGCTCGCTTTCCTGGTCGCAGGTGCGATCGGCGTCTTGATCGAGCGCAGCATCATCCGCTTTCTCTATGGCCGGCCGCTGGAGACGCTGCTTGCGACCTGGGGGCTCTCGCTCGTTCTGCAGCAGGCGGTCCGCACCATCTTCGGCCCGACCAACCGCGAGGTCGGCAACCCCTCCTGGATGAGCGGCGCCTTCGAGCTCGGCCAGATCACCATCACCTATAACCGGCTCTGGATCCTCTGCTTCACGCTCGCCGTATTCGTCATCCTGCTCGCGATGCTGCGCTTCACTGCGCTTGGCTTGCAGATGCGCGCGGTGACCCAGAACCGCCGCATGGCCGCCTCGATGGGCATCGCCACCTCGCGGGTCGACGCCCTGACGTTCGGCCTCGGCTCGGGCATCGCCGGCATTGCCGGCGTGGCGCTGTCGCAGATCGACAATGTCAGCCCCAATCTCGGCCAGGGCTACATTATCGACAGCTTCATGGTCGTGGTGTTCGGCGGCGTCGGCAACCTCTGGGGCACGCTGGTCGGCGCCTTCACGCTCGGCATTGCCAACAAATTCCTGGAGCCGGTGGCGGGCGCCGTGCTCGGCAAGATCGCCATTCTCGTGCTCATCATCCTCTTTATTCAGAAGCGCCCACGCGGCCTGTTCGCGCTCAAGGGGCGGGCGGTGGAAGCATGATGCCGCATGTGCTGACGCGCTCGCTCGATCGCGCCGCAACCACTTTCATCCTGGTGGTGGCGGCGTGCGGGGTCCTGATTCCACTTTCCAACCTGATCTTGCCGTCCGGTTCGTTCTTCCATGTGCCGACCTATCTCGTGGCGCTCTGGGGCAAATATGTCTGCTACGCCATCCTGGCGCTGTCGATCGATCTGATCTGGGGCTATTGCGGCATCCTCTCGCTCGGCCATGGCGCCTTTTTCGCGCTCGGCGGCTACGCCATGGGCATGTATCTGATGCGCCAGATCGGCACCCGCGGGGTCTATGGCAATCCGATCCTGCCCGACTTCATGGTGTTCCTGAACTGGCAGAAGCTGCCCTGGTACTGGTACGGCTTCGACATGTTCTGGTTTGCCGCACTGATGGTCGTGCTGGTGCCGGGGCTGCTCGCCTTTCTGTTCGGTTGGTTCGCCTTCCGCTCCCGCGTCACCGGCGTGTACCTCTCGATCATCACGCAGGCGATGACCTATGCGCTGCTGCTCGGCTTCTTCCGCAACGATTTCGGGTTCGGCGGCAATAACGGCCTGACCGACTTCAAGGACATCCTGGGCTTCAATGTGCAGGCCGAGGGCACCCGCGCGGCGCTATTCATGCTGACCTGCCTCGCGCTGATCGTCGCCTTCCTGCTGTGCCGGGCCATCGTCACATCGAAGCTCGGCAAGGTGCTGATCGCGATCCGCGATGCCGAGTCGCGCACGCGTTTCATCGGCTACCGGGTCGAGTCCTACAAGCTGTTCGTGTTCACGCTGTCCGCCTGCATGGCCGGCGTCGCCGGGGCGCTCTATGTGCCGCAGGTCGGCATCATCAACCCTAGCGAATTCGCCCCGGGCAACTCGATTGAAGCCGTGATCTGGGTCGCGGTCGGCGGCCGCGGCACGCTGGTCGGCGCGGCGCTGGGCGCCATCGTCGTCAATTATGCCAAAACGTTCTTCACCTCGGGCGCGCTTGCGCCGTACTGGCTGTTCATGCTGGGCGCGATGTTCATCCTGGTGACGCTGCTGCTGCCCAAGGGCATCGTCGGCACCTTCAACAGCTGGTGGATGCCTTTGAGGGCGAAGACGATCGCGGCGGACCAGGCGAGCGCCGCGCGCGAGGACGGCGTCTCTGAACCCAAGATGGCGGAGTAGGGCCCATGAACACCATTGACGGCCGTACCACCTCCGCGCTGCTTTATCTCGACGGCGTGCACGTCTCCTTCGACGGCTTCCATGCCATCAACAATCTCTCGCTGACGCTCGCGCCCGGCGAGATGCGCGCCATCATCGGTCCCAACGGCGCCGGCAAGACCACGATGATGGACATCATCACCGGCAAGACCAAGCCCGATGAAGGCACGGTGCTGTTCGACGGCGTCACCGATCTCACCCGCCTCGACGAGACCCGGATTGCCGAGCTCGGCATCGGCCGCAAATTCCAGAAGCCGACGGTGTTCGAAAGCCAGACGGTCGAGGACAATCTGCTGCTCGCGCTCAATGTCGATCACAGCGTCAAGGGCACGCTGTTCTGGCGACCGAACAAGCCGGACGCCGAGCGGATCGACCGCGTGCTGGAGACTATCCGCCTCACCGATGCGCGCAAGCGTCTCGCCGGAAGCCTCTCCCACGGCCAGAAGCAGTGGCTCGAGATCGGCATGCTGCTGGCGCAGGATCCGAAGCTACTGCTGGTCGACGAGCCGGTCGCCGGCATGACCGATGTCGAGACCCAGCAGACGGCGGAGCTGTTGAAGCAGATCAACCGCGATCACACCGTGATGGTGGTGGAGCACGACATGAGCTTCGTCCGCGAGCTCGGCGTCAAGGTGACCTGCCTGCACGAAGGCACGGTCTTGGCTGAAGGCACGATCGACCAGGTCTCGTCCAACGAGCGGGTGATCGAGGTGTATCTGGGTAGGTAAGAAGCGAATAGTGAATAGTGAATAGCGAATAGCGAATAGAAATGCACGGTGCAGCCACGATGATGATCCAAACTATTCGCTACTCGCTATTCGCTATTCGCCTGCGGGGTCGCTGATGCTCGAAGTGAAGGACATCAACCTCTATTACGGCGCGGCGCAGGCCCTGCGCGGCGTCTCGATCACGGCGCTGCCGGGCAAGGTCACCTGCGTGCTCGGCCGCAACGGCGTCGGCAAGACCTCGCTGCTCCGCGCCCTCGTCGGCCAGTATCCGATCGCCTCGGGCGCGATCACTTTCGATGGCGCCGATATCACGAGCTTGCGGCCCTACGAGCGGGCGCGGCGCGGCATCGGCTTTGTGCCGCAGGGCCGCGAGATCTTCCCGCTATTGACGGTCGAGGAGAATCTGCGCACCGGCTTTGCACCGCTCAAGCGCGAGGATCGCAACATCCCCGACGATGTGTTCTCACTGTTTCCCGTGCTGCAATCGATGCTCGGCCGGCGCGGCGGCGACCTCTCCGGCGGCCAGCAGCAGCAGCTCGCCATCGGCCGGGCGCTGGTGATGCGGCCAAAACTGCTTCTGCTGGACGAGCCGACCGAGGGCATCCAGCCCTCGATCATCAAGGACATCGGCCGCGCGATCTCTTACTTGCGCAATCTCGGCAACATCGCGATCGTGCTGGTTGAACAATATCTCGACTTTGCCTGCGAGCTCGGCGACACTTTCGCGGTGATGGACCGGGGCGTCGTCAAATATTCCTGCGATCGCGCCGGTCTCGATCAAGCCGAGATCAGTCGCCAGATGGCGCTGTGACGGCAGGCTGAGGTGGTCCCTGCGGGCCGCCGGCGCCGGGGGAAGCGCATGCGGGATAACACGTCTACCACAGCATCGGCGGTGTTTGCGGCCAATCGCGCCCGCGGCGCGGTGGCGTTCGACGTGCATGCGCGTGACGGTGTCACACGACGGGGGAAACTGCATGAATCGGGCTCGCTGCGCGTCCGCTTTCCCTCGCCGGAAGCGGAGGGGCTGTCGGCGGTGTTCGTGAACACCGCGGGCGGGGTCGCCGGCGGCGACCGGTTCGACGTCGATATCACCGCGGGCGAGGATACCGCGTTGACGCTGACGACCGCGGCCGCGGAAAAGATCTATCGCGCCACGGATCGTCCAGCCGAGCTTGCGATTTCGTTGAGGCTCGCAAGCGGTGCAAAGCTCGCCTGGTTGCCGCAGGAGACCATTCTGTTCGACCGCGCAAAGGTGTCGCGGCGGATCGATATCGACGTTGCCGGGGGCGCCTCGCTCCTGCTCTGCGAGATGGTGGTGTTCGGCCGCACCGCCATGGGCGAGCGCATGATGCAGGGCTCCTTTGTCGACCGCTGGCGAGTGCGGCTCGGCGGCAAGCTGGTCTATGCCGAGACGGTGCGGCTTGAAGGTGACATCGGTGACAGGCTGGCGCAGCCGGCCATCGGCAAGGGCGCCGCGGCGATTGCGACGGCGCTGATCGTGCCCGGCGAGCAGGCGCTGGTCGAGCGCATCAGGGAGGCCGTGGAGAATTTCGGCGGCGAGGTCGGCATCTCCGCCTGGAATGGATTTGCAATGGCGCGCTTCTGTGCCCAAGATGCGGCGCGGCTACGCGCCGATATCGTGGCCGTGCTGTCGCGCGCCGGTGGTCCGCCGCTGCCGCGGCTCTGGCTCAATTAGGTCGTTTCCCACGTTCAAGAGATCTCAGCATGAATCTGTCTCCCCGCGAAAAGGACAAGCTTTTGATTTCGATGGCGGCCATAGTCGCGCGGCGGCGGCTGGAGCGCGGCGTTAAGCTCAATCACCCGGAAGCGGTCGCGATCATCTCCGATTTCATCGTCGAGGGCGCCCGCGACGGCCGTACCGTTGCCGAACTGATGCAGGCCGGCGCGCAGGTGCTCACCCGCGACCAGGTGATGCCGGGCATCCCCGAGATGATCCACGACATCCAGGTGGAAGCGACGTTTCCGGATGGCACCAAGCTCGTCACCGTGCACGAGCCGATCCGGTGAGGCATGCGATATCGATCAACGTCGTCATGCTCGGGCTTCCACGTACTTCGAGCGTGTTGGCAAGACGTGGATGGCCGGGACAAGCCCGGCCATGACGCAGCGGAGCGAAACGAGGTAGCAACATGATCCCCGGCGAACTCTTCATCAAGGACGGCGAGATCGAGCTCAATGCCGGCCGCAAGACGGTGACGCTGACCGTGTCCAACACCGGCGACCGCCCGATCCAGGTCGGCTCGCACTACCATTTCTTCGAGACCAACCCGGCGCTCAAGTTCGAGCGCAAGAAAGCGCGCGGCATGCGCCTCGACATCGCCGCCGGCACCGCGGTGCGCTTCGAGCCCGGCCAGACCCGCGACGTGCAACTGGTCGCGCTGGCCGGTAAACGCACCATCTACGGCTTCCGCGGCGACGTGATGGGGAAGCTGTGAAGCTTTGAGCGGGAGTATTTTGGTCGTGAGCTTCAGTGAGGAGAGCACCGCTGTCTGGCTCCCTCCCCCCTTGCGGGGGAGGGTAAGGAGGGGGGTATGCCACACACTCAGGTGACCGGAACGCAGCGCGCCCGGGCTAAGCAGTTAAGACGCGCGATGACTCGTGCAGAAACCTTGCCGTGGCGCCATTTGAAAGCGCATCGCCTCGCGCGCCTCAGTTTCAGGCGACAAACTCCGATCGGCAATTACATCGCTGACTTCGTCGCGCACTCCTGCAAACTCATCGTCGAGGTCGACGGCGAAAGCCACGATTTCGAGGAGCGCCTCCGCCACGACGAGCGACGCGACCGCTGGTTCGCATCGCGTGGTTACCGTGTCCTGCGGTTCATCAATGATGACGTGATGCGGAATTTGGAGGGAGTTGTTTCTTCGATCCTGCAGGCAGCGGAGCAAGCGGTACCCCCCTCCCTGACCCTCCCCCGCAAGGGGGGAGGGAACGGAGAGAGCAGCGCCATCGACGAAGGGAGCATGTGACATGCTCACCGGCATCCGCCTCGTCTCGGAAGCGGCCGAGCTTGCGTCGCGCCGGCACAATGGTCAGACCCGCAAGGGGCGGGGCGAGGAGCCTTATATCAACCACCTTGCCGAGGTCGCGAACATGCTCTCCGCGGTCACCAACGGTGAGGATGCCGAACTGGTTGCAGCCGGGTGGCTGCATGACACCATCGAGGACAGCAAGACCACGCATGACGAGCTCGCGCAGCGCTTTGGCCTGCGCGTCGCTGGTCTCGTGGAAGAGTGCACCGATGACATGAGCTTGCCGAAACACGAGCGGCGTCGGCGGCAGGTCACCGACGCGTCAAAAAAATCGCCGAGCGCGAGACTGATCAAGATCGCCGACAAGATCAGCAACATCCGCGCCCGCATCTTTGCCGATCCGAGCGAGGCGCAGCGCGGGGAGCTTGCCGATTACCTCGCCTGGGCCGAGCAGGTCGTCGTCGGCCTGCGCGGCGGCAATGTGATGCTGGATGCGCTGTTCGACGAAGCCGTTGCCAATGCTAGGCAGACGCTATGACGTCTGCAGTGGTTGAACTGATTGCAAGTGGGGGCTAACCGATGTCCGTCAAGATCAAGCGTTCCGTCTATGCCGACATGTTCGGCCCGACCACCGGCGACAGGGTGCGGCTCGCCGACACCGATCTCCTCATCGAGGTGGAGAAGGATTTCACCATCTATGGCGAGGAGGTGAAGTTCGGCGGCGGCAAGGTGATCCGCGACGGCATGGGCCAGTCGCAAGTCACCAACCGGCAAGGCGCCGCCGACACCGTCATCACCAATGCGCTGATCGTCGACCACTGGGGCATTGTCAAAGCCGACGTCGCCATCAAGGAGGGCATGATCTCCGCGATCGGCAAGGCCGGCAATCCCGACATCCAGCCCGGGGTCACCATCGTGATCGGTCCGGGCACCGACGTAATCGCAGGCGAAGGCAAGATCCTCACCGCCGGCGGCTTCGACAGTCACATCCATTTCATCTGCCCGCAGCAGATCGAGCATGCGCTGATGAGCGGCGTCACCTCGATGCTCGGCGGCGGCACAGGGCCGTCGCATGGCACCTTCGCCACCACCTGCACGCCGGGCCCGTGGCACATGGGGCGGATGATCCAGTCGTTCGATGCCTTCCCGGTCAATCTGGGCATTTCAGGCAAGGGCAATGCGTCGCGCCCGGCCGCGCTGGAGGAGATGATCAAGGGCGGCGCCTGTGCGCTGAAGCTGCATGAGGACTGGGGCACCACGCCGGCCGCGATCGACAATTGCCTGTCGGTCGCCGACGACTACGACATCCAGGTGATGATCCACACCGATACGCTGAACGAGTCCGGCTTTGTCGAGGATACCGTGAAGGCCTTCAAGGGCCGCACCATCCATGCCTTCCACACCGAAGGCGCCGGCGGCGGGCACGCGCCTGACATCATCAAGATCGCGGGCTTAAAGAACGTGCTGCCCTCCTCGACCAATCCGACGCGGCCGTTCACGCGCAACACCATCGACGAGCATCTGGACATGCTGATGGTGTGCCATCATCTCGATCCGTCGATTGCGGAAGATCTGGCGTTCGCCGAAAGCCGCATCCGGAAAGAGACCATCGCGGCAGAGGACATCCTGCACGATCTCGGCGCGCTCTCGATGATGTCCTCGGACTCCCAGGCCATGGGCCGGCTCGGCGAGGTCATCATCCGCACCTGGCAGACCGCCGACAAGATGAAGAAGCAGCGCGGCGCGCTCCCTGAGGATAAGGGCAACGACAACGACAATTTTCGCGTCAAGCGCTACATCGCCAAATACACCATCAACCCCGCCATCGCGCATGGCGTCTCGAAGCTGATCGGCTCGGTCGAGAAAGGCAAGCTCGCGGACCTCGTGCTGTGGTCACCGGCTTTCTTCGGCGTCAAGCCCGACTGCATCATCAAGGGCGGCTCGATCGTGGCCGCGCCGATGGGCGATCCGAACGCCTCGATCCCGACCCCGCAGCCGGTGCATTACCAGCCGATGTTTGCCGCCTTCGGCAAGTCGCGGACCTCATCCTCCGTCGTGTTTACCTCAAAGGCCGCCGTCACTGCCGGCCTCGCCCGCAAGCTCGGCATCGACAAGAAGCTTTACGCCGTGCAAAATACCCGCGGCAAGATCTCCAAGAAGAGCATGATCCACAACGACGCGACGCCCAGGATCGAGGTCGATCCGGAGACCTATGAGGTGCGCGCAGACGGCGAGCTTCTGACCTGCGAACCTGCAGAGGTGCTGCCCATGGCGCAGCGCTACTTCATGTTCTAAGGTCGTTCCGCCAAGCCCCTCAACCGCGCATGATCCTTTCGGAAAACCGCTACACACTTTTCCGGATCATGCCTCCAAAACACCGGGAGGAAGTTCGTGATCTACGTCATCGCCACCACGCATATGAAGCCGGAGGGCCGGGAGGCCTTCATTGCGGGCCACAAGGAATGCATTGCCGAGACGCTGAAGGAGCAGGGCTGCCTGTCCTATGAGGGGCACATCTCCATCCATGACCCCAATGTCTATGTGGTGGTCGAGCGCTGGGAGAGCCGCGACAATCTCAATTCGCATGCCCGCGCGCCGCATATGAGGAAGTGGCGCGAGGTATCGACGCCGCTGAAGAACTCGACCGTGATCGAGATCATCAGCGACGCCAAGATCGAGAAGTTTTAGAGGACAGCACGATGATCCGCGCGATCCAGGTCAAGGGACAGCATCGCTGGACGGAGACGCCGGCCGATACGGTCGTGCTCGATTTCGACGACCGTCACCGCCGGCGCATGGCCATGACCGGAACGCGCGGTTTGGCCTTCCTGCTCGACCTCGAGAACGCGGTCGCGTTGCGCGGCGGCGATGCGCTGGTGCTGGAGGATGGCCGGCTGGTCGAAGTGGTTGCTGCTGCTGAACCTTTGGTCGAAATCAAGGGGGCTGATCCGCATCATCTGATCCGGGTCGCCTGGCATCTCGGCAACCGCCATCTGCCGACCCAGATCATGCCCAAGGCGCTGCGCATCCGGCGCGACCATGTCATCGAAGCGATGGTGAAGGGCTTGGGGGCGCGCGTCATCGAGATCGAGGCGCCGTTCGATCCCGAAGGCGGCGCCTATGCGGAAGCCGCCGCGCATGGCCACGCCCATGAGGGCCACGCTCATGACAAGCATGATCATCATGATCATGCCCACGGCCATCATGCGCATGACCATGATCATGACCACGACCATGATCATCATCACGGGCATGGCGAGCACGAGCATCACCACGGTCATTCCCATGCTCATGACCACGACTAGCGCACAGTCCGATGGCGCCGCCCTGATGGGCGCTGACGCGGCTGCGCTCTATCGGCTGATGACCTGGTTGTCGCCGGCCTTTCCCGTCGGCGCGTTCTCCTATTCCAGCGGCATCGAATGGGCGGTGGAGGCGGGCGATATCAACGACGCGGCGACATTGCGCGGCTGGCTCGCCGCCATGCTGACCGATGGCGCCGGCTTTTGCGACGGCGTGTTTCTGGCCCATGCGCACCGCGCTGTGGAGGCAGGCGACCACGGCGTCCTGCGCGACATCGCCGAGCTTGCCGCGGCCTTCGTGCCGTCGCGCGAGCGCCAGCTCGAGACCTCGACACAGGGGCGCGCCTTCATGGCGACCGCGCGAGCGGCCTGGAGCAGCCCGGAGCTGGAGCAGGCGCTGGCGCATTGCGAAGATGCGCTGGTTTACCCGATCGCGGTCGGCATCGTTGCGGCGGCGCATGGCATTCCGCTGCAGCCGACACTGCACGGCTTCCTCCATGCCGTGGTCTCGAACTGGATTTCCGCCGGCAGCCGGCTGATTCCGCTTGGCCAGACCGACAGTCAGCGCGTGCTGGCGGCGCTGGAGGGTGCGGTCGCGGCGACCGCCGAGCGCGCGGCGCATGCAGCCCTCGACGAACTCGGCAGCGCCACCTTCCGCGCCGATCTCGCCAGTCTTCGTCACGAGACGCAATATACGCGGCTGTTCAGGTCATGATCGCGGTGGCACATACTCCACTGTCGTCCCGGCGAACGCCGGGACCCATAACCCCAGGCTTCTGTAGTTGCGAAATGCGGCTGCCAATCTTCGCTATTGAACCATTCCGCGGTACGGGTCCCGGCGTTCGCCGGGACGACGGCAAGCAAGGGATTTCGTTTTATGGTTAGTTCTCACGGTCCCCTGCGGGTCGGCGTCGGCGGTCCGGTCGGATCGGGCAAGACCGCGCTGATGGATCTGCTCTGCAAGGCGATGCGCGAGACGTATGACATCGCGGCGATCACCAACGACATCTACACCAAATGGGATGCTGAATTCCTGGTGCGCTCGGGATCGTTAACGCCGGACCGCATTGCCGGTGTCGAGACCGGCGGCTGCCCTCATACCGCAATCCGCGAGGATGCCTCGATGAATCTCGCAGCGGTTGCAGACATGCGCGCGAAATTCCCCAATCTCGACCTGGTGCTGATCGAATCCGGCGGCGACAATCTGGCCGCGACGTTCTCGCCCGAACTCGCCGATCTCACCATTTACGTCATCGACGTCGCCGCCGGCGACAAGATCCCCTCCAAGGGCGGCCCTGGCATCACGCGCTCCGATCTGCTCGTGATTAACAAGATCGACCTCGCCCCCCATGTCGGCGCGTCCCTGGAAAAGATGCAGACGGACGCAAAAAGGATGCGCGGCGAGCGGCCCTTTGTCATGACCAATCTGAAGCAGAGCGAGGGGCTTTCGAAAATCATTGGCTTCATCGAGACCAAGGGCGGGTTGAAGGTCGGTTAAGATCTTCCGCCCGGGTTAAGATTTGCGTCGTCCAGTCTGCGACGCGGGCGGAACAATCTGCTGTTCCCGTCGTTAAGACCCTCCGGGCTGGACGTGCGATTTCCCCTTGAGCCGACCGTTAAGCTTCACAGCCGACTGCAGTTGCGTGGCGACCATGACTGCATCATCATATCTGCCGGTTGGCTTGCCTCGCGTGTTGGGCTGCCGTGCTGGCGAGTGTTCCTCCCGCCAACCCCGCATGATCGAGTAGGCGAGTGGTTCGGCTGGGTTTCATCATCGGCTTGATTGCGCTGATCGGGGTCCTGTTCTCGGGCCTCGCCGCCTATCGCGTGCACCAGCAGGAACTGACGATCGACAACATCGCGCTCGCCCGCGCCATCGACGTGCATGCGAGCCTGGTGCAGGACCGCCTGAGTGAACGCGAGCTGCTCGCGCGCGTCACCTCCGGCCTGTTTCGCCTGCCGTCGATGAACAAGGCCAATATGCTGGAGCCGCTGCGCTCGTCGATTTACGCCTTCAAGACCGATTTCGTGGTCGCGGGCTGGGTGGCCCGCCTCAATCCGAACGAACTTGATGCGGCCCGCAACGACATGAAGCGCGCCGGCTTTCCGGATACCACCATCCGCGACATCAACGGCGGCCCGCTCGATACGCATGCGCTGCAGCAGCCGGTCGACCTTTTGATGGATGTCGAACCGCGTAACGTTCACACCGCAGCCTTCGTCGGGCGCACGCTCGACGGCAATCCGGTGCTTTCGACCATGCTGTCGCTCGCCATGGGCGAAGGCAAGCCCTACGCTTCGGACCCCTTGCCGATGTTCGGTGACAAGGCGCAATTCGGCGTCGTGCTCGCCGCCCCCGTGGTGCTGCCGGATGCCAGCTCGCCTGCGGGCTTTGTCATCTTCTCCTACGATCTCTCGTCCTTGATGCTGACCAATGACGACCTCTCGCTGTTCTCGGTGGCGCTGAAGGATCCGCGCAATGTGGACGGCGAGTTCGTTGCCAACGACCAGGGCGTCGTCTCCGAGCGCAAGGTGAATGTGGAGGGGCCGCCGCCGTCATCGACCCGTACCATCTCTTTCGGTAATCGCGACTGGGTGCTGGTCTATTACGCCAAGATCAATGCGGCGCGGCGCGCGGAGCAGACCGCCGCAATCGTCGGCGTGATCGGTCTTGCCTTGACCGTGGTGATCTGCGGACTGTTCGGCTACGTCGCCTACAACAATCTGCGCATGAGCCGCGAGATCCAGGTGCGGATCGGTTTCGAGCGCAGGCTCACCGCCGTGATCGACGAGCTCAATCATCGCGTCAAGAACATCCTGGCGGTGATCCAGTCGATCATCACGCGCACGCTGCGCCACGGCTCCGACATCGATGTCGCGCGCGAGCTCTTGATCGGGCGCATCCATGCCATGTCCAACGTGGTGTCGCTGCTCTCGGAAAGTCAGTGGCAGGGTGTGAAGCTGAAGGGGCTGTTCGAGGCGCGCGCCATTCCGCATGCGGATCGCATCGCGGTGAGCGGGCCTGATATCGCGGTCTCCGCCCGCGCGGCGCAGAGCCTGTCGCTGTTGTTCTTCGAGCTCGCCTCGCATTCCGACGAAGGGCTGTCGCTGGTCGGCAAGCACCCGCATATCGTTGCGACGTGGGAGGTGACAGGCGAGGAGCCGGACACGATCTTCCATTTCCGCTGGGAGGAGTTCAACACCAGCGAGGCGACGCGCCGTCCCGATTCGGATTTTGGCCTGATCCTGCTCGACCGCGTCGCGCCCGAAGCGCTCGGCGGCACGTCGACGCGTTACTTCACGGACGTCAGCTATGTCTATGAACTCACCGCGCCCATGGTCACCGTCATCGACATGACCGAGCGCGATCGCACGGAGCAATTGTCGAAGCCCGTGCAGGCGGAGAAGTGAGGATGGAAGTTGTCCGAGGCGGCTAGCGCAAACCGTCGTCCCGGCGAAGGCCGGGACCCATACCGCGGAATCTGTCCGTAAGAGAAAGCCGATCGACGCTGGTCTTCGTCAAACTACATCCTGGGGTTATGGGTCCCGGCTTTCGCCGGGACGACCATTCCCTATCAGCCATTCCCGCCGATCACGGCGCGCACCGTCTCGTCGGGGCCGAAATCCTCGGCGCCGTCGACATAGAGCAGAGCGGCGAGCTTGGAGCGGGCGCGGTTGACGCGGCTCTTGATGGTGCCGACCGCGCAGCCGCAGATCGTCGCGGCGTCCTCATAGGAGAAGCCGGAGGCGCCGACCAGGATCAATGCCTCGCGCTGGTCCTGCGGCAGCTTCTCGAGCGCGGCGCGGAATTCCTCGAACTCCAGATGCGCGCCCTGCGACGGCTGCGTCTTCAGCGTCTTGGCATAGTTGCCTTCGGCGTCTTCGACCTCGCGCCGTCGTTTGCGGTAATCGGATCGGAACAGGTTGCGCAGGATGGTGAACAGCCACGCCGGCAGGTTGGAGCCTGGCTGGAAGGAATCGATGTTGGCAAGCGCGCGCAACAGCGTCTCCTGGACCAGGTCATCGGCGCGGTCGCCATTTCCCGAGAGTGAGATTGCAAAGGCGCGCAGGCTTGGGACTGCGGCAAGAATGTCGTCGCGAAGGGCATCGGTGAGAGGCATTAATCCCTCCCGTTTTCTTGATTGTTGGCGCCCCCTTCGGAAGGTTCGGATTCACCTTCGCTCTCTATCTGGTGTGCGGCGGCCGGTGCATCAAGCTTGCGGATTAAATCCGTAAACCGGTCTGGAACCCCCTGTCGCACGACATCGTCGTACATGGCGCGGAGCTGGTGACCGATCCTCGCCTGAATCTCGGCATTAAGCCCGCCCTGCCGGCCGGGTGGGGCGTTCTTGGCCTGCGATTTTGCATCCTTCATGACCTGTTCCACATTTTCCCCGGTTAAGTCCCTGTCGCTAATACAATTTCCAGCTTTGGACGCCTTCGCGTAACGAACCTAATGCAAACTAGCCCCGAAAGTTCCCACTTCCTTGGAACTTTTCTTCGATCTGCGCGTAATCAAACTCACCGGGGGAACGGGCCCCCCATTTCGTGCATGGCCCGACACCAATGGAGTGGGGATGTCCCGATCACAGCTTGTTGCTGAACATCTGCCCTTGCTGCGCCGCTATGCGCGCGCGCTCACGGGAAGCCAGGCATCCGGCGACGCGTATGTCGGCGCCATGCTTGAGGCCCTATTGCAGGATCCGGCGCTGCTCGACGAGCAGCACGGGCCGAAGGCCGGATTGTTTAAATTGTTTACCCAGATCTGGAACTCGGTCGCGCTCAACGAGGACGCCGAGGTGACAACGCTGCCCATGCCTCCGGAGCGGCGTCTGTCCAACATCACGCCGCTGCCGCGCCAGGCCTTCCTGCTGCTGTCGCTGGAAGGTTTCTCCGAGCCGGAAGTCGCGTTCATCCTTGGCAATGATGTCGCGGAGACGCGGCGCCTTGCCGACGCTGCGGGCCGCGAGATGGCCGCGGAAATCGCGACCGACGTGCTGATCATCGAGGACGAGACCTTCATCGCCATGGACCTGGAGAGCCTGGTCCGCAATCTCGGCCACAACGTGATTGGCGTCGCGCGGACCCATGCGGACGCGGTTGCGATTGCCAAGAACCGCAAACCGGGTCTGATCCTCGCGGACATCCAGCTTGCCGACGGCTCCTCGGGGCTCGATGCCGTCAACGAGCTGCTGCGCGGCTTCGAGGTGCCGGTGGTGTTCATTACCGCTTATCCCGAGCGCTTCCTCACCGGCGAACGGCCGGAGCCGGCGTTCCTGATCTCCAAGCCATTCCAGCCAGCGATGGTCTCGGCCGTTGCCAGCCAGGCGCTGTTCTTCCAACGCAACTCGCGCAACCGCATGCCAAGGGCGGCTGCGTCCTAGTTCGCGTTGGCGGAATGGCTGGTGTCGGCGTAGGGCCCGACGCGCGATGAGCGCGCCGGGCCCCAGTCGTTTCAGGCGCGATCGGCTTCAGAGCCGGTCATTCAGAGCTGGAAGGCCGCCTCGGAATGCGACCAGAGGCATCATGGAACCGCACAGCACAAATAAAAGCAGGGCGCGGCTGGCATCACCACAGCCGCGCCCTACGTCACCGGTCAATGGGGCAGGGGGGAATAACCGGCTGCCGGGATGACTCCTGGGCACAAAAGTCGTTCCAAACGGCGCGCAAATTTTTTTGCACACGGTTAAGTGATCGCCCCGTCCAAGAACCGGGTTCCCGCGACCAACGTTGAGTGACTGTTCGTCATGGGTCGGGGACCTCCGCCATGCCAAGTCTCTTCGCAAAGTCAAATCTCTTCGCTAGGTCAAATCTGATTAAAGCTGTTTTCGGTGCCGCGGCGATTTCGCTGACGCTGGGTGCGGTGCAGTTCGCATCTGGCCACGATCTCTCGGGGCCGCCGTTGTCTGGCACGCCGGGCGATACCGTCAACCGTGCCGCCAAGTCCGATCGCGCCGTCATCACCGGGACTGCGGCGCCGACGCGCACCATCGGCTTCCGGCCGGGTGATCTTCCGGATACCTCCGTGCTGGTTCGTATTCCTCTGACCAAGGAAGCCCGCGAAGGCGCGCGCGCGCCGCTTCCGATCAGGTCGGGCCAGAGCGCCAAACCGATGGTCGCCTGTGAGCCCGTGGTCAGCGTCCTGACCGAGGTTGCGCGCAAGCTGCAGCCGGGCCGCTGCGTCACCTGAACGCCACGCCGGGTCGCCCGGCGTTCTTCGCCTGACACAATACTGGAGTTAGCAGTCCCGGCCTGCGGCGGGGCGGGCGCGTCGGGGGCTACTCCGCCGGCGCTTCGTCTTGCGCGTCCTGCGCTGTGGCGCGGGTGGCCAGGAAGCCGAGCGCCACGCCGCCAATCGCAAGCAGCGGGATCAGCCGCTTCAGGCCGATGCTGCGGGCAAGCTGCAGGCCCGTGGTGAGCACCAGGGGATCGGCGAGCAGATGTGGCGCCCTGGCGCGACGCTCGCGGGCGCGGGCCGCCATCTGCCGCTTGTGAACGGTATAGATCACGCCGGCGATGATCGCGACCAGAATGAAGATCCCCGCGAGCACCAGGCAGGCGACAACGGGCCCGTAGCTCTCGAGCACCACGACGAACGCGGCCGCGCACAGAAAGCCGGCTGCGATGAGAAGCGCCAGGGCCGCGACGGATATCAGCGAGGCCTGTCGCAGCGTGGACGAGACCGTGGCTTTGAGTTCATCGACAATGCGCAAGGCCATGCCTGTGCCCCCATCGGTAGAGCCTTCACCGGCGCCACGTGGCCCCGATCAGGAAGCCGAGGCCGAGCGCAAGGCCAAGAACCGTGAGCGGCCGCTGCGTGATGACGTCTTCCAGCCGGTCCGAAACGTCGCCGGCTGCATCCTGCGCCGCGTCCATCATCGCGCTGGAGCGCTCCGACAGGCCATCCACGGCCTGCTGATAGCCGCGCCAGGCCTGTCCTTTGGCGGCGCCTCCGAGTGAATTGACGGCTTCGGTGATATGGTCGCTGAGCGCGGCAATATCGTTTTTCACCTTGTTCACATCCTTCGTGAGGCGGTCGTAGGCTGCATCACCCATGGTGGTCCTCATCAACGTCTCGGCATCGGTGCTCGCCATTGAAAGCTCCCATGCGTTTGCTGTGTGTCGAGCCGAGAACGCCGGGGGCTCAGCTAAGTTCCTTGATCGAAACCCGTCAGTCGGGCGGCAGCTGCGGCGAATTGACCGGCCACAGATGCTCCTTGAGGATCACGGCGACGATCAGCAGCGGCGAAGACAAGAACGCGCCCATCGGCCCCCACATCCAGGTCCAGAATGCAATGCCGAGAAACACGGCGAGCGCATTGAGCTCTAGCCGCCGCCCGATGATGGTGGGCGTAATGAAATGTCCTTCGAGAAAGGCGATGCCGCAAAATGCAAGCGGTGCGACCAGCGCCGCGCCCAGCCCGGGCAGCGCGATGATGCCGACGACGCACAGGATCACGAAGGTCGCGATCGGGCCGATGATGGGAATGAAATTCAGCGTCGCCGCAAGCGCGCCGAGCCCTGCCGGGCGCGGCATCTGCGCGATCCAGCAGACGAGGCCCGTGGCGATGCCGACGCCGGCGTTGATCACGCTCACCGTCAGGAGATAATTGCCGAGATGCACCTCGATCTCGTTGAGGATGCGAAGCGTCCTGAGCCGCGCGTCGTGATCGCCGAACCCCATGATCAGCGTACGCCGCAGATCGCGCCAGCTGGCGACGAACAGGATGAGAGTTGCGAAGAACAGCAGGAATTCGGTGAAGGTCGGGGTCAGGAACTGGATGGTCGGCTGCACCCAGTCAAAGCTCGGCAGCTGGAATCCGCTGAATGCATTGCTGTTGCCCAGCGTGCCTTGCAGCTCCTGCCACAGCGCGAGCGGCCGGTCGAACACATGCAGCTTGTCCTTCAGCCGCCCGCCAAGCTCCGGCAGATGCGCGCTCCAGTCCATCAGCGGCACCGAGAGCAGGGCGATGATGAAGCCAACCAGCGTGGCGACAGCCGTTACGATCAGCACGGCCGCCACGGCGCGCGGTATCTTGTAGCGCTCCAGGAAATTCGCTGCCGGCGACAGCATGGTGCCGACCACAAAACCCATCACCACCGGCAGGAAGAACCCCTTGGCCTCGTAGAGCATCGCGACAATGCTGATGATCAGGAGCCCGACCAGGGCGATCGCAACAACCTCGGTGCGGCGGATCACCGGAGGGAGCTCGACCGCGGTATCGGCGAGCGGCGTGCCTTCGGACGTGTTGGACAGGAGACGCTCACTGGGAAGGACACGCATCGAGGCTTATTCCCCTGACAGAGCTGCGTTGGTCGCCGCCGTGCCTTCCGGACCAAAGTCTTGAGTAAACCCGCGATGACGCGCCGGGGTTCCGTCGCGCGGATGTGAAAGGCGGGGAACTTGACAGTGTCGTGTTCGCAATGCGGCGAGCGGGAACCGCTGGAGCGTGAGCTGCGTTTGTAGAAGCACGGCATCAGTGTGATGCACGTCCGTTCAAAATGGGGCAGCACATGACCAGGCTCTTTCCCCTCGCGCTCGTCTCCTCGCGCGCCTGCCGCACCATGCTCATTGCCGGCGCCGCGCTCCTTGTCTGTGGCGTGTGGTCCGGCGCGGCCAGCGCGCAAGGCTTCGGCCAGGCGCTCGGCTATGCGCCGAACGACCCGGGCGCTTTCCCGCAAGGCTATGTGCAAACTCCGCCGGCGACGACCGATGGGACCGATGAAGACAGCGTGCTGCCAGAGCGGCTCAAGCGCGCCGTGGTGAATTTCGACACCACCGAGCCCGCAGGCAGCATCATTATCGATACCGGCAACACCACGCTCTATTATGTGCTCGGCGGCGGCCGCGCCATCCGCTATGGCGTCGGCGTCGGCCGCCAGGGCTTCACCTGGTCGGGCACAGAGAGCATCAGCCGCAAGGCGGAATGGCCGGACTGGTATCCGCCAGCGGAGATGGTCGCGCGCCAGCCCTATCTGCCGCGCTTCATGGCCGGCGGCCCCGGCAATCCGCTGGGGGCGCGCGCCATGTATCTCGGCAACAGCGAATACCGCATCCACGGCACCAACGATCCCACGACCATCGGCAAGTTCGTCTCCTCCGGCTGCATCCGCCTGACCAACGAGGACGTCATTGACCTGTTCAACCGCGTCAGCATCGGAGCCAGGGTCGTGGTGTTGCCCAAGAGCGCACCTTTGAAGAACGCACCTTTGAAGAATGCGCCGCTGCAGGCACGCCGGCTGAACGCCGCGCCGGCCGCGCTGCATCCCGCAGCAATACGGCTGCCGTCGGGCCGGCAGGCGATGACGCTGTCCACGGGCACGGTCGACTGATGCTCATGCGTGGCCGTATTCATGTCGTCCTCGGCCTCGCGCTCGTCGCGAGTGCGGCATGCCTGCCATTTGCGGCGAGTGCGGAGGATTTCTTTTCCGCTCTGTTCGGAGGTTTCGCTGCGCGCCCACCTGGGCCGCCGGCCCGGCCGCTGTTTGCACCGTTCGGCGACGATGAAGGCCCGGTCGACGTACCCCGCCGACGTCCGACCTACGATCGCGGCCAAACTAGCGGCCAGGCCTGGTGCGTGCGCGGCTGCGATGGCCGCTACTTCCCGATCACCGGCGCCGACGACAAGAGCCGCGCGGCGAGCTGCAACAGCTTCTGTCCGGCGAGCCAGACATCCCTGGTCTATGGCAATGACATCGACAGCGCCGTCAGCGAGGAGGGCAAGCCCTATTCCGAACTGCCCAACGCCTTCCGCTACCGCAACGAGCTCGTGGCGGGCTGCACCTGCAATGGCAAGGATCCCGCCGGCCTCGCCTCGATCGCAATCGATAATGATACGACGTTGCGCAAGGGCGATCTCGTCGCGGGCAAGCAGGGCCTGCAGATCGTGACACGCGATGCCTCAAGAGATGGCGGCGCGAATTTCACGCCGCTGCCGCAGTCGGCAAAAGCGCGCTACCGCAATTTGCCGGTGGTGGCGGCGGGCAGATGATTGCTGTTGGCGTGCACGTCTCTTGATCCGTCACCCTTCAGGGTGACGGCGATAGAGCGCGATGGGCTCAAATTACGCCGCGCGGATCTTGGTCAGGAAATCCGTCACCTGCTGACCGAGATGCTGGCTCTGGGTCTCCAGCGTCTCGGATGCCTGCTTGACGTTTTCCGCCGCAGACGCGGAGGCGTAGGCGTCGGTTTTGACGCCCTGCATGTTTTCCGAAACGTTGCGCGTGCCTTGCGCCGCATATTGCGTGGAGCGGGTGATCTCCTCCGTGGCGGCGCCCTGCTCCTGGACGGCGGCGGCAATGGCGGTTGCGACCTCGTTGACCTCGCCGATGATGCCGCCGATCCGCTTGATGGCATCGATCGCCTCTCCCGCCACTTTCTGGATATCCGTGATCTGCTCGGAGATTTCGTCGGTTGCCTTCGCGGTCTGGCTCGCCAGCGACTTGACCTCGGAGGCGACCACCGCAAAGCCGCGCCCGGCCTCGCCCGCGCGAGCCGCCTCGATGGTGGCATTGAGCGCGAGCAAATTGGTTTGGGCCGCGATGGTGTTGATCAGACCGACCACCTCGCCGATACGGCCGGCCGATTTGGCCAGACCCTGCACGGTGCCATCGGTCTGGCGCGCCTCGTTCACGGCGCGGCTTGCGATACCGGCCGCATGTGCCGCCTGCTGGCTGATGTCGTTGATGGACGCAGAGAGCTCCTCGGACGCGGATGCCACGCTCTCGACGCTGAGCGAGGCTTCGCTGGAGGCCTTCTGCGCCACCTCGACGCGCTCATTGGTCTTGCGCGAGACGTTGGTCAGGCCGGACGAGGTGGTGCGCATCGCGGCCGAGGCCTCGCCGAGCTCGCGCAGGCTGCTGCGCACCAGGCTCTCGAACTCGCCGACATAGTTCTCGATCGCGCGCTGGCGTGCCGCGGCGCCCGCATTGCGCTCGCGCTCCTGCGCCTCGATCCTGAGCTTGTCCTCGGCCTGCTGCTTGAACGTCTCCAGCGCGCCCGCCAACGCCCCGATCTCGTCCTGGCGCGCGCCATAGCCGGTCTGGACCGCGAGATCCCCACCGGCGACCTTCAGCATGGCGTCGCGGATGTCGTGCAGCGGCTTGATCACGCGGCGGCTGACGGTCAGCATGGCGCCGCAGGAGAAGGCGATCGCCGCAACGAGGAAGAACAGCTGCAGAATCAGCGAGCGCATCGCGATTTCATGCTGGTCGGCGATGTAGGACTTGGCGGCCTCGAGCGCGCCGTCCGCGACGGCGACCGCGGCATTGAGGCGACCGACGGTGAACGGGCTCCAGACATTGGCCACCATCTCGGGCTTCTCGCCGGTGGCGAGCGCATTGACCAGGCGGTCGCGGAGCTCCGCATATTGTGCATCGAAATAAGCGGTCTTGGTGTTCTCCATGGCGGCGGCGAGACTCGGCGAGGCCTTCATGCCTTCCATGGACAATTGCAGCGCCTTGAACGCCGCTTCCGCGCCGCCGACGAATTTGGTGTAGGCAAGCCGCGCCTCCGGCGTGATCTTGCCGGTCGCAAGGCTGGTCGAGACGATCAGCGATGCTTCGCCGGCGGTGTTGCGCAAGAGCCAGGCCGACTGCTTGATCAGCAGCAGCTGATCGATCACCGCATCCTGGTGGTTCACCTCGCTGGCGAGAATGCCCGAGATCTTGTCGAGCACCGTCAGCAGCGCGGTTTCCGTGTCCATATATTCCTTGCCAAGCGCGATGCGGCGGGCCGCCTTCGGCTTGGCGATCTCCTGCCAGAACTCGGTCTGCTCCGCGGCGAGCGTCTTGAACAGGCGATCGAATTCAGCAATGAGCGTGTCCTGCTGGGCAAATCCGATTGATGGCAGCACCTCCATGGCGCGGGCCATGGCTGGCATCTCGGTCTCGCGCATGCCGCGGACGTAGCGATCGACCTCGCCGTCGAGCTTGTCGTCGTTGAGGAGGACGCGATTGCTCGTCGTGCGGTCAGCGCGCAGGCGATCCATGGCCTTGAACATGCTGGAGGAGGCGTCGGCGACCAGCGCGATCCGCCTGGTGACCTGGAGGCGATGCCAGGAGTCCCAGGCGCTGAATGAAAACACCAGCACGATGATCAATGCGGCTGTCAGGATCACGGCCTGCAGCAGGGCGGATACGGTCAAACGGTTCAGCATGTCGGGCCCCCAAATTCCCGCATGCATTTGAACCGGAAACCGTAAAGACTTAGCCAGCATCACTGCCGTATTATTACGCGCCAGCCTAAAGTTTTAGCCTTTGGGAAAAGTTGGTTCCCGCGCGGGAACCCGGACGACCGGACCGGCGTTAGGGACGTATTAACCATCCGCCTTGGGGGCATCACATGATTGTCGGCGTTCTCGTCACCTTCCTGGTCGTTATCCTCGTCCTCTATCTGATCAACATGCTGCCGCTCGACGGCCGCGCCAAGCAGATCGCGCGCGTGATCGTGATCATCATCGGCATTGTTTCGCTGCTGAAATATCTGGCGGTGTTTTAGGCGGGGCGGTAGGCCCACCGTCATTCCGGGGCGATGCGTCAGCATCGAACCCGGAATCTCGAGATTCCGGGTTCACGCTGCGCGTGCCCCGGAATGACCCGGAGAGAGAAGCCGCGCCTTACCCCGCCGCCTTCGCCTCACGGCGGCGGGCAGTGAGGATGTATTCGGTGTAGCCGTTCGGCTGGGTGCGGCCCTTGAAGATCAGATCGCAGGCGGCCTTGAAGGCGACGCCGTCGAAAGACGGTGCCATCGGCTTGTACAGCGCGTCACCCGCGTTCTGCTTGTCGACCACCACCGCCATTCGCTTCAAGGATTCCATCACCTGCGCCTCGGTGATCACGCCCTGGTGCAGCCAGTTCGCCAGATGCTGGCTGGAGATGCGTAAAGTGGCGCGGTCCTCCATCAGGCCGACGTCGTGGATGTCGGGCACCTTGGAGCAGCCGACGCCCTGGTCGATCCAGCGTACCACATAGCCGAGGATGCCCTGGCAGTTGTTGTCGATCTCCTGGCGGACATCGTCGGGCGCCCAGTTCGATTTCGACACCGGGATGGTGAGGATGTCCGAGAGCTTGCCGCGCGCACCGCCCTTGGCGAGCTCCTGCTGGCGCGCCAGCACATTGACCTGGTGATAATGCAGCGCGTGCAGCGTCGCAGCCGTCGGCGAGGGCACCCAGGCGGTGGTGGCGCCGGCCTGCGGATGACCGATCTTCTGCGCCAGCATGTCCGCCATCTTGTCCGGCGCGGCCCACATGCCCTTGCCGATCTGGGCATGGCCGGGCAGGCCGCAGGTCAGGCCGATATCGACGTTCCAGTCCTCATAGGCCTTGATCCACGCTTGCGCCTTCATCTCGTTCTTGCGGATCATCGGGCCCGCTTCCATCGAGGTGTGGATCTCGTCGCCGGTGCGGTCGAGGAAGCCGGTGTTGATGAACATGATGCGCTTTGAGGCCTGCTGGATGCAGGCCTTGAGGTTGACCGTGGTGCGGCGCTCCTCGTCCATGATGCCGACCTTCATGGTGTCGGCGGGCAAGGACAGCATCTTCTCGACACGTTCGAAGATCTGGCAGGTGAACGCGACCTCGTCGGGGCCGTGCATCTTCGGCTTGACGATGTAGACCGAGCCGGTGCGGCTGTTCCTGACCTTGGAGTTGCCCTTGAGGTCATGGATCGCGAGCAGGCCGGACACGGCGGCATCGAGCAGGCCTTCCGGAATCTCCTCACCCTTGTCGTCCAGCACTGCGTCGGTGAACATGTGGTGGCCGACATTGCGCATGAGAAGCAGGCTGCGGCCGTGCAGCGTGAGCTCGCCACCCGCGGGCGTCTTGTAGACGCGATCGGCGTTGAGCGCGCGGGTCATGGTCTTGCCGCCCTTCTCGAAATCGGCCGACAGCGTGCCGTTCATGAGACCCAGCGTGTTGCGATAGACCAGCACCTTGTCCTCGGCATCGACGGCGGCGACGCTGTCCTCCATGTCGAGAATGGTCGAGACCGCCGCTTCCATGATCATGTCCGCGACGCCGGCCGGATCGTCCTTGCCGATGATGTTGTTGCGGTCGATCTTGATCTCGATGTGCAGGCCGTTGTTGACCAGCAGGATCGCCGAGGGCGCAGCCGCATCGCCCTGATAGCCTGCGAACTGAGCCGGCGATTTCAGCGCCGTGGCATTGCCGCTCTTGAGTTTCACGGCGAGCTGGCCGGCGATCACGCTGTAGGCGGTGACATCGGTGTGGCTTGCGGTCGCAAGCGGTGCGGCGGAATCGAGGAAGGCCTTGGCCTTGGCGATCACCTTGTCGCCGCGCGCCTTGTTGTAGCCGCGGCCGGCCTCGCTCGGATCATGCGGAATGGCATCGGTGCCGTAGAAGGCGTCGTAGAGCGAACCCCAGCGCGCATTCGCCGCGTTCAGGGCGTAGCGCGCGTTGGTCAGCGGCACCACCAGCTGCGGTCCGCAGATCCTGCCGATCTCCTCATCGACATTGGCGGTCTCGACCTTGTGCGTGGCGGGCTCGGGCAGGAGGTAGCCGATCTCCTTCAGGAAGGCGGTATAGGCATTGATGTCGAACGGCTTGCCCTTGTTGGCGCGATGCCACTCGTCGATCTTGGCCTGCAGCGTGTCGCGGAAGGCGAGCAGTTCGCGGTTCCTGGGCGCGAGGTCGCGGACGATGGCGGCGAGCCCTTTCCAGAACGCGTCGGGGTCGATCCCGGTCTTCGGCGCCGCCTCCTTGGCGATGAAGTCAAAGAGTTCGGGGGCGATCTTCAATCCATGGGCTTCGATACGCGTCATGATGGGCTTTTCTCGCGGGGCAACTGCGCTTGTTTTTGGGAATGGATAGCAAAAGCGCCGCTAAAGCGGCGGCGTCGGAAAGCCTTTTAGCGCCAAAGAAGGGGGCAGCGGAAGGGCCGACCAGCCCCAGCCCCTCAAAGCTTTTTCAACCGGGCTCAGCGCTCTCTCACGCGCCTGGGAGGGGCCGACCAACCCTGCGCGGAACTGCCCCGCGAGCCGGCACGAAAGCTGCTTATCACTTTTTGGAAAAAGCTTTTCTTTTGCTGAGAAGAAGCGTGTCGCCACTGGGAGTTCCCAGAGGCAAAAATTCCATGGTTGCGTCGCGATAGAGAGTAATAATTTTCTCTTTGCGGGGCTTGAAAGCCGTCTATAAAGAAAACAATTCTAGTCGACCCCCGGGATCGGGGAAGCGAGTGTCACATGCGATATCTGCCGGTGTTTCTCGACCTGCAAGCTGGACCGGTCGTTCTGATCGGTTCCGGGGAGCTCGCGCAAGCGAAGCTCCGCGTGCTTGCGGCCGCCGGCGCCGCAGTGCGGTGGTATGCGCTCTCAGGCGCGCATGATGTGAGCGCGCTCGAGCCCGTGCAGGCCGCCAAGGTCGAGCGCGCGTCGGGCGATCCGCTCTCCGCCGATCTTGATGGCGTGGTCGCCGTGTTCTGCGCCGGTGCGGGCGAGACCGGTGTTGCGATGGCAGCGCGGGCAAAGTCGCTCGGCCTGCCCGTCAATGTCATGGACGACCTCGCGCATTCCTCCTTCATCTTCCCCGCCATCGTCGATCGCGGCGATGTCGTGGTCGCCATCGGCACCGGTGGAACGTCGCCGGTGGTGGCGCGCCGCGTACGCGAGCGCATCGAGGCGGCACTGCCGGCGCGGATCGGCGAGCTCGCCGGCTTCATCGGCCGCTTCCGTAAATCCATCCACGATCGCATTCCCGAATTCCTGCTCCGCCGCCGCTTTTGGGAGAAGGTGATCGACGGCAAGATTGGCGCGCTGGTGCTCTCGGGACGCGATGGCGAGGCCGAGGCCGCGCTCGGCGAGATCGACGACCCCTCCGCTTTTGCCGGCGCACTCTCCTCGGGCGCGGCGGAAGGCAGCGTGACGCTGGTTGGCGCCGGGCCGGGCGATCCGGATCTTCTGACCGTGAAGGCGCTGCGGGTGCTGCAGGACGCCGACATCGTCTTTCATGACGAAGACGTGTCATCCGATATTCTGGATCGCATCCGCCGCGATGCCGCGCGCATTGCGGTGAGCCGTCGTGACCACGACGTGGCCAATCAGCAGATCATCGAGGCCGCGAAGGCCGGTCGCCGGGTGGTGCGGCTCAAAGCCGGCGAGGCCTTCGGGCCGGGCCGCGGCGGCAAGGATATCGCCGCGCTGCGCGAGGCCGGTGTCACCCATTTTGTCGTGCCGGGCGTCGCCGCCGATTCTGGCGAGGTGCGGCCGTTCTCGCGATCCGCAGCCGCGCCACGCGCGACCGAAGCCAAAACCTTAACCAATTGACCCCTAGGACGTCCTGGAAGCAGCCCGCATGACCTCTCCCCTGGAACAGAAGAAAATCAAGATCACCCAGCCCTCGGTGGTCACCGCCAACCGCACCTGGGATGGCGTGGTGATCTACCGCACCGGCAGCAGCAAATGGTCGATCGACCTCAGCGAAGCAGCCGTGGTGCGCAGCGCCGACGAAGCCCGCGCGCTGCTCGCCGAATCCGTCGCCGACGATCTCGGTGCGGTCGGCGCCTATATCGCGCCGGTGGAGATCGGCGAGGACGGCACCATCGCGCCCGGCAATTTGCGCGAGATCATCCGCGCCAGCGGCGTCACCATTCCCCTGCTGGTCCAAGAACCGGCTCAGGTGAGTTAGCCCAATATGTATGCCTATGACGAAATCGACCGCACGCTGATCAACGAGCGCGTCTCCGAATTTCGCGATCAGGTGAAGCGCCGCCTCTCCGGCGAACTCACCGAGGACGAGTTCAAGATGCTGCGTCTGCAGAACGGCGTCTATCTGCAGCTGCACGCCTACATGTTCCGCGTCGCGATTCCCTATGGCACGCTGTCGTCGAAGCAGCTGCGGCGGCTTGCGCATGTCGCGAGGCGCTACGATCGCGGCTACGGCCATTTCACCACCCGGCAGAACATCCAGTTCAACTGGATCAAGCTCGCGGAGCTTCCGGACGCGCTCGCCGATCTCGCTGAGGTCAGCATTCATGCCATGCAGACGTCGGGCAACAATACCCGCAACGTGACATCCGACCAGTGGGCCGGCGTCGTGCCGGGCGAGGTCGAGGATCCCCGCATCTGGTCCGAAGTCCTGCGGCAATACACCACGCTGCATCCGGAATTCTCGTTCCTGCCGCGCAAGTTCAAGTTCGCGATCACTGCGCACCCGCATGACCGTGCCGCGATCAAGATCCACGACATCGGGCTGCGGCTGCACAAGAACGAGCAGGGCGAGACCGGCTTCGAGGTCATGGTCGGCGGCGGGCTCGGCCGCACGCCCTTCATCGCCAAGACCATCCGTCCCTTCGTGCATGGCCGCGATCTGCTCTCCTATGTCGAGGCGATCATGCGCGTCTACAACAGCTATGGACGGCGCGACAACATCTACAAGGCGCGCATCAAGATCCTGGTGCATGAGCTCGGGGTCGAGAAATTCGCCGCTGAAGTCGAGGAGGAGTGGCAGCAGATCCGGGACGGCTCCCTGCGGCTCGATGACGACACCATCGAGGATATCCGTTCGCGCTTCTCCTATCCGACCTATGAGAAGCTGCCGCACATGCCGGAAGAGCTGCGCAAGGCCGCGCATGATCCGCTGTTCGAGCGCTGGCGGCGCAACGCGGTGTTTCCGCACAAGGCGACCGGCTATTCCATCGTCACCATCTCGCTCAAGCCGGTGGGCGCGCCTCCCGGCGATGCCACTGCCGACCAGATGGATGCGCTGGCCGACCTCGCCGACAAATATTCCTTCGGCGAAATCCGCGTCGGGCATGAGCAGAATCTCGCGCTGCCGCATGTCGCGCGGCGCGACCTGCCGGCGCTCTGGAAGGCGCTGGACAAGATCGGCCTCGCCACGCCGAACGTGAACCTGATCTCCGACATCATCGCCTGCCCGGGGCTCGACTACTGCTCGCTGGCGAATGCGCGCTCGATCCCGATCGCGCAGGAATTGACACGCCGCTTTGCCAATCACGATACCGCCAACCTGATCGGCCGGCTGCACATCAATATCTCCGGCTGCATCAATGCCTGCGGCCATCACCATGTCGGGCACATCGGCATTCTCGGCGTCGAGAAGAACGGTGAGGAATTCTATCAGATCACCATCGGCGGCCGTGCCGACGAGAACGCCGAGCTCGGCGTGCTGATCGGCCCTGCCGTGCCTTATGGCGAGGTCGCCGACGTGATCGAGGACATCGTTGAAGCCTATCTCGCGCTGCGCGCCACCCCCGACGAATTGTTCGTCGATACGGTGAAGCGGCTCGGCGTCGAACCATTCAGGGAGCGCGTCTATGCCACTCGTTAAGGGCGGGAAAATTGTTGGCGACGAGTACGTCCACGTTGCGGATGATGCCGTCCTGCCGGAGAGCGGCGCCGTGCTGGTGTCTGCGGCGCGCTTCCTCGCCGATCCCGAACTCGTGCTGAAGCGGCGCGAGAAGGTCGGCGTGATCTGGCCGAACAGCCGCGATGTCGAGGACCTCGTGCCCTATGTGGAGCGGCTGGCGCTGATTGCGCTGGTGTTCCCGAGCTTCCGCGACGGCCGCGCCTACAGCCAGGCGCGTCTGTTGCGTGAGCGCTATTTCTTCCGCGGCGAATTGCGCGCCACGGGGCAGGTGCTGCGCGACCAGTTCGTCTTCATGCTGCGCGCGGGCTTCGACGCCCTCGACGTCAAGAAGCAGGCCGATGCGGAGGCCTATCACCAGACCGTCAAGCGCTATTCGGTGTTCTATCAACCGACCGGCGATGGACGTGTGGCCGCACCGTTCCGGCGGCTGCAGCTGCGTCATTCCGAGAGTGCAGGATTATGAACGCGTTGGCGACACCCTTCATGGCCGATCCGGCTGCTGACACTCTGTCGGCAGCCGAGGAGCTCGCGCGCTCGCTTGCGGACGCGACGCCTGCCGAGATCATCGGGGCCGCGCTACGCACGGTGGGCCGCGACCAGCTCGCGCTGGTTTCCTCCTTCGGCACGGAGTCGGCGGCGCTGCTCAAGGTGATGGCGGATGTCGATCCCGCGATTCCCGTGATCTTTCTCGATACAGGCTGGATCTTCGAGGAGACGCTGGCCTATCGCGACACGCTGATCGAAAAACTCGGCTTGCGCGACGTGCGCTCGATCAAGCCATCGGAAGAGGCGCTTCGGCAGAAGGATGCGGACGGTGATCTATGGTTCTCCGATCCCGATGCTTGCTGCCGCATCCGCAAAGTGGAGCCGCTGGCGCGTGCATTAAAGCCGTTCAGTGCCTGGATCAATGGGCGCAAGCGCTTCCAGGGCGGCCTGCGTGCTGCGATTGCCGTGGTCGAGGCGGACGGCGCACGGCTGAAGTTCAATCCGTTCGCGAATGTGACGCGCCCGGAGATCGAGGCGATCTACAAATCCGCCGATCTGCCGCCGCATCCGCTGGTCGCGAGCGGCTTCCTGTCGGTCGGCTGCATGCCCTGCACCAGCCGCACCGAAGCAGGCGAGGATGCGCGTGCCGGCCGCTGGCGCGGTCGCGCGAAGTCCGAGTGCGGCATCCATATAACCAAAACTGCTTAGCATATCTGGAAATCTTCGTAGTCCGTCGCTGCTGCACGCGTGTAGACAACGCGTAAAGCCGTCGCTGACGGCCAACGGAGATTGTGTGATGCGACGCCTGTTGTTCGCTGCTGCAGTCGTGCTGTGGGCCGGGGCGGCCCATGCCGCCGACGTTACCTTGCTCAACGTCTCCTATGATCCGACGCGCGAACTCTATGCGGATTTCAACAAGGCATTTGCCGCGGCCTATCAGAAGGAGACCGGCAAGAGCGTCGAGATCAGGCAGTCGCATGGCGGCTCGGGCGCCCAGGCGCGCGCGGTGATCGACGGCCTGCAGGCAGACGTGGTGACGTTGGCGCTGGCCTACGACATCGATGCGATCGCGGCCAAGGGGCTCACGGGCGCGGATTGGCAGAAACGGCTGCCACAGAATGCGTCGCCCTACACCTCGACCATCGTGTTCCTGGTGCGCAAGGGCAATCCCAAGGGCATCAAGGATTGGGGTGACCTGATCAAGCCGGGCATCGAGGTCATCACGCCGAACCCGAAGACCTCGGGCGGCGCGCGCTGGAATTATCTCGCGGCCTGGGGCTTTGCGCAGAAGACATACGGCTCGGCCGAGAAGGCAAAGCAGTTCGTCGCGGATCTCTACAAGAACGTGCCGGTGCTCGACACCGGCGCGCGTGGCGCCACCGTCACCTTTGTCGAGCGCGGCGTTGGCGACGTGCTGCTCGCCTGGGAGAACGAGGCGTATCTGGCGTTACGCGAATTCGGCGCCGACAAGTTCGAGATCGTCGCGCCAAAGCTGTCGATCCTTGCCGAGCCGCCGGTTGCTGTCGTCGATACCGTCGTGGACAAGAAGGGCACCCGCACTGTTGCCGAGGCCTATCTCAAATACTGGTATTCGAAAGAGGGGCAGGAGATTGCCGCGCGCAATTCCTACCGTCCGCGCGATCCGGAAATTGCGAAGAAATACGAAAAATCGTTCGCGCCGGTCGAACTCTTCACCATCGACGAGGTGTTCGGCGGCTGGACCAGGGCGCAGAAGGAGCACTTCGCCGAGGGCGGCATTTTCGACCAGATCTACAAGAACTGATGCTTGGGCGGTGAGGCGAAGGTGAGCGCAGTCACAGCACGACGCAGCACGCTACCGGGTTTCGGCCTCACCATGGGCCTGACGCTGACGTGGCTGTCGCTGATCGTGTTGATCCCGCTCGCGGGCCTCTTCGTCAAGACATTCGAGCTCAGTCCCGACCAGTTCTGGGGCATCGTGAGCAGCCGGCGCACGCTGAGCGCACTGAAAGTCTCATTCGGACTTTCACTTGCGGCAGCTGTCGTGAACCTCGTGATGGGCACCATCGTGGTCTGGGCGCTGGTGCGCTACCGTTTTCCGGGCCGGCGCATCTTCGATGCCATCGTCGATGTCCCCTTCGCGCTGCCGACCGCGGTTGCCGGCGTCGCGCTGACCGCACTGTTTGCCGACAGGGGCTGGCTCGGTGCGCCGCTCAAGAGCCTCGGCATCAAGGTCGCGTTCACGCCGGTCGGCATCTTCGTCGCCATGATCTTCATCGGCATACCCTTCGTGGTGCGCACGGTGCAGCCGGTCTTGATCGATCTCGATCCCGAGATCGAGGAGGCCGCGGCGAGCCTGGGAGCCAGCCGCTGGCACATCATCACCAAGGTGATCCTGCCGAGCCTTGCTCCGGCGCTGCTCACCGGCCTTGCGCTCGCCTTCGCCCGGGCGGTTGGCGAATACGGCTCGGTGATCTTCATCGCGGGCAATCTGCCCAACGTCTCCGAGATCGCGCCACTGCTGATCGTGATCCGGTTGTCGGAGTTTCGCTACGCCGACGCGACCGCGATTGCCGTGGTGATGCTGGTCGCGTCATTCCTGATCATCTTCGCCGTCAACCGCCTGCAGCGCTGGATGCAAATCCGCGCGCCTGTGCATTGAGAGGGCGATGGATGAGCGAAATAACGCTGCAACAAGATCGTCTCGATGCCGGCCAAACGGCTGCGAGCACGCCTGCGCGGCTGACCCGCCAGGATCCCCGCACTGAGCCGCGCGTCGTGCGCATCGCCATCATTGCGATCGCGGTCGCGTTCCTCTCGGTCTTTGTCGTGCTGCCGCTGGTCGTGGTGTTCGCGCAGGCCTTTGCGAAGGGCATCACGGCCTACATTGCAGCGCTGTCCGATCCCGAAGCGCTGTCCGCCATCCGGCTGACACTGCTGGTCGCGGCGATGTCCGTTGGCCTCAACCTGGTGTTCGGCGTGATCGCGGCCTGGGCCATCGCCAAATTCGAGTTTGCCGGCAAGACCCTCCTGGTCTCGCTGATCGACCTGCCGTTCTCGGTCAGCCCTGTCATCTCGGGCCTCGTCTTCGTGTTGCTGTTCGGCGCGCAGGGATTCTTGGGTCCGTTCCTTGCCAGCCACAATATCCAGGTGCTTTTCGCCGTCCCTGGTATTGCGCTCGCGACGCTGTTCATCACGTTCCCGTTCGTTGCGCGCGCACTGATCCCCCTGATGCAGGAGCAGGGGACGCAAGAGGAGGAAGCGGCGATCTCGCTCGGTGCCTCGGGCCTGCAGACCTTCTTCCGCGTCACGCTGCCCAATATCAAATGGGGCCTGCTCTACGGCGTGCTGTTATGCAACGCACGGGCGATGGGTGAGTTCGGTGCGGTCTCGGTGGTCTCCGGCCACATCCGCGGGCTCACCAACACCATGCCGCTGCTGGTTGAGATTCTCTACAACGAATATCAGTTCGTGGCGTCGTTCGCGGTCGCCTCGCTGCTGGCGTTGCTGGCGCTGATCACGCTGATCGCAAAGACCGTGCTGGAACGCAGGCTGGACGAAAGGGATGTGCCGTGACCATCGAAGTCAAACAACTGCGCAAGAATTTCGGCAGCTTCGCCGCGCTCGACGGCGTCGACCTGAAGGTTGCCGATGGCGAATTGCTGGCGCTGCTCGGTCCCTCCGGCTCCGGCAAGACGACGCTGTTGCGGATCATCGCCGGCCTCGACTGGCCTGACACGGGCGACGTCTATTTCGACGGCGAGAATGCGCTCGCACGCGGCGCCGGCGAGCGCCATGTCGGCTTCGTGTTCCAGCATTACGCGCTGTTCCGCCACATGAGCGTGTTCGAGAACATCGCGTTCGGCCTGCGCGTGCAGCCCCGCCGCATACGCAAGACCGAGGCGCAGATCCGCGCCCGCGTGAAGGAGCTGCTCGATCTCGTGCAGCTCGACTGGCTCGCCGCCCGCTATCCGAGCCAGCTCTCCGGCGGCCAGCGCCAGCGTATTGCGCTCGCCCGCGCACTTGCCATCGGGCCGCGCATCCTTCTGCTCGACGAGCCCTTCGGCGCGCTCGATGCCAAGGTGCGGAAAGAACTGCGGCAATGGCTGCGCTCGCTGCATGAGCAAATTCACATGACCTCGATTTTCGTCACCCACGACCAGGAGGAGGCGCTCGAAGTCGCCGGCCGCGTGGTGGTGATGGACAAGGGCAAGATCGAGCAGATGGGCACGCCCGATGAAGTCTATGACAATCCGGCCAGTGCCTTCGTGCACGGCTTCATCGGCGAATCCATCGAGCTGCCGGTCGAGGTCGCCAATGGGACGGTGCGGATCGGCGGAACGCCGCTGCCGCTTGCGGCGGGAGGTCTTGCGTCCGGGCCATCAAAGCTGTTCGTCCGCCGCCACGACATGCAGGTAGGTCCCGCAGGCGTCGGAGCGTTGCAGGGGTCGGTGACCCGCGTGCGCAGCTTTGGTCCGGTGCAGCGTGCGGAAGTGCTGATCGCGCATGCCAATGCACCGATCGAGATCGACGCGCCGCGCGACCAGGAACTGCGCGCGGGCGACGTTGTCGGGTTGAACCCGCGGCGCTATCGGATTTTCGCGGCGTAGGCCTTGGTTATTCCGGGGCGGTCCGCCAGGTCCGGACTATGCTGCGCAATTGCGCACCTGGGACTCTCGAGATTCCGGGTTCTCGCTTCGCGAGCCCCGGAATGACGGAACGGCCCGCCGCGGAATGACGGGTGAAAATTGCCGCAATCTTCACCTTTCGGCCACGGTTGGTATGCAACAACGGCCCCCTCACTGGGGGTATTCCATGCGGGCGCTTGCCGCAATTATTGTCACGTTACTGCTCGCCGGCTGCGCGTCGGAGGCTCCGGTCACGACGCCATCGATGTATCTCGACATGGCGAGCGCGGACGCCAAGCTCGATGCGGCGGCTGCTGCGACCATGATCTCGCAATATCGCCAGAACAACGGGCTGGGCGCCGTCGAGGTCGATCCCGCACTTATGCAGCTTGCGGAAACCCAGGCGCAGGCGATGGCGAGCGCCAACAAGCTCGATCACGACGTCCGCGCGCCCTTGGCAAAGCGCCTCAGTGGGGCCGGCTATCCGGCCGTGAAGGCAGTCGAGAATGTATCGGCCGGCTATCACACCCTGGCAGAAGCATTCTCCGGCTGGCGAGACTCGCCGCCGCATCGCGCGAATATGCTGGCCAACGGTGTCACAAAATTAGGCATCGCGGCAGGCTATGCTCCCAACACCAAGTACAAGGTGTTCTGGACATTGATCCTTGCCGAGCCCGGCGCGGTATAGTGATCAGAGCCATGCCTTGAAGTGTGATGACGTCTCTTTAAAACGTCATCGCGCTTTATGATGTTGTTCACGTATGACGTTTTCGGAAACCTGCCACCCGCCGCGCGCGCTCGCAATCACCCTTCGGGCCGGGATCCATACGCTTGTGCAGGTTGACGCCGCCCTGAAGGGGCGTCACGTTGCGCTCACCTCCGACAGCCGAAGAAGTAGCCATGATGGACTATTCCCACTCCATGCCCGCCGCGAGCCCCGCCAAAGCACAGCCCGTGCTGGTGCTGCAAGGCGGAGGCGCACTGGGTTCCTATCAGGCCGGAGCCTACCAGGCGCTGTGTCATTTCGACTTCGAGCCGGAATGGGTCGCCGGCATCTCGATCGGCGCCGTCAATGCCGCGATCATCGCCGGCAATGAGCGCGACAAGCGCATCGAGAAGCTGAAGGAATTCTGGCAGATGGTCTCCTCGCCGGTGCCATGGCATCCGACCACCAAGAACGAGCGCGGCCGGGTGCTGTTCAACGAGACCAGCGCGGCGCTGATTGCGACCTTCGGCGTGCCAGGCTTTTTCACGCCACGCATTCCACCGGCGCCATTGTGGCCGGCAGGCACGGTGCAGGCGCAGAGCTATTACGACACCGCGCCCTTGAGGAAGACCCTGGAGCGGCTGGTCGATTTCGACCGCATCAATGATCTCAAGGTGCGCTTGAGCGTCGGCGCCGTCAGCGTCACCACCGGCAATTTCCGCTACTTCGATAATTTCGAGTTCCGGAAGATGGGCAAGCACATCGGTCCCGAGCACGTCATGGCTTCGGGCGCGCTGCCGCCCGGCTTTCCGTCCATCGAGATCGAGGGCGAGTATTATTGGGATGGCGGCGTCTCCTCCAACACGCCACTCGACTATGTGCTGGATACCGAGACTGATCGCGACCTCCTGATCTTCCAGGTCGACCTGTTCAGCGCACGCGGTGAGCTGCCGAAGAATCTGCTGGAGGCGGCCGAGCGGGAGAAGGACATCCGCTACTCCAGCCGCACCCGCCTCAACACCGACAAGAACCGGCAGATCCACAACACGCGCAGGGCGCTGCGCGACCTGATCATGAAGCTGCCGGACAATCTGAAGAACGATCCCGCCGTCGAAATCCTCGCCAAGGCGGCGCGAGAGAACACCGTGACGGTGGTGCACCTGATCTATCGCAGCAAGAACTACGAGACCAATTCGAAGGATTATGATTTTTCGCATGTCGCCATGGTGGAGCATTGGGAGGCGGGCGTCCGCGACGTCCATCTGTCGATGCGTCACAAGGATTGGCTGGAGAGGCCGCAATCCGGCGAGACCATGGTGACTTACGATCTCACCGGCGACGTCGAAGGCGCCGCCGTCAAAAAGGAGTGAACGGAATGGGCATTTTGTCAGGCAAGACCGCAGTTGTGACCGGCTCGACCAGCGGCATCGGGCTCGCTTACGCGCGCAAATTCGCCTCGGAAGGCGCCAACATCGTGCTCAACGGCATGGGCGCCCCCGCCGACATCGAGAAGGAGCGCGCGAGTATCGAGAGCGATTTCAAGGTCAAGGCCGTGCACTCGCCCGCCGACATGACCAAGCCGGCCGAGATCGCCGGAATGATCGCGCTCGGTGAAAAGACCTTCGGCTCGGTCGACGTTCTCGTCAACAATGCTGGCATCCAGTTCGTCTCGCCGATCGAGGACTTCCCGCCGGAGAAGTGGGAGGCGATCATCGCCATCAACCTCTCCTCGGCGTTCTACGGCATCCGCGCCGCCGTGCCCGGTATGAAGAAGCGCGGCTGGGGCCGCATCATCAACACGGCTTCCGCGCATTCGCTGGTCGCCTCGCCCTTCAAGTCCGCCTATGTCTCGGCCAAGCACGGCATCGCCGGACTCACCAAGACGGTGGCGCTGGAGCTTGCGACCTTCAAGATCACCTGCAACTGCATCAGCCCCGGTTATGTCTGGACGCCGCTGGTCGAGCACCAGATTCCGGAGACCATGAAGGCGCGCAACATGACGAAGGAGCAGGTCATCAAGGACGTGCTGCTCGATGCGCAGCCGACCAAGGAGTTCGTCACCTCCGAGCAGGTCGCAGCACTCGCGCTGTTCCTCTGCACCGACGACGCCGCGCAGATCACGGGCTCGAACCTGTCGATCGATGGCGGCTGGACGGCGGAGTAGCTGCACACCATGGCTGTCATGCCCCGCGAAAGCGGGGCATCCAGTAACCCGTGGCTTCTCGGCTCTAGCACGGCCGTCTCTGGAATACTGGATCACCCGCTTTCGCGGGTGATGACAGTTGAGGGAGCGCTCAGCGCCGCCCGAACGCCAGCACATGCAGCCCGAGCCGGCTGCGCACGATCCAGAACAACAGCACCGTCTCGAACGTCAGCGAGATCGACGTCGCGGCGGCCGCGCCATGGCCGCCGAAGCGCGGGACCAGCAGCAGGCACAGCAGCACATTCATGGCGAAGGCCGCAGCGTAGGCAGCCGCACAGACGTGCTGGTGACCGAGCATGTTGAGGAGACGTTCGACCGGCCCGATCGCCGAGCGCACCACGAGGCCGATCGCGGCGACGAACATGATGTCGTATCCGACAACGAATTGCGGCCCGAACAGCCAGAGCAGCGGTTTGCCGGCGGCAAGCAGCGCGAGCGTTGCGGCAAGGGACGGCCAGAAGGTCCAGTTGATGGCATGCGCGACATAGGCCGAGAGCCGGTCCTTGTCGCCGAGCGCGTTGTATTCGGCGAAGCGATGCGCCGTGGTGGCCGACATCGCATAGTGAATGAACGACACCAGGGCCAGCGTCTTCACCACGGCGAAATACACGCCGACCTCCTCGGAGGGACGAAACTGCTGCAGCACCAGCACGTCGGTATAGGACAGCAGCAGGTAAAAGCTTTCGACCAGCAGGATCGGCAGCGAGATCGCAAGCCAGCCGCGAAAATCATAGGCGCGCGGGCCCGACGCGATGTGGTGAGCCAGCCTCTGGTTGAGCACGATCATCTGGCCGAGCATCGCGATCCAGACCGCGCCGGCACTCGCCGCCATGGCGGCGGCGGCGCCGAGGTCGAGGCCGAGCACGAAGATCCCGGCGGTGAGTGCGATGATCAGGCCCTGGCGCACGATGAATTGCGGCATCAGGCCAAGCCGCATCCAGTCATGCGAGCGGGCGATGCCGTCCTGGGTGTTGGCGACCACGAAGGCCGGCAGCGTCAGGCAGCCGATATAGAGCGGCGTGATCTCGCCCGCGCTCATCCAGGGCGACAGCAGCTTCACCACGCCCGCCAGCAGCAGCGACATCACGCTTGAGACCGCGAACGTCATCCAGCGGCTGCCGGCAAGAAACCCGCGCAGCCGCGCATGATCGCCGCTGGTGCGGTATTCCGGAATGATCTTCTGGGCAGAGGCGGAGATGCCGAAATCCATCATGCTGCCGAGCAGCAGCACCCAGGTCCAGACATAGACATAGATGCCGTAATCGGAGCCGCCCATCCAGCGCGCCAGCAGGATCTGCGAGAGATAGGCAAGTCCTGCGCTGAGCACGCGGATGATGAAAATGGTGCCGGCCAGCCTCCGCGTCAGCGACGCCTCGCTGGAACCTCCCGCGAGCAGGCCACGCAGCCGCGCGAAGGCGCTCTCAGGCGGCGTTGCAGGTTGTGCGTCGATTGCAGCCACGGCGCGAGGATCCGACCAAGAGCCGCATGAGCGGCGATGGCATCGTTTATCAACGCTTCCTTAAGAAACGGTTGGGTGATGCTGCCGTCGTACGTCACCGTCGTCCCGGCGAAGGCCGGGACCCATACCGCGGAATTCATCCGTGGCGCTCGGTGTACGACGCTCTTCGCAAAATCACTGCCTGGGGTTATGGGTCGGCCTTCGCCGGGACGACGAGACTGCGGCGGCAGCCTTCGCCGCCTCGCACCATCGCGCGCCATATCACTCCAGATTGATATTGAACTCATACGCGCGGTCGGCGCCGACCAGGGTCAGCTTCAGCGCGGCGCCTTCGGGGTTGACGCCGGGCGGCACGCCCTCGAGCGCAAAGGCAAAGCGCTTCACGCCGGGCGGGCCGTGGTCGAGCAGCTTCGGAACCGGCAGGCCCCAGTCCGGCGTCGGTCCCTCGACAAACAGATTGAGCGGCCGGTCGTCCGGGCTCACCACATCGACCAGCACCTCGGAGCGCCCCTCGCGCTTGACGTCGCGGATGGTCAGCGGGTTGGGATCGCCGACATTGGCGGGCTTGGGAACCGTGTCCAGCGCGGCGAACAGCGCGCTGTCCTCGGTGCTTGCCACACTCGTGAACGAGAGCTCGAGATTGGCCTCCACGGGAATGCAGAGCTTCTCGCACACGGCATAGTTGACCGCGGCGCGCAGTGTCACCGGCTTCTCGGTGTTCTTGGCGACGATGCGCAGCGGCAGCACCACCTGGTCGACATAGCCAAGTGAGGTGCCACCGGCGCCGTCGTCGAATTTCTTTGGCGCCGGCCACAACACTGTCACAGCTTCGACATTGTCGGACTTCGAAAAGTCGAAGCGGGGCGGCACGCCCGAGTCGCCGGGTGTGCGCCAATAGGTATGCCAGCCTGGCTTGAGCTGCAGCGCAATGCCGCCGAGCAGTACCGCGCCGCTGCGGGACCCCGCCAGCAGCCGGACTGCGGAATGCGCGTCCTCCTGCCAGGGCGACGCGTCCTGGGCGCGGGCTGCGGGGGCAAACAGCGAAAGCAAAATGGTAGCGGCAACGCCGAGCGTGGCGCGCGCTGGAACAACGGCATTCATGCGACGTCTTTACCTGTTGTCGGATGCGCAAACTATTGAATTGCTTGTGATGGCGCACTGCTCATCGCGCGGCAAGGGGCTCGTCAAGGGACAAGGTCAAGGTATTGGCCGTCATGCTTGATTGACAGAACGGCGGCCCAATATCAGGATGGTCTCCATGGAGCTTTGCGGATGGACCCTGAAGGCAAAGGAGCGGGTGAGTTGCGCCGCAAAGAGGCGGCGACCAGCGATGATTCGCCGGCGGATTCGTCAAAGCGGGGCTATCTCGACGGGCAGCTCCTGATCGCGATGCCCGTGATGGGCGATCCGCGTTTCGAACGCTCCGTCATATATCTCTGCGCGCATTCCTCCGAAGGCGCGATGGGTATCATGGTCAACCGCCCTGCCGGCTCGATCGACTTTCCGGAGCTGCTGGTGCAGCTCAACATCATCTCCAAATCCGATCAGATCAGGCTGGCCGGCAATGCCGAGAGCATGAAGGTGCTGAGCGGCGGCCCGGTCGACAAGGGGCGTGGCTTCGTGCTGCATACCAGCGATTTCTATATCGCCAAGGCGACGCTGCCGATCGCGGACGGCATCTGCCTCACCGCGACCATCGACATCCTCAAGGCGATCGCCAAAGGCGAGGGGCCCAAGCACGCCATCCTCGCGTTGGGCTATGCCGGCTGGGGCCCGGGCCAGCTCGAGAACGAGATCCAGGAGAACGGCTGGCTGCATTGCGATGCCGACCCCGATCTCGTCTTCGGCGATGAGCTCGAGGACAAATATGCCCGCGCCCTGCGCAAGATCGGCATCGATCCCGGCATGCTGTCGAACGAAGCAGGGCATGCGTGACGCGCCGTCGTCCCGGCCTTCGCCGGGACGACGGGCCGCTACTCCGCCGCCTGCTGCTGTGGCACCGTCGGCTCGGTCCCCGCGATGGTGGCGCGGCGCATGTCGCGGGGTTGCGACTGGTCGTAGCGACGGACGCGGTGGATGGTCTGGCGGTTGTCCCACATCACGAGGTCATGCAGCGTCCATTTGTGGACGTAGACGAATTCAGCCTGCGTTGCGTGCTCGGTGAGGTCGCGCAACAAGAGCCGGCCCTCGGGCACGCTCATGCCCAGGATCCTGCCGGCATGCGATGACAAATAGAGCGATTTGCGGCGATGAACGGGATGCGTGCGCACCAGGCGCTGCAGCACCGGCTTGAACATCTCCTTCTCCTCGTCGCTGTATTCGGTGAAGCCGAGCGAGCCGCGCGAATACATCAGCGAGTGCTCGCAGATCAGGTCCTCGATCTCGGCCTTGGTCTCCTCGTCCAGCGCATCATAGGCCGCGCGCATGTCTGCGAATTCGGTGTTGCCGCCCTTCGGGTTCACCACCCGTGCCGACAGCAGCGAGAATTTCGCCGGGATGGCGCGGAACGAGCTGTCGGAATGCCACAGGCAGTTGCCGAGGTTGAACAGATGGGTGCGGTGATCCCTCGGCAGCGGCTTGCCGTCCTTGCCGAGGTTGGAGACGTCGTTCAGCCCGGTGCCCAGCCGGTAGTCCTCCTTCTTGGTGACGGTGCCGCCGCGGGCCTTCTCGCGCTCGCCGAAATTCAGCGCAAAGGCGAGCTGCTGCTCGTCGGTGATGTCCTGGCCGTGGAACACCAGCACGGCATATCTGTCCATCGCAGCCTCGATCTCACGCGCCTCTTCACGCGTCAAGGGCTGGCGCAGATCGAGGCCCGAGACCTCGCCGACAAAATGCTTCTGCAACTGGCGGATCGCGATCGCCATGGCGCTTTCTCCCGGTCTTTTGGCGCAGTGTGTTGTGCGCCTTTTGACGGAAAGGCTATCCTTCAGCGGTCTCTTGTCAACGTTTGGCGGCGCATGCCTTGGCCTCACGCATTGCGCGCCATCAGTCCGCCGTCGACGGGGATCACCGCGCCCGTGAGGAACGAAGCCGCGGGCAGGCACAGGCTCAAGGTCATGTGCGCGACCTCTTCCGGCAATCCATAACGTCCGAGCGCGGTGCGGCGCTTGGCGTAGATGGTCTTATGCTCCTCCGGAATGCGATCGGTGATCGCGGTCCTGATCGGGCCGGGGCAGATGCAGTTCACGGTAATGCCCTCGCGGCCGAGTTCCACGGCCAGCGAACGCGTGAGCCCGGTGACGCCGGCCTTGGCGGCCGAGTAGGGGCTGTGCAGCGCGGTCGCGCCGAGTGCCTCGGTGGAGGCGATATTGACAATGCGTGGGCATTGCGAGCGGCGCAGATGTGGCAACGCGCTTCGGATCACGCGCTGATGTGCGGTCAGCATCACGCCGAGCGCGCGTCCCCACGCCTCGTCATAGGCGTCGTCGTCGATGGCGACGCGCACGGAAATCCCGGCATTGTTGATGATGATGTCGAGCGCGCCAAACTGGGCCACGATATCGGCGACAACGGGTCCGATCGCAGTGCCGTCGGCGACATCGAGTGTCCAGGCTTTTGCCGTACCGCCGCGTTCTGCGATCTCGCTCGCCACGCGACGCGCCCCGTCGGCATCGAAATCCGTCACCGCGACCCTGGCGCCTTCCTCGGCAAAGACATGCGCGGTGGCGCGGCCCATGCCGCTCGCCGCGCCCGTGACAAGTGCGGTCAATCCCTTGACTGACCGGCTGAGCTGCTTGACATCGGACATCTGACGCTCGCTTGTTGAGACACTGGCACGCCCGGCAGGCTGGCACCGATGCCCGAACCGGTCAAACGGCGACAAGAAAAAGACCAGCCGGCTTTCCGCCGGGAGGAATGTTCGAAGGAAGGGTTAAGGAGATGAACGAACTCGATTTCAGCGGCCGGCAGGTGCTGGTGATCGGCGGCTCCAGCGGGATCGGCAACGGCATCGCCCAGGCCTTCCGCAGCCACGGCGCGCGCGTTGCGGTGTGTGGCACGCGCGCCGGTGCCGCCGATTATTCGGCCGAGGAAGGCTCGCGTCTCGAAGGGCTCGACTACACCCGACTCGATGTCGCGGATGCCGCGGCCATCGAGCGCTTCAATCCCTATTTCGAGCGGCTCGATGTCCTGGTGCTGGCGCAGGGTGCGGTGATCTACCGGCGCGGCGAGTTCGAGATGGCAGGCTTTCGCCAGGTGTTGGAAGTCAATTTGATGAGCCTGATGGCCTGCGCGACCAAATTTCATCCGATGCTGCGCGAGACCAAGGGCTCGCTCATCATCGTCAGCTCGACCGCAGCCTATCATTCCACCGTGGGCAACCCGGCCTACAATGCCTCCAAGACCGGCGCGGTCGGGCTGACGCGCACGCTGGGCGAAGCCTGGGCGGTAGACGGCATCCGCGTCAACGGCATCGCGCCAGGCCTCGTCGATACCAAGATGACCAGGGTGACGACGGCAAATCCAAAGCGGCTGGAGGGTGCGCTGGAACGAATTCCCCTGAAGCGCCTCGGCACACCCGCCGACATGGCCGGCGCCGCGCTGTTCCTGGCCTCGCCGCTTTCGTCCTACATCGTCGGGCAGACCATCGTGGTGGATGGCGGGCTGATTCTTTAAGCCGTATGGATCGTCATTCCAGGGCCCGCGAAGCGCGAACCCGGAATCCAGAGCTTGTCGCGCAAGCATGCTGCACAGTCCGCGGCGCGAGATTCCGGGTTCGATGCTTCGCATCGCCCCGGAATGACGAAAAAAGCACGAGCTACTGCACCTGAGCCGAGCGGCCGACATTCGCTGGCGGGCGCAGCGCGCCGGGCGTTTGCGGCGGCTTCGCCGGCGCGAGTTGCTTGGGTGCGGGCGCAGGCGGGCCGAAGCCGAAGAAGTCGCGCAGGTTCGGTCCAGCCGATTGCGCCGGCGCTTGCGACGGTTTCTTCGGCGCCAGCTTCTGTTGCGGGTTGGGGTTGACGGCAGCAACGTCTGGCGAGCCGCCCGCGTTCGCAGCGGGCACTCCAGCGCCCGGCCCGGCCGGCGGCTTGGCCCCGACCGGCACATCGCCCTTGGCGAGTTCCTTGGCCGGCTCGAGCCCGACCTCGCGTCGCGGCCATGAAAAATCGTCTGCGCGCCCGGCCGGCGGGCTTAACGGCTCGCCCTTGACCAGGGTCCGCGCGGCCAGCGCATCCACCGCTGCAGGCCGCGTTCCCGGGCCGCCAAGCAACTGGTCGGAGCTCACGGTTGCAGCGACCAGCGGCACGATCGGTCCCGCCAGCGGCCGCGGCGCAGGCTGGCCGGGCACGATATTGGAGTCGGGAGTCGCAGGCTCGGTCGGCAGCGCGATCGGCCCCGAACGCGCAGCGAGCAGGCGCGTGATCTCGCGCTCGACATAATGCGCGAGCTTGCGGGCGCCGTAGGTGGTGAAATACACGCCGTCATAGGACCGCAGCTGACGGGGCTGGCCTTCGAAGTCCGGGCCCTTCTGCATGAAGCGGCCGGCCTCGTCGACAAAGCCGTCCCAGACGTCGACATAGGTGATGCCGGCCTTGCCGGCTACGTCGCGGTAGAGCGAATCCAGAAACAGCGTGTCCGCCGTGCCCTTCGGGCCGCGCACCGCGGGCAGACCGACCCAGACCACCGGCACGCCCTTGGACTTGAGGACGCCGATCATCTCCTCGATCTTCTTCTCATAGAGCTCGACCCAGCGATCGTCGCGGAACTGATAGATGCCGTTCGGCGTCCGCGGGGCCTTCTCCGGTGCTGCGAGCGGCGCATCGGCATTCTCGGCATCGTCCTGCGGCAGTTCGCTGTCGGCCGCCTTGTCCTCGGGCTTTGCCGCGGCGTCGCCGTCCTTGGTCTGCTCCTTGGCCGACTTGCCATCGGCGCCCTTGCGGGCGGTCTTATCGTTCTTATCGTTCTTGTCGTTCTTCTTGTCTTTGTCCGCGGCCTTGTCGCCCTTGTCCTTCTCCTTGTCGGTCTTCTCGACCACGGGCTCATGGAGCGGGATGCGGTCGTTGAGGCCGAGCATCACCACGATCACGTCAGGCTTTTCGCTGGCGAGGATATCGCGGGCGGCGGCCGCCCAATCGGCGGGCTGACCCTTGGGCTGGTACTGGATCAGGCCGGAGGTGTTCTTGGCTTTCCGGATCACGCCCATCTCGGGCTGCTCGGCATAGGTGCTCTCGAGGCCATAGGCGAGCCAGTCGGCCATGCCATCGCCGAGCACCAGCACGTTGCGCTCGGGGACGATGTTGGGATCGCGCTTCTCCGGCGGCGGGGCCTTGGAGAAATCCTGATAGGTGCGTTGCTGCCTGGGCTGCTCCTGGCGGAAGGGTGAGAAGAAGTCACCGCCGCCACCGAACCAGCCGCCGCCACCGCCGAACCAGCCGCCCCCGGAGCGCGGCGCAGGGCGCTGCGGGCCGCCGAAATTGAAGAATTGCGCGGACGCCGGCCCAGCGACGCCGACCAGCAGCGTGATCGCAACGATCACGGCGATCAGCGGGCCGAGCTCGGCCAGGATTCTCGTCAAGGTTCTCTTGAAGGGCTTCTGTCTCATCCGGCTTTTCGGCGCGAAACGGGGTCTGGCGGTGAGCCGCAGATATACTAACGCAATAGGGCCGCAAACGGGCGGATTCAATTAAGCCATAAACGGGGCAGGGCCACCGGCGTCAAGGCCGCCGCCAGATTGCGCTGTTCACGGTTACTTTCAGGCCTGAAACAGCCGCGCTTAGCGCCCGCGCAGCCGTTCCAGCATGTCTGCGGAGGCGAATCCATCCGCGGGCGCCCCGATCGAGGCCTGGAAATTGCGCAGAGCCTGGCGGGTTTCGCTGCCGAACTGGCCGTCGGGGGTGCCGCGGTAGAAGCCGCGCTGGGCCAGCAGCTGCTGCAGCTCCAGCCGCTCGGCCAGTGACAATTCGCGCTGCTCGCGCGGCCAGGGCTGCACGAAGGGTGGTCCGCCGCGCAGCCGGTCGGCGAAATGCCCGATCGCGAGCGCATAGGCCTCGGCCGGATTATATTTCATGATCACCCGGAAGTTCTGCAGCATCAGAAAGCCCGGCCCCTCGGCGCCCGCGGGCGCGAGCAGATAGGCTTTTTCGGCGGAGCCCGGAAAGGCCTGCCCATTGGCGCGGGTGACGCCGAGATGCTCCCATTGCGCGAGCGTCATGGTCTTGGCGCGATCGGCCAGCATGTAGTTGAAGCCCTGCGGGACCTTGACCTCGTAGCCCCAGGTCTGGCCGCTCTGCCAGCCATCTTTTTTCAGGTTGTTGGCGGTGGAGGCAATCAGGTCGGCGGCGTCGTCGACCACGTCCTTGCGGCCGTCGCCATCGGCATCGACCGCATAGCGCTTGAAGGCGGTCGGCATGAACTGGGTCGGGCCGAAGGCGCCGGCCCATGAGCCATGCAGCTGTTCGGGACGAAGGTCGCCATGGTGCAGGATTTCCAGCGCCGAGAGAAACTCCTCGCGGAAATAGCCTTGCCGGCGGCCGATGCAGGCGAGCGTTGCGGTGGACTGCAGCACGTTGCGGTCGCCGATCTGGCTGGAGTAGTTCGATTCGATGCCCCAGATCGCCGCAATGACATAGCGGTCGACCCCATAGGCCTTTTCGGTGGCGTCGAACTGAGCCTTGTAGGTGGCGAGCGTCTCGCGGCCCTTGGCGAGACGGTTATCGTTCACCAGGATATCGAGATAATCCCAGATCGATTTGGAAAATTCCGGCTGCGCATCGAGCAGATCCATGATGTGCAGGTCGGGCGAGAGGCCGCTCGTGAAGCGCTGGAAGCTGTCCTGGCTGATATTCCGCCGCGCCGCATCGGGCCACATCCCGGCGACGCAATTGTCGAAATTCGCGGCCGCCTGCCGGATCGCATCCGCTGTCATCAGCGGGTGGCCCGAGGCGCCGTCCTGCCCGCTCCAGGGCACGGGGCCATTCGCCACGGCCCCATTGCCGCCAGGCGCTTGTGCTGGTGCATTGGCCTTTTGTCCGGAGAACAGCCCGCCGAACAGGCTGGATAGCCCACCGCCGCCCTGCGCCCGCGCCCCGGCCGTTCCGAGCAGGACCAGGCCCAGGACAGCCACGCCCGAAAGCGCACGCGCCAGCTGTCGCGCCAAAGGTTCCATGCGTTTTGTCATGTCCTACCCTGTCCAGCAAAATCAGGCATTCAGGAGGCCTCTTGCCGGTTTCCAATCGTTTAACAAAATTCAACTTTTAACGTTAGGACGCCAGTAACCCTTGTTCCCGGCCGCAAAGCGGCTACCACGTTGAGCCGACTCCAGTTTGTCCGACTCCAGCCCGTTCGCTTCCCTCTCAGGATACCGATTCACAACATGAAAATCCGCAAAGCCGTCTTCCCGGTCGCCGGCCTCGGCACCCGCGTCCTCCCCGCCACCAAGGCAATGCCCAAGGAGATGCTGACCATCGTCGACAAGCCGCTGATCCAGTATGTGTTCGATGAGGCCCGGGAGGCCGGCATCGAGCATTTCATCTTTGTCACCGGGCGCAACAAGGTCGCGATCGAGGATCACTTCGATCGCATGTACGAGCTCGATGCGACCCTGGAGGCGCGCGGCAAAACGGCGGAGCTGGCAATCCTGGCGCGTGACCAGCCGCAGGCCGGCGCGGTCTCCTTCACCCGCCAGCAATCGCCGCTCGGCCTCGGCCACGCGGTCTGGTGCGCGCGCGACATCGTCGGAGACGAACCGTTTGCCGTCGTGCTGCCGGATGAGCTCGTGCTGCATGAGCCAGGCTGCCTCAAGCAGATGGTCGAAGCCGCGCAGGCGCTGCCGGAGAAGTCCAACCTGATTGCCGTGCAGGAGGTGCCTGCCGATCAGACCCATCAATACGGCATCTGTGGCGTCGGCCCGCGCCATGGCTCCGGCATGTTCGAGGTCGCAGGCATGGTCGAGAAGCCGGCCAAGGGCACCGCGCCGTCGAACTTCTCCATCACCGGCCGCTACATTCTGCAGCCCGAGATCTTCAACATCCTCGCCACCCAGCCGCGCGGCGCCGGCGGCGAGATCCAGCTCACCGACGCCATGATCGGCCTCAGCGCGACGCAGAAGTTCTACGGCGTTGAATTCGCCGGCGAGCGCCACGATTGCGGCTCGAAGTCGGGCTTCCTGCGCGCCAACATCGCCTATGCCATGGCGCGAGCGGACCTGCGCGAGGGCCTGCGCGAGGAGATGAGGAAGTATCTGGGGAGGTGAGGCGGGGCGCACCGCTTCTGCCGTCATTCCGAGGCGGTCCGGCAGGACCGAACTAGGGTGCGCAATTGCGCACCTGAGAATCTCGAGATTCCGGGCTCGATGCTTCGCATCGCCCCGGAATGACATCCGTAATAACTACGCCACCAGCGACAGCGCCCGGCTTTCCGACAGCACGCAGCGGTTGCGGCCGGCGGCCTTGGCGGCGTAGAGCGCCTTGTCGGCGGCCTGCACCAGCATGGCCCAATCCATTGCAGCCGTGGGCGTCGCCGCGGCGACGCCCACGCTGACGCTGGAAAGGTTCTCTTCGCCCGACCACACCAGCACCTTCTGGCGGATGGTCTCGGCCACTTTCATGGCTTCCGCCGCGGTCTGGCCCGGCAGCAGCACGGCAAACTCCTCGCCGCCATAGCGCGCGGCGCAATCGCCGGCGCGCCGCACCGAGTCCGAGATGCAGATGGCGATGCCGACCAGCACCTGGTCGCCAGCCTGGTGGCCGTGCGTGTCGTTATAGGCCTTGAAATGATCGGCATCGATCATCAACAGCGCCAGCGGCGTCCGGTGCCGCAGCGCGCGCTGCCATTCGTGCTCGATGGTCTGATCGAATTTGCGCCGGTTGCGCAAGCCGGTCAACGCGTCGGTGGTGGCAAGCTCTTCGAGCTTGCTTTCGGCCTGGGCGCGGCGGTTGATCTCGCGGGCGAGCACCAGGGTCACCGCAATCGCGAACACGACCAGCGCCAGCATGATCGCGCCGATCCGGCTGGCCTGGATGCGCCAGAGCCTGAAGATGGCATCGAGCGGCTTGCCCACGACGACGAAAAGCGGATTCTCGCCGCCACGCCGCACAAAGAGCCGCGGCGTCGCGTCGACCGGTCCCTTGCCCGAATAGGCGCCGCCATCCTGCAGGTTTGCGGGATTCCAGTCGCGCCGCTCGCCGAGATTCTTGCCGATCACGTCGAGATCGAACGGCGTGCGCATGATGATGGTGCGGTCAGGCCGCAGCACGGTGATGGTGTCGCCTTCGTCCAGGCTTAAGGAGCCGAACAGCTCGTGGAAATAGGAAAAGCGGATCGAGCCCGCAACCACGCCTGAGAAGCTGCCGTCGGGGCCGTTGATGCGCCGGCTCAGCACGATGGCATAATGGCCGCGATGCAGCATCGGCTTGCTGATGTACAGCCCGACGTTGGGATTGTCGCGATGGACGGTAAAATACTCCTCATCGCTGCGGTTCTCCGGCACGGGATCGAGGCTCGCCGCATCGACCGTGAGCTGGCCCCTGGCGTCGAACACCTGGATCGCGCCGAAATGCTTGGCGGTCGCGGCGTGGTCGAACAGGATCAGATGCAGCACCGGCTTGGAGACGCCTGATATCTCCGGTGCGGTGATATTGTTCGCGACGTTGCGCAGTGAAAGGTCATAGAGCTCGATATTGCGGTTGATATCGGCCTCGATGCCGGTGGCGAGATTTTCCAGCGATTGCCGCGCCAGCTCCTCGACGCCGTGCCGCATGTCGAGCATGACGCTGGCACAGATCGCGGCAAAGCCCATCACCGTCACCACCAGGGAGGCGATCAAAAGCCTGACTGAAAGCCGCCCGGTGCGCTTGCCCATGCCCGCTGCAAATTCAAAAAACAAATTCTTGCCTGACGCCCTCCCTGCATGCGCCTTAATCATTGCTGGTGCCTTAAGTGACGACAACGGCGCATTAATCAGTTAACCGTTCCTTGCTGGTTTGCGTGAGTGAGCTATCGAGGGACTTGACTGTGAACGACTACGACGCCTTGCGCGATTACCTGACGAAGCAGAAGCGAGAGGAGCTGGTGCTGAGCTTCGACGAGATCGAGGAGATCGTAGGGCGCGCGCTGCCGCGTGCGGCGCAGCGGGCATCCTGGTGGGACAGCCTGCGCAGCCCGCAGGAAAAGATGCCGCAGCGCGAGGCCTGCCTCGCCGCCGGTTTCGTTGCCACCCGCATGCCCGACGGCAAGAGCGTGCGCTTCGCGCGGATGAAGCGCAGGTAGTGGCGCGTTGTTGCGGGCAATAGAGGCCCAGAACATCGCTGTCGTCCCGGCCTTCGCCGGGACGACACAGCGGAGCCCCCCGCCTCCGCCGAAAGTTGGCCCGGAATCTGCTTTGACAGGCCGCGACGAAGCTGATCCACTTTCCCACCTTTCCCCGGCGACTGGGTGCCAAGGCTGAGACAGGGCCGCCGCGATAGAGTTGCCGTTGTTAAAGTGCCATTCTGGAGCCATCCCATGAACGAGCAGGAACTTCGAAACTTGATCGACGAGGTCAAGGACGGGCGGCTGTCGCGCCGCGCCTTTGTGCAGGGCATGGTCGGATTGGGGCTCACCGCGCCGATGGCCGGCGCGATGCTGGGCGCCTCCGGCATTGCCATGGCTGCCGAAAGCCCGATCTCGTACAAGCCGCCCAAGGGCGCCGGCGGCACGCTGAAGCTGTTGCTCTGGCAGGCGCCGACGCTGCTCAATCCGCATTTTGCGGTAGGAACCAAGGATCAGGAGGCCTGTCGGCTGTTCTACGAGCCGCTGGCGGGATGGGACCCGGACGGCAATCTCGTTCCGATCCTCGCGACTGAAATTCCGAGCAAGGAAAATGACGGCCTCACCGAGGACGGTCTTTCGGTGATCTGGAAACTAAAGAAGAACGTCAAGTGGCACGATGGCGTGCCGTTCACCGCTGATGACGTCATCTTCAACTGGGAGTACGCGAAGAATCCGGATACCTCCGCGGTCTCGATCGGCAGCTACAAGGATATCAAGCAGGTCGAGAAGATCGACGACCACACGGTGCGCATGACCTTTGCGCAGCCGACTCCCTTCTGGGCAAACGCCTTTGTCGCCTCCTACGGGTTGATCATCCCCAAACACCTGTTTGCCGATTATGTCGGCGGCAAGTCGCGCGAGGCGCCGGCTAATCTGAAGCCGGTCGGGACCGGTCCCTACCTGTTCGTCGACTTCAAGCCTGGCGACACGGTCTCGGGCAAGCGCAATCCTGACTACCACCAGGAAGGCAGGCCCTACTTCGACACGGTCGAGGTTAAGGGCGGCGGCGACGCCGTGTCGGCCGCGCGCGCGGTGCTGCAGACCGGCGAATATGATTTTGCCTGGAACGTGCAGGTCGAGGACGAGATCTTGCAGAAGCTGGAAAATGGCGGCCAGGGCAAGATGTCCTACGATCCCGGTGGCGGCATCGAGTTCATATTGCTCAATGTCACCGATCCGGCCCAGGAGGTCGACGGCGAGCGCGCCAGCCTCAAGACCAAGCATCCGCTGTTCTCCGATCCGGCCGTGCGCGAGGCGCTCAATCTCTTGATCGACCGCAGCTCGGTGCAGAAATTCATCTATGGCCGCGCCGGCATCGCCACCGGAATCTTCCTCAATAATCCCGAGCGCTTCCGGTCGAAGAACAACAAGTTCGAGTTCAATATCGAGAAGGCCAATCAGATTCTGGAGGCCGCGGGCTGGAAGAAGGGATCCTCCGGCATCCGCGAGAAGGATGGCAAGCAGCTCAAGTTCACCTTCCAGACCTCGATCAATGCCCCTCGGCAGAAGAACCAGGCGATCATCAAGCAGGCCTGCCAGAAGGCCGGTATCGACGTCGAGCTGAAGTCCGTCGTCGCCTCGGTGTTCTTCTCGTCGGACGCGGCCAACCCCGACACCTACACGCATTTCTATTGCGACGTGGAGATGTACCAGACCACCATGCCGCAGGCCGATCCCGAGTTCTTCATGAATCAGTTCACCTCCTGGGAGGCCGCGACCAAGGAGAACAAGTGGCAGGGCCGCAACATCACGCGCTGGCAAAACAAGGAGTACGATGATGTGTTTCGCCAGGCCCAGCACGAGCTCGATCCCGTCAAGCGGGCGGCCATGTTCATCCGCCTCAACGATCTGGTCTGTGCCGACCATTACATCCTGCCGGAAATCAATCGCCCGAAAGCCACCGCTGTGAAAAACGGCATGAACGTGCACGGCAGCGGCTGGGACAACGACCTCTGGCAGATCGCGAACTGGTATCGGGAGAGCTGATCCGCGCCTGTACCGCTCGCATGACGGATCAACATCGGGAAGGCGCGAGGAGCGATGGGTAACTATCTTCTCAGACGCCTGATCGTGGCGGTGCCGAGCCTGCTCGGCATCAGCCTGATCCTGTTCGTCCTGCTGGCGCTCGCGCCGGGCGATCCGTTCGGCGAGCTTGCCTCGAATCCGAACATCCCGCCCGAGGTGCGCGAGGCGCTGCGGATCAAGTTCGGCATGGATGATCCGATCCTGGTGCGTTACCTGCACTGGCTGGTTGCCATGCTGCACGGCGATTGGGGCTTCTCCTTTGCCAGCCGCATCGACGTCCAAACCCTGATCCTGCAGCGGATTCCGACCACGCTCTACGTGGTCGGCACCGCGCAATTGCTGGCGCTCGCGGTCGCGATCCCGATCGGGGTCTATGCGGCGATGCGGCCCTATTCGATCTTCGACCAGATCGCCAACACCTTTGCCTTCATCGGCTTCTCGCTGCCGACCTTCTTCACCGGCCTGCTGTTGATCCTGATCTTCTCGGTCAATCTCGGCTGGCTGCCCTTCGTGTATCGCGCCGACATCAACGCCACGGGCTGGCAATGGTACTGGGAATACATCAAGCAGGCGATCATGCCGATCGCCGTGCTCGGCCTGTTCCAGGCCGCGTCCTACACCCGCTATGTCCGCTCCGCGGTGCTCGACGTGATCAAGCTCGATTACGTCACCACCGCGCGCGCAAAAGGCATCGGCGAGCGCAAGGTGATCATCAAGCATGTCGTGCGCAACGCGCTGATCCCCGTGGTCACGCTGGTGGCGCTGCAGATGCCGAGCGTGTTCGGCGGCGCCATCATCACCGAACAGATCTTCCGCATTCCGGGCATCGGCTCGCTCCTGATCAGCGCCATTCTTGCCAATGACACGCCGGTCATCATGTCGGTCACCTTCGTGTTCTCCTGTCTCGTCGTTCTCTTCAACCTGCTTGCTGACATCATCTATGGCTGGCTTGACCCACGTATCTCCTACAGTTGAGGCGGTAAGCCTGCCCAAGACGCGCGAGCGCCGCTTCTCGCCGGGCCGCGAAGCGTTCCGCCGCTTCCGGCGGCACCGGCTGGCGGCCGCGAGCGTCGTCGTGCTGGTGCTGCTTGCGCTGGCGATTCTGATCGGGCCGTATCTCTGGCCGATACCGATCGACGATATCGATTTCACCGCGCGGCTCGCGCCGCCGTCCTGGGACCATCCATTCGGCACCGACGATCTCGGGCAGGACCTGCTCGCGCGGATGATCTATGGCGGCCGGATCTCGCTTGCGGTGGGCTTCGCCGCCATGGCCGTCGGGCTGTTTGCGGGCACCGTCATCGGCGCCGTCGCCGGGATGTCCAAGGGCTTGGTGGATGCGACGCTGATGTGGGTCACCGATCTGTTCCTGTCGCTGCCGCAATTGCCGCTGCTTCTGCTCATCATCTATCTGTTCCGCGACTTCCTCAAGAACCTGGTCGGCTCCGAGGGCGGCACGTTCATCCTGATCGTGCTGGTGATCGGTGGCTTCCGCTGGATGTCGGTGGCGCGCCTGGTGCGCGCGCAATTCCTGTCGCTGCGTGAGAAGGAGTTCGTCGAGGCGGCGCGCGCGCTCGGCGCGTCAAAACTGCGGCTGGTGGTGCGGCATATCCTGCCCAATGCGCTCGGACCGGTGATCGTCGCGGGCACCATTGACGTTGCCGCGGCAATCATCGCGGAATCGACGCTGTCCTTTCTCGGCTTGGGTTTTCCGCCTGACACTCCGACCTGGGGCCGCCTGTTGTTCGATGCCAAGGACTATCTCGACATCGCGCCACATTGGGCGCTGTTCGCGGGCGGCGCGATCTTCCTCACCGTCATCGCGATCAACTTCATCGGCGACGGCCTGCGCGATGCGCTCGACCCGCGGAAGGTGATGTGATGGATGCGAGCCTCACCCAGGGCGGACCGCTGCTCGATATCCGTGGCCTGAAGACCTGGTTCAAGACCGACGAGGGCATGGTGCGCTCGGTCGATGGCGTGGACCTCACCATCGGTCGCGGCGAGACGCTCTGCGTGGTCGGGGAATCCGGCTGCGGCAAGACCGTCACGGCGCTGTCGGTGCTGAAGCTGATCGCGATGCCGCCGGGCCGGATCGTCGAAGGCCAGATCCTCTACCAGGGCCGCGACCTCGTGCCGCTGGATGCCGAGGAAATGGACAGCATCCGCGCCAGCGAGATCGCCATCGTGTTCCAGGAGCCGATGACCTCGCTCAACCCGGTCTATACCATCGGCGACCAGCTCTGCGAGGTGATCCAGCAGCACGAGGGCCTCTCCCGCCGCGCGGCGCTGGCGCGCGCGATCGAGATGCTTGCGCTGGTGCAGATCCCCAATCCCAAGGCCCGCGTCCACGACTATCCGCACCGCTTCTCCGGCGGTCAGCGTCAGCGGGTGATGATCGCGATGGCGCTGTCATGCAATCCGAAGCTCCTGATCGCGGACGAGCCGACCACGGCGCTCGACGTGACCATCCAGGCCCAGATCCTGGATCTCCTGCAGGACATGAAATCGCGGCTCGGCATGTCCATCATGCTGATCACCCACGCCATGGGCGTGGTGGCCGAGGTCGCGCAGCGTGTGGTGGTGATGTATGCCGGCAAGGTGGTGGAGGAGGCGACTGTGGACCGCCTGTTCGGCAATCCGCGCCATCCCTACACCCAGGGACTGATCCGCTCGATCCCGCGCATCGATCTCGCCAGCGCACGCAAGCAGCGGCTCGAGACCATCGCGGGGAGTGTGCCGAAGCTGATCAATCCGCCCGAGGGCTGCCGCTTCGCCGCCCGCTGCCGCTTCGCCATCGACGAATGTTCGCGTGCACAGCCGCCGCTGCGCGAGATCGAGAGCGGACACAAGGTGGCCTGCATTCGCGCCGAGGAGACCGCAATCGCATGAGCGAGCCGCTGCTCCGCGTCTGGAATCTCACCAAGGCCTTCCCGATTCATGGCGGTCTGTTGCGCCGGCAGGTCGGTGCCATCCATGCCGTCGACGGCGTCGACTTCGAGATCGAGGCCGGCGAGACGCTGGGGCTGGTCGGCGAGTCCGGCTGCGGCAAGTCGACCACCGGCCGCTGCGTGCTGCGCCTGATCGAGCCGAGTGGGGGCAAGGTGGTGTTCGACGGCAAGAATGTGCTCTCGCTCTCGGGCGACGAGCTGCGCGCACTGCGGCGCGACATCCAGATCATCTTCCAGGATCCATACGCCTCGCTCAATCCGCGCATGACGGTCTCCGCCATCATCGGCGAGGCGCTGATCATTCACGGCCTCGCCAAAAGCCGGCAGCAATTTCATGACCGCATTGCCGAACTGCTGGAGATCGTCGGGCTGAAGGCCGATCACATGAGCCGCTATCCGCACGAATTTTCCGGCGGCCAGCGCCAGCGCATCGGCATTGCGCGCGCGCTCGCGGTCGAGCCCAAGCTGATCATCTGCGACGAGCCGGTCTCCGCGCTCGACGTCTCGATCCAGGCCCAGGTCATCAATCTGCTGGAGGATCTGCAGCAGGAATTCGGCATCGCCTATCTGTTCATCGCCCACGACCTCTCGGTCGTCGAGCACATCAGCCGCCGCGTCGCCGTGATGTATCTCGGCCGCATTGTCGAGACCGCCCCAAGCCGCGCGCTCTACGCTGCGCCAAAACATCCCTACACCGAGGCGTTGTTGTCGGCGGTGCCGATCCCCGATCCCAGGGTGAAGCGCCAGCGCATCCGTCTACCAGGCGAAGTGCCAAGCCCCGCCAATCCGCCCTCCGGCTGTCATTTCCACACCCGCTGCCCGATCGCGCAAGCCCGCTGTGCCGAGGAGGTGCCCAAGCTCAAACAGAGCGCCGACGGCCATTGGGTCGCCTGCCACTTGCGGTGACTTCTTCGATTGCCGCTTCGAGGCGCGCGAAACTTTCAACCCGTCATCCTGAGGTGCGCGCACTTGCGCGCTTCGAAGGATGAACGGTCTGGCTCTCACAGCGGGGCCGTCGCCCTTCGAGGCCGTCGCGTTGCGACGGCACCTCAGGGTGACGGTGATAGTTCGGAGTTCGCTTTGAAAAACACAGGGCGGGACCTATAGTTTGGCTTGTCAGCGACATCCGAGAAATAACAACCCATGCGAGTTTCGATCATCACCGGCGGCGGCTCCGGCATTGGCGCGGCGATCGCGCGCCGCATCGCCGGCCCTGATCAAGCGCTGATGCTGCACGGGCAGGGTGCGGATGCGGCGGCCTTGGAACGCCTGAAGGCGGTGGCCGCCGAATGCGCGCGCGCCGGCGCGAATGCGGAATGGCGCAGCGGCGACCTTGCCGCGCCGGACACGGCAGCTGATCTCGTGCGGGCCACGCGCGAAGCCTTTGGCCCCGTCGACACCATCGTGCATGCTGCGGGCTTTGCCGACCGGCGCGGCTTTGCCGATCTGCCGCGCGAGGGGCTGGAGCGGTCGTTTGCGGTGATCGCGGCGGCCTTTCATGAGCTGGTGAGCGCGGCGCTGCCGGACCTCGCGCGGAAGCCGCAGGGCCGCGTGGTCGCGATCTCCAGCTTCAACGCGCATCGCTTTGTGCCCAATGGCACCTTCCCGTCATCAAGCGCAGCGAAGGCGGCGCTCGAGGCTCTGGTGAAATGCCTCGCGATCGAGCTCGCCGGCTCCGGCGCAACCGCGAACGTGGTTGCGCCCGGCTACACCCGCAAGGATGAGGGCCGGCTCGGTGCGCTGGACCCCGCGATGTGGCAAGCGGTCGCCAAGGCCAATCCGTTTGGTCGCCTGGCCGAGCCCGACGAAGTGGCGGCGACGGTCGCTTTCCTTCTCTCCCCGGAAGCCTCCCACATCACCGGCGTGCTGCTGCCGGTCGATGGCGGGCTGACGCTGATGTAGCCTTGATGGTCGGGGCGATGTCGGAGAGTGGAGCAACAGATGTCATCGCGCTCGGCGCGGGTATTGTCGGCGTGTCGACTGCGTTGGCGGCGCGCCAGCTCGGACTCTCCGTCATCCTCGTCGACCGGCGTGAACCAGGCTGCGAAACCTCCCATGGCAATGCCGGCGTGCTCTCCTCGGGCTCGATCTTTCCGTTCAACAGGCCGTCGCTGTTCTCCGCCCTGCCGCATTATCTCGGCAATGGACACGCCGCGCTGCGATGGGACCCGCTCTGGGCCGCGCGCAACATCGGATGGCTGGTCCGCTTCCTCGCGAATGCGACGCCCTCGCAAGTCAAGCCGCGCGCCACGGCGCTGCACGGCCTGATCGGTGCATCGCTGCGGCTGCATCGGCAATGGATCGCCGAGGCGGGTGCTGCCGCGCGCCTGCGCGAGACCGGGTGGCTGAAGGCCTGGCGCAGCGATGGGCTCGCGGCGGCGAGAGCGGAGCAGGCTCTGCTCGCGGAGTATGGAATCAAAAGCGAGGTGCTGGATCGGCAGGCGATCTCCGCGCTCGAGCCGAACATCGTCCCGGCCTACAGACTGGGACTTCTGCACACGCAGACGGCCTCGGTGGATTCACCCGGCGGGGTGACGAAAGCCTATGCGCGAATGTTTGCTGGCTCTGGAGGTCGGCTCGTCCAATCCGAGATCAAGGCGATCACGCCGGAAGCCGATGGCTGGCGCGTATGGCTTGCAGGCGGCGCGATCGCCGCGCGGCACCTCGTGGTGGCGCTGGGGCCGTGGTCGGCCGACCTGCTGCGCCCGCTCGGCTATCGCGTGCCGCTCGCCTTCGAGCGCGGCTACCACCAGGAGTTCAAGCCGAACCCGGCCAGATCGCTGAGCCGTCCGATCCATGATGCCGATGGCAGCTTTGTCATGACAGCCATGGAGAACGGTATCCGCGTCTCCTCTGGTGTCGAACTGACCGCGCGCGATGCGCCGTCGTGCCTGGCCCAACTCGATGCGGTGTTGCCGTTGGCGCGAAGCGTGGCCGAATTCGGCGAGGCGGTCGGCGACGCCTGGCGCGGCGCACGGCCGACCTTGCCCGACAGCCTGCCGATGATCGGCGCAGCACCACGTCACCGCGGCCTCTGGCTTGCCTTTGGTCACCAGCACATCGGGTTCACCACCGGACCGGCGACGGGGGCCGCCATCGCCGCCATGATCACGGGCCGGCCGCCGTCATTTGATGTCGCAGCATTTTCACCGGGCCGCTATCTCTGAGGTCGCGGTCGATTTTGTTAACCGGGAGCCGTCATGCATTACGTCTGGGACTTTGCGATCCTCGCCAAATACAGCCATTTGTTCTGGCTTGGGCTCGGCTGGACGCTGGTCTACACGGTCGGCAGCATCATGCTCGGCAGCCTGATCGGGCTCGTCGTCGGCATCTTGCGGCTGCGGCGGCTCAAGGTGATCGATTGGTTCCTGGTTGGCTATATCGAGCTGTTCCGTTGCACGCCGCTGCTGGTGCAGATCATCTGGTTCTACTACGCATTTCCGGTCGTGGTGGGCGTGAACATCCCGGCCCATGTCGCGGCGATGAGCGTGCTCTCGCTCTATGGCGGCGCCTTCTATGCCGAGATCGTGCGCGGCAGCATCGAGAGCGTGCCGCGCGGGCAGTGGGATGCGGCGCAGGCGCTGGGTCTGCGCCCGTGGCGCGTGCTGCGGCTCGTGATCCTGCCGCAGGCGCTCAAACCGATGCTTGCGCCCTACGTCAACCAGTCGGTGACCCAGCTCAAGAACACCTCGCTGGTGTCGGTGATCGCCGTGCCGGATCTCGTCTACAATGCGACCCTGATCAATGCCGACACCTACCGGCCACTCGAGGTCTACACCATCGTCGCGATCATCTATTTCGCGATCCTGTTCCCGGCGACCTTCATCGGCCGCCGGCTGGAGAGCGGCATGACCTACGACAAGGTGTGATCTCCGGCTACCGCGGCTTCCAGATGCCCGGCGGGGGGACGATCTCCTCGGCTTCTTCTTTCGCGAGCAGGAGCAGCATCTCGATGCCCATGTCGCCTTCCTGCGGGGATCGGATGAACCTGATTTCCTCTGCGCTCTCTTGCAGCGCAGCGATCATCGCAAGCGCCCGGTTCGCGGTCGGCGCTTCCGCCGCCGACACATCCTGCTGGTTCCTTGGTACAAAGCCAATGGTGTACGACATCGCTCCTCCCTGCCGAACGTGAGAGCTATTGGATCGTAATAGCGGATTCGTTTCCATCAGGGTAATTACGGATGCAAACTTTGTCGTGAATTCCGGGAACAAGCGCATTGACTAAGAAAGCGCAAAGGGAACCCCTCGCATTCGAGTTTCTGAGCGCGGCAAAATTGCGAACCGCCGCGAGGCCTCGCGGCGGATAGGGGAGTCTCCGCGCATTCCGCAGTAGCTGTAGCTGTAGAGTGGGCAAAGCGAAGCGTGCCTACCCTGTCTCCGCATCGGAACAACAGCGGTGGGCACGGCGCAAGCGCGCCTTTGCCCACCCTACGATTGACCTCGCGGAGAGAGCTCCTCAAATATTCAATTCCACCGGCACGTCCTCGGGCTTCACGCCGGATAGCGTCAGCCCCTTGACGAACCATTCGCGCATCTGGCCGAAGCCGCGGTTGTAGTCGATCCAGGTGGCGAGGAAGTCGCGCCACGCCTTGTCGGTCTCGCGGCGCACGGCCATGCTGGACGCGATGGCGACTGAAGGGGACTGCAGGATCTTGTAGGTGCCAAGATTGGGGTTTTTCGCGATCGCCGTCAGCCCGAGCACCAGCGCGTTGACCACGCAGTCGACGCGGCCGGACGACATCTCCAGCATCACCTCGTCGCGCGAGCGCAGCGACTTGATGGTTGCGTTCGGCGCGAAGCGGCGGGCGACGGCCTCATTGGCCGAGCCGGCGTCAACCGCGATCTTCACCTCCGGCTTGTTGATGTCGGCCCAGGTCTTTGCGTCCAGCCCCTTCCTCAGCATGGCGCCGAAGGGATGGTTGAACACTGCGCCGCAGAAATCGACCACCAGGGCGCGCTGCGGCGTCGGGTTCAGCGCAAATCCGACATCGATCTTGTTCGACTGCAGGTCGAGGATCGAATTGCCATACGTGGATTCCGTGTACTCCAGCTTGACGTCGAGCAGCTTGGCGATGTCGTTCGCCATCTCGATGCACATGCCGGACCAGGTGCCGCTGGCGAGATCCTTGTTGAAATAGGGCAGCTCGCCCGGCAGCACCGCGATCCGCATCACCTTGGCGGCGCGGATACGCTCCAGCGTGTTGTCGGCGGCCGCTTCCGCCGAGGCCGGGGTGGCAAGCGCGGAGGCCAGCGCAGCGCCGCTGCCGATGGCCAGCGCATAGCGCAGCGCCTCGCGGCGATCTTCGGAAATTTTGGTCGCGTCAGACTGGGTCACTTCTGCCTCCATCGCTTCAATTGCGCGGGAAGCCTAGCGGCGGCGCTGCAAGGCAGCAAGTGAGCAAAAGTAGATTAGCCGCCGGGCGCGGAGTCGACGGAAATATCCCGACCGTCCTTGCTCTTGCCGCTGAGGGTGACCTTGTCACCCTCAAACCGAAGCGACCATCGGCGCTGTTCGCCCAGTCCGATATATTGAAAGTCGATGACGAAGGTCTGGTCATCGACCCATGATCCCTTCGCCGCTGGCACACCGAGACTTGTCCGCCCGCTCTTGCGGTAGAAACCGTCAAGGCCGATGGGACCGTCTATTCCGATTGTTATTCCGGTCGGATCGCGCCCAAAGATTCTGTAAGTCGGTTGCGGATTCGCCAGATTGAGCGTGAGCGATTTCAGGCCGAGCGGGCTGTCCTGAAATTGATAGGTCTTGCCGGAGATCGCCGCTGCCAACGGGGAGGTCGGACGGACCTCGCTCGGCTTCTCCAGCGCGACGTCGACAATTGCCTGCGCAAGCAGGTGCACGGCGTCCGGATTTGCTGGCAATGGCGCTTCTGACTTGATCGCGCTCAGGATGAGGTCAGCCAGCTTGCCGAAGGAACAGAAATTCCTCGCCGTCACCACAGCCACGATATCCGAATCGGGAAAATCCATGATCAATTGGCAATGGTACCCCACCGCCATGTAGACATGCTTCTCGGGGATCGCCCAGAACAGATTGGCGTAGCGCAGGCTTGGATCTGCTCTCAGATGCATGTCGATCGTCGCATGGCTCACCGCGTCGATCCATTCTGGCGGGAGCAACTGCCGGCCGTCCCATTCGCCACCGCGCAAATAGAGATAACCGATCTTGGCCATGTCGTGCGGCCGGAGAGCGAGGCCGCCGGCGCCCATCGAGAGGCCTTGCGGATCCCTGCGCCAGAATGGCGGAGCGATGCCAAGCGGACCGAACAGCTTGGCATTGGCGTATTCCACTGCGCGCCTGCTAGTCAGCTTGCTGATGATCGCCGAAAGCAGGTCAGTGCCGCCGCTGTTGTAGTAGAACACCTCGCCAGGTGCGTGCGCCATCGGGCGATCGAGAATGAATTGGGTCCAGTTGGGACTGCGTCCGAGCTCGATCAGCGATTGCTCGGGGCCGCCCTCGGCGCCCTCGTCCCAGTCGAGCCCGGAGGTCATGTTGAGAAGGTGCTGCACCGTAATGGCGCGCTTGCGTTCATCCAGATTGGCAAACAGGCGATTGGGAAAGAAATCCAGCATCGGATGATCGAGACGGTCGAGCAACCCTTCCTTGTGCAGAATCGCAATCAGCGTACCGATCACGGCCTTGGTGGAGGAATTGATGGCGTGTGGAATGTCGGAGGTGTAGGGCGCGTAATAGGTATCGAGGACGATCCTGCCATGACGCGCGATCAGCAGGCTGTCGAAACTGCGGGTCGCGCCGAACGCGACCAGTTTTGCCAGGGCGGCGGAGTCCATGCCCTGATCTTCAGGCGATGACGTTTGCCACTCGCGCGTCGGCCAAACCGTCTCGCTTGTACCCTGCGCACGGGCGTCGCCGGCGTGCCACAGGCCCGCGACAAGCAACGCGCCGCAGACGATCAGGGACGGGATAAGGCGCACCTTCCGTAGTCCACCGGGTGCAACGAATCGTCTGTTCCGTCTACTTGGATACCCCAGTTCCATATTGGCATGAACCGTGCATGAGGTTTGACCAGGTTCTCCATCATCCAAAAAGGCCACCATGCTCGTCACTCTCGTCGCCGTTCTCTGCAACGGACAGCTCTGCCTGGAAAAGATTGTCACCAACTCCGAACAGTCGGGCATCACCATGGCCGCTTGTTCGACAACGGCGCAAATCGGTATTGCCGACTGGCTCGCGAAGGGCCCGTATCATGAATGGAAGCTGCAGGGCTACAAGTGCGTCATCGGCCAATACACGCCAAAGCGCGAGGTGTGAGGTCGCATCTCCGTGAATTGCCGGCCGCTATACGGGCCGACATAGGTGCCGGTCTGCAGGCATTGCAGACTGGCTGCCTGGCACATTGGATAGCGATCAGAAATCAACCGACGAGGCCGGCGATCGGCGTAGCGGCGGCGGCGCTGTCGGGGAATACGTTCTCTGCAAGCGCGCGCTCCTCGACGCGCAGATGATCGCGCAACAGGCCCTTGAGCACCGCGCGCAGGTCGGTGGTGGGCTTGAGGTCGCGGCCTTCGTAGAGCTGTTCGGTCTTGAGGCCGGGCCAGTCCGCGATCATGCGGCCGCCCTTGAGCGCGCCGCCGGCGAGGAACGCGATGGTGCCGGTGCCGTGGTCGGTGCCGAGCGTGCCATTGATGCGCGCGGTGCGCCCGAACTCGGTGACGACGGCGACCACGGTCTCGCGCCACGCCTCGCCCATGCCGGTCTCGACCGCGGCAATCGCGCCGTCGAGGGCGCCGAGCAGATTAAAGAGCTGGCCTGCGGCGGCGCCCTCGTTGATATGCGTGTCCCAACCGACGAAGCCGAGCGCGCCGACGCGCGGCCCGTCGGCCTTGGCGAGGTAGCGGGCTGCGGTTCCGGCAGCCTCCGCGAAATAGCTGCGCAAGCGTGCCACCGGCGGCACCACCAGCGGATTGGCGTCGGCCATGGGATCGTCGGCGCTCATGCCGCCGCCCAGCGCGACCAGCTTTATGCGCCCTTCGAGCGCGACCGCAAGCTTCGGATCGGTGTGCTGGTAGAGTTCGAGCAGGCGCGCGGCCGTGTCGTCGCTGGCCGGCAGGAGCTTCTGCGGCACCCATGACATCACCGGCGCTTTGCCGCGCACGATGAGCGGCGTCACCGCGCCGACGCCGAAAGCGCGGCCGCCGCTCGGATTGACCCGGCCCTCCGTCTCCAGCGCAAGCAAAGCGCGGTTGAGCCAGCCGCTATCCGTTGCGCCCGGCCGCGACAGCCCGCTCTCGAGCACGTCCTGCCCGTCGAAATGCGAGCGCTCGCGATAGGGCGTCGCGGTCGCGTGCACGATCGCGGCCTGCTGGGCCTTGTACAGCCGGTGCAGGTTCGGCATGGCCGGATTGAGCGCGAAGAAGCCGTCGAGCGGCAGCGCGGGGGTCTTGCCGTCAAGTTGAAGCGCCCGCTCGCCGCGCAGGCCGATCCAGTCGGGGTCGCCGACCGGCGCGACCGCACCCAGCCCGTCCAGTGCGCCGCGCAGCACGATCACCAGCATGCGCGGATCACGGCCCTCGGCGCGCGCAAGGCGCGGCAATTGCGTCCAGGCAAACAGCGCACCGGAGCCGATCAGCACCGCGCGGCGGCTCAACGAATGGGCAATGCTCATTGTCATCTCCGCTGGAATTCGCTCGACATGAACAGCAGCGCCAGCGCCTGCTGGCGGCTTTCGGCGCGGCCGATGGCTTGCCTCACGTCGCCGGAGACGCAGCCACAGAGCACGTTTTCGACGATCTCCTCGGAATCGACCTGGCCCGCGATGCGTTCGGCAAAATTGTTGGCGACGTCGAGCCGCCGTCCCATGCCGTCGATCCAGCTCGCCTCGTCGTCAGGAAAGCCCTTGGGTGAGGGCGGACGCCACAGCGGTTCGCCGAGCAGCCTTTGCCCGCCGGTGTAGCGTTTGGCATCGACCTGGGTGATGTCAGCGGCACGAACCATGGAGACGACCCATTCGCTGGGGCGCTTCAGCTTGGCTGGCGGCTCGCTCCACGCTTCCGGTGCGGTCACCATCGTCTTCGCGACCTCCTTGAGATCGCCTGAGGTGTCGACGAAGGTCTTGGCCATCCGCTCGACCAAAGTTGGCGGCGGCGTGTCCGCAACGAAATAGCTCGCAAGCCTGGTCGCGATGTGGGTCGCGGTCGCCGGATGCGCGGCGAGATCGCGCAGCACCGCGCGGCCCTGCTCGACGCCCTCCTGCTCGTAGGACTTGCCCAGCACTTTCTGTGCGCCCGGCTCATGCAGGCGAGGGTTGAAACTGAACTCGCCACCATGCTCGGGATTGTCGCCTGGCGGCACCAGCGTCCAGCCGGTCAGTACATTGGCGAACGCGATGACATCGTCCTGGGTGTAGCCCGAACGCACACCCAGCGTGTGCAGTTCGAGCGTCTCGCGGGCGAGGTTCTCGTTCAGGCCGCGGCTGCGGTTGATCCCGGCAATCGAGTTCGCGCCCATCGAGCCGAGATTGTCGAGATAGAACAGCATCGCCGGATGGTTCTCCGCCGCAAGCAGCAATTCGGCGAAAGGTCCGAGCACACGCGGGCGGATCGCCTCGCGCTCATAGGCGCCGGACATGCTCTGGATCTTGTCGGCCGAAATGCAGAAATGATTGGACCAGAACCAGACCAGCCGCTCGGTGAAGCCGATGTCTGCAGCGAGCGCGGCTTCGGTGCGCAGCCTGGCCTCTTCGAGATAGATCGGCCGACCCGGATCGGGCACCGCCTCGGCGGCGGCCTTGGTTGCGGTTTCGCTCATGCCTGTCGCCGCATCCTCGGTCATCGCAGTGCCGGCGGCGGCCATCTGCTGCTTCTTGGCTTCGGCCTCGGCGCGCGCGGCGATGGTTGCCTTCGCCTGTCGCCGCGCATTGGCATCGGCCACGGTGCGGAATGCCTTCGCGCTCGAGGGAAGCGCTGCGGCCGCCGCCGGGTAGGGCGGCGGATTGTCGAGCTCGGCCAGCAGTGCACCACGCGGGTCGGATGCGATTTTGTCGATCGATCCCGGCCGCGGCCCCATGCCGAAACGGTGGAGCGCGAGCGCGGCTTCGGTCTTGGCGGAACTGCTCATGGCGGCATGCCCGATAGTGACGGTCGGTAGTGCTACAGATTGTAGCATTTGACGCGGCACTGCGCAAGCTCAGATTGAGCGATCGCGTGAGGCTCAATCCGGACGAAGTCGGTTCGTCTAATAGGCCGGTCCGAGCGCGATCCGCCCGATGCTGCCGTTCCTGGCGAGCGCGATCCGCCATTCCGCCGAACCGTTGGCGAAATGCACCGTGTAGATGTCGCTGCCGAGTTGCGACACGCCGCGGAACGACAGCGCACGCAGCGGACCCAACCTGGCCACGATCGCCTGATGCACGGCCAGCGTCTGACGCGTCTGCGTCGCCACTTCCGCGGTCATGTGATCGTAGTCCGGCTCGCCGCGGCCGACCGCCTCGATGTACCGGCGCAGCATGTCCTCGCTGCCGGCCTGCGGCGTGTTGCGCGGCGCCTGCGCATGTGGCGCGCCGTCGGATGGCTGCGCATTGATCGTATGATAGCGCGTGCGCTGCCCCGGCAGCACGATCTCGAGGCAACGTCCGCCGCGATCGGCGACGATCCAGGGCGTACCGACGGTGGTCAGCACCTGCGAGGTCATGTTGTCGCCTACAGTGCCCTGCGCGGCGCGCTGGCCCGTGGTGTCCACATTGGCGAGCTGGATGTCGTCGCCGGTGCCGTTGTAGAGCGTGAGCTTGATCGGCGTGTTGTCGCCGTGCGCCTTGAGGCCGGTTTCATCGGTGCAGGGCGCGATGCCTCCTGGCTCGTCGTTGCCGTCCGGGCGGAACAGAACGTCTGCGGCCTTTCCGTCGGCGCCGAGCAGCAGGCGAAATTCGGCAAAGCCGTTCGCGAACTTCACGCCATAGATGTCGTAGCCGCCCGGTCCCACGCCGCGAAAGAAGATCTGCTCCGCCGGGCCGAGCGCGACGAACATCGCATGCAGCTGGTCGAGCTGCCGGCGGATCCGCGCCGCCAGCTCCGCGCTCATGCGGTCGTAGTTCGGCGTGCCCCGCTCCATGTCGGCGATGCCGCGCAGGATCGCCTCCTTGGCGCCGGGCGTCGGCACTTGGTCACGGAAGCGGTCCGGGATCTCGGCGACGCGCCGCGCAAATCCCTGTTCCAGCGCCTGCGCCTTGGCCTCGCTGATGCGGGAGCCGAGCCGGGGGCCGCTGCCGACGTCCAAGGCGAGCACGTGGTCGGCTTTGCCGTCGTTGTCGCCGAGGAAGACGAGGAGATCGCCGCCCGGGCTCGAAAGCATATCCGTGGCGTCGGGCGCGGCCGTGAATGCCGGCCGCCCCGTCTCCTTGAGCGTCAGCGACGCGCCGTCCTCTGCAACCGCAAGCACGCGATTGTCGGCGATGCGGTACCAGCCGACGAAATGGCCGAGCGGCCTGGTGTCGGGCTTTGCATCAGCCGATGGCTGCGGGCGCGGCAGTTCGAGGATGCGATCGGCTTCAATCCGGCGCCCGTTCAGTTGCAAGGTCAGGCGAGCCGATCGACGCTCGGTGTCGACCGCAAAGCTGAGTGGCCCACTTGCGGCTGCATAGGTGGCGATGCCGCGACTCACCGTCAGCCGAAGCTTCGGCTGCCCCGTCAGCTGCCCGAACAGCTCCTCGCCATCACGGAAAATGGCGAACACGCTCCGTCCGCCCAGGGCATAGAAATTGACGAACGGCCTGCCCGGGACGACGATTGCCGGGCCATCGGGCACAAGGACTTGCTGTGGCTCAGCACGGTACGCGATGCTTGCGCTCGACGCGACGGCGAGCGGCATGATGGCGGCGGCGATCCAGAAGCGCTGCCGCCAGGCCACCTTGCGGGGCATTGTGACCGCGGCGACAATGCGCTCGATGCGGGCGCCGATCGTCGAAACTCGCGCCATCTGCGGCCCCGCCGGCTTGATGCGCCCGATATTCTGCACGAGCTCGAGCAGGATCTCGGCGTAGCTCAGCCTGTCGTCGAGCACCTCGATCGCCTCGGCGTCGCTGATGATCTCGGCGAGTTCTGCGATCCGGACGAGCTGCCACCAGGCGAAGGGGCTGAACCAGAAGATGGCGCGGTTGAGCGCGGCGAGCAGCAGCAAATAGAAGTCGCGATTGGCGACATGGGCGCCCTCATGAGCCAGCACGGCCTCGCGCTTGCGAAAATCCCAATCGTCGAATTCGGCGGGAACGAGAATGACGGATCCGAAGGTGACGGGTCCGTCGATCGCAGGCGTGATGCGGACATCGCAGCCGGCAAACCAGGGCTCGTCGACCGGCCGCGCGCTGCGCGCGATCTGCCAGGTCAGGCGCAGACCGATCACGAGCCGCAGCAGCAGAAAGCCGGCGACCATGGCGTAGATCGCGGTCGCGATCGCGGCCCAGTCCGGCGCGGCGTGGCCTCCGATTGTCGTCGTGGCGGGTGCGGCGATCTCACTCAGCGACTCCCCGAGATCCTGCAGCGGCTCCAGCGGCAGCGTCTCGGGCCATGACATGCGTCCGGTGACCTGCACCGGCACGTGGTGGTTGACGGTCAGCGTCGCCCAATGCATCACAAGCGGCATCGCGAGCGAGGCCACCAGCACCATCACCCATGAAAACATCTGAACGTGCGGATTGCGCACGCGGAAGATGGCCAATGCGCCCCACACAATGCCTCCCAACAGCAGGGAGCGCAGCGCCGCCTCCGCCAGAATGATCAGCATTGCCGTCTGCTCCCTTTCTTCCCCGGTCGCCTCGCGTCCCTGCTGGCCGGTTCTTCGCCGTATTATTTCTTCTTGGCTTTTGCCTTCGCCACCTTGTCGGCCAGCAGCTTCAACTGCTTCTGGTCGAGCATCGCATTGTCGACCATGCCGACCAGCACCTCCTCGACGGAGCCATTGCAGAACCAGTCGACGATGCGCTTGACGGCCTTGGCCGCGACCTGACCGCGCGGCTCGGCCGCGTGATAAACGTAAGTGCGTCCGTCCACGCTGTGCCGTGTGTAGCCCTTGTCCTCGAGCCGCCGCAGCACGGTGCGGACGGTGGACTCCTTCAGGCGCCGCGTCAGTTTTTCGCGTACCTCCTCGGCCGTGATCGGTGCGTGAGCCCAAACCAGCTGCATCACCTCGCGTTCGAGGTCACCGAGTTCGGGCAGGCTGTCGTCCATGGGGGCTCTCGCAAGTCTGGGGTCTTGTAACGCTACGGAACGTAGCACATACCGGTGGCTTTGCAACGCGTCGTCAGCCAATTGGTCGGTTCACTCTTGCCAAAACTGGCCCTTTTTTCGGGACCACGTAGCGGGCATTGTGGCTCCATCTGATGGAGCCAACCCCGATGTATGTCCCGCCCGCCTTTCGCGACGACGATCCCACAGCGCTTCATGCGACCATGGAGCAGGCCCGCCTGTCGCAGCTCGTGACCGCGACCGAGCAGGGGCTGGTCGCGACGCCCTTGCCGATGTTCCTGGTCGGCGATGAGGGACCTCATGGCACGCTGTACGGCCACGTCGCCCGCGCCAATCCGCAATGGCAGCTCGCTCCCATCGGCGAGGCGATGGCGCTGTTCCTGGGGCCGCACGCCTACATCACGCCGAACTGGTACGCGGCCAAGCAGGAGACCCACAAGGTCGTGCCGACCTGGAATTACATCGCGGTCCACGCCTATGGTTCGGTCGAGTTCTTCGACGACGCAACGCGCCTGCGCGCCATCGTCACGCGGCTGACCAATCTGCACGAGCACGGCAGCGCCGCGCCATGGGCGGTCAATGACGCGCCGGACGCGTTCATTGCGGCGCAGCTTCGCGCCATCGTCGGCGTGCGGCTGCCGATCAGTCGTATCGAAGGCAAGCGCAAGATGAGCCAGAACCGCAATGCGCAGGATCGCGCCGGCGTCATCGCCGGCCTTGGCGCAAGCGAACGCGCCTCCGATCGCGAGGTGGCGAAGCTTATTCCGGAGTGAGGGGCGTCGCCGTCCGCGGGCGAAGCTGCGCTTCCGCCTACCAGGCCCCAAGCAACAGCAGCGTGATCACCGAGAGCGTCGAATAGGACAAGAGCACGATCGGAACGGTCAAACTATTCTGCGACATGATAAGGCCCCTTAAATCGAACTGGTGTCATGCAATGGCTGGATGCTAGGCGAAGCCTGCGTCCGGCCGACGTCACCGCTGCCGCAAAAAGGCTTCGTCCGGGGACACCTTGTTTCGCGCGGTCCCACCGCACGAAACAATTGCGGTGTTCCGGGGTGGCGCGCCTTTCTCGCCGCATCGAAATCACGACACACTTGTCACTCTCACCGCTCAATCCCGGCGATTAGCCTGTTGTCCGAGCGCAACGACGCGCGCAACCCGGTTGCGCACCAGGTGCGAGCACAGGAACAGGAGAGAGTGATGGACGAGCTCAAGATGCAAACGCCTCCCGTTGTATCGAAAGAGGCCTGGGAGGCCGCGCGCCAGAACATGCTGGTCAAGGAAAAGTCATTGACGCGGGCGCGCGACGCGCTTGCCGCGGAGCGCCGCCGCATGCCGTGGATGGCTGTCGAGAAGGGTTACGTGTTCGAGGGACCCAACGGAGAGCTCAGCTTGCTCGACCTGTTCCAGGGGCGCCGGCAGCTGATCGTCTATCGCGCCTTCTTCGAGCCCGGGGTTTTCGGCTGGCCGGATCACGGCTGTCGCGGCTGCTCGCTCGGGGCCGATCAGGTCTCGCATCTGTCGCATCTCAACGCACGCGACACCACCCTGGTCTATGCGTCACGAGCGCCGCAGCCGGACATCGCACGGCTGAAGGCGCGGATGGGCTGGCAGATGCCGTGGGTGACCATCACCGACAGCTTTGACAAGGACTTCGGCGTCGACGAATGGCATGGTCACAACGTGTTCTTCCGCGACGGCCAGCGTGTGTTCCGCACCTACTTCATCAACAATCGCGCCGACGAGGCGATGGGGACGGTCTGGAGCTATCTCGATCTCACCGCGCTCGGCCGGCAGGAGCTCTGGGAGGACTCGCCTCCGGGATATCCGCAGACCCAGCCCTACAAATGGTGGAACTGGCACGACAATTACGAGGCCGAAACCGCGCCGGATCCGAAATGGGTCGAAGTGTCGGACGCCGGCGAAGCCGCCTTCCGCAAGCGCGACGCCCAAGGAAAGGCGTGAGGGAGCTTCGCGTGCAAGGCGGATCATTCGCACCGATCCGCCTTGCGCCTATGCGCGCGAACGCGCGGGTAATTCAGGCACCGCCAATGCCTCTGACAATGGTTGTGTCAACGCCGGCGCGCGGATGTGGTTGCGGTTACGAGGTCAGCGCAATGCGAAGCATCCGCGCGAGATCGGCAGAGACGTAAGGCTTCGGCAGCAGCAGCACGCCAGCATCGAGCCGTCCGTGATGGACGAGCGCGTTCTCGGTATAGCCCGAGGTGTAGAGCACCTTGAGCGCGGGCCGCCGCTTCAATGCTTCGGTCGCAAGCTGGCGGCCATTCATTCCGCCGGGGAGCATCACGTCGGTGAACAACAGATCGATGCGTTCGCCGCGGTCGATAATGGCCAGCGCCTCGGCGCCGTTGCTCGCGGCCATCGTGTGGTATCCAAAGCGCCTGATCTGCGCCACGACATATTCGCGGACCAGCGCATCGTCCTCGACCAGCAGAATGAACTCGTCGCCGCCTTCGCTGCCCGAAACGCCGGCGTCGGCGGCGACCTCCTCCGGCGCGACCGCGGACGGCGGCAAATAGAGCTTCACGGTGGTGCCGTGGCCCTCCTCGCTGTAGATGCTGACATGGCCGTCCGACTGCTTGACGAAGCCGTAGACCATGCTCAGCCCGAGGCCGGATCCCCGGCCCGCGTCCTTGGTGGTGAAGAACGGTTCAAACACCTTGCTGAGCAGGTTGCTCGGGATGCCTTGCCCGGTGTCGCTCACGGCGATCATGACATAGTTGCCTGGCTTCACCTCGCTGTTGAGCCGCGCATAGGCCTCGTCGAGCACGGCATTCTTGGTTTCCAATGTCAGCTTGCCGCCGCCGGGCATGGCGTCACGCGCATTCAGGGCGAGGTTGAGGATCGCGGTCGAGAGCTGGCTCGGATCAATCAGCGCCGGCGCCAGATCGTGCGCCAGCATGGATTCGATTTCGATGTCCTCGCCGAGCGTCGGCCGCAGCAGGCGCGCGGCGTCGACCACCAGCGCATTGATGTCGGTCGAGCGCGGCTGCAGCGGCTGGCGGCGGCTGAAGGCGAGCAGATGCTTGGTCAGGTCGGCGCCCCGTGCCGCGGCCGCGGAGATCAGGTCGGCGATCTGGGCGAGATGCGGCCGATCCTTGACCGCATCGCCGAGGATCTCGATCGTCCCGGTGATCACGGTCAGGATGTTGTTGAAGTCGTGCGCGACACCGCCGGTGAGCTGGCCGATGGCCTCCATCTTCTGCGCCTGCCGGACCTGGGCCTCATGGGCCTCGATCTCCTGAAAGCGCTTGACCATGGCCTCGGCCTTCCGCCGCTGGCTGCTTTCCTTCTCGAGCGCGGCATAGGCTTCAGCCAGTTGAATGCGCGTCGGCAGCACCAGAAGCCGCGGCAGCAGTAATAGCAGTGCGGTCGTGATTGCGAGCGCTATCGGCGCAAGTGCGGCTTTGGTGACGGCTTCGATGCCATAGGCGGGCACCCAGATGGTGACGATTGAGAGCAGGTGAGTCAGGGCACAGACCGTGGCGAAGATCGCGAACAGCCAGAACACGCCGCCAAACATGACCTGGCGCCGCCGCCGCCAGACATAATAGCCGAGTACAAACGCCATGGCGAGAAAGGCGAGGGCGACAGTCGCGTCGGAAACGACATTGAGCCAGATCAATTCCGGCTGCCACGACAGGCACGCGCCACGTGGAGTAAGCGTCGACATGTCCGGAAAAACTCCGAGAAAAAGACTTGCGGGTAATCATTCAAGTTTTTCATCCCCGGTGCAAGCGACGACACGCAAAACGAGTACCGGCGCGGCGCCTCGCGGATCCGTCATTGGTCTGTGTCACCGGGCAGGAAGCAGTCTGCTCAGGCTTCCTGATTTTCAGAAGGCGAAAACGCGGCGCGACGTGACTGTTTGTATGACGTTGCGCCTGCTGTTCGGCGCAAAGACGGCTATTTGTGCAAAGCCGAAATCACTCGTATCCGGCGCATGCGCCCCGCGGCACGACTACAACGGTCGTGCCGCGGGACATCGCTCGCAATGTGCGCGTCAGCAATCAATCATTCGAATTGATCACTTGCACGATCTTCTGGTCGTGCGGATCGACCAGCACGATCTGGTCGCCGATCGCGAGGTATTTGTCGGACGCAAGCTCCGGCCGGCTGCGGGCGAGTTCTTCCGGCACCGGCCGCAGGCTCAGGCACGATGGCCCCGACGATCCGACCGTCGTTGCCGAGCTCAAGGCCGCACGCCTGAGGACCTCCCGCTGCTCGTGCGAAAGCTCGATGCGTCCGCCTTCGGCATAGGCGCCACCGTAGGACCCGCTCTCGGCCGTGAAGCCGCGCTCGGGAATGACGTCGACGACCTCACGGCTCTCGGGATTGATGATGGCCACCTCGTCGTGAATGACCGTGTACTCATAGCCGCGGTATTCCGGCACGACGTCGACAATATCAGGCGGCAGCGGCAGCGGCCTGACCCGCTCCGGCAGCCGTTCGCCGACATCGACGCGGATGTTCACATCGGATCGCGCCCGCTCGAGGTCGCGGTCGCTGCGCAGCCGGTCGAGCACCTGCGTACGCTGGCTGTTGTTGACCTTTGTCGACGCCATTTCACCGCGCGCATTGGACGCGCCCTGCATCTCACCCGCACGACCCTGGGCTTGTTCCCGACTGCTGTTGTCGCGGTTTTGCGCCTGTCCGGTGCCCTCATGCTGACGCGCCTCGCCGGTGGTCTGCCCGGGAGTGGGGCGCGCGGCCTGCTGCTGCGTGGTCGCCGACCCCGGGTGCGAATGCTGCTCGGCCTCCTTGTTTTGCTGCTGGCCCTGTGCAGCATGCTCGGTGCCGTGCTGATGCTGGTTCTGACCGGTCAGGTTCTCCGGCTGCCGGTCATTGCGGCCGATGTGCCCTTGACCAACATCCTGTCCGTGCCTTCCAGACGCGGCGGCCTTGCTGGTGTCGGCAGCCTTGTTCTGCTTGATATCAGCCGTTTTGCCCTGCTCGCGGTTGGGCTCTGATCGCTGCTGCGCTTCGTGTCCGGCACGGCTTTCGTTCGGGCGGTTTTCCGCCGCGCCATTCGGCAATGCGCGCTCGTTGCGTGCGGCGCGGTCTGCACCTTGTCCGATGGTTTGCGTGGCCTCACGAGGCTGATGCCGGTCTTCCGCCTGCGCACGGCCGGCGCCCATCTCATGGGGCCGGCTCGTCTCCGCATGCTCCCGCATTGCGGGCAGCGCTTGGTGCTCACTCCGCTCGCCGAGCGCGCGCTGTTCGCCGGCCGCCGAATGGCCGGCCTCCGGCCGCGCCATATCCGGTCGGGACATCGACGAGCCCTGCCCACCCGGGCCGGACTCGTGCCGGTGCGAATCGGCCATCTGAGCATATGCGCCGCCGCCGGCGGCAAGTGAAAGTGCAATGGCACCTGTAGCAACCGTGGCAATCCAATTCGTCTTCATCGAGGGACCTCCTTCCGCTCCGCTCTCACCGTGAGTGATAACGTCGAAGGTGGCGCAGTGTTGCGCGCTCAAACGCAACCAGCCGGCGCTGGAACCGGTTGTTCGTCGTCGCATTGGAAGGAAGCCAGCGACAGCTCGCGCCAAACTAACCGAGCTGTGGGCGGCGTTGCCTGCCTGGTTGGATCATGCCGCTATCAGACGGATCTGTCGGCGGGTCCGTTGCAGGTACCTCGTCCAAGTCCCGGTCCAGGCTCTCTTCGCGCCGGTCATCCGCGCCCAGAGCGTCGAGGATCGTCCGGAACTCGTCGGGGCTGTCATCGGTTGCGGGGTCAGTCAGCGGCGCGCGCGGCCGCAACACGACCCCGGCGCAAACCAGCGCGATGCCGACGGCAATGAGGGCGATGCCGAGGAGGATCATGGACGTAAGCGCGCAAAGCGCGCGCGCCCTCTCAAGTCCGCGCCTTCAGCTCCCGCCGCTTCTTGGTTGCGGTTCTGAGTGATTTCAGCGGCTCCAGTCGGCTGTTGATGTCGCTCTTTGGCAAATTCTTGAGACGAGCCTGACATTCGCGTTCGCTGATCCGATCGTTAATTCGTTCTCTTTTCTTCATAGCTGAGCCCGTTCCGCTCTCAACAGCAAATTTCGCAACATACTTAAGGACCCGCCCGGTCACCGACATTGGCAATCGCTTCAGGCGCCAATCGCAAGGGGCATGGGAGGAACGGAGTAGGGAAATGCACGAATTGCGACAGCGTGACTGCCTTTGTCGGGAGGCCGGGCGCGCCCAGGCATGCGATCGAGGAACCCGGATCGTCGATCCGCAGACGGCTCGACCTTGATCGCCCGCGCGCCTTTCGGTCATGGCAAACAAATCGTTGACGTGCAGGCCCGGGTTTCGGAAACGTGCTTTATGGTTTGTCTAAGATTTTCGCCTTATCAGAGTGACATGGACAGGCGAGCCACACAGCGCAGGCCGGTACGCAAGCCCGGGATGATCGAATTTCCCGGCGGCGCCTTCAGCTGCATGGTGCAGAATCTATCCGACGTCGGAGCGGCGCTGGATGTGCCTCACTCGGTCGGAATACCCGAGCAGTTCACCTTGATGATCATCGAGCGCGGTGATGCCGTTCGATGTCGCGCCGTCTGGCGCACGGAGCGGCAGATCGGCGTCGCCTTCGAGGCCGCCAGCTAATCGTCTGCTCTCATCTCAACTGCTGTCGAACTGCAGGCTTGCATCGCGGCCAGATCTCCCGTCGCCGAACGTCATGAGCCCTGCGCCTCAGGCTCTCGTCGTCCTCGTTTCACTCACCGTCAATGTGAGAATGCCTTGTTGAACTGCGCGAGGTAGTCGGGGCTGCCATAGGCCCACATGGGCTCCTCACATCGTCGTGGACCCTGGTCGTTCATGCAGGCGAAGCTCCAGGGCGGAGCTGCGATCTCGCGGCCTTCGATCCCGAATCCCTGCAGCCGGCGGCCAGCTGTCGATCGCGCGACGTGTCCTCGATCCCCGCTGTCGGTCGCTCGCAGCTGAGCCGGGACCGGCGTTGCGAGAGATGGCACAAACAGTAGCGCGGCCAAAACAAGGTTGATCTTCATCGTCTGCGTCCCTGATTGCGCCTCGCGCGAACGGAGCGCTGTGCGCGTCTCAAGGCAGGACCGGGATCGGGAGTGGGATATTTCCCGCTCACGCAAACGTTTGGTGATCTCGCAATCCCCTTCCACAACTCATCACGCGCTCGCATGCGGGGAGGTCGCGCTTCGTTGAAAGCACGTGATGAAATATCAGCTGGGCCTGGCCGTTCTTCATACTGGAGTCGAGCGCGTGTTCGGCTTCCGTCATCATATGGAGAATCCAATGACCAGAGTGACGTTCGTGTTGGCCGCGCTGATCGCGGCAGCCGTCTGCACAACGCAAGCCATCGCCGCTCGCAATGAGGTCGCGGCGCGGCACGCCGCGATCAAGGCGCACAGGGGGGTCGTCGAGTGCATGCGGGCGCCAGACGTCGGCGCATTTGCATCCGATCCCTATCCTGTCCCGCCCTGCATGCCGAACACCGCGACCGAGACGTTCCAGTAGCGGCGGCGAGTCGGGCTGGCAGGTCTCGCCAGCCCGGCTGCGCGGGTCATCTGTGCCTGAAACGGAAATGGGAATCGTTGACGCCCGGATCAGCCGAGCCCGTCCACCGCCTTCAGCTCGTCCGCAGCGGTGATGATCGCATCGCGAATTTTCAGGAAAGTCGGCATCAGTGCGTGACGCGAGCCAGTCGAGCTCGCCCCTTGCAACTGATTCGCCCGACGGGCAGAATCAGTGCGCTGTGCGGGCGAGGCCGTGTGCGCGGCGGCTGTTCGGAGCGCAAAACCAGATGCGCGACAGATCGAATTTCGTTTGCAGTTTCAAGCTGATTTGGGTCGTCCAGTCCCTCGCGCAAAAATATTCTTCTTTCGTATTATCGGAAATCGATGTTCACTTCGCCCGTTCCGCGCCGGTACAAGGGGCGTATCGCGATCGTCACGGACGTGGTGCGGAATGCGGTGGACGGGTCGGTGCCACTTGACGAGCGGCACGGATGCGGACGGCGAAGACGCGTGGTCCTGGCGCCCCAAAGGCTGGCGCTCAAGCTCGCGATGATGCGCAAGCGCATCACGCGGGTGACGGTGGCAATCGGCAAGGTTCACCGAGGAGAGCGCGCCATAAGCCGTAAACCATCGCGCAGGGAAGGCCGGTTGACACCGCCTGTACCTGTGGTCGACGCGCGCTTTGCGCAAATTTTTTTGCGCGGCGGCACCGGGTGCATGCGGCCACCCGGCCTTCCCTGCGCCCTTGTCGTTGATCGAGGGCGGATCGACAAAGCAAAGCTCGGGCGAAACGCGCCGCGAGAATGCACAGGCGTGTCGCGGTCGTTGTTGCGAATAATGGACCTAAGCGCGATGCTCATTGTGGTGCCCTCTCCCACAAGGGGCGAGGGCACATCAATGCGCAGCTCGGTATTGCTGGCGGCTCAGCTCGCGGCTTCCAGCCGGACTTCCGTCAGCAGCCGCATTGCGGCGTCGGCGTCCATTGGTTCGCCGAAGGCAAAGCCCTGGGCGAATTCGCAGCCCAATTGATAGAGCTCGACGGCATCGGAATCCGTCTCGGCGCCTTCGGCGACGACGTCCATGCCGAGGTCGTGGGCGAGCGCGATGATGGACTTGAGGATCACCGGGCGCGTGCCGCGGCTGGTGGTGCGCACGAAGGACTGGTCGATCTTGATGGTGTCGAACGGGAAGCGTTGCAGGTAGGCCAGCGAGGAATGGCCGGTGCCGAAATCGTCGAGCGAGAGACCCGTGCCGAGCTCGCGGATGCGGGTCAGCATTTGCGCGGCGTGCTCGGGGTTCTCCATCACAAGCGATTCCGTCAATTCGAGCTTCAGCGTGCCGCGGGCGACGGAGGAGCGCGACAGCACGGTGCGGATGTCGTGGATCAGATCGTGGCGGAGCAATTGCCGCGAGGAGACGTTGACGGAGGCGAAGATCGGGTCGCGGGAGCGCATCGCGCGCTGCCAGATCGACAATTGCCGCGCGGTCTGGTCGAGCACGAAGGTGCCGAGATCGACGATCAGGCCGATCTCCTCGGCGACGGTGATGAACTCGATCGGCGACATCCGCCCGAGCTTGGGATGATCCCAGCGCGCCAGGGCCTCGAAGCCGGCGATGGAGCGATCCTCCAGCCGCACGATCGGCTGGTAGAGGATGGAAATCTCGCCGCGCTCGATGGCGCGACGGAGCTCGCTCTCGAGCGTCAGGCGGTCGGTCTTGCGCGCCCGCATCGCGGGCTTGTACACGTCGATACGGTCGCCGCCGATGCGCTTGGAGTGATACATCGCAAGCTCCGCATCCTTGATGATCTCCTCGGAGAGCTGCGTCTGCGGATCGGACAACGCGAGCCCAATGGAGGCGGTGAGGAAGATCTCGCGGTCGTTGAAGGCGATCGGCGCGCGGATGGTCTTGCGGATGGTCTCGGCAAAGGCGGTGATGCGCGCCGGCTCCTGTTCAGAGAGCAGGATCAGGCCGAACTGGTCGCCGGCCATGCGCGCCAGCGTGTCCTGCGGCTTGAGGATGCGGGTGAGGCGGCGGGCAAGCGTCAGCAGGATGGAATCGCCAACCGCGATGCCGACGGAGTCATTGACCTGCTTGAAACGGTCGAGATCGATCACCATCAGCGTCGGCCGCAAGCTCGGCATGGTCTTGGCGAAGGTCGCGACCGCATTGAGGCGATCGAGGAACAGCCTGCGGTTCGGCAGTCCCGTGAGATTGTCATGCACGGAATCGTGCAGCATGCGCTCTTCGGCGTTGCGGATCTCGGTGACGTCGGTGAGCGTGCCGACCACGCGCGAGACCTCGCCGTCGGAGCCGACCACGGGGCGCGCCTTGAGCGCAAACCACATGAAATGGCCGTCCGGGGTGCGCAGCCGGAAATCCTGCACCAGGCGGCCGCGGCGCTGGTCGAGCACGCTGTCGAGCGCGGCGCGGAAGCGGTCCTGGTCGAGCGGATGCAGCACCTCCAGCCATTTCGCGGCGGGACCTTCCAGGGTGCCGCGCTTGAGGCCGAGCAGATGCTCGGTTTCCGGGCTGGTGAAGACCTTGTCGGCGGAGACGTCCCAGTCCCAGATCAGATCGCCCGAGCCGGTCAGCGCCAGTGCGCGGCGCTCGACATCGGAGACGATGCCGGTCGAGGCGCCGCCGCCGGCGAAGGCGTGCTGCATGACGGTGAAGCCGATCAGCATCACGATCAGCACCAGGCCGCCGAGCAGCGCGGGGCCAACGATGTCGTTGGTGACGGAGCCGGCGATGGTCATGCCGGCCGCGACCACCCAGACCACCAGGAGGAACCAGGTCGGGATCAACAGCACGGCGCGATCAAAGCCGTGGGTCGAGAGATAGACGATCAGCGCAAAGCCGGCGAAGGCGATCATCACCAGCGACATGCGCGCGATGCCGGAGGCGACCGCCGGATCGAACAGAGCGAGCGCGACCAGCGACCCCAGGAAGAACAGCCAGCCCAGCGTGATGTGCGAATAGCGCACATGCCAGCGGCTGAGATTGAGATAGGCGAACAGGAACACCAGCAGCGTCGCGGCGAGAATCGCTTCGCCCGCCGCGCGCCAGACGCGCTCGGCGTTGTTCGACATGTCGAGCACCTTGCCCCAGAAGCCGAAGTCGACGCCGATATAGACCAGCACGGCCCAGGCGAGTGCAGCCGCCGCCGGGAACATGATGCTGCCCTTCACCACGAACAGGATGGTGAGCACCAGCGCGAGCAGGCCGGAGATGCCGATCACGATACCCTGGTAGAGGGTGAAGGAGTTGACCTTGTCCTTGTAGGCGTCGGGCTCCCACAGATAGAGCTGCGGCAGCTTGTCCGTGCGCAGCTCGGCGACGAAAGTGATGACGGAGCCGGGGTCGAGGGTGATGCGGAAGACGTCGGCGGTCGGGCTCTCCACGCGGTCGGGGCGGTCGCCGGTCGAGGGCGTGATGGTCGCGATGCGCGACAGGCCGAGGTCGGGCCAGAGCAGGCCGGAGCCGACCACGCGGTAATGCGGGGCGACGATCAGGCGGTCGAGCTGGTCGTCGGTGTTGTTGGCAAGCGCAAACACCACCCAGTTCTGGCCGCCCTCGCGGGCGCGCACCTCGATGCGGCGAACGATGCCGTCGGTGCCGGGCGCGGTGGAGACCTGGACGCGGTCGCTGTCGCTGTGCAGATGCTCGAGCACCCCGGTGAGGTCGATAGCGGGCGCGTCACCGCGCACGCTGACAGCGTCGAGCGCTTGTGCCGGCGAAGCCGCGACAACAATCATGAGGCCCAGCGCAAGCAGCGCCAGGCACCTGATCAGACGCAATGTCAGTTCTCCGCGTTCGACGCTTATGTCGATGTGACAAGAGTTAAAGCTGGAGACGCAACCCCGACCCCGGAGCAAATGCGTTCGTGTGGTGAACGATCATTGCCACGAACGCGAAAGAAATCAAAGACTTTCCGGATGGCGAGAGTTTATCCGGAATTAGACTCGCAACACAATTTTGCCAATATGTTCGGAGGTCTCCATGCGCCGGTGTGCGTCGGCGGCCTTTTCCAGTGGAAAGCTCGAATCCATCAGCGGTTTGACGCGTCCGTCGCGCAAAAACGGCATCGCCCTGGCCTCGATTGCGGCGACCATCGCCGCTTTGTCCGCGTTACTACGGGGGCGCAAGGTCGAGCCGGTATGGGTCAGCCGCTTCACCATCAACCGGGTGAAATTGACGGTCGACTTCGCCCCGCCGAGGAAGGCGATCTGGACGATGCGTCCGTCGAAGGCGGCGGCGTCAAAATTGCGCTCGATATAGTCGCCACCAACCATGTCGAGAATGACATTGGCGCCCTGACCTGCGGTTGCAGCCTTCACCCCGGCGACGAAATCCTCGCTTCTGTAGTTGATGGCGCGATCGGCCCCGAGCTTGAGGCAGGCGTCGGCCTTGTCGTCGGAGCCGACGGTGACGATCACCTTGGCGCCGAAGGCCTTGGCAAGCTGGATGGCCATGGTGCCGATTCCCGAGGAGCCGCCATGGATCAGAAGCGACTCGCCGGCCTTCAGCGCGCCGCGCTCGAACACATTGTGCCAGACCGTCATCAGGGTTTCCGGCGTGGCGCCGGCTTCCTCGATCGAGAACGAAGGCGGCACCGCCATCGCCTGGGCGTCCTTGGCAATGCAATATTGGGCATAGCCGCCGCCGGCCACCAGCGACATCACCTTGTCGCCGAGCTTATGCTTTTTGGCGTCCCTGCCGAGCGCGACGACTTCACCCGCGACTTCCAGCCCCGGCAGGTCGGACGCGCCGGGCGGCGGTGGATAGGAACCGGAGCGCTGCGAGACGTCGGGGCGGTTGACGCCGGCGGCCTCGACCTTGATCAGGATCTCGTCGGGACCGGGCTGTGGCACGGGGCGCGTTTCGGGGATGAGCACCTCCGGACCGCCGGGCTTGGAGATGGCGACAACGGTCATTTGCGCAGGCAGCTTTTCCATGGTTTGTCCTTCGGAAACGCTCTTGAATGGGTCGCTTTGATTAGCCAGCCGGGGGTCTCAAGGCAACCGTTCTGGCAACCGCTTCGAGGGCTTAAGGAAAAGGAGGAGCGCGATGGCGAGCGAGGACGACGATCGGCCGCGCAAGAAGATAAGTCACGAGATCGGGCAGGATCTGTCGCTGTTGTCGGTCGAGGAATTGGGCGAGCGCATTGCACTCTTGGAATCCGAGATCGTGCGGCTGAAGGAGGCGCAGGCCAAAAAGCGCGCCTCGCGCGAGGCGGCCAACAGCGTCTTCAAGTCGTGAGCTATGCCTGGATCGGATTTGGATCGGATTATGTTGCAGTGCCGCTCGGTCAATGGCCGACATGGCTAACGCAGCTTAAAAAATGCGCGCCATTTACGATCGATTAAGCTTTCAGGTTTATGACTGGCATCGTCCTCGTTTGGACACCGAGTGGCTCCTGTCCACTCTGTTTGACGCCTCCCTGTTATCAACTTTCAAAGCCGCCGGATTCGGCGGCTTTTTTTTGCCCGTCGGGCAATTGTGCCGATTCCGCACGCCCACGCCGATGTCGCGGGACGGCGCCCCACCGGTCGTAAACCTTAAATTCCCTTGTCACTGGACTCTCCGCGAACGGCGCGCAATGATTTGTTCATCATAAGCCGGCGGGTAAACGCCGGCCAGCGTGCACCAGTTGCGTTAAGAGGCGTTAACCATGTCCGAGCGTTCGCACAGCGACAGCCACCTGGTTCAATTCAGCGAGCGGCTCACCAATTCGGCGGCGTTCAGCAACCTGTTCCGGGAAGGCATGGACCTCGTCGAGGAGACTGCCGCCTATCTCGACGGCGCCGGCCGTACCGAGGCCAAGGCGCTGGATCGCGCGGTCAGCCTCACTTACGCCACCGAAAGCATGCGGCTGACCACGCGGCTGATGCAGCTCGCCTCCTGGCTGCTCCTGCATCGCGCGGTCAAGGAAGGCGAGATGACGCTGGTCCAGGCCAACCGGGAAAAGACCAAGGTCAAGCTCTCAGCCTCCGATCCGGGCCCCGTCGACATGCTCGAGAAATTGCCGCAGCAGCTGCAGGACCTGATCGCCCGCTCGATGAGCCTGCAGGCCCGCGTGCGCCGGCTCGACAACACCATTCACGCCGGCACCGCCGAGCGCACCGCCATCGGCAACCCCTTGGTGCCGCAGCTCAACGCGCTGAAGGCCGCGTTCGAGCAGTAAGCGCTCTCATCTCGCGCACCGTCTCCACCTGCTCCGTCATTCCGGGGACGGTGTCCCAAACAAAAACGCCCCCGCGAAAGCGCAGGGGCGTCGTCGGCTTGCGCAGATCGCGCAGGCTGAAAGGGGATCAATCCTTCTTGAGGAAGCCCGAGAACTTCTTCTGGAACCGGGAGACACGACCGCCGCGGTCGAGAATCTGCTGCGCACCGCCGACCCAGGCGGGGTGCGACCTGGGGTCGATGTCGAGGTGCAGCTTGTCGCCTTCCTTGCCCCAGGTGGAGCGGGTCTGGTACTCGGTGCCGTCGGTCATTACGACCGTAATGGTATGATAATTCGGGTGAATTTCGGCTTTCATGGCATATCCTGGTGGGCGCGGCGCGCCTGTCTTCGGTCTAAAATGTCACGGAATTGGCGGCTCTATACCGCATGAAACCCGCCAAAACAAGCCGACGACCTATGTATCTTCCCGGATTTGCCAGCCTCCTCCGGGGGGCCTATCTCGGTCGCAAGGCATAACGGATCAGATCGCATGAGTGCAGTGGAACGGCTGGACCAGGGGCAGAGCGGGTTAGTGCCGCAACCGGACGAGGCGGCGGCGCAGGCTCTTTCGATAGACGAGGCCTCGTCCGAGCGACGGTCGAAGCTTCGCCCGCTGCTGGCGCTCGCGCCCTATGTCGCCCGCTATCGCGGCCGCGCGATTCTGGCTTTGATCGCGCTGACGGTGGCTGCCATCACCACCCTGCTGGTGCCGGTCGCGGTGCGCAGGATGATCGACTTCGGCTTCACGCCGAAGGGCATTGCGCTGATCAACAGCTATTTCAGCGTGATGATCGCGGTGGTCGCGGTGCTCGCGCTCGCCAGCGCCTCCCGCTACTATCTCGTGATGACCATCGGCGAGCGCATTGTCGCCGATTTGCGCCGCGACGTGTTCGCGCATCTGATCTCGCTCTCGCCGTCCTTCTTCGATTCCGCCCGCTCCGGCGAGTTGATCTCGCGGCTCACGGCGGACACGACCCAGATCAAGTCTGCGGCCGGCGCCTCCGTCTCGATCGCGCTTCGCAACCTGCTGCTGTTCTTCGGCGCCGCCACCATGATGGTGGTGACGAGCCCGCGGCTCTCCGGCTTCGTGCTGCTGGCGATTCCGCTCATCGTGCTGCCGCTGGTTGCATTCGGCCGCTGGGTGCGGCGGCTGTCGCGCAATGCGCAGGATACGCTGGCGGATGCCAGCGCCTATGCCTCCGAGCTGGTCGGCGCCATCCGTACCGTACAGGCCTATACCGGCGAGAAGCTCGCCAACAGGCGCTTCGGCCAGGCCGTCGAAGGCGCCTACCAGGCGGCGCGGGTCTCGACCCAGGCGCGCGCGGTGCTGACCGCCATCATCATTTTCATCGTCTTCACCAGCGTGGTCGCGATCCTCTGGGTCGGCTCGCATGACGTGCTGACGGGGGCCATCAGCCCGGGCCGGCTCGGCCAATTCCTGCTGTATGCGGCCTTCGCCGCCGCCGGCCTCGGCCAGCTGAGCGAAGTCTGGGGCGAGGTTTCGGCCGCCTCCGGCGCCGCAGAGCGCTTGTTCGAGATCCTGCGCGTGCGGCCCGATATCATCGCGCCCGCCGCACCCGTTGCGCTGCCGTCGCCTGTGCGCGGCGATGTCGGGTTCGACAAGGTCTCGTTCGCCTATCCGGCGCGGCGCGATATTCCCGCTGTCGAGCAGGTGTCGTTCTCGGTCCGCCCCGGCGAAAAGGTCGCGATCGTCGGGCCGTCGGGCGCCGGCAAGAGCACGCTGTTCCACCTGCTGCTGCGCTTCTACGATCCCGTGTCCGGCACGATCTCCTTCGACGGCGTGCCGATCAAGTCCGCCGATCCCGAAAGCTTCCGCAGCCAGATCGCGCTGGTGCCGCAGGACCCGGTCGTGTTTGCCGCCAGCGCGCGCGACAACATCCGCTTCGGCCGGCCGGAGGCCAGCGATGCCGAGGTCGATCGCGCCGCGGAGCTTGCCCACGCGACCGAATTCATCCGACGCCTGCCTGGCGGCTTCGAGGCCCAGCTCGGCGAGCGCGGCGTGACGCTATCCGGCGGCCAGCGCCAGCGCATTGCCATTGCGCGCGCCATCCTGCGCGACGCACCGCTGCTGCTTTTGGACGAAGCCACCTCCGCACTCGACGCCGAAAGCGAGACGCTGGTGCAAACCGCGCTGGAAGAATTGATGCGCCACCGTACCACGCTGGTGATCGCGCACCGCCTCGCCACAGTGCTGTCCTGTGACCGCATTCTGGTCATGGACCAGGGCCGCATCGTCGAGCAGGGCACGCACGCCTCGCTGGTTGCGGAGAACGGCCTCTATGCGCGGCTGGCGCGGCTGCAGTTCGAAGGGGTGTAGCGCACCGTCATTCCGGGGCGGTCCGATAGGACCGAGCCCGGAATCTCGAGATTCTGGGTTCGGTGCTGCGCACCGCCCCGGAATGACGGCGATCACCGCTCCGTCAGCTTCAGCTCGATGCGGCGGTTGCGGCGGTAGGCTTCCTCGGTGTTGCCGGGGTCGATCGGCTGGAATTCCGCAAAGCCGGCGGCAACCAGGCGCTGCGCGGGCACGCCGAGCGAGATCAGATACTGCACCACCGAGATGGCGCGCGCCGACGACAGCTCCCAGTTCGACTTGAACAAGGGATTGTTGGTGATCGGCCGCACGTCGGTGTGACCGTCCACGCGCAGGACCCAGGCAATTTCACCCGGGATCTGCTTGTCGAGATCGATCAGCGCGCTGGCGACCTTGTCGAGCTCGGACTTGCCCTCGGGCAGCAGCGTCGCCTGTCCGGTGTCGAAGAAGACTTCCGACTGGAACACGAAGCGGTCGCCGACGATGCGGATATCAGGCCGGTTGCCGAGAATGGCGCGCAACCGTCCGAAGAACTCGGAGCGGTAGCGTGACAATTCCTGGACCCGCTGCGCCAGCGCCACGTTCAGCCGTTGGCCGAGATCGGCGATCCGGGTCTGCGATTCCTTGTCGCGCTTCTCGGAGGCATCCAGCGCCTCTTCCAGTGCCGCGAGCTGCCGCCGCAGCGCGCTGATCTGCTGGTTCAACACCTCGATCTGCGCCAGCGCGCGGGCCGAGACCTGTTTCTCGGATTCCAGCGCCTTGTTGAGCTGCGTCGCCCGGCCCTCGGCGTCATTCCCGGCATTGGCGAGGCCCTCATAGAGCCCCTTGACGCGATCGCGCTCGGCCACCGCCGACGCAAGTCCGGCCTTGAGCGAAGCGAGCTGATCGTCGAGCGAGAGCTTGCCGAGCTTCTCCAGCGATAATGCCTCGCTCAATTGCGCGATCTTGGCATTGAGCTCTTCCAGCGCCTTGTCCTTGCCGGTGACCTCCTGGGACAGGAAGAACTGCACCACCAGAAACACCGACAGCAGGAACACGATCGAGAGCACCAGCGTCGACAGCGCGTCGACAAAGCCGGGCCAGTAATTGAATGCGGACTCGCGCCGCGCACGTGCAAGCGCCATTGCGGTCTCTTTTCTCTGCTCAGGTGTGCGATCCACCTCTCCCTGCTGGGGAGAGGTGAACCGAACACGGCCGGCTGGCCGTGTTCTGCTCATGCTTAACTCTTCTCGGGCTGGCGGGCGAGCCGCTCGAGCAGCCGCTTGATGTCGCGGTTCTGCTCGCCCTGGCTGTCGGCCCATTCCCGGATCATCTGTTGCTCGGTCCGCATATGCGCAACCAGGCCCTGGATCGCTTCCGCCAGATTCGCCATGGCCTGCGCGGTGTGGCGGCCGCCGCCTTCATCCACGGCCGAGCGAAGCCGTTCCAGGGCGCCCGCGATATCGCCGCCCATGGCGGGGCCATCACTGCCATATTGGCGCACGGTGGTCGCAAGCCAGTCCTCGAGATCGGTGTAGAAGCGGTTCTGCGCCTGGCTCGATTGCAGATCGAGAAAGCCGAGGATCAGCGAGCCGGCAAGGCCGAACAGCGAGGACGAGAACGAAATGCCCATGCCGCCGAGCGGGGCGGCCAAGCCCTCCTTCAGTGTATCGAACAGAGCGCCGGCATCGCCCCCGACCTTCAAGCCGTCGATCACCTTGCCGACCGAGCCCACGGTCTCGATCAGGCCCCAGAAGGTGCCGAGCAGGCCGAGAAACACCAGAAGCCCGGTCATGTAGCGGGAGATGTCGCGCGCCTCGTCGAGGCGGGTGGCGATGGAATCGAGCAGGTGCCGCATGGTCTGCTGCGAGATCGTGATCCGCCCGGTGCGCTCGCCGCCGCCGCCGAGGATCGCCGCCATCGGCGCCAGCAGCGTGGGGTGGCGGTCCATCGCGAGCCCCGGATCGGCAATGCGGAAATTATTCACCCAGGCGACCTCCGGATAGAGCCGGATCACCTGCCGGAATGCCAGGATGATGCCGATCAAAAGCACGATGCCGATCAGGGCGTTGAGGCCGGGATTGGCAAAGAAGGCCAGCACGATCTGCTTGTAGAGGACGACCGCGACCAGCGCGCACAGCACCAGGAACACCAGCATGCGCACCAGGAAGATCCGGGGCGACGACAGCTTGTTCAGGTCGATCTCCATGGCGGAGCGGGGAGAGGGGCCGGCAGGCATTCTGCTATCCATGACGAGGAACCGGTATCACGCCGCACTATGGCACAGCGGCGGCTGGAAAAAAGCGGCCATTACCGACTTTCATGGCGCGACAATGGTCAGGGCGGAAAAAAGCGCGGGCACTCCTCCTTGCCATTGCTTGCAGCTTCTCCGCCTGGATTAGCGCAAGATCTCACCATCACACGCGGCGGAATGACGCCTCTCACAATGCGGTGAGGCCAGAAAAGCTTTGCTCGCTCAGCATGTTCCCTGCGGTGTGACAATCCGTCCGTGTGGCAATGGGCCGCCCGCCGCTGCATTGCGTTGCAACACATGAATGCGGAGGAGATCCTTGGCTACAATGTCTGCAACAATCGCGGACAGCTGGTGCCGTTCTCGGCGTTTGCCTCCATCGAATGGTCGAAGGGGCCGACGCAGATCGCAGGCTTCAACTATTATCCCGCCATCCGCATCAGCGGCGAGGCCAAGCCTGGCTACATGTCGGGCGATGCGATCGCCGAAATGGAGCGGCTTGCCGGCAAGCTGCCGGCCGGCTTCGGCTATGAATGGGCCAGGTCAATCGCTGCAGGAAAAGCTTTCGGGCTCGCCGGCGCCGTTCCTGCTTGGACTTTCGGTGCTGGTGGTGTTCCTGTGCCTGGCCGCGCTCTATGAAAGCTGGACCATTCCGCTTGCGGTGCTATTGACGGTGCCGCTCGGCGTCACCGGCGCGGTCGCTGCCGCCACGCTGCGCGACTTGCCGAACGAAGTCTATTTCACCGTCGGCCTGATCACCATCATCGGCCTCGCCGCCAGGGATGCCATCCTGATCATCGAATTCGCAAAGGACCTGCGGGCGAAAGGCAAGCCGCTGGTCGAGGCGACGGTGGACGCATGTTCATTGCGCTTCCGCCCCATCCTGATGACCGGCCATGCCTTCGTCTGCGGCGTGCTGCCGATGGCCATCGCCCACGGCGCCGGCGGCGCCAGCCAGCAGGCGCTCGGCACAGTCGTGATGGGCGGCATGATCGCGGTGGTCGTGCTCGCACCGCTGATGGTGCCGGTGTTCTTCGTCTCGGTGCAACGCGTGCTCGCGCGCGATCGGGAGGGGGTGAGGGAGAAGAAAGCGAAGGCGGATGGGCTCCGGCTTCCGGAGCCGCAGAAGCCGTAGGTTGGGCGACCGTGGTCGAAGCGCGAACCCGCTCTATCACCGTCACGCTGAGGTGCCCGCGTCAGCGGGCCTCGAAGGGCGACGGCCCGGGAGCAGCAGCGGGGCCGTTCATCCTTCGAGGCTCGCTGTCTCGCGCCTCAGGATGACGGGGCGAGTTTGGTGCGCGCTACTTCCCCGCCGCCTGCAAAATCTTCAGCAGCTCGCCGTGCACATATTCATTGCCGCACACGACATGCCCGGTCGACACTGCGTCGTCCTTGCCTTCGACGCCTGACATGGTGCCGCCGGCTTCGCGGACCAGGATCTGGCCTGCGGCGACATCCCAGGGCGAGAGGTCGCGCTCCCAGAAGCCGTCGAGGCGGCCGGCGGCGACATAGGCGATGTCGAGCGCGGCGGCGCCGAAGCGGCGTAGCCCCGCGACCTTGTTCTGCAGCGCGCCCATCTCGGCGAGGAACTGAGTGTGGTCGCCGCGCCCGATGTGCGGCAGGCCGCAGCCGATCACGCATTCGTTGAGCTGGCGCCGTCCGGCGACGCGCAGCCGCTGGTCGTTGAGGAACGCGCCTTTGCCGCGCTCGCCGATGTAGAGCTCGTCATTGGCGGGATTATAGATCACGCCGGCGATGATGGTGTCCTCGCGCTGCAAGCCGATCGAGATCGCGAATTGCGGGATGCCGTGCAGGAAGTTGGTGGTACCGTCGAGCGGGTCGACGATCCAGGTGTGGCTCTTGTCGGTGCCCTCGCGCGCACCGCCTTCCTCGCCGAGAAAGCCGTAGCCGGGACGGGCCTTGGAGAGGTCGGTGTAGAGCATCTCCTCGGCGCGCTTGTCGGCGAGCGAGACGAAGTTTGCCGGTCCCTTCAGCGATACCTGCAGATGCTCGATCTCGCCGAGATCGCGCTTCAAGCTGCGGCCGGCGCGGAGCGCGGCCTTGACCATGACGTTGATGAGGGCTGAATGCTGCATGAACTCGGCTTGATGAACTCGGCCTGATGAAACTCGGCTTGGACTGTCTGGCTGGATGAGGATGTGCGTGCCCTGCCGAGGAGCCCACGTCAAGGTGGGTTATTTGGTGGCGGTTGCCGCCGCGGGTGTCAGGGTGCTCGGCGTGCCATTGGATGCGGTGTTGGGCAGGGCGACCGTGCCAAGCCAGAGCTTGGCCGCCCTTTCGCCCTTGGCGCGCTCGTCCGGGCTCAGATTGGCAAACTTTTCATCGAGTTGCACATCGCCCTTGCCGGCAGTCTTCGCGATCAAATGCCACTTCAGTGCCTCGGCCTTGTCCATCGGGGTGCCCGAACCGTAGAACAGGACCCAAGCCAGCCGGTTTTGCGCGATCGGGTTGCCCTGCTTGGCGGCCTTGCGCAACAGCTCAACCGCCGCGGGGATGTTCCTGGGCGTGCCGGTGCCATTGTAGAGCGCGATGGCATATTCGACCTCGGCATCGGAATTTTCGGCGAGCGAGGCGGCCTGCAACAGCTGCACCGCCTTCTCCATATCCTTCGGGACCCCGGTGCCCTCCTTGTAGAAGGTCGCGAGCGCATATTGCGCCTCTGGATTGCCCTCGTCGGCGGCCATCCTGAGCAGCTCGGCGGAGCGACGGACGTCCTGCGGCAGGGTTTGTCCATCGAGATAGAACAGCGCCAGATTATAGGCCGCCTTGGCTTCGCCGAGTTTGGCGGACGAGGCGAGCAGCTTCACGGCCTCCTGCTTGTCAGTCGGGCCGCCGCGGCCCGCGATCCGCATCATCGCAAGCTCCAGCATGGCTTCGCGGTCGCCGGCATCGCTGGCGCGCTTGTACCAATCCACGGCCTTGGCATAGTCGCGCTTGACACCGAGGCCATTGGAATAGAGCACGCCGAGCATGGTCATGGCGTGGATGTCGCCGCCCTCGGCGCGGGGGGTCGCAAGCTCGCGGGCGGTTTTGTACAGGCCGCGCTGATAGGCGGCGTAGACCAGGTCGACGTTGGGGTCATCGGACGCCGGCGTGGCTGCGGCAGCCGGTGCAGCCGGGGTCGCGGGCTTGGCCTGGGCTGCGGGGGCCGCCAGCGCGGCCGGCTTCTTGACCATATGCGGCTTGGCCTTTTCCGGCTGCCTGGACTCGACGGGCCGGGTCTCGGCGGGTTTGGACTCGGCCGGCCTGGTGGCCGGCGGCTGGACCGCCGGCGGCGTCAGCGAAACCTGCGCCGCGGCGCTCGTCGCGGAGAGCAGCGTGACAGCCAGGATCGATATTGCGTGCGACGTCTTCATCGTCTTTCGAATTACCCGCTTAACCTTTGCGCCGCTTTGGCAGCTTTGGAGGCGCTGGCATAGGCCTGGCGCATCACCTGGTCCAGATCGGCCAACGCCGCAGTCGGGCCACGTTGATCGGTCCAAACGAGATCGTCGACCAGGACGAAATCGGCGCCGGCCATCACGAACTCCGAGACTTCCTCGCGCGTGGTGGCATAGCCGACGCAGGGCGGCTCGAACAGCTCCGCCCACCAGGACAGGCGCTCGGCAATCGCTTCCGGCGACGGCCGCTTGCCCTCCGCGTCCGGCTCCCCGAACAGCACATAATCGGCGCCGCGCTCGCCGGCGATCATGGAATCGTGGCGTGTGATGAGGCCGCCGACGCCCGCGATGCGATCGGGCTTGAGGCTCGGCAAGGCCTCATCCAGCGCCGCGGTGCCATTGAGATGGGCGCCATCGGCCCCGCCACGCGCAACCAACTCGACATGGCCGTCGAGCAGCAGGGCTGCGCCGCCCGCCTGCACCACCGGCGCGATCACCTTGACGCTGGACGTCATGCTGCGCGGGTCGGTCTCTTTCAGCCGCAACAGCACAGCCGCGATGTCGGCGGTCACGAACAGCGCCGGCAGCTGTGCGATGAACCGATCGGGATCGTCGATGGCAGGCGTCGCGAGATAGAGCCGCGGCGCCGGCCGCACGGGAGCGGATTTGCTGGACAATCTAGGCCGCCTTCTTTTCCAGATCGGCGGCCCATTCGCCCTTGCTCGCCAGCGCATTCATGCGGGCGCGGTGGGTGAAGGCGCGCTGGCCGGCGGCAACATTCTCCGCCTTGCCCGACCACGCTTTCTGCGGCGCGGCCTGCAGCGCGCGGCCGTAGGAGAAGGTGAGCGGCCAGGGCAGGGGCCCGAGCTTGTGCATGGCGTTGAGATGCGCGGTCGCCTCTTCGTCCGACTGCCCGCCGGAGAGAAAGGCGATGCCGGGCACGGCCGCCGGCACGCAAGCCTTGAGCAGCCGCACGGTCTTTTCCGCGACCTCTTCGACAGAGGCTCGCTTTGGACACTTCTTGCCGGAGACGGCCATGTTCGGCTTGAGCACCATGCCTTCCAGCTCGACGCGCTGCATGCGCAGCTCCTGGAAGGTCTTGTTGAGCACGGTTTTGGTCACCTCATAGCAGCGCTCGATATCGTGATCGCCGTCCATCAGGACTTCCGGCTCGACGATCGGCACGATCTGCGCGGCCTGGCACAGCGCGGCATAGCGCGCCAGCGCATGCGCATTGACGTGGATCGCGGTCCGGGTCGGGATGCCAGCGCCGATGTCGATCACCGCGCGCCATTTGGCAAAGCGCGCGCCGCGCTCGTAATATTTCGGCAGCCGCTCCGTGAGCTTGTCGAGACCTTTTGTCACGAGCTCGCCGGGGCAGGCGGGCAGCGCCATCGTGCCCTCATCGACCTTGATGCCGGGAATGGCGCCCGACTGCAGGATCAGTTTGACCAGCGGCGTGCCGTCCTTTGCATTCTGCCAGATCGTCTCGTCATAGAGGATCACGCCCGACACATATTTGCTCATCGCCTCCGTGGAGCGGAACAGCATTTCGCGATAGTCGCGGCGGCTCTCTTCGGTGGATTCGACGTTGATGGCGTCGAAACGCTTCTTGATGGTGCCCGAGGACTCGTCGGCGGCCAGTATACCCTTGCCCGGCGCGACCATGGCGCGGGCGACCTTGTTGAGTTCACTGAGGTTCATTGCATCCTCCGAGGCACGGGGCTTTACGACCAAAACCCCGTCTTTTGACGCGTTTTCCTTGAAAGCGCAGGTCAAAAGCCGGCCTGCACTTGCCCGGGAAAATAGACGGTTCTCGGGCAAGCGAAAGAGGATGTTCGTCGCAGGGTTAGCACCCCGGGGGTTCCACGGATGTCCCGATTTCGGTCGTCATCACCCGCGAAAGCGGGTGATCCAGTACGCCGTGGCCTTTCGGCTCAAGCACTGCCGTCTCTGGAATACCGGGTCGTCCGGTCGAGCCGGACGATGACAGCGTGGAGACGGACGGAGCCGCAAGCGGGCCTTTATGCCACCTTCGGATCAAGCTCGCCCTTGGCGTAGCGCTTGGCCATTTCCGCCGTGGTCAGGACCTTCTTGATCTTGCTGGCCTGGCCGGCGGTATTGAACTCCTGCAGGCGCTGCTTGCAGAGCTTGGTCATCGCCTCCATCGCCGGCTTCAGATATTTCCGCGGATCGAACTCCTCCGGGTGCTCCGTCAGCACCTTGCGGATCTGGCCGGTCATGGCCATGCGGTTGTCGGTGTCGATGTTGATCTTGCGCACGCCGTTCTTGATGCCGCGCTGGATCTCGGAGACCGGCACGCCCCAGGTCGGCTTCATCTTGCCGCCGTTGGCATTGATGATCTCCTGCAGATCCTGCGGCACCGAGGAGGAGCCGTGCATGACGAGATGCGTGTTCGGCAGCTTGCGGTGGATCTCCTCGATCACATGCATGGCCAGGATGTCGCCGTCGGGCTTGCGGGTGAATTTGTAGGCGCCGTGCGAGGTGCCCATCGCAATCGCGAGCGCATCGACCTTGGTCTCCTGGACGAATTTCACCGCCTCGTCCGGATTGGTCAGCAGCTGGTCATGGGAGAGCTTGCCTTCCGCGCCATGGCCGTCTTCCTTGTCGCCCATGCCGGTCTCGAGCGAGCCGAGCACGCCGAGTTCGCCCTCGACCGAGATGCCGCCGAGATGGGCCATGTCGGTCACCGTCTTGGTGACGCCGACATTGTAATTCCAGTCACCAGGGGTCTTGCCGTCGGCTTTCAGCGAGCCGTCCATCATGACGGAGGTGAAGCCGGACTGGATCGCGGTCATGCAGGTCGCCGGCTCGTTGCCGTGGTCGAGATGCACGCAGACCGGGATCTGCGGATAGATCTCGGTCACCGCGTCCATCATGTGACGAAGCATCACGTCATTGGCGTAGGAACGGGCACCGCGCGAGGCCTGGATGATCACGGGTGCATCAACCTCGGAGGCTGCCGCCATGATCGCCAGCGCCTGTTCCATGTTGTTGATGTTGAAGGCCGGCACGCCGTAGTCGTGTTCCGCCGCATGATCCAGCAATTGACGCAACGTAATGCGTGCCATTGGTCATTTTCTCCGCTTATTGAGGGCTTTATTCGCCCGCTAATCTCTATTGGTTGAACTTAACGCACTTTCAAAACTTCAACGCCCGGCAGCGGTTTCCCTTCCATCCATTCAAGAAACGCGCCGCCAGCCGTGGACACATAGCTGAAATCTGAGGCAACGCCGGCCTGGTTCAGCGCCGCCACGGTGTCGCCGCCGCCGGCGACGGAGAGCAGTTTCTTCGCCTTGGTGCGCTCGGCCGCATGCCTGGCGGCTGCCATGGTGCCGCGGTCGAATGGCGTCAGCTCGAAGGCGCCGACCGGTCCGTTCCAGACCAGTGTCGCAGCGTCATCGATCGCGGCATGGATGCGGGCGCTGGATTGCGGGCCGACGTCGAGGATCATGCCATCGGGTGGAATCGCATCCAGCCCATAAGCATGCGAGGGTGCATTGGCCGCGAAATGATAGGCGACCACGGCATCGACGGGCAGGATGATGGCGCAGTTGGCGGCGTCGGCCTTCTCCAGGATGCGCAGCGCCGTCGGCGCCAGATCCTTTTCGGCCAGCGACTTGCCGATATTGACGCCCTGCGCATGCAGGAAGGTGTTGGCCATGCCGCCGCCGATCACCAGCGCATCGACCTTGCTGACGAGGTTTTCCAACAGGTCGATCTTGGTCGAGACCTTGGCGCCGCCGATGATCGCGATCACGGGTTTTGCCGGCGCCTCCAGCGCCTTCGACAGCGCCTCCAGCTCGGCCTGCATGGTGCGCCCGGCATAGGCCGGCAGCTTGTGGCCGAGGCCCTCGGTGGAGGCATGGGCGCGGTGGGCCGCGGAGAAGGCATCGTTGACCCAGATGTCGCCGAGCTTTGCCAGCTCTGCGACAAAGCCTGCATCGTTCTTCTCTTCCTCTTTATGGAAGCGGGTGTTCTCCAGGCAAAGGATGTCGCCGTCCTTCATGGCAGCAACCGCCTTGGCCGCTGGCTCGCCGATGCAGTCGTCAGCGAAGGCGACCGGCTTGTTGATCACGCGCGACAGCTCGGCCGCAACGGGCTTGAGCGACTCCTTCTCGTCACGGCCCTTGGGCCGGCCGAAATGGGCGAGCAGGATGACCTTGCCGCCCTTGCCAGCGATTTCGGTAATGGTCGGCGCGACGCGCTCGAGCCGCGTGGTGTCGGTGACACGCCCGTTTTCCATGGGCACGTTGAGATCGACGCGCAGCAGCACGCGCTTGCCCTTCACGTCGACGTCGTCGAGGGTGCGGAATTGTTTCATGGGAGGTTCGCCTTCTCACGTCGTTCCCGGGCGGCGCGCAGCGGCGAGCCCGGGACCTCGAGATTCCGGGTTCGGTGCTGCGCACTGCCCCGGAATGACGGAAACAAACAAATGCCCGGGCTAAAGCCCGGGCACGACAGATACTTCCTTAGAGCAGCTTGCTCATGGCCACTGCGGTGTCGGCCATGCGGTTGGAGAAGCCCCACTCATTGTCGTACCAGGACATCACCCGCACCAGGTTGCCGTTCATGACCTTGGTCTGGTCCATGTGGAAGGTGGAGGAGTGCGGGTCGTGGTTGAAGTCGATGGAGACGTTGGGGGCGGTGGTGTAGCCGAGGATGCCCTTGAGCTGCTGCTCGGAGGCGCGTTTCATCGCCTCGTTGATCTCCTTCGGATCGGTGGCGCGCTTGGCGACGATCTTCAGATCAACCACCGAGACGTTCGGCGTCGGCACGCGGATCGCGACGCCGTCGAGCTTACCCTTCAGCTCCGGCAGCACGAGGCCGATCGCCTTGGCGGCTCCCGTCGAGGTCGGGATCATCGACATCGCCGCCGCGCGGCCGCGGTAGAGATCCTTGTGCAGCGTGTCGAGCGTCGGCTGGTCGCCGGTATAGGCGTGGATGGTGGTCATGAAGCCGGTCTCGATGCCCACAGTGTCGTTCAAGACCTTGGCGACGGGCGCAAGACAATTGGTGGTGCAGGAGCCGTTGGAGACGACCAGGTGCTCCTTGGTCAGCGTGTCATGGTTGACGCCAAAGACGATGGTTGCATCAGCATTCTCGGCGGGAGCGGACACCAGCACGCGCTTGGCGCCGGCGGTCAGATGCGCGGCGGCCTTGTCCCTGGCGGTGAAGATGCCGGTGCATTCCAGCGCGATGTCGACGCCGAGCTCCTTCCAGGGCAGCTTTGTCGGATCGCGCTCGGCGCTGACCTTGATCTTGCCATTGCCCACGCTGATGGAGTCGCCCTCGACGGTCACGGTGCCGGGGAAGCGGCCATGCACGGAGTCGTAGCGCAGCAGATGCGCGTTGGTTTCGACGGGGCCGAGATCGTTGATGCCGACGACCTCGATATCCTTGCGGCCGGACTCCGCGATTGCCCGCAGAATGTTGCGGCCGATGCGGCCAAAGCCATTGATCGCGACGCGGACTGCCATCTGTTCGTCTCCTTCAATGGACGCCTGTTGGAATGGCGTCTGTCATCCCGGCGACATGCCTGCCACCGGGGTTTTTAAGGGCCGACGCCCGGTTCTGCCGGGACGGAGCGGTTCGTATGCCCCGTTAGGTAGACCTTTTTGCCGGACAGCTCAACCGCCCCGGCTGACCGCGCCGATATGTCCTTCCATGTCCAACGCGCAAGGGTTCGGCCGATTTTCTGCGGAAAATCAGGCCCAAACCCTCGACCCAAAGAAAATCTTTGGCGCAGCATAAGAACTTTCTTGCTTAACGCCGTCGTGAAGCTCCTTACGAAAGCCGCTTCACGGCTGCCTCGACCACGGCCTCTGCAGTAATGCCAAAATGCTTGAAAAGGTCCTTGGCGGGCGCGCTCTCGCCGAAGGAGTGCATGCCGATGAAAACGCCGTCCTTGCCGATCACGGCGTCCCAGCCCCAGCGCACCGCGGCTTCGATGGCAATATTGACCGGGGCGTTGCCAATGATCCTCTTCGCATCCGGCTGCGCCAGCAATAGCTCCAGCGATGGGACGGAGACGACGCGAGCGGCAATGCCGCGCTCGGCCAGCTGCTTCTGGGCGTTGACCGCGATCTCGACCTCGGAGCCCGAGGCGAACAGCGACACCTTGGCCTCGCCCTGGGCTGCGACCAGCTCATAGCCGCCATGGCTGCAGGGATTGTCGGCGGGGGCGGCGGTGCGCAGCTGCGGCAGGTTCTGGCGTGTCAGCGCCAGAACGGTCGGACCGCTGGTGCGGTTGAGCGCGAGCTCCCAGCATTCCGCCACTTCGACGGCATCGCAGGGACGGAACACCCGCATGTTCGGAATGGCACGCAGCGCGGCCAGATGCTCGACCGGCTGGTGGGTCGGGCCGTCCTCGCCGAGGCCGATGGAATCGTGGGTCATCACATAGACAACACCGGTGCCCATCAGCGCGGCGAGCCGCATCGCGGGCCGCGCATAATCGGTGAAGGTCAGGAACGTCGCGCCGTTCGGCACAAAGCCGCCATGCAGGAAGATGCCGTTCATGGCTGCCGCCATGCCATGCTCGCGGATGCCGTAATGGATGAAGCGGCCCTTCGGCGTCTTGGCGGAGAAGTTGACGGCCTCTTTCGGCTTGTTGTTGTTGGAGCCGGTGAGGTCGGCCGAGCCGCCGACGAATTCCATCGGCATCGCCGCTGCGATCACCTCGATCGCGGCTTCTGAGGATTTGCGGGTGGCGACGTTGAGCGGGCTCTCGAGCAGCTTCTTCTTGTGGTCCTTGAGCGCCTTTGCGAGCGAGGCGGGGCGCTCATGGCGCAGGCGGCGCTCGAACTCGGCGCGTTTACGGCTGCCGAGCTCGGCAAAGCGTGCGTCCCATTCGGCCCGCGCGGCGGCGCCACGCGAGCCGAGCTCGCGCCAGGCCTTCAGCACGTCGTCAGGCACCGAGAACGGCTCGAGCGAAATGCCGAGCTTCTCCTTGGCGCCCTTCAGCTCCTCGCCGCCGAGCGCCTCGCCATGCACCTTGTTGGTCCCGGCCTTGGTCGGTGCGCCATAGCCGATCGTGGTGCGGCAGGCGATCAAAGACGGCTTGCTGGATTTCTGGGCGCGCTCGAGGGCGGCGGCGATCGCTTTCTGGTCCATGCCGTCGATCAGCTCGGCCGCCCAGCCGGCGGACTTGAAGCGCTTGACCTGATCGACCGAGTCCGACAGCGAGGTCGGCCCGTCGATGGAGATGCCGTTGTTGTCGTAGAGCACGATCAGCTTGTTGAGCTTCCAGTGCCCGGCCATCGCAATCGCTTCCTGCGAGATGCCCTCCATCAGATCGCCGTCGGAGGCGATCACATAGGTGCGATGGTCGACGATCTTCTTGCCGAACTCGGCCGAGAGCATCTTTTCCGCCAGCGCCATGCCGACCGCGGTCGCAATGCCCTGGCCAAGCGGGCCGGTGGTGGTCTCGACGCCCTTGGTGTGGAAATTCTCAGGGTGGCCCGGCGTGCGCGAGCCGAGCTGGCGGAAATGCTTGATCTCGTCCAGCGTCATCTCCGGATAGCCGGTGAGATAGAGCAGCGAATAGAGCAGCATCGAGCCGTGGCCGGCCGACAGCACGAAGCGGTCGCGGTCGGGCCAGGCGGGGTTGGCGGCGTCGAATTTCAGGAATTGCGAAAAGAGCACGGTGGCCATGTCGGCCGCGCCCATGGGCAGGCCCGGATGGCCCGATTTGGCCTTTTCGACCGCATCCATCGCGAGGCCGCGAATCGCATTGGCCATACGGGTGGGGTCAACCTGCGTCATGGTGAAAATCCGTCTGAAATGAGGTGCCGGTTTGGCTGACAGGTGGGCCAAAAGTGGAGCGGGGCCGTGACCCCAGTTGAACTACGGGGCTGATAGCACCTGGGGTCCCGGAGTCCAACGTTTTGGGATGACGAAAAGTTGCTTTACGGTGCATAGCTCGCGCGCGGCGTTGCGCGGACCACTCTGCCTGCGTTAAGTTCGTCCGATAAGCGCTTGCCCAAGCGCGGGTTTCTTGCCGCCTCTCGCGGCGTCTGGACGGGCCATGGCATCGGTTTTGGCGTCGCTTCGATGAACGATCGTCCCGCGAGTTTTGCACCCCAGGCCGAGGCCATAGCCTCGGACATCGAGGCTGCCACCAAGCGGCTGATGCAGGCCCTGGATGCGCTGGAGAGCGCGGTGGAGCGGCGGCGGGAGGCTGATCGCGACGAGGACGAGCTGGCAAGCCGGATCCAGGCCCTGGGTGCCGACCGTTCGCGGCTCGCCGACGAGCTGGACGGCTCGCTGGTCAAGTCGCGCAAGCTCGAACGGGTCAATCGCGAGATCGCTGAGCGGCTGGACGGAGCTATCGAGACCATCCGCGAGGTGCTCGGCGTCGGCGAGAGCGGGGGCGCTGGCGGCGAGGACGACGAGGCCGGAGAGGACGACGAATGAACCATATCAACGTCACCATCAACGGCCGCCAGTACCGCATGGCCTGCGAGGAAGGCCAGGAAATCCGGCTGCTCAAGCTTGCCGAAAACCTGGAGCACCGCATCGAGACGCTGCGCGGGAAATTCGGCGAGATCGGCGATGCGCGGCTGACGGTGATGGCGGCGCTGACGGTCTGCGACGAACTGCTCGACACCAATGCGCGCATGCGCGCCATGGAAGAGGAGCTGGCGAGCCTGCGAGACGTGCGCAGCGCTGCCGCCGACCGCGCCAAGGCCACGCAAGCCGCCGTCGCCAACGCGCTCAATGCCGCCGCCGAGCGGATCGAGCGCACCACCCAGGTCCTCAACCGCACCGTCGGCGGCGGGGTCGCGATCGGGTAGGCTCTCTTCACCCGCCCTTGAGGAGGCGGGTGAAGGGAAAGTCGGCGTGCTTTCAGAAGTCGCGTCCTCAACAGTCGCAGATGCTTACCGCTGGCGAAACAGCCCTGTCGTTGCTACATTGCCTCTCGCGAAGCTGTGTCGCGCGTCAGGAGCCATATATCCCCGGGGCCTTATCGATCCTTAAGGGAACTGTCCCTGGCCGGGTCCGTGGATCCGGACATATGGTGCCCACCTACTTTCGTAGGGAACTCCGGGATCGAGTGCTTCAACGGCGATTGCGGCCTCGCACTTCTCTTCAGTCACTTTGCTTGGGTGATTGTTGGCGTCACGCTCCGCTTTCGGCGGAGCGTCCAGTAAGTCGAGGTTTCTCGACTCATCACGACCGCAGCTCTGAATACTGGATCACCTGCTTTCGCGGGTGATGACAAGGCGAGGTGACAGTGCCATGGCCCAAACCGCCCGGCTCCCCACCAAGGCCGACCTGCGTGCTGCAGCGCTCGCCAAGCGCGATGCCATGTCGCCGGAGGCGCGCAGCGCTGCAGCCGGCACGATCGCCGCGCGCGGGCTGCCATTCGAGATCGCACCGGGTGCCGTGATCTCCGGCTATTCGCCGATCCGCAACGAGCTCGACCCGGCACCGCTGATGCACAGGCTCGCAAGCCTTGGCGCGCGGCTTGCGCTGCCGAGCGTCACCGCACGCGGCCATTCCCTGATCTTCCGCGCCTGGTCGCCGGGCGAGCGCTTGATGCTGGGCGCGCTCGGCATCCCCGAGCCGTCGCCGGCCGCGGCCGAAGTCCTGCCCGATGTCATGCTGGTGCCGCTCGCCGCCTTCGACCGGCTCGGCCATCGCATCGGCTATGGTGCGGGGCACTATGACTTCACCTTCGCGCATTTGCGTAAAGTGAAGCCTGTGATCGGGGTCGGGCTTGCTTTCGCAGCGCAGGAAATCAGGGCTATCCCGGCCTTGTCGCACGACGTGTCGCTGGATTATGTGCTAACGGAAACGAAGACATTCGATTTCCGGAGCAGTTAGGTTGCGTATTCTGTTTGTGGGCGACGTGGTCGGCCGGGCCGGGCGCAGCGCGATCGGTGAGCATCTTCCGGGCCTCATTCGCGACTTCTCGCTCGATCTCGTGGTGGTGAACGGCGAGAACGCGGCCGGCGGGTTCGGCATCACCGAGGCGATCTATCACGAATTGCTGGATGCGGGCGCGGATGCGATCACGCTCGGCAATCACGCCTGGGACCAGCGCGAGGCGCTGGTGTTCATCGACCGCGCGCCGAAGCTGATCCGCCCGGTGAATTTTCCGCGCGGCACGCCCGGCCGCGGCGCGGCGCTGATCGACACCAAGACAGGCAAGCACGCGCTCATCGTCAACGCGATGGGCCGCGTGTTCATGACGCCGTTCGACGATCCCTTCGCGGCATTGGAGCGCGAGCTTGCCGCCTGTCCGTTGCGCGAGGCGGCGGACGCCATCGTGGTCGATTTCCATTGCGAGGCGACCAGCGAGAAGCAGGGCATCGGCTTTTTCTGCGACGGCCGCGCCAGCCTCGTCGTCGGCACGCACACCCATGTGCCGACCGCCGATCACCAGATTCTTGCCGGCGGCACCGCCTACATGACCGACGCCGGCATGACCGGCGATTACGACTCGATCATCGGCATGCAGAAGGAAGAGCCGATGCGGCGCTTCACGTCGGGGATTCCATCCGGCCGCTTCGAGCCGGCGGGGGGCGTGGCGACGCTGTCCGGCGTCGCGGTCGAGACCGATGACGCTACGGGGCTTGCTACAAAGATCGGACCGGTGCGGATCGGCGGC
>DASREP010000084.1:0-40062 GCA_035652015.1 Bradyrhizobium sp. | reverse complement strand
GGTGGCGCATGCGCTGGTGTCGGAGGCAGCCGTGGTCGGCTATCCCCACGACATCAAAGGCCAGGGCATCTATGCCTATGTGACCTTGATGGCCGGCACCGATCCGACGGAAGAGCTGCGCAAGGAGCTGGTGGCCTGGGTACGCAAGGAGATCGGCCCGATCGCCTCGCCCGACCAGATCCAGTTCGCCCCTAGCCTGCCCAAGACCCGCTCCGGCAAGATCATGCGCCGCATCCTGCGCAAGATCGCCGAGGACGAGCCGGGTAGCCTTGGCGATACCTCGACACTTGCCGATCCCGCCGTGGTCGACGACCTCGTGAAAAATCGGCAGAACCGGAGGACGGCATGAACATCGACGCCATCCCCGTCGGGAGATTACCGCCTCATGATGTAAACGTGGTCATTGAAGTCCCGCTCGGCGGCGAGCCGATCAAGTACGAGATGGACAAGAAGGCGGGCACGCTTGTGGTCGATCGCTTTCTCTACACGCCAATGCGTTATCCCGGCAACTATGGCTTCGTGCCGCATACATTGTCGGATGACGGCGATCCGATCGATGTGCTGGTCGCCAACACGCGTCCCATCGCGCCTGGGGCTGTTATCAACGTTCGGCCGATCGGTGTTCTGAAGATGGAAGACGACGGTGGTGGCGACGAGAAAATCATCGCTGTTCCATCGCAGTATCTCACCCAGCGCTATAGCGGCATCAGGACGTATTCTGATCTCCCGGAAATCACGTTGCAGCAGATCGAGCATTTTTTCCTGCACTACAAGGATCTTGAGCCGGGCAAATGGGTGAAGCTCAGCGGCTGGGGTGATGCCTCGGAGGCTTGCGAGCTAATCATGGACGCCATCGCGCGCTGCAAGACGTAAACTTGGCGGGGCATGTGGTTGCGAGCGACAGGCCGAACTGAAGGGGCTTCATCATGAGAATTGTTTTGTTGGGACCGCCGGGAGCGGGCAAGGGGACACAGGCCATCCGCATTGCGGAGAAGTTGCGAATTCCGCACCTCTCGACGGGCGATATGCTGCGCGCTGCAGTTAGATCGGAGACATCCGTCGGCAGGCAGGCGAAGCCACTCATGGAGAAGGGCGAGCTTGTTCCCGATAGGCTCGTCGTCGCGGCTGTTGTTGAGCGCATCTCGCAGCCTGATGCGGGACACGGATTTGTGCTGGATGGCTTTCCCCGAACAATCGCCCAGGCCCAGATCTTCGATGAGCTTCTTCGCACAGCAGGTATTGGTCTTGATCACGTCATCAGCCTTGAGGTCGACCAGCCGAAGTTGCTCGAGCGGATCGAGACCCGAGCACGTCAAGCGGCAGACCGAGGCGAGGCCGTTCGGGCTGACGACAATGCGGAGGCCCTAAAAGTTCGGCTTGACGCTTACAACGAACAGACCGCCCCACTGATTGACTACTACGATGCGAAAGGCCTGCTGAGAGATGTTGACGGCCTGCAATCGATCGATGCCGTCTCCTCGGAGATTTTTCAAGTGATAGGGACTGACCGGGCTGAGAACGGGGGAATTGAATCGTCGGTTCAAGATGCCGACGCGTTCTGGGCAGAGTTTGTCCGACCGATCCGGACCGCGGACGAATACATCGCCTCGCTCCGTGCTCGTCAGATGAACATTTTCTTCATGGGCGAGCGAGTACTCGAGCCGGTCGATCATCCCGTGATCTTTCCGTCTATCAACGCCATGGCCGAGACCTATCGGCTGGCCACAGAGCAGCCTGATCTCGGCGGGATAACGCTCAATGGATCGCAGGTGAACCGGTTCTTGCACGTACCGGCAAAACCGGAGGACCTGGTCAGGAAGCACGAGATGCAGCGGGAGCTGGGTCGTCGTACCGGAACGTGCTTCCAGCGTTGTGTCGGACTGGACGCGCTCAGCGCCTGCCATTCGGTCACATTCGACATCGATGCCGGAACAGGAACGAACTACCATAAGCGGTTTCTCAAGTTCCTCGAGCGCGCGCAAGCAGCCAACGTGGTGATCGGTGGTGCAATGACAGACCCCAAGGGGGACCGCTCAAAGCCGCCGCACAAGCAGTCGGATCCCGATGTGTTCCTGCGGGTGGTCCGTCGAGACGAGGATGGCATCTACGTTTCGGGCGCCAAACTGCACCAGACGGGCGCCGTCAATTCGCACTGGCTTATCTTCATGCCGACTATGCGGATGAGCGAAGCCGATCGCGAGTGGTCGGTGGTAGGAGCCGTGCCGGTTCATGCGCCGGGACTTACCTATGTCATCGGCCGGCAAACCAATGACACGCGCATCATGGACGGTGGCGCGCTCGACGCGGGCAACTCAAAGTTCGCGGGGCAGGAGGCGCTGATCATTTTCGATACTGTCTTTGTGCCTTATGAGCACGTATTCATGGACGGCGAATGGGAGTATGCATCGAGCCTGGTAGAACGTTTTACGACCTACCATCGGTCGTCATATGTCTGCAAAACGGGTCTTGGCGATGTCTTGATCGGCGCGGCAGCGGAAGCCGCTTCCTACAATGGCGTTGAGAGCGTCTCGCATGTGAAGGATAAGCTCGTTGAAATGACACATCTCAACGAGACGATCTATTCGAGCTGCATGGCGGGTGCCTATCGCTCCAAGCCGATGCAGTCGGGGGCATTCATGAATGACGAGATGCTCTCGAACGTGGCAAAGCACAATGTAACACGGTATCCCTTCGAAATTTCCCGGCTCGCGCAGGATATTGCAGGCGGTTTGGTCGTCACGATGCCATCCGAGCGGGACCTTCAAAACAATGAGGTCGGCCCTCTTGTCCGGAAGTTTCTGCAGGGACGTGACGGTGTCGATCCGGTCGATCGCATGAAAATTCTGCGACTGATCGAGAACATGACGATCGGCCGCAACGCTGTCGGCTACCTGACGGAAAGCTTGCATGGTGCCGGCTCGCCACAGGCACAGCGCATTCAGATTGCGCGCGGGATGAAGGTGGAGGAGAAAAAGGCCCTTGCGCGCAATCTGTCCGGAATTTCCACTGTAACGAGAAAGGACGGCTAGCGGCGGTTCCGCGCCGATATACGATCTCGTTGGTGTAACTGGCCGCGAGACACCGCGTTGACCGGCAAGAGCCGGCAGATCAGCTGCTGATATCCGAAAGGTTGACAGTGGCACCATCGCTCAACGGTGCGATGGTCTCCTGGATCATGTAACCTGCGCGCTGGACGGTCACTCATCGTTCTGTTCGAGCAGGATCGCGCCGTTAGGGCGGGCGCCGCTGGAAATTCCCGTTTGCGATCAAGGCGCCTGAACAACCGGTGAGGGTGCATAAGTCATTGATCTTGTTCTTGGCTCTCGCCCCTGTCTTGCCCCTTCGCTCGATTTGGACGACCGTTCGAGCTCCTCGAGATCCATGGTCGAGCGTGGCACCCCGACATAGTCAGCGAGATTGGTTGCGTTCATCTGTCGATTTTCGAACATGCCGAGATGGACCGCCGCACGAAAGTGTCCGATGCGTCGGCGCCGAAGCGCCTTCAACGTGTGGAGCATGGATGTGGCTCAGAGCTCGATTGCAGGCCTTTGTTCAGGCCTCTCGCGCCGGAGGTCGCGGGTTCGTCCATTTGGTTCGGAATGAGCGGCAAAGAGAATGCCTTCAGGCAGCTTTTTTTCTCTCCGGATGACGATGAAGAGTTCCGAGGGGGGAGGGGGAACGTGTGACCCACACTTTTCCCGGCCTCTCAGATCACTTTGCCAGGTCTCCGTTGAGTTCTCGCCCATAGCCAGCTGGAGCGAGGCTGAGATATACGGCGGCGCTTCCGCCGAATCTCTCCGGCGCTATCCGCACCTGCTTAATTGTGCGATGGCTTACTCCGGCATGCGACATAGCGAATTGCTGGCTTTATTCAGAGGTGAGCTGTTGCGACAATTGCGATAGCCCGACGATTGAGCCCCGCATTTCTAGAAGCGTCGATGACAGATCGAGCGCAACCTGAAATTACACCGAATACCCCGCTTCGCCTTGCTGATGCCGTGAAAATCGCATTTCCTATGGGGGGAATGACGGTCGCGGGCCTGCGACGCGAGCGGGATCGCGACCGATTAGTGATTGAGAAGATTGCCGGCAAGGAATTTACTATGCTGGCTCACATTGAACGGATGCGAGAGCTATGCCGCGACGAAGCAAGGGCGCTAGGCTCAAGCTTAAGGCAGCCCGCCGAGACAAGAGCGGAAAGATTACCCACCAGGCAACCTGGATCATCAGAGACAACGGACGCGATGTCGGCACAGGCTGCGCTGCAGATGAAATTGCGGTCGCCGAGAGAAAGCTAGAAGACTATATAGCGTCCAAGTACACGCCTAAGCGCCGAGTGCGGCACATCGACGACATTCCAATCGCGGACGTTCTCTCGATTTACTTGGATGCGCAGCTAGAAAAGTTCGCGATCGATTCAAAGTCGATAGCGAAAGCGAAGACACCATCCCCTCCATACGGATATTTAAGAAGCGCATCGAGCGTCTGAACGCGTGGTGGGGTGCAAAGATGCTCGGCGAGGTAAACGGCGAGGCGTGTCGCGCTTATAGCAAGAAACGACGCAACCGAGGCGGCGCCAGGCGAGACCTGGAGGATTTGCGCGCGGCCATTGGCCATCATGCCGCCGAAGGTTATCACCGTGAAATCGTCAAGGTCCGGTTGCCGGAAAAAGGCGAGCCGCGGGACAAATGGTTGACGCGCAGCGATGCGGCCAAATTGATCTGGGCCTGCTGGCGGTATCGCGAAATGCAGAAGAGATCGCGTCGGCCGACGGACGACGTGAAGGCTCCGACAGCGAAGCGCCCGATTCGACATCTTGCTCGCTTCATCTTGCTCGGGATCTACAGCGGGACGCGCGCGGGAGCGATCGCATCCGCATCGCCCATTCCGGCGGTCGGCCGCTCTTTTGTCGATCTCGAGCGCGGACGTTACTATCGGCGCCAGCAGGGCACCGCCAAGACGAACAAGCGTCAACCGACGCTCCCAATTCCGTTGCGCCTGCTTGCGCATCTGCGGCGTTGGCACCGGATCGATCCAGAGGCAAAGCACTTCGTCGAGTTTAATGGCAAGCCCGTAAGCTCAGTCAAAACAGCATTCAAGAGCGCCGTCAGGCTCGCCGGGCTCGGTCCCGGAATATCGCCTCATACGTTGCGGCACACGGCCGCGACTTGGCTGATGCAGAAGGGCGCGGACCCGTGGCAGGCCGCCGGCTATCTCGGAATGTCACTTGAGGTTCTGCTCAACACCTACGGCCACCATCACCCTGACTATTTGTCGGATGCAGTCGAGAAGATCGCGATGCGTACGCCCGGTCACGAACGAAAGGCGCACGTATCTGGTGCGGTTTCTGGTGCGGTCATCCCGCTGCGGCGAGATAATCACTGACTAAGCAATTGATTTGACTGGTGGGCCCGGCAGGACTCGAACCTGCAACCAGACCGTTATGAGCGGCCGGCTCTAACCATTGAGCTACAGGCCCCCGGGAGCCTGTCGGCCCGGTGGTGCCGGATCGTTTACAGGGTGGGCCGCTGCGGTGCAATGGTGGGCTCGGCCCCATCCAGGCCTTTTGCGAACAAGATGAAGGCCTTGGATATCTCCTCGCTGCGATGCACAGCTGGCGCGAGCCACTCGCCGGGAGCATCGGGTGCGCCAATTCGGCTGGGACGGCTTTGGCAAGCGGCCTCGTATCGCCACATTCCGCCGCGATGATCGTCACAAAATAAACGCGCCCCGCTGTCGAACCGACGGGCTGAAGGGAGTGTTGCGATGCAAACCAGTGCTTCGCACGCGGCAAGCAAATCCGCGCGGCCATTCGGCGACGCCTCACGCACGGCGACAGCGCCATCATCGTCAAATCGTTGCAAGCAACATCTAGATTGCAGGACCGCGGCACGGGATCGGTCGCACGGCTAACCGATCGCGCGCGACGGGCTGCGATGCAGTGCCGTGCGTAAAAAGAACAAACTGGAGGAAAGCTCATGAAGAGAAAGCCGATTTCGTTTGCTTTGCCTATTGCCTTTGCTGCGACGCTTCTCGCGTCATCCGCTCTTGCCCAGTCGGTGGATACGGCTCGGATCGAGGCCGGCGGCCAGAATGACTGGCTGACCTATCACGGCTCCTACAAGTCCTATCACTACTCGCCGCTGGCCCAGATCAACACCAGCAATGTCGGCAATCTGAGCGTGGCCTGGATCCACATCCCGGGACGCTCCACCCGCGGCCTGCAATCGATGCCGCTGGTGGCCGATGGCGTGCTCTACTACACCGGATCCTACAGTCGCGTGTTTGCCCTCAACGGCGCCACCGGCGAGGTGATCTGGTCCTACTTCCCCGAGCTCGACGAGGCGTTGATCGCGCGACAGACGCACTCGCCCTATAACCGCGGCGTCGCCATCGGTGAGGGCAAGGTCTATGTCGGCACCATGGACGGGCGGCTGATCGCGCTCGAGATGAAGAGCGGCAAGGTGCTGTGGGACACCAAGCTGATCGATTCCCAGAAGCTCACGGTCGGCTTCACCGGCGCGCCGCTTTATGCCAAGGGCACGGTGGTGATCGGCGCGCAGGGCGGCGAATGGCCGGGCCGCGGCCCGATCTTCGGCGTCGATGCCGCGACCGGCCAGAAGAAATGGGAGTTCCTGACCGTCGCCGGCACCGATGACGCCATGAAGACCTGGGGCAATGATTCCTGGCGCACCGGCGGTGGCGGCGGCTGGATGCCGGGGACCTATGACAGCGAGACTAACACCATCTGGTGGGGCACCGCCAACCCGGCGCCGCTCTACGACTGGTCGGGCGCCGACTACAAGACGCAAGGCGCGCGTCCCGGCGACAATCTCTATACGTCCTCGGTGATCGGTCTCGATATCGACAGCGGCAAGCTGAAATTCTATCACCAGGAGCTGCCGCATGATGCCTGGGACTTCGACAGCGCAGTCGGCGAGTTCGTCATGCTCGATCGCGACGGCCAGAAGTACGTGGTGCATCCGAACAAGAGCGGATACATCTTCGTTTACGATCGCAGCGCAGGCTTGAAGAATGTCTGGCGCATCACGCAGAACAGCAACTTCGTGAAGAACATCGATCCCAAGACCGGCGAGCTGATTGGTCGCAGGGATTTCTCGGCGGGCAAGGTGTCCGAGCCGCTCTGCCCGCATATTTCCGGCGGCGTCAGCTGGAACGCGGGCTCCTATGATCCGAAGACCGGGCTCTACTACAAGCTCGGCCAGGAATGGTGCATGACGCTCGAGGTCATGAAGACGACCCCGATCGTTGCGCCCCAGGCGCAGCTCAATATCGGCGCCGACTTCAAGATCGCACCGCCCCCGGGCGGGGAGATCTACGGCCATCTCGATGCCCGCGACCCGATCACCGGCGCGAAGAAGTGGGAGGTGCGTTTCCCCGAACCGCCGCTTGCGAGCGTGCTCTCGACCGGAGGCAATCTGGTGTTTGTGCCTGACTCGCGCGGTATCCTCCACGCCTATGATGCCGAATCCGGCACCGAGCTGTGGAACCACTCCGACGGCACCGGCCATCAGGGCGGCATCGTCAGCTACGCTGTCAACGGCAAGCAATATATCGCCGTGGTTGCTGGCTTCGGCGGCATGGCCTCGGACGATTACGCACCGACCTTCGGCGGCGTCTACAAGAGCATGCCGCGCGACGACGGCGCGCTCATCGTCTACAGCCTGAAATAGGCTCGTCTCAATCAGGTCAAGGGAAGCGGGCACCAGCCCGCTTCCCGCGCGTTTGAATGAGTCGATGAGGCTCATTTGGGAATGGATTTGACTATGATGAAGCTAACTCCCGGACTGCTGCCCCCGACGCTGCTGGCCATGTCATTGGGCTCGGCGATGCCGGTTCTCGCGCAATCCGCCAACGCTACTCCGGACAATGCGCCGCTGGATGTCCACCAACTGTTCGCCACCACCTGCGGCTGGTGCCATTCCGACGGCGGCCGCGCGGCCGGCAAGGGCCCGCAGCTGATGAACACGCAGCGCAGCGACGATTTCATCCGCAACCGCATCAAGAACGGCAAGGAAGGCGCGATGCCGGCGTTCGGTTCGGTCTTCAGCGATGCGCAGATCGATCAGATCATCAAATATATTCGCGACCTCAAGCCGCGCGAAGGGTGACGCTTTCAAGAGCTGACCGCCTTACGGAGAGATGCAATGAAGCCAAGTCTTGCGCTACTCGCAATCGCGGCGCTCGCTCTGGGAAGCGCGGCACAGGCGCGCTCGCTGGATGCGGTCCGCGAATCCGGCGTGCTCGGGCTGTGTGCCCATCCGAATTCGCTGCCCTTTGCCAGCAAGGCCGGCGATCCGCCCGGCTTCCAGGTCGAACTCGGCCAGGCGCTCGCCCGCGAGCTCGGCGTTTCGCTGCGGCTCGACTGGATCATCACGCAATATCAGATGCGCAGCGCCGGCTGCGACATCGTGCTGGATATCATTGCCGACCGCGAGGCGCAGGGCGAAACAAACTTGCGGATTTCCAAGCCTTATTATCGCACGGGCGTCGCGCTTGCCGTGCCGGCCGCAAGCGGGCTGACCTCGTTCAAGAGCCTCGACGCGCATACCAAGGTCGGCGTGCAGGTCGGATCCGTCGCGGCCATGATCATCAGTCAACGCCATGTGCCGACGTCGACCTTCGGCTTCGAGGCCGACAGCCTCGATGCGTTGGCCAATCATGAGATCGATGCCGCGGCGGTCACGCCGACGATGGCGAGCTATTTCAACCTGACCCATCCGGACAAGGCGGTCCGCATTCTCGACCGCGACGAGAGCGAAGCCGATCTCAACTGGAACGTCGCCGTCGGCATGGTCCGCCCCGACGACGCCATGCGCAATGCAATCGACGCAGCGCTCGCCAAGCTGCGCGACGACGGCACCGTGGAGCGGATCTATAAGCGCTATGGCGTGACGCTGCAGGCGCCGAAATGATCTAACCGAAACTCAAGCGCCGCCCTTCGGGCCGGGCGTGTCCTTCCGGCTCGCGAGCGCTGCGATGATCAGGACGGCGCCAAGCACGATCAGGCCGCCGCCGACGGCCGACCAGACCGACCAGGCTCCGTCAAATGTCACCGCCTGCCGCACGCCGAGCTTGAGGACGGCGCCGCAAATGGCGATACCTCCGCTGAGGAAGATCACCCTGGAAAACTTGCTGATCAGGAATTTCATGAAAGTTGTGTGACGGCTGTCCGGACCGTGGGTCACTGCTCAGCAAAAGCGCTCGCCACCTGCCCGAAGGCAGGCGTCGTGTCTATTCGCAATATCCGTGAAGCAAAGTGATGGCAATCGCGTTCATCTGATGGCGTAAGGCAGCGATCGCCACCGATTTAATCTACCGACACGCCGGCAAAGTCGACCACCTTGCGCCATTTCTCCGTCTCGTCCGCCATGAACTTGCCGAACTCGGCCGGAGTCATCGGTTTCGGCAGGCCGCCGAGATCGGATAGCCGCGCGGACAGCTTCGGATCTCTCAGCGCCTCGTTCACGGCCTTGTTCAGGATCTCGATGATTTCGGGCGGCGTACCCTTGGGCGCCGCCATGCCGTAGAAGACGAGTGCCTCAAAGCCCGGCACGGTCTCGGCGATCGCCGGCACCTCGCTCACGCCCGGCCAGCGCTCTTTCGAGGTGACGCCGAGCGCGCGCACGCTGTCGCCGCGGGCTTGCTCGAGCGCGCCGGGCAGGTTGTCGAAGATCAGCTGCACCTTGTTGGAGATGATGTCGGGATAGGCCATGGCCGAGCCGCGATAGGGCACATGCACCATCTCGCATTTGGTCATCGCCTTGAACAATTCCGCCGAGAGATGCACCGACGTGCCGTTGCCGGATGAAGCAAAGGAAATCGTGCCGGGATTGGCCTTGCAGTAAGCGATGAACTCGGCCACGGTCTTGACCGGCATGGCGTTCGCCACCACCAACATGTTGGGCAGCTGCATGAAGCTTGCGACCGGCACCGTGTCCTTCAGGAAATCGAACGGCAGGTGTTTGTACAGCGAGGTCGAGATCGCATTGTTGGCGCCGACGAACAGCACGGTGTAGCCGTCGGCCGGCGCGGCGATCACGGCGGCGGCCGCGATATTGCCGCCGGAGCCGGTGCGGTTCTCCACGATGAACTGCTGGCCGAGGCGGTCCGACAGCCATTGCGCCATGATGCGCGCCACGGTGTCGACGGGGCCGCCGGGGGCAAAGCCGTTGACGAAATGGATGGGGCGGCTGGGATAGGCGTCGGCGGCAATGGCAGGCGTTGGGCCGGCGGCGAAGGCCACGAGTAAGGCGAGTGCGGAAAAGGCTGCGCGGCAAATGGCGACCATGATTTCCCCCGATCATTTTGTCTTGATCGGCCCATGCTTTCATAAAATTCCACCCTTGCCTACACGGCGCGCGCGGTCATGATCGGCCAGCTTGACGTGCCCGTTAGCCAGAGCCGATCATGGAAGGCCGATGCTGAAGATCAAACAAGGCCTGCTGGTTGTGACCACCGTGCTGTCGCTGGCGGGGGCTGCAGCTGCAGAGGAGGGAGGCAACACCATTCCAAAGATCACGATCGTGCTGGGGACCGCGACGCCCGGCGGCGGCTTTCCGCTCTATGGCAACGCCTTTGCCGAGGTGATGAACGCGGCTGATGCGACGCTTGCGATCGAGCCGCGCAACACCAAAGGCAGCAATGAGAACATCCCGCTTCTGGAGCAGGACAAGCTTGACATCGCTCTGGTCGCCGGCGAGCCGGCCTATGAGGCGTTCTTTGGCCTTGCCGGAGGGCCGAAGACCAACGCGAAAATACTGACTGCGATCTATTCCTCGCCGGGAATGTTCGTGGTCCGCGCCGATAGCCCCTACAAGGATATCGCCGATCTCAAAGGGCAGCCGGTCGCCTTCGGCGCCAACGGTTCAGGCCTGCCGATCCTCTCGCGGTACATCCTCGATGGGTTGGGGCTGAAGCAGGACGAGGATTTCCAATCGATCTACCTCGACCGCGCCGGCGACGGTCCCGCCATGGTGCTCGACGGCCGCGCCGCGGCGCTCTGGGGGGCCGGCATCGGCTGGCCGGGCTTTGCAGCGGTCGCCGCGAGCCCAGCCGGCGCGCGCTTCATCGCGCCGAGTGCAGACGAGATCGCGCGCATCCGCGCCAAGCACAGCTTCCTCAAGCCGCTCACCGTGCCGGCGAACAGCTATCCGGGCCAAACCGCGGCGATATCCTCGGTTGGTTCCTGGAGCTTCGTTCTCGCGCGCGCAAGCCTGCCGGATGATGTCGCCTACCATCTCGCGCGCACGCTGCATGGAGTGGAGGCGACGTTCTGTCAAAAGCTTGCGCAGGCCTGCGAGACGACGGCGGCGAACACAGTCGCCGCCGCGCCCGACGTCGCGCTGATCCATCCCGGCGTCCTGAAATATTTCAGGGAAATCGGCGTCGTGAAGTAAGCTGTCGTCCTCCCGGCCTTGAGCCGGGACCTATAACCACAGGATTGGGTTTGACGAAGGCCCACAACCCATCTCAGACCCGGGCATAGCCGGACGCGTCCTTCTTCGCTTCCGCCAGAGCCTCGGCAAACCGCAGCGAGATCATCGTTCCCTTGCCCGGGGCAGATGTCACGATCAGCTCCCCGCCATGCGCAGCCATGATTTCGTGGACGATCGACAGGCCAATTCCCGCCCCCTCCTTTTCGGGAACGCTCGCCTGGAATGGTTCGGAGACCCCATGTTCCGCGCTCGCGGCAAGGCCCGCGCCGTCGTCACTGATCGCGACAGAGCCGCGCGCAAGCCGGGCCCTGATGTGACGGGCGCCGCGGGCATGGATCAAGGCATTGCCGACCAGATTGGTGAGCGCGCTGCGAATTGCGGCTTCGGCACCTTGGACCACGGCGTTGCTGCCCTCGACCTGGTGCAGCGAGAGCTCGATCCCGGCGTCGAGCGCCGAGGGTCCGAAATCCGCGAGCACGTCCCGCGTCACCGCGACCAGATCGATCGGCTGCTTGTCAATCGCATGATTTTGCAACCGCGCGAGATCGAGCATGGCCGAGACCAGAGAAGTGAGGCGGCGAACGTCACGCACGAGCTCGGCCTTGACCGACGGATCGGTCACATCCTCGATCTTCGCCCGCAGCAGCGTCAGGGGCGTGCGGAGCTGATGGGCTGCATTGCCGAGAAAGCGGCGCTGCATCTTGATGTAGGCGTCGATCTCGCCAAAGGCACGGTTGAGCGCCGCAGCCAGCGGCTTCAGCTCGATCGGGACTTCTTCGAGAGGAATGGAGCCCTGCGGCGCGGCGGGGTCGATCGAGAGCGCAAGCTCGGTGACGCGTTCCATGCTGCGGCCGACAAAGCGCGCGGCGAGCAGCGCGCCGATGCCCACTGTTGCGGCGAAGGCCAGCGCCATCAGTGCAATGGGAAAAAGATTGCGAGACATGAACGACGCCGCAATGTGAGCGAACGGGGCCTGCGCCCCGCCAATCGCCATCGAGAGCTCCAGATCGCCCCTGCGCATCACCGCGAGGCAGAACACGCTTTTCTGGTCGAGCGCATACAGCACCGAAAAGCCGGTGGGCCCGCCATAGGGAAGCGCGAAGGGAAGCGGTGGCCTGCGGTCGCGGCCATACTCGTTCACCAGCGTCTCGTAGGATATCACGTACCACAAATCGGGGCTGTTCGCCTTCAGCTCGGTGACCGCGCTGGTGTCGCGCACGGTGAGGACGCGGCCCTTGTCGATCACGGTGGCGCGCTCGAGGATGTCGGCGGCGACCCGACAGACCACCTGCTCGCGTTCGCGCGCGATCGGCAGCGAGATGGCGACCCCGAGCACGACAAGATACATCGTCGCTGCGGCAAGGCCGAGCGAGATGGCGAGCCGTCTTGTGATCGACCTCATCGACCCTCGGCCATGCGGAGAATGTAACCGATCCCGCGCATGTTGCGGATCTCGATATTGCCGCCGAGCTGTCCGAGCTTCTTGCGCAGCCGCGACACCTGCGCTTCCAGCGTATTGGACTCGATCTCGTCGTCAAAGCCGTAGATCGCCTCGACCAGAGCCTCGCGCGCAATGACGCGGTCGCGCCGCATCAGCAAGGCCTCGAGAATGAGCGCTTCCCGGCGCCGAAGCAGGATGGCGTTGCCCGCCACAACGGCTTCGTTGCTGCCGGGGCGCAGCTCGACATTGCCGCACGACAGCATTGATGGCAGCAGCCGGCGCGGCCGGCGTAGCACGGCGCGTACCCGGGCGACGAATTCCTGCGGCTCGAAAGGCTTGCCGAGATAGTCGTCGGCGCCGCCGTTCAGGCCGTCGATGACGTCATCTTTCGCATCCTTGGCGGTCAGCATGATGATGGCCGGTCGCTCCGGCAATTGGCTCAGCGCCGCGACGATGTGGAGCGCGTCGCCGTCGGGCAGCATGCGGTCGACGATGGCGAGATCGTAGGTGAAATTGCGAAGCGCCTGTCGCGCCTCCGAAACAGAACCGACGATATCGACGACGCCTGATAGCTCGCCGAGCAGGCGGCTGACATAGACGCCGATATCGGTTTCGTCTTCGATCACGAGGGAGCGCATCGGCCGTCCTTGCTGTCGCGCTCGCGTCTGCACCATGTCGGAGCGCGTGCCGCCAGTTACGGCAATCCGGTTGACGAAGGCAAGCCTCGCGCATCGCCATGATCGCGCCCACAAAAATGCCTGACCCAAGCAATCTTCGGGCAATGTTCGCCAGCAATCTGAAGCTCGTGACGAGATGCCACCCGACGGCAAAGGCCCGGGAGGTCAGGGGCCTCTATGAGTGAAATTGTCCGAGCCTGTTTCCGCTCTCCAGCGGATGCTGCTGTGCGCCGCGCTGCATTCGCTGCGCTTGCCATGTTCGGCGTCATGGCCGGCTTGCCCATGCCTGCTTTTGCTCAAACCGCCTTCACCCTGCCGCCGCCGCCTTTCGAGCTGCCGTTCCTGCCGACGCTGTCGGGCGGCTGGACCGCGACAATCGGCGCGGAAGGGGTGTACAAGCCGGATTTCGAGGGTGCAAAAGCCAGCATGCTGAGCGCGGCCCCCATCCTCTACATCCGCCGCGCCGGCTCGCCGGACAGTTTTCACAGTCCACGCGACAATGCCAGCATCGCGCTGATCGATTTCGGCGACCTGCGGGCGGGTCCCGTCGCCAAGTTCGTGCCGGCGCGAAATCAAGGCGGCAACGCCGCACTTTATGGCCTTGGCGATGTCAACGCCGCGTTCGAGCTTGGCGGCTTCATCGAATACTTTCCGGTCGACTGGTTTCGTCTGCGCAACGAGACGCGCGGCGGCTTCGGCGGCCACGGCGGCGTGGTCTCCGACTTCTCCGCAGATTTCATCGTGCCGGTGACGCGCTCGCTGACCTTCTCGGCCGGCCCGCGCTTCACCTGGGAAAGCACCGCGGCGACCGCGCCCTATTTCAGCATCAATCAAGCCCAGGCGATGGCCACCGGACTTACGTTGTTCGACGCCAAAGGCGGGGCGCACTCGGCCGGGGTCGGCGCGCAGATCAAATATCGGATCAATCCGCAGTGGGAGGTGCATTCCTATGTCGAATATCAGCGCCTGCTCGGCGATGCCGCCAGAAGTCCGCTGGTGATGGTACGCGGCTCGGCCAACCAGACGACGGTCGGCATCGGCGCCTCCTATTCGTTCGACTTCAAGATCAGGTAGCACACATGCGGCTCACCGTGCGACGTGCGGCTTTCGCCTTTGCCATGCTTCTCGTGTTGGGGCGCAGTGCCGGCGCACTGTTCGAGACGCGCGACAGCAAGCTGCAGGCGGTGAAGACGGTCGGCATCATCTCGGCGGTCGGCGACCGCTTCGTGTTCAGCAAGGCCGGGCTCACCGGTTTCGACAATTCGAGCCGCAGCGTTTCCGTTGCGGCATGGGCGTTGGACGACTTCTTCGTCCAGCAGGCGACATCGCTGCTCAGCGCCCGCTTCCAGGTCAAACCGGTGAGTTATTCGCGGGCGACGTTCGCGGCCATCAATGAATCGCCGCTCAGGCCAGTCGAGCTCATCCGCGGCGACCGGTTCAAGAAGCTTGTCGAGACCGACGTCACGCCGCAGGGGCTCGATGCCTTTGTGGTTATCAGCAGAGCAAAGTCCGATCTCGGCGCCGGCGGCCGCAAGGTGGAAGGCATCGGGCTCGTGACCTACGGCACGATGATGGAGTCGTATAGCGCGATCCATGCGCTCTATGAGATCAGGGTGGTTGACGGCAAGACGTTTGACGTCATCGAAAAACTTGCCGCTGGTCCCCTCGACAATTCGACCGATCTCAGGCTGGCCGGTCCCAACCGGCTGCTCGATGAAGGCATTCCGGTCGGCAGTGTCGAGGCGAGCGACAGCATGCATCGCGCGGTCGTCGACCTCATCACGCGCAGCCTGCCGGTCACGCTCGAGGACATGCATCTGCGTTGAGCGGAAGAAAAAGCTTTCGGTCGTCCCGGCGAAGGCCGGGACCCATAACCCCAGGTCGGAGTTGTTTGGCTCGACTCTAACCCCCGTCACTGCGAGCGAAACGACCGCGGCCGCCGAAGCGCTCTTGCGCGTAGGTGGAAGCAATCCAGAGCCACGCGCGCGACCCTGGATCTTCGTCGCTGCGCTCCTCGCAATGACGAAGATAGAGCTGAGCCAGACAATTACTCCCTATGGTTCCCGGCGTTCGCCAGGACGACAGTGGCGCCTGCAGCGCGACTACCGCCTCACTTCTTCGCCATCGCACATGCCGGGTCAGGCGGGCCGAAGGCCTCGTCGCCGGAGATCTTGGCGAGGATCTTGTAATAGTCCCACGGATATTTGCTCTCCTCTGGCTTCTTGACCTGGACCAGCCAGAGGTCGTGCACCATCAGATTGTCGTCGCGGAGCTTGCCATTGCGGGCGAAGAAATCCTCGATCGGCTTCTCGCGCATTTTCGCTGCGACCTTCAGCGGATCGTCGGTACCACTGTCCTGGATGGCCTGCAGATAATGCATCACGGATGAATAGACGCCGGCCTGCCACATGGTCGGCATGCGGTTCATCTTGGCGAAATAGCGCTTGGACCATTCGCGGGTCTTGTCGTCCATGTCCCAGTAGAACGAGGTGGTCAGCAACAGGCCTTGCGCCGCCTGCAGCCCAAGCGAATGGATATCTGTGATCAGCGCAAGCAGCGCCGCCATCTGCTGGCCGCCCTTGAACACGCCGAACTCCGCGCCGGTCTTGATCTCGTTCATGTTGTTGGGCGGACCGGCCGCAATGCCGATGATCTTGGCCTTCGAGGCCTGCGCCTGCAGCACGAAGGAGGAGAGGTCGGGAGTCGCCAGCGGCGGCCGTACTGAGCCGAGTACCTTGCCGCCATTGGCGGTCACCACGCTGGAGGCATCCTTCTCCAGCGAATGGCCGAAGGCGTAGTCGTCGGTGATGAAGAACCAGCTATCGCCGCCACGCTTCACCACCGCCTGTGCGGTGCCGACGGCGAGCGCGTGCGTATCGAACACCCACTGGATGGCGTAGGGCGAGCAGAACTTGCCATGAAAATCGGCGGTGCCGGTCGAATGGGTGATGAACAGCTTCTTTTTCTCATTGGCGATGTTCTGGACCGCAAGGCCCACCGCCGAGACCGGCACGTCCACGATCAGGTCGACCTGCTCGGTATCGTACCAGCGCCGCGCAATCGCCGCGCCGATATCCGGCTTCAGCTGGTGATCACCGACGATCACGCTGATCGGCTTGCCCAGCACCTTGCCGCCGAAATCGTCGACCGCCATCTGCGCCGCCGTGACCGAGCCCTGGCCGGTCGGCGTCGAGGCCGGGCCGTTCATGTCGGTGAGCACGCCGATTTTTACGGCATCGTCGGAGATTTGCGCGCGCGCAGCCGATGCCGCGAGCATTGCTGCGGCAAACGCCGCGAAAACAGACATGTGTCTTGCGACCATTCCAAACTCCCTCCCAGCTCCTTGCGGCATTGTGGCATGCCTTGTCTTTTTCAATCGCATTCGGGCGGCGCCGTCAACGTATGCAGAGGCGCATGCGAAGCCTCCCGCTACTTATTTTGCCGGCGGTCGCGTTAATATGCCCAGCCCGGCGATCCAATTCGCCCACGAAGGACCGAGCGGCCGCCGGGGATAGAGAAGGAAATCAGGGATGGCGCCAGGAGTCCTCAAAACGCCTCTCAACGTCGCGATTGTTGGCGCCGGCATGGGTGGTCTTGCGGCCGCGGCAGCGCTCAGGCTGGTCGGCATCGAGGTCACCGTCTATGAGCAGGCGACCCAGTTTGCCCGGATCGGCGCCGGCATCCAGATCGGCTGCAATGCAATGAAGGTGCTGCGGCGGCTGGGGCTGGAGCCGATGCTGCGCAGCCAGTCGTTTTATCCGCGTTCCTGGAACAACCGGGACTGGCGCACCGGGGAGATCAAGTTCGACATGATCTTTGGCGAGAGCGCGGAGGCGAAATATGGCGCACCGTATTTGCTGGCCCATCGCGGCGATCTGCATGCGGCGGTCGCAAGCGCCGTGCCCGCCGAATCCATCCGGCTCAGCCACAAGCTGGTCGGCCTCGATGAAACCAGCGAGGGCGTGCGGCTGAGCTTTGCGAACGGCGCTACCGTTGTCGCCGATGCCGTGATCGGCGCCGACGGCGTGCATTCCACGGTCCGCGACATCCTGTTCGGCACGACGCCGGTGAACTTCACCGGCCGCATCGCCTATCGCACCACCTATCCTGCGGCGCTGCTCGGCGAACGCAAAATTGGCGATTGCACCAAATGGTGGGGCGAGGACCGGCACATCGTCATCTACTACGTCAAGCCGGATCGCAGCGAAGTCTATCTCGTGACCAGCCAGCCGGAGCCCGAGTTTCGCATCGAGTCCTGGTCGGCGAAAGGCGACGTCGCCGAGCTGCGCAAGGCCTTCGCCGGCTTCGACCGCGAGGTGCAGCAGGTGCTGGCCGCCTGTCCCGACGTGCACAAATGGGCGATCGTCGATCGCGATGCGCTGCCGCGCTGGCAGGACGGCAGGGTGACGCTGCTCGGCGATGCCTGCCATCCGATGACGCCCTATATGGCGCAGGGTGCGGCCATGGCGATCGAGGATGCGGCCGTGCTGTCGCGCTGTCTCGACGGCGCGGAGCGAGACGATATCACAGGCGCGTTTCGCCGTTTCGAGGCATCGCGGAAAGAGCGCACCGCGCGCGTCCAGGAGACCTCGCGCAAGAACATCTGGCTCAAGGAAAAGACCAACGCCGACTGGGTGTACGGGTATGATGCGTGGACCACAGAGCTTGCGGCGTGAGGCGGAGGTCAAGCCGCATAACGGATCTGCCCCGCGGGCGCCGTATCATACCCCGATAGCTCCGCCGCGCGCTGCTTGAACCGCTTGCTGCCGAGAAAGCCGATCAGCGCCTGCATGGGCCGGCGAAAGAAGCTGCGCTGGCGCATCAGGAGGTCGAAATTCTCCCAGAGCAGAGGGACGAAATCGACCCCGGCGGCATGGGCTGCCGCGCGCGTCGCAATCCCGCAATCGGCATTGCCGGCGCGGATCGCGGCTGCGAGATCCGGTCCGGTGAGGCAGGGCGGCTCCAACCGCCGCAGGTCCTTCACTGAAGCGCCGATGCGCGTGAGCAATTCCCCCAGCAGCAATTGCGCGCCGGCGCCGCTCTGCCGCACAGCAATGGTCGCGCCTGTCGCCACTACGTCCTGCAGGCTCTGCAGTTTTTTCGGATTGCCTTGCGCCACCAGCAGTCCTTGTTCGCGTCTGACAATTCCGACCAGCACGGCGTCGTGCAGGCCCGGCATCGCATGCACCGCCGCGACGTTGGGATCGCTCGCCCCGCCGCTGAGGTCGTCACCATGGAAATGCACCGCCGTAGCGACCACCTCGCCGCGCGTGAATCTATCGACGCCGGCCATCGTTCCTTCATTGAGCGAGGCCAGCGCAGAGCCGGACTCGCGCAAGGCCCATTCCAACAGGTCGTCCTGGCTACCGCCGACAATCGGCGGTGGATCGGCCGCCATCATGCCGGCTGGCCGGGCCAGTCCCGACAAGACCCAGACATCCAGCTCATGACGCGGGAACAGCCACTTGCCCGTCACCTTGCTGCAGGGAATGGCGCCGGAGGTGACGAGCTCATAAAGCTTCCGCTCACCGAGCCGGAGGTAATCCGCAGCCTCACTGGTGGTCAAAAACTCCATTCTGCATTTGTCTGCATCTTTTTGCGTCTTTCAACCAATGGCGGAGAAATCAGAAAATTTACCGCAGAACGCGGGTGAACACCGCCTCATCGTCCCGCTGAAAGCCTGGCGAAAGCCGGGATGACAGCCATTGGGTGGCTGCAAGCGTACCGCTTCATCTCAGCTATGCAGCCCCGGCGCCTCGTGGCCGGTGCGGGCGACGTATTCCGTGTAGCCGCCGCCATATTGATGGATGCCGTCGGGCGTCAACTCCAGCACGCGATTGGAGAGCGCAGCGAGGAAGCGGCGGTCATGCGAGACGAACAGCATCGTGCCCTCGAAGTCCGACAGCGCCGTGATCAGCATCTCCTTGGTCGCCATGTCCAGATGGTTGGTTGGCTCGTCCAGCACCAGGAAATTGGGCGGATCGTAGAGCATCCTGGCCATCACCAGCCGCGCCTTCTCGCCGCCCGACAGCAACCGGCAGCGCTTTTCGACGTCATCGCCGGAGAAGCCAAAACTGCCGCACAGCGCGCGAAGCGAGCCTTGGCCGGCGAGCGGGAAGGCGTGTTCCAGCCATTCGAACACCGTGGCCTCGCCATCGAGCAGGTCCATGGCGTGCTGGGCGAAATAGCCCATCTTGACGCTGCCGCCGAGCGTCACGATGCCGGTGTCGGGTTCGGTCGAGCCCGTCACCAGCTTCAGAAGCGTCGATTTGCCCGCGCCGTTGATCCCCATCACGCACCAGCGCTCGCGCCGGCGGATCTGGAAGTCGAGCCCTTCATAGATGCGCTTCGAGCCGTAGCTCTTGTGCACGTTCTTGAGGCCCGCAACGTCCTCTCCGGAGCGGGGCGCCGCCGGGAAGTCGAAGGCGACCGTCTGCCGCCGCCGCGGCGGCTCGACGCGGTCGATCTTCTCGAGCTTCTTGACCCGGCTCTGCACCTGCGCCGCATGCGACGCACGCGCCTTGAAGCGCTCGATGAACTTGATCTCCTTGGCGAGCATGGCCTGCTGGCGCTCGAACTGCGCCTGCTGCTGCTTCTCGTTCAGCGCCCGCTGCTGCTCGTAGAATTCGTAATTGCCCGAATAGGTCGCAAGCTCGCCGCCGTCGATCTCGAGGATCTTGTTGACGATGCGGTTCATGAACTCGCGATCATGCGAGGTCATGAGCAGCGCGCCTTCGTAACCTCTCAGGAACTGCTCCAGCCAGATCAGGCTCTCCAGGTCGAGATGGTTGCTCGGCTCGTCCAGCAGCATCACGTCGGGACGCATCAGGAGAATGCGGGCGAGCGCCACGCGCATCTTCCAACCGCCCGAGAGGTTGCCGACGTCGCCGTCCATCAGCTCCTGGCTGAAGCTGAGGCCCGCCAGCACCTCGCGAGCGCGGCCCTCCAGCGCATAGCCGTCGAGCTCCTCGAAGCGGGCCTGCACCTCGCCATAGCGGGCGATGATCTCGTCCATTTCGTCCGCCCGGTCCGGATCGGCCATGGCGGCCTCCAGCTCTTTCAGCTCGGCCGCGACCTCGCTGACGGGACCGGCGCCGTTCATCACTTCGGTGACCGCGCTGTGGCCCGACATCTCGCCGACATCCTGGCTGAAATAGCCGATGGTGACGCCGCGATCGACCGAGACCTGGCCTTCATCGGGCAAGTCCGCACCTGTGATCATCCGGAACAGGGTGGTCTTGCCGGAACCGTTGGGGCCGACGAGGCCGGTCTTCTCGCCGCGCTGGAGCGCCGCGGAGGCTTCGACAAAGAGGAGCTGGTGGCCGTTCTGCTTGCTGATGTTATCGAGACGAATCATGGGACTTCAGGCGGACGCGGGAAGAATTGCTGCGCCGCACATAGCCCATGTGGCGGGTTCACGGAAGGGAAATCACGCCCGTCATTGGCAGCAAAATCAGCCGGGTTCGTCCAGCGCTGCGAGCCGTTCCGCCTCGGCTATGTCCTCGACGGTATTTGCATTGAAGAACGGATCGACCGGCGTGACCGGCCAAGTCACGGTGGCGAGCGGATAGCGGGCCGTCCAGCGGTCGATCTTGCGGATGTCCTCCTTGACCAGCGCGTGGCGCAGCTCGTCGCGCAAATGCACAGCCCATAAGCCGATCACGGGATGCGATTGGCCGTCGGAAGCCGCGACCGCAAGCTCGGCGTTCTCCTGTTTGCGCGCGGCCTCCAGCCGTGCCACCAGATCGCGCGGCAGGAACGGGCAATCCGCCGCGGCGCTCAGCATATGCGTGACATCGGGGCGATTGGCTGCCGCCCAGTCCAGCGCGGCGAGGATGCCGGCCAGCGGGCCCGGGAAATCGGGAACGCCGTCCGCGATAACCGGTAATCCGAACGCCGCAAAGCGCGCGGGATCACCATTGGCATTGAGGATCAAGCCGTCGCATTGCGGCGATAGGCGTGCGATCACCCGTTCGAGGATGGTGCGGCCGGCAATGGTGCGCATCGGCTTGTCGCCGCCGCCCATGCGGCGCGCGAGGCCGCCGGCGAGCAGCACGCCCGGTATGTTAGCTGTCATCCATCCCTACTCGTTGTCGCCGCCTGCACCCTTGCGCCGGTGACGCGCGGATTCCTCTTCGACATAATCGAGGCTCTGGTCGTAGACGATGCGCTCCTCGCCCGACAGCGCAATGAAGCGCTTTCCGCGCGTGCGCCCGACCAGGGTCAAGCCAACCTGCCGCGCCAGATCGACGCCCCAGGCGGTGAAGCCGGAGCGCGACACCAGAATCGGGATCCCCATCCGCACCGTCTTGATCACCATCTCCGAGGTCAGCCGCCCCGTGGTGTAGAGGATCTTGTCTCCGGCCTCGATGCCATGCTGGAACATCCAGCCTGCGATCTTGTCCACCGCATTGTGGCGACCGACGTCCTCGGTGTAGCAGATCGGCTCGCCCTGCTTGCACAGCACGCAGCCATGGATCGCGCCGGCTTCGAGATAGAGCGAGGGCATGGTGTTGATGGTCTGCGTCATCTGGTAGAGCCAGGAGGTGCGTAGTTCGGCTTTCGGCAGCGCGACGCTCTCGACGGCCTCCAGGAGATCGCCGAATGCGGTCCCCTGTGCGCAACCCGAGGTCTGCGTGCGCTTCTTCAGCTTCTGCTCGAAATTGGTGTGATGGGCGGTGCGCACCACGACCACCTGGAGATCGTCGTCATACTCGACCTCGGTGACGACATCGTCATATTTGAGCATGTTCTGATTGAGCAGATAGCCCAGCGCCAGATATTCCGGATAGTCGCCGATCGTCATCATGGTGACGATCTCCTGGGCGTTGAGGTAGAGCGTCAGCGGCCGTTCCATCGGCACATTGATCTCCACTTTCGCGCCGGTCTGGTCGGTGCCCGACACGCGCTGGGTCAGCCGCGGATCGGCCGGATTGGGCAGGATCAGCGGAACGGGCTGCTTTTTGTCGATCTTCATCATCGCGGGCACGTTAGCATGACAAGGCGGTGAGACCGATATAATGCTGGATGGAGATGACTGAAGATGTTGCCCCGGGGCATTTCGCGGGCCACGCTAACCGTCATTCCGGGGCGATGCGAAGCATCGAACCCGGAATCTCGAGATTCCGGGCTCGCGCTTTCGGCGCGCCCCGGAATGACGGTGCAAGCGGCTTGTTCCCGACCGTGAGAGATTGGTGCGGAGTGTAAATCGGATGAAAGTGATCGGACTCGCAGGCTGGAGCGGTGCCGGCAAGACGACCTTGCTGACACGCGTCATTCCGCTGTTCCGGCAGCAGGGCCTGCGCGTCTCCGTGATCAAGCATGCGCACCACAAGTTCGACATCGACACGCCTGGCAAGGATTCCTGGCGCCAGCGTGAGGCGGGTGCGGAGGAGGTGCTGGTGTCCTCCGGCAATCGCTGGGCCCTGATGCATGAACTGCGCGGCGAGCGCGAGCCGCGGCTGCCGGAGCTCCTGCAGAAGATGACCCCTGTCGATCTCGTCGTCGTCGAGGGCTACAAGTCCGAGCCGCATCGCAAGATCGAGGTGTATCGCGCGGCGAACGGCAAGCCGCTGTTGTTCCCGGACGATTCCGGCATTGTCGGGATCGCCAGTGACGTTGCGGTTGAAACGCGGCTGCCGGTGGCCCATCTCGACGACATCCCCGCGGTCGCCGCACTGCTGCGGCGATCAGCGATTTCGCTGGATGACGTGCTGTCGATGAGCGCGGTCGAGGGCTAAAGCATGATCCGAAACGGGCTCGAAACCATCACCGTCACCCTGAGGTGCTCGCGTCAGCGAGCCTCGAAGGGCGACGGCCCGGCTGCAGCAGCGGGGCCGTTCATCCTTCGAGGCTCGCTCTGCTCGCACCTCAGGATGACGGTCAGGTATGGAGTCGCGGCGCCTGCAAACATCGTGCACGCGAGGTAGCATGGCGCAGCTGTCGGACGATTGTTTTGCTTTCGGCGGGCCGCTGATGGCCGTCGACGAGGCCGTCCGTCTCATCGCCGAGCGCGTAACGCGCGTCGCCGATGTCGAGACCGTCTCGCTCGCAGATGGTGATGGCCGCATCCTCGCCGGTGATCTCGTTGCGCCTTTGCCGCTGCCGCCGTTCACCAACTCCGCCGTCGACGGCTATGCGATCGCAAGCTGCGATCTGCCGCACGAGACGGCCCGCAGCTTTCCATTGGCCGGCCGCGTCCAGGCCGGCGCCGCCGCGAACGCCGCAGAACGCGGACACGCCGTGCGCATTTTCACCGGCGCGCCGATGCCGGAGGGCACGGACACGGTGTTCATGCAGGAGGATGTGAGCATCGACGATGCCGGTCGCGTGGTGCTGCCGGCCGGCTTGAGGCCCGGGGCCAATGTCCGCCCGGCGGGCGAGGACATTCCGCAGGGCACAGTCGCGCTGCAGGCCGGTCAGCGCCTGCGGCCGCAGGATGTCGCGCTGGCCGCCGCGTTCGGACTGACGGAGCTCGAGGTGGTGCGGCGGCTGCGGGTCGCCGTGTTCTCGACCGGCGATGAGCTGGCCTCGCCCGGCACGCCCCGGAGAGCCCCCCAGCTGTTCGATTCCAACCGCTTCATGCTGATGGCGATGTTGAAGCGGCTCGGCTGCGATGTCAGCGACCTTGGCATCCTGCGCGACGAGCGGGTCTCGCTCGCGAGCGGCCTCAAGCAGGTGGCCTCCCGCCACGATCTCATCCTCACCACCGGCGGCGTCTCGACCGGGGAGGAGGATCACGTCAAGTCGGCCGTGGAAAGTGTCGGCAAGCTGGTGCTGTGGCGCATGGCGATCAAGCCGGGCCGGCCGGTCGCCATGGGCATCATCGGCGGCGTGCCGCTGATCGGGCTGCCCGGCAACCCCGTGGCGAGCTTCGTCACCTTTGTCCATGTGGTGCGGCCGACGGTGCTGGCGCTCTTGGGTGCCAAGCCTGCGCCGCTCATCCCGATGCCGGTTCGCGCCGCCTTCAGCTACAAGAAGAAGGCCGGCCGGCGCGAATATGTCCGCGTCTTCCTGCACAAGCGGGAGGACGGCACCTTGGAAGCGCAAAAATTCCCCAGGGAGGGTGCAGGTCTCCTGTCGTCCCTGGTCGAGACCGACGGCCTGGCCGAGCTCGAGGAGGCCGTCACCAGGGTCGAGCCCGGCGACAGCATCGGCTTTCTGTTCTATGCCAGCCTGCTCTAGGACTTTTCAACTCGCAGCCATGACCACGACCAAACTCGACCTCACCGGCCTGAAATGCCCGCTGCCCGCGCTGAAGACGCGCAAGGCCCTCAAATCCGTCAGGGCAGGAGATTTCCTGGAAGTGCATTGCACGGATCCCTTGTCGGTGATCGACATCCCGAACCTGATCCGCGAAACCGGCGACAGGGTCGAAATCAAGCAACGCGACGAGCAGCGCATCGTTTTTCTAATCGAGAAAAAAGATGAAGTGTCCGATCTTCGCTCTTGATGCGAAAGGATTTTCAGTCTGCGAGATTTTGCGTGAACGGCCTCAGGCCAAGAATGTGATTTAATTCTCACTTCTTGGTATCTCACGCCTCACCTGCGGAAGCGGAGGCGTCGGCCGTAAGCTCCAATCGCCTGGAGTGCGATTGCGTCCCTAACGTGCCGGGCAAGGCTTAACATTTCGTATGCGGCGCTGCGGGACAAACGGGCCGGCCCGTCGCGGATCATGCGCTAGCAATGCGCCGCCCGGTGTTCTTCGTGTGCCGCTTCCCACACTTCGCGTGCCGCATCAGCGTTCATGATGGCGATGCCGGCGCCGACAATCAGATCGGGCCAGGCCGAGCGCCAGAGATAGGCCGTCACCGCGCCGGCCGCGATGATGGCGATATTGGCGATGACGTCATTGCGCGCCGACAGGAACGCAGCCCGGGTCAGGCTGCCGCTGTGGTTTCGAAATCTGGCGAGCATCAGCGCGCAAGACAGGTTCACGGCGAGCGCGCCGAGGCCGGTGAGCGTCAGTGGCAGGGCGGCGGGTGGGGCCAGCGTCATGAGTTTCTGCCAGGCGGTCCACAGACCGGCTATGGCCGGCGCGAGAAGGATCAACGCCAGGACGATGCCGAGCCTCGCCCGCGAACGCGCACCCCAGCCAAGCGCGACCGCAATCAGCAGATTCACAGAGGCGTCTTCCAGAAAGTCCAAGCTGTCGGCAAACAGCGACACCGAGCCGATCGCAAGCCCCACCGCGAACTCGACGCCGAAATAGGCAAGGTTGAGCGCCGCGACCAGGATGACGGTCCGGCGCAACTGCTGGTCATGGTCGGCAATGCTCGACTGCATATGTCCTCGTGAGGTCTTCGGATACGCCGCGCATGTATGCGGGATTGGCCGCCGAAGCTATTGCGCGATTCCGCCGCTTCCACTAACGTTTTGCATCATTGGATGGGGATGGGGTTCCCCCGATAACCGCCGCAAGGCTGATGACTCCTGCCGGACGCTTGCCGCGTCGGTGGAAGCATGTCCATAGCTCCTCCACGGGTCAGCAGGTCTGTTTTGCGCGCTGCCGCCACAGCAATCGCGCGCGGAGGTGGTGCGAGATGCGACGAATCGGACGGCTGCGTAGAATCGCGACTGGCTGCCATGTTGCTGGCTCGCCTATCCTTGCGGCGGACCATCAGCTGAAAGGACTCTTCCCCTCGTGATTGGCGGATTCATCAGCGTCGCCCTGGGTAGCGTGCTGGGCGCATGTGCGCGCTATTTCGTGTCGGGCTTTGTGGCGCGACGGATCGGCGAGACGTTTCCTTATGGCACGCTGCTGATCAACGTCACCGGCGCGTTCGTGATCGGCATTTTCGGTGACCTGGCAACGGACAATGCCTCGCTGTTTGCCGCGCCCGATCCCTGGCTGTTCGCAGTGACCGGCTTCCTCGGGGCCTACACGACGGTCTCCTCCTTCAGCCTGCAGACGCTGTCGCTGGCGCGGGACGGCGAGGGTGGCCGCGCCCTGCTCTATGTCGCGCTTTCGGTCGCGCTGTCACTGGCCGCGGCCACGCTCGGCTTTGTCCTGGTCGATGCGCTGAGATGAGATGGACGCCGCCCCGATGACCACGAGCCAGCCGATATCGAATACGAGGGCCACCGCCATCCTCTATGCGTGCGTCGCGGCCGGCGGCGTGCTGGGCAGCCTCGCGCGCTACATTGCCGCGCTCGTCATCCCCGTCGTGTCGGGCTTCCCCTGGCCGACCCTGTTCGTGAACATCACCGGCTCGTTCATCATCGGTTTCTACGCGACGCTGAGCGGGCCGGACGGTCGGCTGTTTGCGAGCACACCGCAGCGTCAATTCGTCATGACCGGCTTCTGCGGCGGCTACACGACCTTCTCGTCCTTCAGCCTCGAGACCGTCCGCCTGCTGCGGGCCGGCTCGGCGCACACGGCGCTGACCTATATCGCGGTGTCGGTGGTAACCTGGCTCATTGCTGTCTGGCTGGGCTATGCGCTGGCAAGCCGCCTCAATCGCTTGAAAGGGAGCTGAGACATGCAAATTCCAAAACAGGCCGTGCTGCTCCGGATATTCATTGGCGAGGACGACAAGTGCCAGGGCCGACCGCTCTATGAGGCCATTGTCATGAAGGCGCGGGAGATGCATCTGGCCGGTGCGACCGTGTTGCGGGGGGCGATGGGATTTGGCGCCTCCAGCCGACTGCACACCACCAAGATCCTGCGCCTGTCGGAGGACCTGCCGCTGGTCATCGAGATCGCCGACAGCGAGGACAAGATCAACGGTTTCCTGCCGACGCTGGACGGCATGATGTCGAGCGGCCTGATCACGCTGGAGAAAGTGCAGGTCCTGCAATACGGCACCAAGCCCACCACCTGATCGCGGGCCGACCGGTTCGGCCTTGTCATCACGGCAAGGCCGGCTAGAATGCCGACTCAATGGGGATGGAGTCCCCCAAAACCGCCGTCACGGCTGATACCAACGGCTGATGACTCCTGCAAACGTGCAACACGCGCGCGCAGGAGGCTGTTTATGACCCGCCGTCAGCCGGCGTTCCCAAGCTGTGTCAGACATATCTCTGATCGGGCTCTTTTCGGCAGGAGCGCGTCATGACCGGCGTCTGGGCATTGGCCGCCCTGTGGCTCGGCCTTGCATTGATCGCGAGCCTGCTGTCGATTTGGCTGAAGATATCGACCGCGCTGTCTGAGATCGTGGTCGGCACCATCGCGCAGCTGATCATTGGGGCGATGATCGGTCAGGCGGTGCTCGGCACCGACGAATCCTGGGTCAAATTCCTCTCCGGCATCGGGGCGATCGTGCTGACCTTCCTGGCCGGTGCCGAGCTCGATCCCGCCGTCTTCAGACTCAAATGGAAGGAGGCGGCCGCCGTCGGCCTCGCGAGCTTTTTCTTCCCCTTCGTCGCCTGCGCCGCAGCCGCGCACTACATTCTCGGCTGGCAGGTGATGCCGAGCTGGCTTGCTGGCGTCGCGATGTCGACGACCTCGGTCGCCGTAGTCTATGCGGTCATGCTGGAGTTCGGCTTCAACCGGACCGAATACGGCAAGACGGTGCTTGCAGCCTGCTTCGTCACCGATCTCGGCACGGTGGTGGCGCTCGGATTGATATTTGCGCCGTTCACCATCAAGACCGTCATCTTTCTGGTCGTTGGCATCATCGTCTTTGCGTTGCTGCCCTGGCTGACGCCGCGCTTCTTCAAGCTCTACGGCAATCGTCCGTCCGAGCTCGAGACCAAATTCCTGCTGCTCTGCCTGCTCGGCATGGGCGCGCTCGCCGGCTGGGCGGACAGCGAGGCGGTGTTGCCTGCCTATCTGATCGGCATGGTGCTGGCGGGAACGGTGGGCAAGGACCATGCGCTGATCCGCAGGCTGCGCACGCTCACCTTCGGCTTGCTCACGCCATTTTATTTCATCCGGGCAGGCTCGTTTGTCTCGATCCCGTCACTGATCGCGGCGCCCGCGGCGTTTCTGTTCTTCCTGCTGGTCAAGATCGGCGCCAAGATCGTCGGCGTCTATCCGGTCACGAGATTCTTTGCCGCGCCCGATCGCGAAGCCATGTACACGACCTTGCTGATGTCGACCGGGCTCACCTTCGGCACGATCTCGTCGCTGTTCGGATTGTCGCATGGCATTATCGATCGGGCGCAATATTCCGCGCTGGTCGCGGCCGTGATCGGCAGCGCGGTGGTGCCGACCCTGATCGCCAACGCCTTCTATCTGCCACATCACCTGCTGCCGCGCATGGAGGCGGAAGAGGCCGGCGAGCCGCCGATCGGAGCGGTGGCATCGAACCAGGCGGAGTAGCTGATGGAGACGCTGTTCAGGCGCGTGCTGCATGCCAATGACGGATCGGATCCCGCCTTTCGGGCGCTGGCGCTGGCGATCGAGCTTGCGAAGCAGCACGCAGCCGAGCTGCACCTTGTCTGTGTCGAGGAAATTCCGCCGATGCCTGAATATATCGAGGAGGTCAGGGAGGCGAGAGGCACGGCCGCGCGCCGCTACCACGTGGTCGTCGAACGCGTCCGCCATTCGGCCGGACAGAGCGGGCTTGATCTTCACGTGCATCTGCTGAGCGGCCATCCGGTCCGCATGATCGTGGATCTCGTTTCGCAAATCGGTGCGGACCTGCTCGTCATCGGCGCCACCGGTCATTCCGCTCTGTACGAGCGGATGATCGGAAGCCGCGCCGACCGCATCGTGCAGATGGCCGCCTGCCCGGTGCTGGTCGTCAAATAGGGGCGGGTGGCGTCGTCCCGGCGAAGGCGGGGCTTCAAGGCTGGCGCCCGGCCTTCTCTGCGCCCTCCGATTGAACAGCGTCTGGCGCAGCAAGTAGCTCGGGCGTTTTTTGCGCCGCGGGAACACGGAGTTGTGTTTGTGATCGGCAATTCGAATTGGCTGATCGGAAAGTCTGATGCTGCGCTGTGGAAAAGTTCAATCTTGCGTAGATCGTCACGACGTGGAAGCGATACTGCCCTATTACAGCCGAAGTTTCGCCATGCGCCCCTTGCATGAGGGGCGCTTCTGTAGCAATCCACTGCGCTCTCTTCCGCAGGTCGCGACCATTTGCCAATCGACATAAGGGTGGGCTTCTGTCCCAATCGAATTGACAGCGCGAACTGGCGGAGGTTGAGTCACGCCTCCGATGCAGCCGTCATCAGCGAGAAGCAGAACAACACGTCCGCATGATGGCTGCGGGAAAGTGGAATTGGCGTCCGGTCGGGCGCAGGGTGTGGCGGTTCCGGAATGCGCTTTCTTGATCCCGGCGCATTTCAAACGATTGTGCGAGGCAGCGAAGTGCTGGCGCATATCCGACAGGAGCCTGGGGACGGGATCCGAAGGCAGACACGACCGAAGGGCGGCTGCCAGTGGAGGCATTTATGGCGACTGCTGATACGGCCGGCACGGTGTCCGGCAACGGAGCAGGCATCCTTGACCGTGAGCACACAGTAGCAAAGGCGGGCTTCAACCGTTGGTTGGTCCCACCGGCGGCGCTGTGCATTCATTTGTGCATCGGCATGGCCTATGGCTTCTCGGTGTTCTGGCTGCCGCTGTCGCGCGCCATCGGACTCACCCAGAGCAAGGCTTGTCCCGACATCTCGCTGTTTGAGGAGCTGTTCACCACCACCTGCGACTGGCGCGTGGCCAGCATGGGCTGGATGTACACCCTGTTCTTCGTGCTGCTCGGCGTCTCCGCGGCGATCTGGGGCGGCTGGCTCGAGCGGGCCGGTCCGCGCAAGGCGGGCTTCGTCGCCGCATTGTGCTGGGGAGGCGGCCTGATCGTCGCAGCGTTCGGCATCTATGTGCATCAGCTTTGGATCATGTGGCTGGGCGCCGGCGTTATCGGCGGCGTCGGCCTCGGCCTCGGCTACATCTCGCCGGTCTCGACGCTGATCAAATGGTTCCCCGATCGCCGGGGCATGGCGACGGGCATGGCCATCATGGGCTTCGGCGGCGGCGCCATGATCGGCGCGCCGCTTGCTGATCTCCTAATGAACTATTTCAAGACGCCGACCTCGGTGGGGGTCTGGCAGACCTTCGTCACCATGGGCGTGATCTACTTCGTCTTTATGACCATCGGCGCGTTCGCGTATCGCGTGACGCCGGCCGGCTGGCAGCCCGAGGGCTGGACACCGCCGAGCGAAAAGAAGTCGATGATCACCGAGCATCACGTCCATCTCAATGACGCGCACAAGACGCCGCAGTTCTGGCTGATCTGGTGGGTGCTGACATTGAACGTATCCGCCGGCATCGGCGTGATTGGCATGGCCTCGCCGATGCTGCAGGAGATCTTTGCCGGCAAGCTGATCGGGCTGCCCGATGTGTCGTTCAGCCAGCTCACGGCTGAGCAGAAGACCGTGATCGCCGGGATCGCTGCAGGCTTTGCCGGCCTGCTGTCACTGTTCAACATCGGCGGCCGCTTCTTCTGGGCCTCGCTGTCGGACTATATCGGCCGCAAGAACACCTATTATACCTTCTTCATCCTCGGCATCATCCTCTACGCATCCGCGCCGACCTTTGCCGCGATGGGATCGAAGCTTCTGTTCGTGCTCGGCTTCGGCATCATCCTGTCGATGTATGGCGGTGGCTTTGCGACCGTGCCGGCTTATCTCGCCGACATGTTCGGCACGCAGTTCGTCGGCGCCATCCACGGCCGGCTGCTGACGGCATGGTCGACCGCCGGCATCATCGGTCCGGTCGTGGTGAACTATATCCGTGAATTCCAACTCGCCGCCGGCGTGCCGCGCGACCAGCTCTATAACTCCACCATGTATGTCCTGTGCGCGATGCTGGTCGCCGGCCTGATCTGCAATTACCTGATCAAGCCGGTGAATCCGAAATGGTACATGAGCCCGGCCGACGTTGCGAAGCTCCAGGCGGCAAGCGCCAAGAGCGAGGCCGCGATCCAGCATGGTTCGTTCGGCATCGGCAAAGGCGGCCTCGACCTATCGGCCGCGCTGTTCTGGCTGTTCGTCGGCATCCCCCTGGCATGGGGTGTATGGAAGACATTGGTGAGCGCGGCCAAGATCCTGTGACCGCCGCTCCATTCGGGAGGGCGGCCGCCGGGTGCGCCCTCCCGCTTATTTCCGGATCTGGACTCTCAAAGACAAGATTTCAGGGGACCACATGCTTCGCACCCTCGCCTTTCTCGGCGCCGTCGTGATGCTGACGGTGCATCTGCAGGGAACATCGGCCCAGACGGCGGCAGCGCCCGCCGCGACTGCCGCACCCGCAACAAGCACCGGCACCGAGGCCAAGCCGTCGCGCGTCAAGCTCACGGTTCAGAAGCTGAAGGAAATGAAGGCGAAGTGGAGCGCCAACAAGCCCAAGCTCAAGGCCTGCCGTCAGGAAGTGAAGCAAAAGGGTCTGGTGGGCGACGACCGCTGGTTCTACATTTCGGACTGCATGGACAAGAGCTGACGAGAGCGACAGGCCGGTCTGGTGCAAAAGGGGTTGGCGGGAACACTGCCTGCCCCTTAAATCATTATTGTACCACGAATTTTCTCTTGGCATCTGGCATGCCAAAACCTAGATTGCCTCGGGAGACGCAAGGAACGGGACTCATCCATGAGCCATGACGTGCATCAGGTCCGCCCATTCGAACATCCCGGAGAGGGGCGGAGGCGCGCCAAGGCGACGCCCAAGGGACGCCAGGTCGACCATACTGCGGCGGAAGAGATCGCCAGATTGCTCGGGGACCGGCCACGCCGGCGCGATCTCCTGATCGAGCACCTGCACCTGATCCAGGATACCTATAAGCAGATTTCCGCCGCCCACCTCGCGGCGCTTGCGGAAGCCATGCGGCTCTCCTTCGCCGAAGTGTTCGAGACCGCGACCTTCTACGCCCATTTCGACGTGGTGAAGGAAGGTGAGCCCAACATTCCGCCGCTCACCATCCGGGTCTGCGATTCCCTGACCTGCGCCATGATGGGCGGCGAGAGGCTGCTAGCGGACCTGCAGAGCAAATCCGGGCCCGGCATTCGTGTGGTCCGGGCTCCCTGCGTCGGCCGCTGCGACACGGCGCCCGCTGCGGAAGTCGGACATCATTTCGTCGATCATGCCACGGTCGATAACGTGCTTGCCGCGGCCAAGGCCGGCGAGACGCACGCGCAGCTGCCCGATTATCTCGCATACGACGCTTACGTCGCCAGTGGAGGTTACCAGCTGCTGCAGCGGCTGCGTTCGGGCGAGCTGTCGAAAGAGGACGTGCTTAAGGCGCTCGACGATGCGAGCCTGCGCGGCCTCGGTGGCGCGGGCTTTCCGACCGGTCGCAAATGGCGCGCGGTGCTCGGTGAGCCCGGACCGCGGCTAATGGCGGTCAATGGCGATGAGGGCGAGCCCGGGACCTTCAAGGATCGTTATTATCTCGAAACCGACCCGCATCGCTTCATCGAGGGCACCTTGATCGGCGCGCATATCGTCGAAGCGACTGACGTCTATGTCTATATCCGCGACGAATATCCCGCAGCGCGCGACATTCTCGAACGCGAGATCGCGAAGCTGCCGCCGGATGGACCGGTGCTCCACCTGCGCCGCGGCGCCGGCGCGTATATTTGTGGTGAGGAATCCTCGCTGCTGGAAAGCATCGAGGGCAAGCGCGGCCTGCCGCGGCACAAGCCGCCTTATCCGTTTCAGGTCGGCCTGTTCGATCAGCCCACGCTGATCAACAATGTCGAGACATTGTGGTGGGTGCGCGAGATCGTCGAAAAGGGCGCGAGCTGGTGGCAGAGACATGGCCGCAACGGCCGAACGGGCCTGCGCAGCTATTCGGTATCGGGCCGGGTGAAGGAGCCCGGCATGAAGCTGGCACCGGCCGGTGTCACCGTACGTGAACTGATCGACGAGTTCTGCGGCGGCATGGCCGACGGCCACAGCTTCTACGCCTACCTGCCGGGCGGCGCCTCCGGCGGCATCCTGCCCGCCACGATGGACGACATCCCGCTCGATTTCGGCACGCTGGAAAAATACGGCTGCTTTATCGGCTCGGCCGCAATCGTGATCCTGTCGCAGCAGGACAGCGTGCGTGCCGCGGCGCTGAACCTGATGCGCTTCTTCGAAGATGAGAGCTGCGGCCAGTGCACGCCCTGCCGGGTCGGCACCGAGAAGGCGGTGAAGCTGATGGAACGGCCGGTCTGGAACCAGCAATTGCTCGAGGAATTGAGCCAGGCGATGCGCGACGCCTCGATCTGCGGGCTGGGCCAGGCCGCCTCCAATCCCTTAACCTCCGTCATCAAATACTTCCCCGACGAGTTCAAGGACGCAGCCGAATGACCAAGATCAAATTCGAGCTCGACGGCAAGCAGGTCGAAGCCAAGCCCGGCGAGACCATCTGGCAGGTCGCAAAGCGGCAGGGCCAGGAGATCCCGCATCTCTGCTATTCGCCCGCACCCGATTATCGGCCCGACGGCAATTGCCGCGCCTGCATGGTCGAGATCGAAGGCGAGCGGGTTCTCGCGGCCTCCTGCAAGCGCACGCCGACCGTCGGCATGAAGGTCAAGACCGCAAGCGACCGCGCGGTCGCGGCCCAGAAGATGGTGATGGAGCTGCTCGTCGCTGACCAGCCCAAGCGGGAGACCTCGCACGATCCGGATTCCAAGTTCTGGCATTGGGCCGAGAAGACCGGCGTCACCGAGAGCCGCTTTCCCGGAGCCGAGCGCTGGGAGGCGGACGCCAGCCACTCCGCCATGCGGGTCAATCTCGATGCCTGCATCCAGTGCGGCCTCTGCGTGCGCGCCTGCCGCGAGGTGCAGGTCAATGATGTCATCGGCATGGCCTATCGCAATCACGGCGCCAAGGTCGTGTTCGACTTCGACGATCCCATGGGGGAATCGACCTGTGTCGCCTGCGGCGAATGCGTGCAGGCCTGCCCGACCGGCGCGCTGATGCCGGCGGCGCTGTTGAACGAGGAGCAAACGCGCACCGTCTATGCCGACCGCAAAGTCGATTCGCTCTGTCCCTACTGCGGCGTCGGCTGCCAGGTGACCTACCAGGTCAAGGACGAGAAGGTGATCTATGCGGAAGGCCGCGACGGCCCCGCCAATCACAATCGCCTCTGCGTCAAGGGCCGCTTCGGCTTCGACTACATCCATCACCCGCATCGGTTGACCAAGCCCCTGGTGCGGCTGTCGAATGCGAAAAAGGACGCCAACGACCAGGTCGATCCCGCCAATCCCTATACGCATTTCCGCGAGGCTTCCTGGGACGAGGCGCTGGACATCGCAGCCAAGGGTCTTGTGAAGATCCGCGAGGAGAAGGGGGTCAAGGCATTGGCCGGCTTCGGCTCGGCCAAGGGCTCCAACGAGGAGGCCTATCTGTTCCAGAAGCTGGTGCGTACCGGTTTTGGCTCCAACAATGTCGACCACTGCACGCGGCTGTGTCACGCCTCCTCGGTGGCGGCGCTGTTCGAGGGGCTCGCGTCCGGCGCGGTGTCGGCGCCGTTTTCGGCGGCGCTGGATGCGGAAGTCATCATCGTGATCGGCGCCAATCCGACCGTCAATCATCCGGTCGCGGCCACCTTCATCAAGAACGCCGCCAAGAAGGGCGCAAAACTGATCGTGATCGATCCGCGTCGCCAGACGCTCTCGCGCCATGCCTACAAGCATCTCGCCTTCAAGCCGGGCTCGGACGTCGCGCTGCTCAACGCGATGATCAACACCATCATCACCGAGGGCCTGACCGACGAGCAATATATCGCCGGGTACACCGAGGGCTATGAGGACCTGAAGGCCAGGATCAAGGATTTCACGCCGGAGAAGATGGCGCCGATCTGCGGCATTCCGGCGGAAACCCTGCGCGAGGTGGCGCGGCTCTATGCGCGCTCGCGGGCCTCCATCATCTTCTGGGGCATGGGCATCAGCCAGCACGTGCACGGCACCGACAATGCGCGCTGCCTGATCGCGCTGGCGCTGATCACGGGCCAGGTCGGCCGTCCCGGCACGGGCCTGCATCCGCTGCGCGGCCAGAACAATGTGCAGGGCGCCTCCGATGCCGGCCTGATCCCGATGTTCCTGCCGGACTACCAGCCGGTCGGCCGCGATGACATGCGTGGCGCCTTTGAGAAGCTGTGGCAGCAGGACCTCGATCCCGAGCGCGGGCTCACGGTGGTCGAGATCATGAATGCGATCCATGCCGGCGACATCAAGGGCATGTATATCGAGGGCGAGAACCCCGCGATGTCCGATCCCGACCTGCAGCATGCGCGCGAGGCGCTCGCCATGCTCGACCATCTCGTGGTGCAGGACCTGTTCGTCACCGAGACGGCCTTCCATGCCGATGTGATCCTGCCGGCCTCGGCCTTTGCCGAGAAGGAGGGCACCTTCACCAACACTGACCGCCGGGTGCAGCTCGCGCGCGAGGTGATCAAGCCGCCGGGCGACGCCAGGCAGGATCTCTGGATCATCCAGGAGATCGCCAGGCGCATGGGGCTCGACTGGAATTACAATGGCCCGGCCGATGTCTATACCGAGATGGCCTCGCTGATGCCCTCGCTGGACAATATCAGCTGGGACCGCCTGGTGCGCGAAGGCGCGGTGACCTATCCGGCCGACGATCCGGATAAGCCCGGCAACGAGATCATCTTCACCACGGGCTTTCCGACCGAGAGCGGGCGCGGCAAGATCGTGCCGGCCAATATCCGCCTGCCGGACGAAGTGCCGGACGCCGAATATCCGATGGTGCTGTCCACGGGCCGCGTCCTTGAGCACTGGCACACCGGCGCCATGACGCGGCGGTCCAGCGTGCTCGACACCATCGAGCCCGAGGCGGTCGCCTTCATGTCGCCGAAGGACATGCGGCGGATGAGCCTGTCGCCGGGCGATTTCATCCGCCTGGAGACGCGCCGCGGCGCGATCGAGGTCAAGGTGCGCGCCGACCGCGACGTGCCGGAGAACATGGTGTTCATGCCGTTCTGCTATGCCGAGGCGGCCGCCAATCTCCTGACCAACCCCGCGCTGGATCCGTTCGGCAAGATTCCGGAGTTCAAGTTCTGCGCGGCGCGGGCCGAGCGGATCGAAATGCGCACGGCGGCGGAATGAGTGCTGTTTGATATGGGCCTCAGCCGGCGCCTCAGCGGGCTGGCTGGGGACCCTGTCGTTCGGGGCCCTGAGGCGTCCGTGGCTGGAGCGCGCGTGTCCGTACCGTTGTCATCAACAGCAGAAACAGCGCCCGCTCACCCTGGTATTTGGCTTCGGCGCGGCTGATCTCGGAGGCGCCCATAATGGTTTGCCCCGACGAGTCCAGGACCCGCCATTCCCATCGCGCCCGACCGCGTTTTGTGAGGATAACTTCCAGCATCATTCATTGAGTATCATCTCGGCCATTTTGGTTTGCTGAAGACGTGCGAATTTTTTTTAAAAAAGTGCAGGAATAAAGTCTGGCCGACCCAAAGAAGGAACCCTTATTTTACAGTGATTTAGCAGCTAGTGGTCGGCGTGATGCCAGCGATGAAACCGCAGCGCGAAAAGCGAACGGCGTCTGCTCCAAACGAAGCTGAAAACGCAAGCTGGCGCGCGGGGGCGGCCTGGCGCGGTTGGACCTCGGTATCGAGCGTGCCGAGTCAGTGGTGCTGCGACGGGAGCACCACCCACGGGCGGGCACCAGGACGGCATAGGTAGCGTGGCGCTACGCCAGGGCTGAGACTCTCGACGACAGAGGCCGACAGGCGCGTGCGCATGGACGACCCCGCTCGTCAGGCAAAATTATCGCAGCAGAGAATTGCGGAGGACGCGCTCTCGCGCGGCACGGCCGGCACGCTCAGCCAGCCCGATGGCTCGGCGATCCGCTGCGCCTGGGTCAAAGCTTCCAACAGGGCGAAACCGGCTGTTGCCGGCCGCGCCGAGCGTCGAAGGCGTCCGCACGAGCCGCGCGGAAAGCCGGCACGAGGCGAGGCCGGAAATCGGGTGATCTTTATAGGATTCCTATAACGTCGGCATCGCCTCCGTCTCGAAAACATATGATCACAGTGGCACGTCTTGCGCTGCAATATGGTCGCGACGTGGATTGGCGAGGCCGCGCTAGAATTAACCTGGCGCAACCAACTTTCCGGCATCGGAGCCACAATTGCGGTTGTAAGACAAGCAAAGGAGCGCGCCATGATGGACGTGCTGATGGTGGGCCTCGCGCTGTTACTGTTCGCCGCCGCGATCGGCTACACCTATGCCTGCGAGCGGCTGTAACGGAGGCCGTCATGCTATTCGACTATTCCCTCGCTGGCCTAGTCTCGCTCGGCCTGTTGATCTACCTGACCTACGCCCTGCTGCGCCCGGAACGGTTCTAACACCGTGTCCCAATGCATCTGCGCGTCCCCTGAAGGCTCATTCCCATGACTGCCATCGGCTGGCTTCAAATCGCCCTCTACTGTGTCATCATCGTCGCGCTGACCAAGCCGCTTGGCTGGTACATGACGCGCGTCTTCAATGGCGAGCGCACCTTCCTGTCGCCCGTGCTGCGCCCGGTCGAGGTCGCGATCTACTGGATCGGCGGCGTCGACGAACGGCGCGAGCAGCACTGGCTGACCTACACGGTCGCCATGCTGCTGTTCCATGTCGGCGGCTTCCTGATCATTTACGCCGTGATGCGGCTGCAGGCGCTCCTGCCTTTCAACCCCGCGGGCCAGCCCGCCGTGGGCGAGGATCTGTCGTTCAACACCGCGATCAGCTTCATCACCAACACCAACTGGCAGAACTACGGCGGCGAAAGCACGCTGTCTTATCTCGTGCAGATGCTGGGGCTGACGCACCAGAACTTCCTCTCGGCCGCGACCGGCATTGTGCTGGGCGTCGCGCTGATCCGCGGCTTTGCCCGCGCTTCGGCTCGCACCGTCGGCAATTTCTGGGTCGACGTGACCCGCTGCACGCTCTATGTGCTCCTGCCGATCTGCATCGTCTACACCCTGTTCCTGGTCTGGCAGGGAATGCCGCAGACGCTCGGCGACTACGTCGAAGCAACGACGCTCGAGGGGGCCAAGCAGACCATCGCGGTCGGCCCGGTCGCGTCGCAAATTGCCATCAAGATGCTCGGCACCAATGGCGGTGGCTTCTTCAACGCCAATGCCGCGCATCCCTTCGAGAACCCCACCGCGCTGTCGAACTTCGTGCAGATGATCTCGATCTTCGCGCTTGGCGCGGCGCTCACCAACGTGTTCGGCCGCATGGTCGGCAACCAGCGCCAGGGCTGGGCGATCCTCGCCGTGATGGGCGTGCTGTTTCTCGCCGGCGTCGCTGTTACGTACTGGGCCGAGGCCAATGGCACCACGATGATGCAGGCGTTGGGCCTGACGGGCGGCAATATGGAGGGCAAGGAGGTCCGCTTCGGCATCGTCGCGTCCTCGCTGTTTGCCGTGATCACGACCGACGCCTCCTGCGGCGCGGTCAATGCCATGCATGACAGCTTCACCGCGCTTGGCGGCATGATCCCGATGATCAACATCCAACTTGGCGAAATTATCGTTGGCGGCGTCGGCTCCGGCCTGTACGGCATGTTGCTGTTCGTCGTGCTGTCGATCTTTGTTGCCGGCCTGATGGTTGGCCGCACGCCCGAATATGTCGGCAAGAAGATTGAGGCGCGCGAGGTCAAGATGGCGATGCTTGCCATCCTGGTGCTGCCGCTGATGATCCTCGGCTGGACGGCGGTTGCCGTGGTGCAGCCGGGACCGGTGGCCTCGATGGCCAATGCGGGCCCGCATGGCTTCTCGGAAGTGCTCTACGCCTTCACCTCGGCGACCGGCAACAACGGCTCGGCCTTCGCGGGCCTGTCCGGCAACACCTTCTTCTACAACCTGACCCTTGCCAGCGCGATGTTCGTCGGCCGCTTCTTCATGATCGTTCCGGCCATGGCGATCGCCGGCTCGCTGGCCGGCAAGAAATCGATTCCGCCGTCGATGGGCACGTTCCCGACCACCGGCGGCCTGTTCGTCGGCCTCGTCGTCGGCGTGATCCTGATCATGGGCGGCCTGACCTTCTTCCCGGCGCTGGCGCTTGGACCCATTGTCGAGCATCTCGCGATGACCGCGGGCGCGCTCTACTGAAGAGAATTGTTTCGGAGTGACCTCCATGGAAACCGCAAAACTGCAAAAACGCACCCCGGTCGCGACGATGCTGGATCCGAAGATCGTGATGCCGGCGATCGCATCTTCGTTCCGGAAACTCGATCCGCGCCTGATGATGAAGAACCCGGTGATGTTCGTGGTCGAGGTCGTGGCCGCGCTCACCACCGTGATCTTCCTGCGCGACCTCGCGACCGGGGGCGAGAATCTCGGCTTCACCTTGCAGATCATTGTCTGGCTCTGGTTCACTGTGCTGTTCGCCAATTTCGCGGAAGCCGTGGCCGAGGGCCGCGGCAAGGCGCAGGCCGACTCGCTGCGCAAGACACGCACGGACAGCCAGGCCAAGCTGCTGTCAGGCTCGGAGGGCACCTATCGGCTGGTGCCGGGCACAAGCCTGAAGGTCGGCGACATCGTGCTGGTCGAGGCCGGCGACATCATTCCTTCGGACGGTGAGATCATCGAGGGCGTCGCCTCCGTCAATGAAG
>DASREP010000083.1:0-5914 GCA_035652015.1 Bradyrhizobium sp. | reverse complement strand
GACAGACCGGCGAGCGGACGGGGTCAAGGCCGTCAGCCGCCGAAGGCGGTGGCGCGTCCAGCGCCAGCCTTGAGGCCGGCCGCTCGGCGGTCTACTTCAACACAGTTGCTCCCCGGTGAACCTTGCCGATTGCCACCGTCGCCGGCGTGATGCGAAGCATCATCGCCGACTTGGCGCCGAGCCTTTGGGGCGCCAGGACCACACGATTTCGCCGTCCGCAATGCTGCCGCACGTCCTACGGAACATCACGTCCACCGCATTCCGCTCCACGTTCGTGACGACGCGTACGCCCCTGTGCCGGAGCGGAACGGCGACAGTTAGATCATGATTTTCGGAAAAACGAAAGAACAATATTTTTCACGCCAGGGCTGGACAAATCGAATAAAATGGAATCGGAAAAAACGAACTGATTTGCCCGCCGGGCAGCCGGCCTTACGCCAACCAGTTCTCAACCTTCAGGCCGCGGATGCGTTTGAACTCACCGTCATTCGCAGTCACGACAGTCGCGCCGACGGCCGCGGCGTGCGCGGCGATCAGCATGTCGTTGCTGCCGATCGGTTGGCCGGCTGCTTCGAGCTCGGCGCGAATGCCGCCATATTCCCTGTCCGCTGGGGCGTCGAACGGCAGGACGTTGATCTCGCCGAGCAGATCCTCGACTGCTTTGTGAAGGCGGGCCGACCCGCTTTTCGCGGAGCCGTAGCGAAGCTCGGCCGCGACGATGATGCTGGTGCAGATATTGCTTTCTCCAAGCCTGGCGATCCGCTTGGCAGCCTTGCCGTTGGGATGTCTGATCAGGTCGGAGACAATATTCGTGTCCAGCATGTAGAGGGTCAAAGCACCCTCTCCGGTGCCGGCACGGGATCATCGATTTGCGGGAATGGCTCTTCCAGCGGCTCCATCGTCTTGAGCAGCGCGATAAGCCCGCGCTTGCGCACCGGCTCAATGACAAGGCGGTCGCCGTCGCGATGCATGATCGCTTCGTCGCCGGGCAGCTCGAATTCGACGGGGATCCGCACTGCCTGGTTGCGGCCGTTGCGGAATAGTTTCACGCGTCGCGGCTCGGACATCTGTTGCCTTGGACGTGGCATATGCCATTGACATATGCCAAAAATCAGGGCGCCGCAAGGGCGTGCAAGTCCGTCAGCGGAGCGATCTGCGGGGTCGGTGAACCGCCGAGCACCACCCGGATGTCGCTTCGCTCATCGAGCGACGGAAAGGCTGCTACTGCTTCGCCAGCGCCAGCGAGAATTCGCCGTTGCGGATGCGCATCGGGAGGCCTTCGGCGAATTTCGCCACCGCATCCTCGCCATAGGTGGCGACGAGCTCGGCGAGTGCGGCGAACAGGCTCGCTTGCGCCAGGCAATCGCCGTCGACACCGTCATGGCGCGCTTCGGCCCACGCCTCGTTCAGATAGGAGAGCGCCGCCTGCTTCTGCTCGTGATCGGGAAGGGGCTCGCGGGCGAGATGGAAGGACATGTGACTGCGCTTGAAACAGGAGGGACAGAACTGACGCGTTCTGTGACAGGTCAGGCGCGTCGAACGCTGGTTTAGCACGCAAGGCGCATGCGCCTAGAGCAGTTCTTTAGGAAAGGTTAACGCGTGTTGATAAAGGGAGCAGATGGTTCCGGCGGTGCGATTTGGATTTGTTCAGCGCGTCGGACGCAACTCCCAGCCCCGTCATCCTGAGGTGCTCGCGATAGCGAGCCTCGAAGGATGAACGGCCCGGATGCTGCAGCGGGGGCCGTGCATCCTTCGAGGCCGCCGCGGAGCCTGTCATCGGGCCGCGCGTTCGCGCGGACCCGTCGGCGACGGCACCTCAGGATGACGGGGAATAGTTTGAACTCGCGGCGGATCCGCAGCCGCTAATTCGCGTACCTTGCCGTGAGATCCCGGGAGATCTTCGAGCCTTCCTCGACATAGCGGCGGATGGCGACCAGGGCGGCCGGGGTGCAGGTGCGATAGGTCTGCTGGAAGCCGTTATAGCCGCGGTTGAAGGCGGCGATCATGCGGGTGCGGCGGTCGCCTGTGGGCGTCTCGGCATCGATCAGCGCCTGCATCTGGTTGCGCCATTTCGGCCCTTCATTGCTGCCGCAGATGCCGCGCAGATAATGCAGCGCGCCGAGGATCTCTGCGAGCCGCTGCAGGTCGCCATCGAACGGCGCAGCCGTGGCAGCTCCTGCAGCGCCTTCCTCGGCCGCGCGCACGGGCGCAGCCAGGCTCAGGCAGATCAGGAGGGGGGCGAGGAGGCGTGTTCGCATGATGAGGTCCGACCCGCCTGATAGCGCCTTAATTGCGCATTAAGCAAGGCGCCTAAAGCGCGATGAGATTAGGATGAATCCTCATCGCGCTTTAGCTCTTTGATTGAGCATGGTCTTTTCGGAAAACCGCGTCACACTTGTCCGGATCATGCTCCAGCTTGCGGAAAATTAAGGGTTTATTAGCCGCTGGGCGGCCTCCAGCACCTCCGGCAGGCCCCCGGTCAGCCTGAGGTCGCCAAGGGCGGATGGCGGGAGCCATTTGAAGTCGTCGTGTTCGTCGTTGAGCACGGGCTCATTGGCCCGCCAGCGCGCCGCAAACGACATGATCACATAGTGCCCGCCGCCGGCGGAGGGCAGCACCTCGCGCCAGCCGGCGAGGCCGACAATATCGATCTCAAGCCCGGTTTCCTCATCGACCTCGCGCGTCAGCGCCTGATGCAGCGATTCGGCGAATTCGACCCGGCCGCCGGGGAGGGAATAAAAGCCCTTGCCGGGCGAGCGGGCGCGTCGCACCAGCAGCACCTTGCCGTCGCGGAAGATCGCGGCGCTGACGGCCAGTTGCGGCCGGGGGTTTGCGGGTGTCTCGCCCATCAATGGGTCATGATGTAATCGACATTGCCTTCGGTACCGGCATTGATAATGCCGCCGGCCGCCTGCACCAACTCCTTCAACCAGCTGAGCGCCTGTACCGCGAGCTTGGCGCGGGTGGCATCCGGGGCATCGCGCATGGCGTCGCTGACGGCGGTCAGGATGTTGGTCATGGTTTCCGTCATGTGGTCGAATTCGGCGCGCGTGAGCGGGTCGGCGGTTTCATAGGCCTCGATCGCGAGATCGCGTGCCCTGAAATTGGAGGCGATGAAGTGCTCCGCATAGGACAGCGGGCGCCACTCGAGGAATTCGGCGGCACAGTCCGGCATGTCCGGGATCAACTCCAGAAGCATGATGGCTTCGTTGAAGTGATTGAGATAGTCGGTGGCAAGCCCCGTGCGGGGATTGATATTGGCAGCCTTCAAGGTCGCCATGCGCGTGGCTTCGTCGAGGCCCGTCAGGATTGCCGTCGGTGCAGGAGGCGCGGATGGTGTAGCCAAGGAGATCATGTCTGCAGTGTTGCCATGCAGGGTTAAAGGCGGCTGAATCGATACCTATTTAGGCGTGAAGAATGTGCGGACGGTTTGTCATTACCTCGCCTCCGGAGGCGCTGCGGCGGATTTTTGGCTATCTCGAGCAGCCGAATTTCCCGCCACGGCATAATATCGCGCCGACGCAACCTATACCTGTAATCATTCTCGAAAACAGGGCGCGGCATTTTCATCTCATGCGATGGGGTTTGATTCCGTCCTGGGTGAAAGACCCGCGCAAATTCACGCTTCTGATCAATGCGCGTTCCGAGACGGTGCTTGAAAAACCCGCATTCAAGAATGCGATCCGGCGTCGGCGCTGCCTCATCCCCGCCGACGGCTATTATGAATGGCAGGTCGTGGACGGCCGCAAGCGGCCCTTTTTCATTTATCGGCGGGATCACCAGCCGCTCGGGCTCGCCGGCGTCGCAGAGACCTGGATGGGGCCGAACGGCGAGGAACTCGACACGGCCGCGATCGTCACCACGGCCGCGAGTCCGGAGCTGTCGGTCTTGCATCACCGGGTGCCGGTCGCGATCGACGAGGTCGACTTCGCGCGCTGGCTCGATTGCAGCGAGGATTCGGCGGAGCCCGTGCTCGCGCTGATGGCGCCGCCGCGCACGGGAACATTTGCCTGGCACGAAGTCTCGACACGCGTGAACCATGCCGACAATGACGATGCGCAGCTCGTGCTGCCAATCACGGACGAGCAACGCGCGGCGGAAGCCGCGCCGAAGCTGGCGAAGCGCGCGGTGCGTAAGGCCCCGCCCGCTACGACCGATGACGGGCAGGGGAGTTTGTTCTAAGGCGCTCTCGCAATCGCCGCTGTTCGACTGTCATACAGCTGTTCGACCGTCATCCTGAGGTGCTCGCGCAAGCGAGCCTCGAAGGATGAACGCCCCCACTGCGAGAGCCGGGCCGTCGCCCTTCGAGGCTCGCGTTCCGCGAGCGCCTCAGGGTGACGGATCAAAAACTTCACATGCTCTCAGGGTGACGGGCAGAGACTTGTCGGGATCGAGGCATCACTAGCGGAAAATCTGCAGCGCGGCGTGTTGCAGCAGCATGATGGTCTTGGCATCGACGATGCGGCCGTCGCCGATCATGGCCAGCGCCTCGTCGAAGGCAAGCTCCAGCACCTCGATGTCCTCGCCTTCGTGGGCGAGGCCGCCGCCGTCACCGATGCGCATTTCGGGTTCGTATTCGGCGACAAAGAAATGGATTTTTTCCGTCACCGCGCCCGGGCTCATGAAGGCTTCGAACACCTTGTGGACGTGATGCAGGCGATAGCCGATTTCTTCCTCCGCCTCGGCGCGGATGCGGTCCTCGGGCGAGGCGTCGTCGAGCAGGCCCGCGGCCGCCTCGATCAGGAGATCGTCATAGCCGTTCACATAGGCCGGCAGGCGGAACTGGCGGACCAGCACGACGGTTCGGCGCGCGAGGTTGTAGGGCAGGATCGTCGCCGCATTGCCGCGGTCGAACACGTCGCGTGACATGCTCTGCCACTCGCCGTCATTGCGGCGCCACTCGAATGTCGTGCTTTTCACCGTGCCGTAATGGTCGGAGATCAGGCGCTCGCCTGTGATGCGGATGCGGTCGGAAATGCTCATGCTGGGATGTCCGGTCAGGGCGTCGGCTCGCGGCCGTCGAGCCATTTGGCGAAGGTCACGCGCTCCTGCGCGAAATAGCCGAGCGACTGGTAGAAGGCATGCACCTGCGCATTATCGGCGCGGACCATCAATTGCATCTTCTCCATGCCGCGCGCCCGCAGCCAGTCTTCGGCCGCCGCCATGATGGCGCGGCCATAGCCCTTGAAACGCGTGTCGGGATCCACCGTGACGTAATAGACCCAGCCGCGATGGCCGTCGTGGCCCGCCATGACCGATGCGACCAGCGCACCGGCGGTGTCGCGGCCGAGCAGCACGGTCGAATTGTCGCCCTTGCGGGCGCGCGCGATGTCGGCGGCGGGATCGTTCCATGGCCGCGCCGAGCCGCAGCGCTGCCAAAGCGAAATGACTTCGGGAATATCGGCGTCCTCGACGGTCGAGATCGTCAGCGGCGAAGCAAGCGGGGCGTTCATAATACTTTTCCGGGATTCATGATGCCGAGCGGGTCGAGCATGGCCTTGACGGCGCGCATCAGCTCGATCGCGACCTTGTCTTTTACCTCAGGCAGCTCGTCGCGCTTGAGCACGCCGATGCCGTGCTCGGCCGAGATCGAGCCGCCCATCTTCAGCACGATGTCGAACACGACGGCGTTGACGTCATGCCAGCGCGCCAGGAAGTCGGCAGGCTTGGCGCCGACCGGCTGGCTGACATTGTAGTGGATGTTGCCGTCGCCGAGATGGCCGAACGGCACCGGCCGCGAGCCGGGTATCAGTTTTTCGACGGCAGCATTGGCCTGCGCGATGAAATCGGGCACTGCGGCGACCGGCACCGAGATGTCGTGCTTGATCGAGCCTCCTTCCGGCTTCTGCGCCGCCGACATCTCGTCGCGCAGTTTCCAGAACGCCTGGCGTTGGGCGAGACTTTCCGCGATCAC
>DASREP010000082.1:0-2857 GCA_035652015.1 Bradyrhizobium sp. | reverse complement strand
TGGTTCCGGAGCCTTCGGCGGTATCCCGAAGAACCGCCACGCGCGCCATGCCCGGCGCGATCTCTTTGAGCAGCTCCAGCCATTTTCCGGCCATGCTGTATTCGAAATTCATGAAGCCGGTGACGTTGCCGCCCGGCCGCGCCAAACTGTCGACGAAGCCGGCGGCGACCGGATCGCCGACAAGCGGGAACACGACCGGTACGGTGCGGGTGGCTCGCAGCAACGACGCCACGGCTGTGCCGCCATGGGCCAGAACGACGTCGGGCGCGAGCGCGGCCAATTCGGCCGCGTGGCGGCGAAGGTCGTCGGCATGGGTCGTGGCCCAGCGGGTGTCGATGCGCAGATTGCGGCCGATGGTCCAGCCCAAGAGCGCCAGCGCCTGCAGGAATGCCCCGACGCGGGCCTGCATTTCCGCATCGTCCGCGGTTGCGGGCAGGAGGATGCCGATGCGCCGCATCCGCTCGGACTGCTGGGCCCGCGCGGCGAGCGGCCACGATGCCGCCGCGCCGCCGATGAGCGCGATGACATCGCGGCGTTTGATGTGCGTGCGTAGCGGTAGGGACGCGCGTTTCATCGCACGCCCCCCGCACAGAACCGTACGGGCGGCTTTCCCGCATACGGCTCCCACCTTGGGTGTGTTACGGCAAAGCGATCGCTTGGCCAAGGATGAAGGATGATCGGCTTGGGCAGCCAGGCATCCGCGAGCTGCGTCATCCGTGCCCACGTCATCCGATCCTTCTGGCTGCGGCGCCGGAGCGTGCGTCGCCAGAGATCAGTGACATGATGCCGGAATACGCTCAGTGCGTGACCGTTGGTCGGCACTGCATGATAGTTGAAGTAGCCGCGGACGATCCGTCCTAGCCACTTCCCCTGCTCGGGAATCGGCTGGTGCATGCGCCGGCGCATCTCCTGCTTGATCTCCTTGAGCTTCGCCCGCATGCGGTCCGCTCGGGTTTTCCGTTTGATCTGGAATTTGCCCGCTCGGGTCTTCCCGCAAATGAAGGTGAAGCCCAGGAAGTTGAAGGTCTCCGGCTTGCCGAACCCGCGCCGCTTGCGGCGTTCCTCCGCAAATCGTCCGAACTCGATCAGCCGGGTCTTCTCAGGATGCAGCGATAACGCAAACTTCCCCAACCGCTCACGCATCTGCTCCAGAAAGAACCGGCCATCGCCATGGTGCTCGAACCCGACGATGAAGTCGTCGGCGTAGCGCACAATGATCATGTCGCCGGTAGCCACGCGCCGTCGCCAGCGTGCGGCCCAGAGGTCGAGCGCGTAGTGCAGGTAGATGTTGGCGAGCAACGGTGAGATCACCGAGCCTTGCCCCGTCCCCCTGTCACTGACCGCAACGACCCCGTCTTCCAGGATGCCTGCCTTCAGCCATTTCTGGATCAGGCGAATGATGCGCCGGTCGCCAATCCGATGTTCCAGGAAGCGGATCAGCCATTGCTGGCTGATCTCATCAAAGAATGATCGGATGTCGGCGTCCAAGATGAAGCTCACCTTCTTGCCGTGGATGCCGACACAGAGCGCATCCAACGCGTCATGCGCACCGCGCCCGGGCCGGAATCCATACGAGAACCCGAGGAAGTCTTCCTCGTAGATCGCGTTCAGCAGCGTGGCCACCGCCCGTTGGACAATCTTGTCCTCAAGGGCTGCAACCGCGAGCGGACGCTGCCGGCCATCCGGCTTGGGAATGTAGACCCGCCGGGACGGCAATGCCCGATACGCTCCCCGTTGGAGCCGATCATGCAAATCTTCGATATTGCGTTCGAGGTCTGCTTGGTAGGCCTGCCACGTCAGCCGATCCACGCCAGGGGCTGCGTTCTGCGCAAGTTCGGAGAACGCCTCCTCTAAGAACTCGGTATTGATGTGGTGGAAGAGCGCGGTGAACCTCTCCTTCTTCTTTTCGCTTGCGGCTTTCCGTATGCGCTCCAGCGCCTGTGACATGCCGGTCCGGCTCTGTGTCCGGGGCATGCTTTGCTGGCCCGCATTCCCCTTGGTCCCCGCCCTTCGCTCCACCGGCTCCGCTGCGGATCGCTCCGCTTTGTTCGCCAGCTTCTCAGCTACTATGGCGGTGTCCGACTTCTCGGGTCCGTGCATCATCGGCTACGGCTCCTCACCTTCCCGACGCGGACCGTCCCTCGCACGCGACGCTGACGGCCAGACCCGAGACCTCCCAGCTTCCGATGCGATCCCTTTGCACGTGATGTGGCCTTCGACCCCGGCAGGGCGTCAGCACCTCGCATGGCGGTGCCGCACATGTTGCCTTCGAGCGAATAAAAACTCTCGGCCCCTGCGATATCTGATCTTTCGTGGCTCAATCCCACACCCCAGGCAATCGCTGTGTACGCTTCGTCACCACTGTCGCCAGTGGCCACGCAACACTCGCTGCCAAGCGGGCGCTACCCCTTGCTTGGGCCGGACTTCCACCGGCTGGATCGCACCAGCTTGCGGCTGGCGCACTCATTCGATCACCTCGTCGGCGCGCACCAGCACCGTGGGCGGCACTTCGAGGCCGAGCGCCTTGGCTGTCTTGAGGTTGAGCACCGTTTCGTACCTGGTCGGTGCCTGCACCGGCAGGTCGGCCGGCTTCTCGCCTTTGAGGATGCGATCAACATAGCCGGCCGCCTGCCGGTACATGTCGATCTGATCAGCCCCATAGGAGATCAAGCCACCGGCGGTGACGAAGGCGCGATCAAAGTAGACCGCGGGCAACTTGTGCCGGGCCGCCAGCGTGACGATCAATTCGCGATGAAGCTGCGCGGCCGCGCCCGCCGTCACGATCAGACCGCCGTTCGGAGAGCGCGCGAAGGCCGCGACGGCGCGCTCGATCTCGCCCGCGTCGCGCATGTTGACC
>DASREP010000081.1:0-36464 GCA_035652015.1 Bradyrhizobium sp. | reverse complement strand
TCGCCACGTTCGTGCGCGAGCGCGATGCCGTGCTCGCCATCACCGACCAGGGTCCGGGCATTCCCGCCGATCAGCGCGAAACCGCGTTCAAGCGGTTCCGTCGCGGCAACCTCGATTCGGCCGGCTCAGGCATCGGCTTGTCGTTGGTGGCGCGCATTCTCGAAGTGCATCGCGCGAGCATCAAGCTCGACGACGGCCCGGATGGGCGCGGCTTGCGCGTCGAAGTCCGCTTTCCTATAAGTACGACATGACCCTCTCATCCTCGCTGCACAGCAAAGTCCCCGCCATCACGCTGAGCTTCTGGATCATCAAGATCGCCGCCACCACGCTCGGCGAGACCGGCGGCGACACCGTCACCATGACACTCGACTGGGGTTATCTGGCGGGAAGCCTGTTGTTTCTCGCGGCGCTGGTCATGCTGGTCGCGGCGCAGATCGCGGCCAAGAAATTCCATCCCCTGCTCTATTGGGCCACCATTGTCGCATCGACCACATTCGGCACCACGATGGCGGATTTCGCCGACCGCTCGCTCGGCATCGGCTACACCGGCGGGGCGAGCCTGCTGGCGCTACTGCTCGCGGTGACGCTGTTGCTGTGGCGCTGGTCGCAGGGCAGTGTCGACGTCAACACCGTGACAACACCGAAGGCCGAGGCTTTCTACTGGGCGGCAATCACCTTTTCCCAGACGCTCGGCACCGCGCTTGGCGACTGGATCGCCGACACCGGCGGGCTCGGCTATGAAGGCGGCGCCGTGGTGTTCGCCGCAGGTCTCGTTGTGGTCGTGCTGCTCTATTATTTCACTGATCTGTCGCGGGTGCTGTTGTTCTGGGCCGCCTTCATCCTGACCCGCCCGCTGGGCGCGACCGTCGGCGATTTCCTTGACAAGCCGGTCAGTGATGGCGGTCTTGCGCTGAGCCGGCCACTCGCCTCGGCCGCGATTGCCGCCTTTATCATCATCTGTGTGCTGGTGCTGCCGCAGCGCGCCGGTCGCCATCCCGGCGCAGGCGGCGCGGAGCTTGCCGGGAATTAGCTCTCCGGCGGCCACCCGCACGCCGTCATCACCAGCCATGACGATCGCGTGTGTGCCTCGGTAATGACTTTTTCCGCCGCCAACGGTCACAATTTCTTCGTTTCGGCACGGCAAAGTCGCCGCACCGGCGCCTTTTCAATGCAAACCTCAAGGAATCCCCCATGCGACTTTCTTTGCTGACCATCGCCCTGTTGTCGATCTTCGCGGTGGCCCATGCCGGCGAGACACCCGCGCCGGCCGATGCCAAAGTCTACTTCATCAATTTGAAGGACGGCGACACCGTCACCTCGCCGGTCACCATCCGCTTCGGCCTTTCCGGCATGGGGATTGCGCCCGCGGGCACGCAAGTGCCGAATACCGGCCATCATCATCTCTTGATCGACGCCGCTCCACTCGAAGGCGAGGCGCTCAACGAGGCGATCCCGATGGACGAGCATCACATGCATTTCGGCAAGGGCCAGACCGAAGCGGTCGTGACACTGCCCAAGGGCAGCCACACCCTGCAGCTCGTCCTCGGTGACTGGAGCCACATCCCGCACAAGGACCCGGTGATGTCGGAGCGCATCACGGTGAACGTGGAGTAGCGGGATTCGCAACTCCACCGTCATTCCGGGGCTCGCGAAGCGAGAACCCGGAATGACCTGCGGTCACTTCGCCCACTCGCCCTTCCTGAACACGGGCACGCGGCTTCCGTCGGTGTGGACGCCATCGATGTCGGTCTGGTCGGAGCCGATCATCCAGTCGATATGGATGAGGCTCTGGTTGCCGCCTTGGGCTGCGATCTGCTGTGGCGTCAGCTTGTCGCCATTGACAAAGCACTTCGAATAGCACTGGCCGAGCGCGATGTGGGAGGCCGCGTTCTCGTCGAACAGGGTGTTGAAGAACAGCAGCCCGCTCTTCGAGATCGGCGAGGAATGAGGCACCAGCGCCACTTCCCCGAGCCGGCGCGCACCTTCGTCGGTGTCGAGCACCTTGCTCAACACTTCCTCGCCGCGGCTCGCCCGCGCTTCGACAATGCGCCCTTCCTCGAACTTCACGGCGATGTTGTCGATCAGCGTGCCCTGGTAGGACAACGGCTTTGACGACACCACATGGCCCTCGACGCGCCGGCAATGCGGCGTCGTGAAGACTTCCTCGGTCGGGATGTTGGCATTGCAGATGATGCCGTTCCTGGCCTGCGAGGCGCCGCCTTCCCATTCATGACCGTCCGCAAGCCCGATCGTCAGGTCCGTGCCGGGCCCTGTGTAATGAAGCGCGGCAAAACGCTGGCCATTGAGCCACTCGGTGCGCTCGCGCAAGGTCGCGTTGTGGCTCTCCCAGGCGGACAGCGCGTCGGCACGATCGACCCGCGAGGCCGCAAAGATCGCATCCGCAAGCTTTCCAACCGCGACATCCTCCGGCTCGTCCGGAAACACCTGCTTGGCCCAGGACGGGCTCGGATAGGCGATGATGTTCCAGTTGGTGTCGAAATTGACGATCTTTTCCAGCGCCGGCTGATAGGCCATGGAATTGGCCTTGGAGGCGCGCGCGACCTTCACCGGATCCTCGCCCGACAGCAGCATCGGGTTGTCGCCGACGATGGCGAGCCGCGCCGTGTTGTTTCCGAACGCGTCCGCCATGCCCTTGTACAGCCAGTTGGCGGCATGATCGAAACCGGCATCATGGCCATAGCGGTAGCGCGCCAAGGTCACGGTTTCGTCGGACAGGATAGGCGTGACGATGCCGGCGCCCGCCTTGTAGGCGTATTCGGCGATCTTGCGCACCAGCGGCAGCGCAACCGCCGGCGCGGTCAATAGCAGGTCCTGCCCCTCACGCAGGCGCAAGCCGACCTTGATCGCGACTTCCGCGAGGCGGTCGAGCTTGACGGGATCGATGGGGGAAGGATTGCGCAGGGATGCAGTCATATGGGGATTCGGCCTGTTGTTGCTGTCGGTGCCAAATATAGTGCGATTGGGCCGGGTTGGAAGCGCCATGAGCGCAGACCGGTGTTTTACCGCTCTCGAGCTTTCGCAGTGATCAAGTGGAACGCGGAAAGACCGCCGCTATCCGCGGTTATCATGAAGCCGGCGGGGCGAATGCCAATTTGACCTTCAGCCCCGGTGCGCTGTCGCACATCTCGATATGCGCACCGTGAAGACGGGCGACCGCTGCGACCAGGCTGAGCCCGAGGCCGTTGCCCGGCGTGTAACGGGACTGCTCCAGGCGATAGAAGCGCTTGAAGACATGCTCGTGCTCGCAGGGCGGGATGCCGGGCCCATCGTCGGCGACCGAAACCGCCGGCTGGCCATCAGTAATCTCGCAGGCGACGACGACCTTGCCCCCGGCGCGGCCATGCTTGAGCGCATTGTCGACCAGATTGGCAATCGCATCGAAAATCAGGTCGCGATCGCCCGTGACCATCACCTCGCGCGCGCCCCTGAGTGCCAGCGTTGTGTTGTCCTGCTCCGCCGCGGCATCGTACAATTCAACGACCTCGCCCGCGATCTCGACCAGGTTCACAGTATGGAAACCGGCCTTGCGGGCCAGGGTCTCGATCTGGGCGATGCGCACGATGGAGGCGAAGATGCGCAGCACAGCATCGAGATCGGCGATGGTGTCGCCGATCAGCGCCTGGTCGCTGTCTGCGGCGCGCGCGCCGAGATAGGCCTTCTCCAGCCGGCCGCGCATGCGTGTGAGCGGGGTCCGCAGATCATGCGCGACATTGTCGCTGACCTGCTTCACCTCGCCCATCAGGGTCTGGATGCGATCCAGCATCTGGTTCAGGTTCTCGGCGACGCGATCCCATTCATCATTGCTGCCGCGCAAGGGGATACGCTGATCGAGGCCGCTTGCCATGATGGCACGGCTGGTGGCGTTGATCTGCTCGATCCGTCCCACCGTGCGGCGCGTCACCAGCACGCTCGCCATGGCGGCGAGCGCGAAGATCAAGGCTGCGCCGGACACGACGGCGAGCTTGATCGACCCCGTAAAATTGTCGAGGTCGCCGATGTCGAGCCCGGCCAGCAGCCGATCGCCGTTCGGAAATGTCTGCACGACCGCGCGCAGCAGTGGCTGGCCGCCGCTTGCCGGCGCGGTCCTGGCCCCGCGAAATTCGATCCAGCCCGATGATGTGGTGTTGGCTTGCGGCCATTGCCCGAGATTTCCGGCCAGCACGCGCTGATGTGGATCGGCGAGCAGGTAGACATGATCGGCAAAGCTCTTGTCCGCGAGATGTTCGTCGATGAGTGCGACCAAGCCCTCGCGCCCGCCGCGTTCGTAGGCGCCCTTCAGGCTCGCGACCTCGGTCAGGATCTCGCGGTCCGAGCGGCTGCGGACATAGGACGTGGTCGACAAATAGACGTAGGCAAAGATCGCGGCCGTGATGACGCCAAAGGTGCCGATCGCGATCAGCGCGAGCCTGAAGGTCGTTGACGTGAGGGTCTTCGCCAAGAGCGTCTTTGCCAAGAGCGTCTTTGCCAAGAGCGTCTTGGCCAAGAGCGTCTTGGCCGGGAACATCCTGGCCGGGAACATCTTGGCCAGCCGCATCTTAGCCGGGAGCCCGGAGGCGATAGCCGACGCCGCGGACGGTATGGATCAGCGGATAGGCCTGCTGGTCGTCGACCTTGCGGCGCACCCGCCCGACATAGACGTCGATGATGTTGGTCGACGGATCGAAGTGCAGATCCCAGACGTGCTGCAACAGCATCGCGCGCGACACCACACGGCCCTCGTTGCGCACCAGATATTCCAGCAGCTGAAACTCCTTCGGCAACAGCATCAGCTCCTTGCCGCGCCGGCTCGCACTGCGCGAGATCAGATCGATCGCGAGATCACCGACCCGCAGGATGGTTTCCTTGGCGACCGTATCGCTGCGCCGGAGCAGCGCCTCGAGCCGCGCCAGCAGCTCGACAAAGGAAAACGGCTTGACCAGATAATCGTCGCCGCCGGCGCGCAAGCCGCGAACGCGATCGTCGACCTCGCCGAGCGCGCTGATGATCAGGAACGGCACCGAGATGCCGTCGTCCCGCAACTGGCGCATCACAGCGATGCCGTCAATATCGGGCAGCATGCGGTCGATCGTGACCACGCCATAGTCGCGGGACGCGGCGTGGCTCAGCGCCTCGCTGCCTGTGGTCGCGAGGTCGACCAGATAGCCGCTGCTCGCGAGTTGCTCGGTGAGCTGACCAGCGGTTTCCGGATCGTCCTCGACCACCAGAATGCGGCGATGACCTCCTGTCATGATCTGTCTCGCAAACAATGTTCTTGGACCCTGGGACCGCCACCAGCCTATGGCATGGACGAGGCGAATACGCCGGCGGCGATCATCACAATGATGTGGCTCCGTCGGATCAGCCGTCAGTAGCCGGCATAATCGCCGCAGACATTGACCCACTGCAGGCCGTACGATGTCCAGACCCGGCGCCAGCACAGGTCGTAACCATAGTCGGCGTAGTAGGGAAATCCGACGAATGCGAACCGGCGGAAGCGGTGATGGAAGAAGCCGTGGTGGAAGTGAGCAAAATGCGGCCCGAAGGCGCCATGCGCAAAGGGCGCGCCCGCCCAATGCGAACCGGCAAAGCGCGACCCGCCAAAACCGGGACCGACGGCGCGTGGCCCGATGGCCGCAAAATGCGCGCCCATCCCGCCGGCGTGCATGCCGCCCATCCCGCCTCCCCATCCACCGCCCATCCCGCCATGCATGCCGCCGCCACCAAAGCCGCCGCCGCCTCCGTGCCCACCGCCACCTCCGCCACCACCACCGCCGCGGCCGAGTGCGGGCGAAGCCAGGGCGAGCGCAGCCATCACCGCACCGGCGATAAGTGATTTCGCAAACTTATGCTTCATCGTGAGTCTCCATCGCAGCAAGCGGCGAATGCCACCGCTTCAACGCGATCAGGAGACCGAACTCGCGATACGACTTCAAATGACAAATGGGCCAGATTCTGACAGCGAAGTTAGCCTCAACCATAGTGCCGCGTGTTGCGCTTGGCGGTCGCATTTGCGCCCGATATGAGACGTCAGAACGCCCTGATTACGAAGCGTTCCACGCGAAGCTTTCCACCTCGCGGCGGCGGCCAAGCATGAAGGCATCCGCCACGAGCTGCAACGGCGCAAGATCGACCTCGCTCTCGCCATTGCGCACCAACTCGACAAAGCGGCGATAGAGCAGTCGATAAGACTGCTTCTTCTCGTCGATCAGCACTTGGTCGCCGGCGACAAGGCGCGAACCGCCGCCGGAGAGCACGATGGGTCCCTTGTCGGTCGTAAACCGCATGTCCCAGGCGTGATTCCGAGTCTCGCGGAAATCGAAGCTCGCGTGGATCGCAAGGCCTGCGCTGTCGGACAGATCGAGCTCGGCCGCGATGGGACCTGCGCGGTTGGCGGGCACCTCGAGGCTTGCCGCGGTCACGAACAGAGGCTGCGGCAGGATGCGGGTCAGGATCGACAGCGCATTGATGCCGGGATCGAACACGCCAAAACCGCCGGGCTCGAAGATCCAGTCCTGTCCGGGATGCCAGACCCGCACATCCTCCTTCCAGTTGATGACGACGCTTGCGATTCTGCGCTCGGCGAGCAGGCGCCGTGCGGGCTCGACCGCCGGCGAGAAGCGCGCATGCCAGCTTTGAAACAGGGTCCGCTTGGCCTCGCGCGCTGCTGCGACCAGCGGCGCGATCTCGGTCACCGCGCGCGCCGGCGGCTTTTCCATGAACACATGCTTTTGCGCGGCGAGCGCGATGGTGGCTTGCGCGCGGCGGATCTGCGGCGGGGTGGCGAGCGCCACCGCGTCGATCTCGGGACCGTCGTTGAGCAGCGCCTCCAGCGAGCGGAAATGCGGCACATCCGCGGCGGCCGGATTGGGGTCGGCCACGGCCACCAGCGTCACGCCGTCGGTTGCCGCGATTGCCGGCACATGCTGGTCATGCGCGATCTTGCCGAAGCCCACGATCGCCAGTCGAAGCTCGCTCACTGTCGGTCCTTCTAAAACGAATTGCCGAAATTCGGCGGGATGAGGGAGAGAAGAATACCTGCCGCACCGGCAATTCGCCACAGTGAAGCCGGCCGGTAGTGCAAATCATAGCACAGGACAGCACCGGACTTGACCGGGAGCACAGGTCACCAGGCAGCCCGCGGTGGAGGCTGATCGCGTTTGAACCGAAAAAGCGCAGGCCTCGACCAAAGGCGCGGCAGCAGTCACCGACCGCTGCCGTGGGATGACGCTAGCGCCGCGCCTCGGCTCGCAGCCGAGACCAAAGCGCCTGGAGTGGATACCGCGTCAATGCGGAGACTAACGATTTCAACGGACGATCTTCCGGATCATCTGGATGATCGGACCCGGTTTGAGCTGTGGCGCGACACCTTTTGCGAATGGGTCGGCGCGACGGAGCTGCAACATCTCGATGATAGTCCCTTCACCGGTCAGTGGGACTTCGCCGGGGTGCGCGGCCTGCTGCTCGCGCGTTTCCAGGGCACGCGGCATTCCATCACGCGAACCGCCGAGCAGGTATCGGCCTTCCCGCAGGAGCGTTATTTCCTCTGCTTCAACCTGGCCTCGACCGCATTCTCCTTTTCCAAATCCGGACGGAAAGAGACAGTCCACACGGATCGCGCCTTGCTGTTCAGCGGCATGGAGGCTTTCTCCTGCCACGGCGTGCGGAGCTGGATGAGTGTCGGGATTCCAAAGCCGATGCTGCAACGGCTGGTCCCTGACGTGGATAACCTCACCACGTCGGCCCTCGACGGCACCTCGCCCGCGCTCGATCATCTGAAGCGCTATGTCGGCCTCCTGATGGAGCCGGGCGCGCTGGCCGATGACCCCGTCCTGACCGAGCATGTCGAAGCAACCGTGTGCGATCTCGTTGCGCTTGCGCTCGGCACGGCCGAAAACAACGCTGCGCTTGCGCGTCTGCGCGGCCTGCGGGCCGCGCGCTGCGCGGACATTCTGCGCGAGATCGCGACCTGCTTTTCCGATCCCGCGTTCTCGATCAAGACCGTCGCGGCAAGAACCGGCGTCTCCGCGAGCTATGTCCAGCAGCTGCTGCGCGAGACCGGCGTCAGCCTGTCCGAACGGGTGCTTGAGCTGCGCATGCAGAAGGCGCGGCGGATGCTCGCCGACCGTCGCAATGATCATTTGAAGGTCAGCGAGATCGCGTTCGCCTGCGGCTTCAACGAAACATCCTATTTCAACCGCTGCTTCCGCCGCCGCTTCGGCGACACGCCGCTGAACTATCGCAGCGAGCAGGGCTGAAGGCGGCGACGCGCTCGAAATCCGCAACTAAGCCCGGCAGGTCAACCCGCCATCGACCACGAGCTCGATGCCGGTGATGTAGCGGGATTCGTCGGAGGCCAGGAACAGCGCGGCATTGGCGACGTCCCAGGCATCGCCCATATGGCCCATCGGCACCTGCGCGTCGCGGGCGCGCCACATCGCCTCGACATCGCCCTTGGCATAGCTTTGCGCCAGCCCCGCGGAATGCTCGACCATCGGCGTCTTCATCAGCCCGGGCAGGATGGCGTTGACGCGGATATGCTTGGGCGCAAACTCGACCGCGGTGGTGCGCGTCATCTGGTTCATCGCCGCCTTGCTGGCGCCGTAGCTGACATAGGAGATGCCGACCTGGCGGATCGAGGCGATGGATGAAATATTGATAATGGAGCCGCCGCCCTGGCCGATCATGACCGGGATGACGTGCTTCATGGCGAGATAGGCGCTCTTGAGATTCACCGCGAACACGCGATCCCATTCGGCTTCTGCCACCTCCACCACGCTGCCCATCTCGGCAATGCCGACGTTGTTGTGCAGGACGTCGATGCGACCATAGGCCTTCATACACGCGCCGACCATGGCTTCGACCTCAGCCGCGCGGGAGACGTCAGCGGCGAAAGCTGTGGCCTTGCCGCCCTCGCCCGTGATGATTTTCGCCGTCTCTTCCGCAGCCGCCGGATTGCGATCGACACAGAACACCTGCGCGCCCTCGCGCGCAAAGGTCACCGCGGTCGCTTTGCCATTGCCCCAGCCCGGGCCGATCGAGCCGGCGCCCACGACCAGTGCTGTCTTGCCCTTGAGCCGGTCCATCGCATCTCTCCCTTGCCGTTTTTTCTTTGCCGATGCGCCTGCCTTCGCCCACATCGCAGCCGCTCGTCAAGCCATTCGAACGGCCGATCCTGCCTGCTTGTTTCGCACTGGCAATAGCCGGTTTCTCCCCATAGTCTGGCGCGCCAGAGCCGGCCCGTTCACCCGTTCAAGAGGCCGGCCACCCGGGAGAACGCCTCATGTCTGTCAATCGTCTTGTCCGCGTATCGCTGTCGGCTGCCCTCTTGCTTTGTGGCTCCAGCCTGCTGAGCGGCGCGCTCGCAAAACCCTTCATGATTGTCGGCCTCGACGAGAAGATCCTTTGGGATGACGACGGCAAGCCGATCCTGTCTCTGCCCGGCAAGGACCAGGTCCTGATCGTCGACCTCGCCAGCCCCGAGAGCCCGAAGATCGTGGCCAGCCTGCCGCTCGAGAACTCGGTGGTCGGACCGCCGGTCAATGTCGATATCGATCCCTCCGGCTCGGTCGCGCTGGTCGCCGATTCCGTCGATGTGATCAAGGATGGCGATGCGCTGAAGCAGGTGCCGGACAACAAGATCTTTGTCATCGATCTCAAGGCGAGCCCGCCGAAGCTGGCCGCGACCATCACCGGCGGCAAGCAGCCATCTGGCTTGAGCTTCAGCCCTGACGGCAAGATGGCGCTGGTCGCCAACCGCGGCGACAACACCATCAGCGTGCTTTCGGTCGACGGCACCGACGTCAAGATCACCGACACCGTGCAGATGCCGGACAGCGTCTCGCAGGTGGTGTTCACACCCGACGGCAAACGCGCGCTGACCACGCGCTTTCCGATGCACAAGCTGTCGGTGCTCGATATTGCGAACGGCAAGGTGACCTACAGCAAGATCGACCTGCCGACCGGGCAATGGCCCTACAATGTCGTGGTGTCGCCGAACGGCAAGCTTGCGCTCACCTCCGACAATGGCGGCGCCGGCTCCTCCGACGGCAGCGTCGACACCACGAGCGTGGTGGACCTCGAGGCCAACCCGCCGCGTATCATCGATCGCGTCGTGGTCGGCGACGGCCCGGAGGGCCTGGCCATGAGCCCGAAAGGCGACCTTGCGGTCGCTGCGATCCTGCGCGGCTCCAACATGAAGAAGGCGTACTTCTATAACAAGAACGGCAGCCTCACGATCGTCAAGATCGACGGCAAGAAGGTGACCAAGACCCAGGACATCGAGGTCGGCGGCCTGCCCGAGGCGGTCGTGTTCACGCCCGATGGCAAGTACATCCTGGCCGGAAACTTCCTGAGCCAGGACTTCTCGATCCTCAAGGTCAACGGCACCAAGGTCACCGACACCGGCAAGCGCTTCAAGGTGCCGGGCCACCCCGCCTCGGCGCGCATGGGGCATTGATGTCCATCCGGATCGCGGATTTTGTCCGCGGGCTCGGTGCGCCTCGCCCCGCTTGCGGGGAGAGGCCGGATTGCATCGCTAGATGCAATCCAGGTGAGGGGGCTCTCCGCGAGTTCGGCGCGTGGATAGAGCCCCTCACCCCACCCTCTCCCCGCGAAGAGCGGGGCGAGGGAGCCCTTCGTCCTTCGAACTTATTGATCAGCTCCTCACTGGAACGTCATATCCAGGCATTTGGAGATGTCCGAGCCCAGCCCCGAGGAGATGATGATGCAGCCGCGCACCTTCTGCTGGGTGGTGTCGGCGGCCCAGATCGAATAGCCGCCCTGGCCGAAGAAGGAATTGGTGTTCGGCGGCTCGGTCTCCGTGGCATCGAAGTCGTAGTGGGAATCGGTGTCGAAGATGCGCGGCTTCCTGGTGCAGCTGCCATCGGTCGTCACGTTGATCACTTCCTTGTTGTCACGCGTCAGCGCCAGCGAAACCTGGCAGCGGAAATATTCCGAGGTCTTGGTGTTGAAGACGTAGGTGTAGGACTTGCACGTCGCGGTGTTGAGCTTGCCGGGCGCAAGGCCCCGGCTACAGGAGATCTTCTGGCTGTTGGAGAGCTTGAACAGATCTTCGGCCTGTGCGGCGCCGCTCAATATCGACAGCGACAGCGCCGCTCCTCCAAGAACTCCCACGACAAGTCTTGCGACGTTCATACGAATCATCCCTATGGCCTGCTTTTGTCGAATTGGTTGTAGTTGAATTGAGGAAGATAGTCGCGACGCAAGCGGCGGGAAATCACAAAGTCGCACGGCGACGTGTGGTCATGTCCCGGTCGCGATACATGTTGACCGCACGCGCCCGTTCTTGATTTGTTCAAGTGCATGCAACCTGTGCGGTTGGGGAGGATGACAGTGATACGACTTGCACGACGAATGATCGTTACCGCGCTCGCGGTGGGCACACTCTCGGGCGCCGCTCTTTCCACGGCGGCATGGGCGCAAGCCGCGGGGCCGACGCCCTGGGAGCTCAAGCCGGACACCGGCTATGCCTATGACAAGGAAGGCAAGACCTTCTCTTACAAGATGGGCACCAAGAATGCCGGGCTGCTGCTGAAGGGCGCCAAGAAGGTGCCGAAGGGGACCTTGTTCTTCATCGGCCAGAACGGCCAGCTCTATATGCGCAGCGCTCCGTATCTCGAGGGCAACGGCAAGTTCATGTTCGGCTCGGATTGAGCCGCTTCGTCGCCCCGGCGAAAGCCGGGGCCCATAACCCCAGCCTGATGTTGTAGCGAAGGGCGTCTACCAGCATGCCCTATCGATAGATTCCGCGGTATGGGGTCGCGCTTCGCTTGCCCGGGACCACGAGAGCTAAACTAGAAGGCCGCCGCCAGTTCCTTCGCGCCGGGCTGCCTGCTGTTCTCATCCATCCGCGCATCGGTCACCGCGAGCAGCTTTGCGACGGTGTTGTGACGGATCGCGACCGGGTTGCGCTCGTAGCCGCCGCGCTGGAAGAAGTTCGAGGTCGGCACCTGCTCGCGCATGGCTTGCGGCATGGTCACCATATCAAGGCCGGTGCCGTCGCCGGTGAGGTTCATCATCTCGAGCTCGGCCGCGGTCAGCGGGCGGGTGAAGCCGCGCTCGCGGGCGAAGATGACCGAGGTCATCAGCTTGTGGGTCTGCAGCATCGGGCCGACATCGATGTCCAGCACCATCGCATGCATCGCCCAGCCCTGCGGGCTGTCGCCGATCTTCTCATGCTGCGACCAGTCGTCGGGCACCGAGCGGGCCAGCGCGACCATCTTCCTCAAGACCGCGAGCTTGTGCTCCATCGTCGGGCGTGCGGGTCCGGAGAAGCCGGCGGCCCGCTGGGCGAGGATCTTGATGAAATCCGGCCCCTGCTCGGCCAGCAGCTCGACGGTGTTGGTGGTGAGCAGCTGGTTGTAGCCGATCGCGGTCGAGACCGCGTGGGAACCGTGGATCAGGCCGGATTGCGAGTCGGACCTGCCATCGCCGCCCGTCTCGAAGGAGTAGACCCGCACCGCCTGTTCGCGCGTCAGCCCGGTTTCAACGGCAAAGCGGGCGTAGGCACGCTTGAACTCGATCTCGGTGCTCGGGCGCTGCGGCGCCCATTGGAAACAATCCGACGCGGCGCGCAGGAGATCGGCCACCACAGGAATATGCTTGCGCTCGCGCGGCGGAGGCCCCGGCTCGGTTTCCGGTGCCGGGTTCACCGGCCGCTTTGGCCCGGTATAGACCGGCGGCTGGGTCAGCACATAGTCGTCGAGCGTGATCTGCTCATGCGCGCGGCGCTTGGCGTTGCGGCCACGGCGCTTGTCGGCGATGTCGTTCCAATAGGCGCCGGCCTCCTGTTCAAAGGCATTGCGCGCATCGAGATAGTCCTTGAGCTTGCGGCGGTACTCCGCAATCGCCTCGGATGAGGCCTGTGCATTGGCTCCGCTCACCGAGGGCAGCAGCGAGTTCAGATCGAATGCGGAGGCCCGCACCATCAGCAAGGGCAGGGCGAGCGCAACGGCCAGGGAGACCAACGGAGCCAAGCGAATCGTTTGGTGATGCATGCGGCCGTTTTAGCGCAAACCAAGGCTACTTCCAGGCAAACACTGGCTGTTCCAGCTCGGCCACCCGGGTCTGCCGCCCCGCCAGGAGCTCACGGAACTGGTAGATCATGGCCGCGGTTGGCGCATGGATCAGCCGCCCCTCGTAGTGAAAGCGGATCACCTGCCGCGTGCTCTCGGGGATGCTGACGAAATCGAAGGCGGCGTCGCTCTCGATGCTGCCAAGTACGATCTGGTGAACAGAGGCGACCTCATCCGGATTCGGCACGATCGCCTGCGCATCCCTGGCCCACACCACGACCGGGGTAATCAGGTAGCCGGAGCGGGTCGGGTAATCGTCGAGCACGCCGAGCACCGAATCGTTTGTGAGCACCAGCCCGAGTTCCTCCTGCAATTCGCGCAAGCTCGCTTGAAGCGGCGTCTCGCCGGCATCGCAGCGACCGCCCGGCAAAGCCCACTGCGCGCGATGGGCACGCAGGCTCGAGGCGCGGCGGGTCAGGAGGAAGGCGGTCTCGGCTCCCTCGCCGCTACCGGTGAGCGCGATCGCGACCGCCGCGCGCTTCAGCCCAGGTGCCAAATCAAGTGCGGAATCGACCGCCGGATCGAGCGGCGCAGCCCGCACAAAATTCGCGCAGAGCGCAGCGATATTCCGCCGTGTGGCATCATCGAACGGTCTCATGATGCTTGACTACATCAGTCCGGCATTCGATGAAACGACCGTAGATGCATGACTTCAACTGAACTGACCTGGAATGGAATTCTGGAGATGACCGACAGGGCCGTCGCCGCACAGCTCAAAGCCGACGGCTGGTCGCAGGTCGAGGCCACCGGCTTCATTCAGCTGGTTGGGCCGCTCTGGGAGCGCAGCATCGACGGCGTGCATGAATATGCCCTGCCGACCGCTGACAAGCACCACAACCGCCGCGGCCTGGTACAAGGCGGCGTGCTGATGACCTTCGCCGACCGTACCTGCGGCATGACCGCCCGCTACATCACGGGCAAGCAGACCATGGCGACCATCCAGCTCGACGTGCATTTTGTCGACGCCGGCCAGATCGGCGACATCCTGATCTCGCGCCCCCGCGTGGTGCGCGCCACCAGGAGCCTGGTGTTCATCACCACCGAAGTCACCGCCGACAAGCGCTGCGTCGCCACCGCCAATGGCGTGTTCAAGATTTTGCGGAGCGAGTGACGCACTCCGCCGTCGTCCCGGCGAAGGCCGGGACCCATAACCACAGGATCGCGTTGTCGCGAAGGTCGTCCGCCGGTCTTCGCCACCGCCAGATTCCGCGGTGTGGGTCCCGGCCTTCGCCGGGACGACAACCCTCATACAGGGCGCCATACACAATCCAGCAATCTCGTTTTGCGGCCCTGGTTTGCTTCGCTTGCGCTCGTAATGACGCTATCCTCATCTCGCCCAAATCGAGGACATGCCCATGCAATACCGTCAGCTCGGCCGCAGCGGCCTGAAGGTTTCACCCATCTGCCTGGGCACCATGATGTTCGGCGGACCGACGGACGAAGCGACGTCGTCGCGGATCGTGGCGAAGGCGCGCGAGGCCGGCATCAACTTCATCGACACGGCAGATGCCTATTCCAAGGGCGCTTCGGAGCAGGTGGTCGGCCGCGCGATCTCCAACAACCGGCCGGGCTGGATCCTCGCGACAAAGCTTGCCAATCCCATGGGCGACGATCCCAACCGCGGCGGTCTGTCACGCCGCTGGGTGCTGCAGGCAGCGGACGAAAGCCTGACGCGGCTCGGCACCGATTACATCGACGTCTATTATCTGCACAAAGAGGATCATACGACGCCGCTGGAGGAGACCGTGCGCGCCATGGCCGAATTGATCCGCGCCGGCAAGGTGCGCTATTTCGGCGTCTCCAACTACCGCGCCTGGCGCGTCGCCGAAATCTGCAACATCTGCGACCGGCTCGGCATCGATCGCCCGGTCGCGAGCCAGCCCTATTACAATGCGATGAACCGCATGCCCGAGGTCGAGCATTTCCCGGCCTGCTTCTATTACGGCCTCGGTATCGTACCCTACAGCCCGCTGGCGCGCGGCGTGCTCACCGGCAAATACAAGGTCGACGCCGCGCCCGACAAGGACACGCGTGCCGGCCGCAACGACACAAGAATGATGCAGACGGAGTGGCGGCCCGAGTCGCTCAAGCTTGCGCAGGAGATCAAGCAGCATGCCGAGGGCAAGGGCATCACCGCAGGTCAGTTCGCGGTCAGCTGGGTGCTGAACTCGTCCTTCGTCTCCTCCGTGATCGCCGGTCCCCGCACCGAGGCGCAATGGGACGATTACATCCGCGCGCTGGACTACAAATTCACCGCCGAGGATGAGGCGCTGATCGATCGCCTGGTCGTCACAGGCCATCCCTCGACGCCGGGGTTCAACGACCCTGCCTATCCCATCGAGGGACGACGAGCACGGACGGGGTAAGCCATGAGCAGCACGCCGCATCAGGACCGCTACGGCCTTCCCCTCTCGACCTCCTCTGCCGACGCCGCGGCAGCCTATCGCGAGGGCGTCGACCTCATGTTCTCGGCCTGGACGGGTGCGGCGGAGGCGTTCGAGCGAGCCATTGCGCTCGATCCGGATTTTGCACTGGCGCATATCTCTCGTGCACGCCTTCACACCTTCTATCAACAGGGCGACGTGGCGCGGGCGAAGGCTGCGACGGCGCGTGAGACCGTCGCGCGGCATGGCACGCCGCGCGAGCGCTCGCATGTCGAGACATTGGCACTCGCCATCGAAGGGCGGGGCGATGCGGCGATTGCGTCCGTGCTCAACCACCTCCAGGAATGGCCGCGCGATGCGGTGGTGCTGTCGCTGCCGCTCGGCGCCTTTGGCCTGTTCGCCTTTTCCGGGATGGCCGACCACGACCAGGCGCGGCAGGATCTGTGCGAACGCTACGCCAGCCATTACGGCGACGACTGGTGGTTCCTGACGAGCTATGGCTGGGCCATGACCGAGAATGGCGCAGTCGCACGCGGCCGCGCGATGACCGAGCGCGGCTTTGCCATGCGCCGCCAGAACGCCCATGCCGCGCACGCGCTGCTGCATGCGATGTTCGAGGACGGTTCGGTCGATGATGCCGATGCGCTGGTCAATGAATGGGCGCCGAGCTACGACCGCAGCGGCATCCTTTACGGTCACATCCGCTGGCACGAGGCGCTCGGTGCGCTGGAGCACGATGACGCGGACAAGGCGCTCGCGATCTATCGCGACGTCCTGGCACCCGCGATCAACCCGGCTCCGCCGCTGAATGTGATGTCCGATTGCGCCGGCTTGCTGTGGCGGGTTTTTGCATATGGCCATACCGTACCTGCCGAGCTCTGGCGCGACGCGGCGCATTACGCCACGCGCTATTTCCCGAAATCGAGCCTGCCCTTTGCGGATGTGCACATGGCGCTGCTTGCGGCGGCAACGGGCGACGATCCCGCGCTCGACGAACGCTTGCGCGTCATCGAGCAGCGGCTTGCCGACGGCAAGCTTGCCGCGGGCCCCGTGGTGCCGCAGATCTGCCGTGCCGTGCGCGCCTTTGCCGACGGCGATGCACGCGGCTGCGTGGCGCATCTGGAGCCCGTGCTCGACGACGTCGTGCGTATCGGCGGCAGCCATGCCCAGCGCGAGATCATCGAGGACACGTTCATCGTGGCGCTGATCCGCGCCGGCGAGCTGCCGCGGGCGCGTGCGCAGTTGGAGCGCCGGCTGCACCGCCGCCCTTCCCCGCGCGATTCGCGCTGGCGTGCGACCGCGGCCGCTTGAGGGCCCGGTTCCGGGAAAGCGGCTGACAGCCTCGGCCGATCCGGTTAGGCTGCTGTCAAACGTCGGCCCGTCGCCGACGAAAGAACCAAAGCAGACGGAGGTGCGCCCATGACCGAGATCGTCGCGCTGGAGGCGCTGGCCAGGCGCGTGGCACCTGGCCAATCGCTGGCTGTTCCGGTCACCAGCGTTGCGATGGCCGCGACCGCAGCGCTGATCGAAGCCGGTGCTGATAACCTCAAGCTGATCTGCGTCCCCACCTCCGGCCTGCAGGCCGACCTCCTGATCGGCGCCAAGGCGGTAGCCGCTGTCGAGACCAGCGCGGTCTCGCTGGGCGAAGCCGGCGGCGCGCCACGGTTTACGGCTGCGGTGCGCGACGGCAGCTTCGCGCTCACCGATTCCACCTGCCCCGCGATCCTCGCCGGGCTGCTCGCTGCGCAAAAGGGCGTGCCGTTCATGCCGATCGCGGGCATCATCGGCAGCGACCTGCTCAAGGTGCGCCCCGACTGGAAGGTCATCGACAGCCCGGTCGGCGAGCCGCGCAAGGTGGTCGTGGTGCCCGCAATCGCGCCCGATGTCGCGCTGTTCCATGCGGCGGAAGCCGATCGCGCCGGCAATGTGAAGATTGGCCGGCTGCGTGAGCTCGCGACCATGGCCTATGCCGCCAGGCGCACGCTGGTGACGGTCGAGCGCATTGTCGAGCACAATCTGATGGAGACCGAGGATTCCGCGGCCGGCGTGCTGCCGTCGCTCTATGTCGACACGATCGCGGTGGCGCCGCGCGGCGCCTGGCCGCTGTCGCTCCGGGACGAGTACGAGACCGACACCGCGGAGCTCGCCCGCTATGCGGCGATGGCGCGCAGCGAAGAGGGCTTTCGCGCCTATCTCTCGAGCTTCCTGACCCGGCGCCGCGAGGTCGCATGATGCTGCCGCAGCGCGAGCAACGCGAACTCCTGATCACTGTCATCGCCGACCTGCTCGAGGGCGTACGCCATGTCGCGGTCGGCGCCTCCTCACCGATTCCCGCCGCCGGCGCCATGCTGCTGCGCGCCCGCAACGAAGCGCGCGGCAGGACGCCGGTGCAAATTTCCATTCTCGGATCCGCGCGGCACAACTTCTTCACCGACGGCGCGGTCGAGGTGTTCGACTGTGCGGCGCAGGGCCGGATCGATGCATTCTTCCTTGGCGGAGGCCAGATCGACGGCAGCGGCAACATCAATCTGGTCGGCACGGGCGATTATCCGCAATCGCAGGTGCGCTGGCCCGGCTCGTTCGGCTCGGCCTACCTCTATCACCTGGTGCCGCGTGTCATCCTGTTTCGGGAGGAGCATTCGCCGCGCGTCCTGGTACCGAAAGTCGATTTCATCAGCGCCGCCGCGACGACCCCTGAGGTGCCGCGCCGCGGCGGCCCCTACGCGCTGCTCACCAACATGGCGCTGTTTGCCTTCGACCGGCAGCACGCGCGCTTTCGGCTGAGCTCGGTGCATCCGCCCTTTTCCGCCGCCGATGTCAGCGACAATACCGGCTTTGACTATGATACAGCCGATGTCGTGCCGGCGACGCCGCCCCCGGACGCCGCGACACTTGCCCTGCTGCGCGGACGGGTTCTCGACGAGCTCGCCGAAACCTATCCGGCGTTCGCAAGTTTAATGGCGCAGGCGGCCTAAAGCTGCCCAGTAATTGCCCAAAGTCGTGCTATTGAGGACACGATTCACCGCGGCCCTCGCTCTGGGGCTTGCGGCGGTGGACGGGGGATTTTGGCTCCATTGATGACCAGCATCGGTGAGACAAGGCGCTTGTTCGGGCTTCGGCCTGCGCGGAAAAGTACCATCGCACGGCTGCTTCGGCAGGCCCTGGTGATTGGCGGCTGTCTCGCCGCGACTGCCTCCTTCGCCCAGATGCCGCCATCCGAAGAGACTGAGCCGGATGTGGATCTCTATGCCCTGATGTCGGGCACCTGCACCATGCTGAAGATCGATGGCCGGGATTTCGCCTGCAAGATGGTGGCCTATTTCCATACCGAGAAGGGCCGCGCCGATTTCACGGTGCCGCTCGACGACCCTGCCGACGAGAGTCATGTGATCTCGTTCTCGGGTGATAACGGCCGCCGCACCCAGGAAAACCTCTACATACTCGCGATCGACCGCATGCTGACCAAGTCCAAGGAGCGGCCGAAGGTCGACGGCCTGCCGGTGCCCGCGGTGCAGACCTCCTCCGGGGTCTGCAAGCAGGTCGGCAATTTCGCAGCCGGTAAGGTCTCCAGCATCTCCTGCTCGGCGACCGATGGCGCCGGCAAATCCTATCAGTTGCAATTCGAATCCGACGGCTCGCCGATTACGATCCGGCGCGTCCGCGCCTCCGAGCCGACCATCAGGCAGGATCCGTATCGCTGAGCCGTCAGCCTTCGTGGCGCAAGCGAGCACCTCACGGTGACGGTGATGGATTGGCACGCGCTTCACCATTGAACGATGCCGGCCAGAGCAGCGCCGTTTCGCCTGACGCGACGCGGGCGAGATCGGCGGCGGCTCGGGCGATGACGTTGTCCCAGGCACGCGGCTTCTGCTGCCGGAATAGCCGCATGGTCGGATACCATGGCGAGTCCTCGCGGTCGCGCATCCAGCGCCAGTCGAGGGCGTAGGGCAGCAGCACCCACACTGGACGGCCGAGCGCACCTGCAAGATGCGCGACCGACGTATCCACCGAGATCACGAGGTCAAGCGTGTCGACGGCGGCCGCCGTATCGGCGAAACTGCCAAGCGCCGGCGCGAGATCGGCAATGTCGGTGCCGAGCGCGGCCAGCACCGCAGCGTCCTCAGGCCGCGCCTCCTTCTGCAGGCTGTAGAGCTGCACGCCCGGCATGGCCAACCGCGGCAGCACCGCTTCCGCCGCGATCGAGCGCTGCCTGTCGCCTTTGTGCAGGGCGTTGCCGGCCCAGACGACGCCGACCTTCAGCTTGGTCTCGAGGCGAAGCGCGCGCTGCCAGCGCGAGGCGGTCGCCGGCTCCGCCTGCAGATACGGAACGGGTGCGGGAATGCCCTGGAGCGTGGTGCCGAACACGCGCGGCAGCCCCATCATCGGCAGCTGCAGATCAAACGGCGGCAACGGCTCGCCGCGGGCGATGACCGTGACGCCGGGCAGATCCTTCAACAGCGGCACCAGGCTCGGCTGCACTTGCAGCATGACCGTCCCGCCGCGCGCGACGACGCCGGGGAGGTAACGCAGCAGTTGGATCGCGTCGCCGATGCCATAGTCGGAGAACACCAGCAGGGTGCGGCCGGTGAACGCTTCGCCCTCCCATTCCGGCTGGTCGAGATCCGGATAATGGTGAGCCCAGGTCTTGCAGTTGCGACCCCAGCGGAATTCCTCAAAGCCGCCTCTCAGATCGCCATTCAGCAACAGCGCATGCGCGTGGTTGTAGCGGATCAGCGGCTCTTCCGGCTTGAGCGCAACGGCGCGATGCGAGGCGGCGAGCGCCTCGTCAAGCTCGCCCGCGCTGCGCAGCGCCACCGCGAGGTTGGCATGGCCCTTGGCATAGCCCGGATCGACCGCGACCGCGCGGCGAAGCGCGGCGATGGCGCCGTCGAGATCGCCGCGCATGTCCAGGATGATACCGCGATTGGTGTGCGCCGGCGCATGATCCGGCTTGACCGCCAAAGCGAGATCGCTGGTCACCATCGCCTCGTCGTACCGGCCGAGATCGCACAGACAGGCGGCGAGGTTGCTCAGCACAATGTGGTCGCCCGGATCGAGCACGGTCTGCCGATAGACCCTGGCCGCCTCTTCCAATTGCCCGGCCTCGTGCAACGCAATGCCGAGACAGCGCAGCGTGTCATTGTCGTCGGGCGCCAGCACGGTGGCACGGCGATAATGCGCAATCGCATCATCCAGTCTACCCTGCTGATGCAGCGCCGCGCCGAGATTGCGCAGCAGGCCGGCATTGTCCGGATCGGTCGCGAGCGCCTGCCGGTAGGCTTCGACAGCCTGATCGCCCTTGTCCTGATCGGCCAGCACATTGCCGAGATTGAGCCAGGCGCTGCGCGAGGCGGGGTCCAGCGCGAGCACCGCGCGATAGGCCTGCTCGGCCTCCGCTGCACGGCCGAGCCCCGAAAGTGCAACGCCGAGATTGAAGCGCACGCGCGTGAGGCTGGTGTCGAGTGCGAGCGCCTGGCGCAGGCTCGCCTCGGCCTCTGCAAAGCGCTTGAGGTCGCACAGCGCCGCGCCAAGCTTGGCGTGCAGATTGGCATCGGTCGGCCGCAGCGCCACCGCGCGACCAAACGCATCCGCGGCGCCCGCCTGCTCGCCCTTCACCGCCAGCGCATCCCCGAGCGTCGCCAAGGCCGGTGCATGGTCGGGCGCGAGACTGAGCACGCGCGCAAGCCGGCGTGCGCCCTCCGCCGCGCGGTCGCTGACAAAAGCGATCACGGCGGACAGATGCAGCGCCGTCACGTGATCGGGGTCGGCAACAAGGATGTCGGTGCACACCGCGTCAGCTTCCGCGGAGCGGCCCGCATCATAATGCTGGACCGCCTCCAGTAACATCCGATCGATTGCTGCTTTGGCCACGCTGCCACCCATGAAATCTCAGATACAGATGGGTGTTAAACGGAGCACGGCGGCGTTTCAGGCTTGGGACGTGAGAGCTATTAGTCCAGCGCAGCGCTATGCCCGCAAGCTCCTCGCCCTCCGGATCGCAAGCGCCGACGCAGCGGTGCCTTCCGGGAGGCTCAATCCGGCCTGGAGATCACGAAGCCTGCCTGTTGATGGCTTGGCACAAAGCCGAACGGCTTGGCTCGAAGGCCTGTTTCAGCGAGCAACTCCTCAAAGGCCCTGAACTCGTGATCGCGCCAGCCCGGATAGTTCCAGTACTCGTCGAACACGATCACGGTGCCGGGCACGATGCGATCTCGCAAGTTTGCAAAGATCGTTTTGGTTGACGAATAGAGGTCGCAATCGATGTGAAGCAGTGAGAGCGGCAGCTGCGGCCGGTCATGCAGGAAGCCTGGCAGAGTATCCTCAAACCAGCCCTTGATCAGGGTTACGTTGGGCGGCACGACGGGCAGGCGCGATTGTGCGAACACGCCCCTGTCAAATCCGCTCCGCCACGCCTCCGGCAGCCCCTCGAACGAGTCGAAGCCGTAGAAATGGATCTGGGGTGCGTTCAGTGCCATGTGGTTGATGGTGCGGCCCGAGGCCACCCCAAATTCGAGAAAGAGGCCGTTCGGTCGGGCAAGCTCCAGTGCCTTCGAGAGCAGCGACAGATCGCTGTCGAACGCGGGGCATGTCAGAAAATGCGTCTCGTAGTGGTGTGCGCTGTCGAGAGCGGCCTTGAAGCAGGCGATTTCCAGGAGGTCGTAGCTGTCGCCTCGGGGCTTGCGAAAGTTCATGCATCGCGATGGGGTAGACGTCGGGTTTTGCGGGACAATCGGAACGCCGGTTTCAGGTGGTGGCCTGCCCTTCGCCAGGAAAGAAAGCGCGCCGGTGATCTGCGGGCACAGGCGATCCTGCGCCTGAAGCTGCTTCAACTTCGAAATGCCCTCGTCGCGCGGACCCGCGATGCCTTGGATGAAGGCTTCAACGACGTCAAGAATCTTCGCGACCTTCGGCTGCTGAAGGGGTCGCAGGGTGCCTATGACGGCAAGCAGGTCGGCAGCATCGCCCTCCTCGACGACCATGTTGAGGAGCAGCCAGAGCTCCGGATGATCCAGGCCATCCGCCATATCCCGCACGAGTCCGGACAGCGCCTTGAAAGCCTGCGTTTCCTCAACCCTGGTCGCGGCTGCGCGCTCGTCCAGCTGTGATGCCTGTTCAGTCACGGTCTATCTCTCGGTCGTGCTGGATTCGCTCCGCCGAACGCGATCCGCTCGCGGGACGTGCGACCAGCCTAGGGCTCTCGGCACCTGAGGTTTGAACGGAGCAAGCTCGCGTCCCGGGCGCAAAATGTTTCTGCTCGACGTCGGATCCGTGTCTATGAAAGACGGCTGCGCCAGGAACTCGGACCGCGCTGAGCGGTGCTGGCTACACCGTCGCGCCTGTGGCAAACTTGCTTGGTCAACGAGGAATATGCGGTGCCTGCTTACCCACCTTCGGGCCGGAGGTGAGCCCAGAGTTCGACGCGCATGGATAGCCACTTCCAAGTGCTATGGGACGACGACGACCGCGTCTACTGCCGGGCATCACTTTCTGACGGCGCTGGTGGTGGCGCTGTGCTTGTCGTGCTTCCCAAGGCAGAAGATACCCCATCCGCAAGCCTCGATCGATTGGCTCACGAATATGCACTTAAGGACCAACTGGATGGAGCGTGGGCCATCCGGCCACTCAGCTTGGAACGCCGTCTCAATCGCCCCGTGCTGCTGCTCGAGGATCCCGGCGGCGAACCGCTTGAACGGCTGCTTGGCGCGCCCATGGAGATCGGACGCTTCCTACAGCTCGCGATCGGCATCGCGACGGCTCTGAACAAGGTCCAACAGGGCGGCCTCGTCCACAAGGACGTCAAGCCGGCACATATCCTGGTGAACTGTCAGGACGGACATGTCCGGTTCACCGGCTTCGGTATCGCTTCGCGCGTAGCTCGCGAGCGGCGGCCGCCCGCGCCGCCGGAGTTCATCGTCGGCACGCTGCCCTACATGTCGCCTGAACAGACCGGGTGGATGAACCGCTCGATCGATTCCCGTAGTGATCTTTACTCACTCGGCGTCACATTCTACCAGATGCTGACCGGCTCCTTGCCGTTCACGGCCGTCACTCCCATGGAGTGGGTGCATTGCCACATTGCGAGAAGGCCGATGCCTCCCAGCGCACGGGTGAACGCTGTACCGGCTCCGGTCTCGGCCATCGTCCTCAAGCTGCTCGCCAAGTCTGCCGAGCAACGCTACCAGACTGCCGCAGGTCTCGAGCATGACCTGCGCCGCTGTCTGAGCGAATGGGAGGTCGGAGGTCGCATCGAAGAGTTTCCAATAGGTCAATACGACACGCCCGACCGCCTGCTCATCCCAGAGAAGCTCTACGGAAGAGAGCGCGAGATCGGTACTTTGCTCGCCGCATTCGAGGACGTGATCAAGAGCGGCGCGCCGGAGCTCGTACTGGTTTCCGGCTATTCCGGCATCGGCAAATCCTCTGTGGTCAACGAGCTGCATCGTATCCTTGTTCTCTCGCAGGGATTGTTCGCATCAGGCAAGTTCGACCAGTACAAGCGCGATATTCCCTATGCGACGCTGGTGCAGGCCTTTCAGAGGCTCGTACGCTCCCTTCTCAGCAAGCCCGACGCGGAGCTCGCGGTCTGGCGTCGGGCCCTTCACGACGCGCTGGTTCCAAACGGGCGCCTCCTCGTCGATCTGATCCCTGAGTTGCAGCTGATCATAGGCGAGCAGCCGCAGGTTCCCGAGCTGCCGCCGCATCAGGCACAACGTCGCTTCCAGCTCGTGCTACGTCGGTTTATCGGCGTATTCGCAACGCCGGAACATCCGCTGACGCTATTCCTCGATGATCTTCAGTGGGTCGACGCAGCGACACTCGACTTGGTCGAGGACCTGTTGATCCAATCGGATCTGCAGCATCTGATGCTGATCGGCGCCTATCGCGATAACGAGGTCGATATCGCTCATCCATTGAGGCGCAAGGTTGAAGCGATAAGGAGCGCAGGCGCGAAGGTCGTGCAAATTACCCTTGCGCCCCTGGCCACCGAACATATCGCGCATCTCGTCGCCGACACTCTGCGCTGCGAGCCCGCTCGCAGCGCACCGCTGGCGCAGCTCATACATGACAAAACAGGCGGCAATCCCTTCTTCGTGATTCGATTCCTTTACGCCCTGGTGGAAGAGGGCTCGGTCCGCTTCGACTACAATGCAGCGTGCTGGTGTTGGGATCTCGATCGCATTCGGGCGCAGGCTCACACTGACAATCTAGTGGACTTGATGGTCAGCAAGCTGACGCGGCTGTCGAGCGACGCACTGAAAGCCGTGCAGTATTTGGCCGGTCTGGGCAACATCGCCGAGATCACGACGCTTTCCCTCGTCCTCGGCAGCACAGAGCAACAGGTTCATACGACCCTCTCGGAGCCTGTTCGCCAGGAACTGGTTGAGTACCTCAACGGGGTCTACCGGTTTGTCCACGACCGAGTGCAGGAGGCCGCCTATTCCTTGATCCCGGAAGAACACCGGGCGGCGGTCCATCTTCGAATCGGTCGGCAATTGCTGGCTTTAGCAGCCCCGGAGCGGCGTGAGGAAATGGTTTTCGACATCCTCAATCAGCTCAATCGGGCTTCCGCCTTGATCACATCATCAGAAGAACGCGAGGAACTCGCTGAGCTGAACTTGACAGGCGGCCTGCGCGCGATGGCGTCCGCAGCCTACGCGTCCGCGCTCATCTATCTTTCCGCCGGCGCGGCCTTACTGCCGGACAAGTGTTGCAAGCAAGCTAATCGTCTTGCGTTTTCTCTCGAGTTGCACCGGGCCGAATGTGAGTTCGTGACCGGCGCCGTCTCAGAGGCCGAGCAACGGTTGTCGCGGCTGGCAAACCGCGCCGCGGAGGCTACAGACCACGCTGCCGTAGCGCGCCGGCGGGTGGATCTGTATACCGCACTCAGTCAGCCTGACCGCGCGGTCAGTGTCGGTCTTGCGTATCTGGCAACGCTCTCGATCAAGTGGCCGGCCCACCCAAGCGACGATGATGTGCGGTGCGAATACGATCATGTGTGGTCGCGGCTCGGAAAGCGGGCGATCGAGGAGCTGTTGGATCTGCCTTTGATGACGGACCCCGTTGCCTTGGCGACCTTGGATTTCCTGACGGCGCTCATGCCGGCAGCGTTCTTCACCGACGCGAACCTTCGTTCGCTGGTCGTTCTCAAGGCGGTCGATCTCAGTATTGAGTGGGGAAATAGCAACGATTCGTGCGTTCCCTATGTCATGTTCGGGGCGATCGCTGGCGCCCGCTTCGGAGACCATCAAGCGGGACTTCGATTCAGCCACATCGGGACAGAACTCGTAGAGCGGCGCGAATTCTCCGGAGTCCAAGCGAGGACCTACCTGAATTATGGCAACCTCGTCCTGTCGTGGAACAAGCATCTGCGGCACGCGCGTGACGCGTTTCGCCTCGCATTCGACGCCGCAAACCGCGTTGGCGACATTACATTCGCCGCCTTCAGTTGTGCCAGCCTCAACGTGAACCTGCTCGCGGCCGGCCATCCGCTTGCAGAAGCACAAGATGAAGCGGAGCACGGCTTGAGATTCGCCGAGAGGGCAAGGTTCGGGTTGGCCATCGACCTGATGAGACCGCAGCTTGGATTGATCCGGATGCTGCGGGGGTTGACGCGGACATTCGGCGCGTTTGACGACGAACAGTTCGACGAGCTTCGGTTCGAGCGACACCTGTCCAGCAATCAGGCATTTGCACTTCCCGAGAGCTGGTACTGGATCCGCAAATTGCAAGCGCGATTCCTTAGCGGTGATTTTGCCTCGGCGATAGATGCGGCCTGCAAGGCGCGGCGGCTGCGGTGGTCGCCGCCTCAGCTGTTCGAGACGGTGGAATATGAGTTCTACGCAGCCCTGTCGCACGCCGCATGCTGGAGTTCGGCAACTGCCGGCGAACGCCAGCAACATCTTGATGCATTGTCGGCCCACCATGGCCAGCTCGATGCATGGGCGCAGAATTGTCCCGAGAATTTCGCGGACCGCTCCGCCCTCGTCGGCGCCGAAATTGCGCGTCTTCAAGGCCGGGAGCTCGACGCCGAGCGTCTTTATGAAAGAGCCGTCCAATCGGCCCGAAAAAGCGGTTTCATTCATAACGAGGCCATCGCTTACGAATTGGCCTCCTACTTCTACGCGGCACGCGGATTTGAAGAGATTGCCGGCTTCTATCTGCGGAATGCACGCGACCGCTACGCTCGTTGGGGAGCTGACGGCAAGGTGCGGCAACTCGAGAACAGGTTCCCGCAACTCCGGCTGGAGAAGCCAGACCCCGGCCCGATGACCACGATTGGGACAGCCGTCGAGCAACTCGACCTCGCAACCGTGATCAAGGTGTCAGAAGCGGTATCGGGCGAGATGGTCCTTGGAAAACTTATCGACACGCTCATGCGGACAGCCATTGAACAGGCGGGAGCCGAGCGCGGTCTGTTGATTCTGTCGCGCGACGGTGAGCCGCGCATTCAGGCGGAAGCCACGACCCGCGGCGAGGACATTGTCGTGCAGCTACGCGAGATGGGCGTGTCCGCGGCGGACCTCCCGGAATCGGTTCTCCACTACGTGCTGCGGACACGCGAATGCACCATTCTCGACGATGCCGCAACCCGGCCTCCGTTTGCCATGGACCCGTACGTCATTGAGCGCCAAGCCCGGTCCGTTCTCTGCTTACCATTGATCGATCGCGCCAAGCTCATTGGCGTGCTCTATCTCGAGAACACATTGACACCTCACGTTTTCGTGCCGGCGCGAATCGCAGTGCTGAAGCTCCTCGTTTCGCAGGCCGCAATCGCGCTGGAAAATGCGAACCTGTATCGCGACCTACGAGAGCGCGAGGCGAAGATCCGACGCCTGGTCGACGCTAACATCATTGGGATCATCATCTGGGAGCTTGGAGGTCGGATTCTGGAGGCCAATGATGCGTTTCTCCGCATCGTGGGATACGATCGCGAGGATCTTGTCTCGGGCCGCCTGCGCTGGACTGACCTTACGCCGCCGGAATGGCTCGACCGCCACGAGAAATGGTGGATCCCGGAGCTAAAGACGATGGGGAGCGTGCAGCCGTTCGAGAAGGAGTATTTCCGGAAGAATGGAAGCCGCGTGCCCGTGATGATAGGCATGGCTGCGTTCGACGAGCAAGGAGATCAAGGCGTTTCGTTTGTGGTCGACCTGACGGAGCGCAAACGGTCGGAGGAGGCGCTGCGCGAGAGCGAGGAGCGCTTTCGTGCCCTCGTGCAATTCTCCTTCGACGTGTACTGGGAGTCCGATGCGCAGCATCGCTTCACACGCCAGGAATTCGCCGAAGGCCTTCCCGACGCACCGGCTTCGGGCTCCGAAATTGGTAAAACGCGCTGGGAAGTGCCCTACTTGGAGCCTGACGAGGAGGCTTGGCGCAAGCACCGGGAGACGCTCGATGCCCATCTGCCCTTCCGTGACTTCGAACTCGCGCGGCCCGCACCCGACGGCGGCAAGCGGTACGTGTCTGTCTCGGGGCTGCCGGTCTTCGACAAGACAGGACAGTTCATCGGTTACCGCGGCGTCGGGCGGCACATCACTGAGCGCAAGCAGGCCGCAGAGGCGTTGCGGGAGATGCAGCGGGAGCTGGCGCACGCGAACCGCCTGGCCACCATGGGCGAGCTCACGGCCTCGATCGCCCATGAAGTAAGCCAGCCGATCGCCGGGGCGTCCATGAATGCCGACGCCGTCCGGCTGCTCTTGGACAGAAGCCCGCCGGATCTTGAGAAGGCCAAGGAGGTGCTCGCCTGCCTTGCGAACGACACCAATCGGGCCCGCGACATCATCGGGCGGATTCGCGATCTCATCAAGAAAGCGCCACCAAAGAAAGACCTTCTGGACATCAACGACTCGATCCGCGACGTGATTGAGCTCGCCCGGGGCGAAGCGGTGAAGAACGGGGTGTCGGTGCAGACTGAACTCGGAGACGGCCTGCCGCTCGTCGAGGCTGATCGCGTCCAATTGCAGCAAGTGGTCCTCAACCTGGTTGTCAATGCCATCCAGGCCATGGGCTCGGTCGCGAGGGGTTCGCGCAACGTGCTCATCACCACCGCTCGGGCCGAACCCGGCGGCGTTCTCGTAGCCGTGAAGGATACCGGGCCGGGATTGGCGCCGGACGGTTTCGAGCGCATCTTCGACCCCTTCTATACGACGAAGCCCGGCGGCCTGGGGATGGGACTGTCGATCTGCCGCTCGATCATCGAAGCACATGCCGGACGCTTGTGGGTGACCGCCAACCCGCTCGGTGGCGCCATTTTCCGTTTCACAGTGCCTGCCCACCCCGGCTGCCCGTCGTGATTGCGGTGCGGGGAACTCTCATTTGAGGAAACGTCTGATTTTACGAGGGCTCTTGCTGATCGGCGAACGGGCGCGGACGAGAAAGAACCAGGCCGGAAAGGCTGATGGTGCCCAGGGGCGGAATCGAACCACCGACACTGCGATTTTCAGGCTCATTTTTCATCAATAATAACAAGATATTAGAGAATGAGAACTGTCTAATCGGCTAACGAGAATCAATGAGTTGCATCGGATTCGTCTAACCTTATCCGACCATCGCGGTCGTTCGCTCTGGGCCTATCGGTCTCTGACCGGATGCACCCAAACGCAGGCGTGATTTCACGCTCCTGGTCCGGCCCGGCCATGCGCATGGGCGGGGCGTATTTGCCGTTCCGACATGACCGACACTTGAGCGAGGCTTCGAGCTTCCAAAACGGGGCTGGCGCGGCCGGTCGAGCCAATTGCTGGTGTGCACGACGCTATATCGATGTGCTAGGGTCCGCGCCGCATCCCAATGATCTCGGCAGTTGTATTCTGGGAGCAGAGCGATGGATGCCGGGCCAGTTTTGAAAAATCTCCCCCCACGCGGGCTAATCGCCGTCATCTTGGTAGGGCTGGGCGCGTTAATGGCCGCCGTCGCCGCAGGTTCCGGCGGCCATATCTGGGAAATAGAAATACCCCGTCTCGATACGGCAGGGCGATTATTCCTTGGAACTCTGGCCGTGGTTTTTTGTTGCGGTGGGTTCGTGTTGGCCTACGGAAGTGGCGCAAATCGCGGGCTCACATTCACTTTTAGGGAGATATTAGGGGACGGTGCGCCGGACAAGCATTACGATTTTCGCGACCTTACGACCATCGATGGCCTTCTGGATGACATCTATAGAACAGCTCTGACTGGGATTGTCCGACCGAGGAGCTATGCCGCTGAGGATGGATGGATCTTAGCCACAAAAGGAGGAGAAGCCCTTTGGAACATCGGGAGTGATTGGGCTAAACGGACAGGAGTCCTACCGGCCCCAGGTGCCGGTGTCCCAATAGATGACCGGCTTGTACGAGAGATGCCATGGTTCAGGCCGGGTGCGACGCTGAGAGTCCAGCGCACAAAAAAGGCGCACAAGTATTCACCCGAACCCGAGGACGTGGTCCGCAAGCCGGTTCTAGAGGTTGTGGAGAAACCGGTCTTGGCCAAACTGCGGGGCAGCCTAGAATTTGGAAGCTCTGTGAGCGAACTTCGGTCACGGCACGGTGTTCGTGAGCTATTGCCCATCGAGGACGGGATGGCATTATCCAAGCTACCGCGAGGAGTGGGCGTGCGCGGATTTACCGCGACTTATGTAATAGATACAGTACTTGGGCGTGGTGATCGTGAGCCGTTCTTCCAACGGAAGCCAAGCGGAAGCATTTGCGTCGAGATACACAAGTTACCTGATGGCCTAGGCTGCATTGTTGGATATGTTTCGCAAGAGCATTACGGCAGGCTCACCCAACCGGGTGAGTTCGCCGAAATAACTTTTCTGCCAGACCGGTACGCCACTCCGAACAAAGCCCTGGCAATTCCTTTGCCGCGCATTGATTGGGCGAATCAAAGGCAGATAACTTTCGAGGATAATCTCAGAGACGTTCTCGATATGAAGGTGAGGTTATAATACTTGTCTCAGCATTAGTAGCTGGTCGTAGCTCCGGGCGCGCTCCCGAGTCGGCTTTTTTGCGAATTTGCCGGTGAGAAAACTCAATGCACGGTCATCGAGATCGCTGCTGCGATTCTGGCTTTCTCCTGCGCTTCCTCCAGACGCGACGCTTCCAAAATATCATTGTAGAGCTCACGTCCAATGTTCGGAATGAGCAGCTTGACAGTCGTGCCGGAGCGGACCACGTGCCCCAGCGGCAGTTTCATGCCGAGCTTCGAGACCGCATCGGGCTGCCGAATGAGAACGCGGCATTTCAGATCCATAGCGGCTGAGACGATACTGTCCTCTAGCATGGTAAAACGAGCGCCGCGCGGATTGCCATGATCGTCCAGACCAAGGACATAGACTTGCTCGCATCCTGACGGTTCTGATTTCTGGCCCATGAGGTAAACCTTGAAGCAGCCTATTCGGGTAATGCACCAAGCAATTGCCTGATCTCCGTCGGATCGGCGGCGACGCTCATCAGCTGCAACTTTCTCTAGAATGTGGCGCTTGCCGTGCCGCGGGCCGTGTGCTTTTTGGCTTTCTTCGCCATCGTGATCTCTCCATTTCGAGGAACAATGCGCAGTCGTGCTGGCCGGTTCCCCTTCGCAGAGTCGGCCTGAATGCCTATGTTGGGCCTTATGTTTAGGTCTTTTGATTTCTGTCTTCCGAGCAAATCCAACACCGTCCCATCCGGCCCCGATTGGCTCCACGAAGTGAAATACGACGGCTATCGCCTTCGTCTTGAGCGCGATGGTGATCGTGTGCGCCTGATCACCCGCGGCGGCTACAATTGGAGCGACCGGTATCCGTGGATCATGGACGCCGCGCGCAAGGTCCGGCAGAAGCGGTTCGTGCTTGATGGGGAGGCTGTGGTGCTGGGCGCAGATGGCGTCTCTGATTTCAACGCCCTGCATTCACGCAAGCATGACCACGAGGTCCAGTTCTGCGCCTTTGATATCCTCGTCGAGGGCGAGACCGATCTGCGCAAGCTGCCGCTTCACTTAAGGAAAGCCAGCCTTGAGCGCTTGCTTGCACGTCGCCCCGAGGGCGTCTTCGTCAACCCGTTCGAGCGCGGCGAGATCGGCCCCGATCTATTCCGAGCTGCATGCCGCATGGGACTGGAAGGCTTGGTATCAAAGCGGCGGGATCGGCCCTATGAGGCTGGCAGGTCCCGGCATTGGATCAAGGTGAAGAACAGGAAGCATCCGGCAATGGATCGGACGATGGAGTCTTTCCGCTCGTGAGCCATCTCCAACATCACCTCTCCGGCACTCCGGCCAACCGCATACCCGGAATACCGCGTTCGTATGCGGCAAGTACTATCGGGTTTTCGGTGAATGTGCTCATGGCGTGCCGATAGCGACTTATGGTGAACTTCGGATCAAGCTCAAGCCCAGCTTGCACTGCCGCCCGCGCTTGCTCCAATTGACCGAGCGGCACAAGTCGACTGGCTAATAGGAAGTGCGCCAGCGCAATCGTTCGATTCGCTTCAAGCGCCCGACGATACCAGACTATTGCTTCGCTGTGATCCTCTTTGGTGGAGGCAATCATCATGCACCACGTACCGGCGTAGGGGTCGCGCGGAGAGAGACGGAAAGCCTCTTTGACGTGAGCCTCCGTCTCTTCGCCTCGGCCAAGCTGAGCCTTTGCGCGACCGATCAAGGCATGAGCGTGGGCTAAATTGCGGTCGAGCACCAACGCGTGCTCACACTCGCGGATCGCTTGGTCCGCGCGCTTTGTGTACATTTGGATCAAGCCTCGCACCGCGTGAGCCAAAGCGTGCTTTGGCTGTGCTAGCTCAAGCCTCAACACCTTTGTTATCATCGCCTCGGCTGCTGCGAGTCGTCCTGACACGTCGTCGGTCATCATGAGAGTTCCAGTACACGCATCCACGAAGGCCAGCATGACCATAGCGTCAATGTTCGTCGGGTCGATTAGAACGGCCTGTTGTAAAAAGCCGCGCGCTTTCGCCATGTGATCGGGAGTTCCTCCCTTGTGGAACCAAGCCCGACCTTGAAAAACCAAATCCGTCACGTCTGGATTGGCTGAATGCTCCGCTCGTCGGGCCTCCACGAAAGTGAGTTCACAATCCAACGTTCGCGCGAGCCTTGATACGATTTCGTCTTGCATTTCAAAGAGGTCGGCAACGGGCTTATCAAAGCGCTCCGCCCAGAGGTGGTTTCCGGTTTCAGCATCGATCAGTTGGACATTCACCCGCAGGCGGTTGCCACTGCGTTGCAGTGAGCCTTCGAGCACGTAGCGCACGTTTAGCTCACGTCCGAGCCTCTTTACATCGACGGCTTTACCCTTGAACGTGAACGCCGTGTTGCGCGCTATCACGAAAGCACCAGTGATGCGCGACAAGTCCGTCGTCAGGCTCTCGGTCACGCCGTCCACGAAATAGTCCTGATCGGGGCCTCCGCCGATGTTTGCGAATGGTAGCACGATGATCGACAGGCGCGGGGCTGAGGATAGAGGCGGGATGGCTCGGTCAGTCTTCGCGCTCGGGCCAAAGGCATAGGCGCGTATTGGACGCGCTATGTTTTTGAGCGCCTGCTCGCCAAGCTCAACAAACTCCACCGGGACCTTCCCGCGAACCTGCTCGTAGGCAGATGACGAGATGCAGATGCCGCCCGGTTCAGCGATCCCCTCAAGCCGAGCCGCGACGTTGACGCCATCGCCGAGGATGTCTTCGCCCTCGATCAGAATGTCCCCGAGATTGATCCCGATGCGAAACAGCATGCGCCCATCCAGCGGGACACTTTCGTTCCGTTCGGCCATGACTACCTGCACGGCTAGTGCACACTCGACCGCATCGACGACCGAAGGAAACTCAAGCAGCAAGCCATCCCCCGTGGTCTTCACGAGGCGGCCTCCATGTTTGGCCACAAGAGCGTCAATGACATTCCGGTGTTCTCGGAGGGTTCGGGCGGTGCGGACCTCGTCGAGGCCCATAAGCCGCGAGTAGCCAGCTACATCGGCGGCTAAGATGGCCGCCAATCGCCTCTGGACGCGCTGCTCCTGAGCCACAGTGCCCCTCCAAGGGTCTGGGGTGCCCTCCAGATTAGCACGAGCTAGGCATGCGGGTGAGCGCTAAATCGGCGTTGCGGCCATCGGTAAACCCGAGGCTGGACAAGAACCGCGCGGCAAGCTGGTCTTAGGGGACGCACGCCCGTGGCGGCGGCATCGCGCGCTAGGACAGGAAAAGGCCCCCAGTGCCAAGACGCTGGGGGCCTTTCTGTTGGACCGGTGAGATCGGCGCGGGTACATCCCGCCGCGGCAATTCCATCGAGCCAAACACATCATTCTTCTTGTGATTTGGCCCGGAGCCTCCGCTGGATTTGGGCAAGCGGCTCCTTCAATGCAGTCTCGAACTTAATCATCGCGTCTATCATAAGGGTTATGAGAGCAGGTCGCTGCGCCTCATCGAATGGTTCGCCAGCGATCTCATACTTCACCCGAGACGCGCGCTTATTGTCCAGCCTTTCCCAAATGAGCGGCTGACCGAAGGTGCTCTCAATCGGGGACTTCTGCGCGTACAAATCATCGAATATGGACTTATTCTCATCCTTGTCGCCGCGATCAATGTACAACTCGACACGCACGACGCTTCTTCCCGCCACGAAGGTAAACGGAACTCCACGCAATCCTGAACCAGCATTGATGTAGTGAAAGTTGCTGGGCGAGATATTCGCGAACCTAGTTAGCTTGGGTCCGGCAGCCTTTAGAAGCTCGGCCCAAAATTGGCGTCTTACTTTGTTGCGCGTTTTCTCTTCCGCCGCGGCCTCCACTTCGTCGAGGGATTTAGAGGCCAAACCAATCATGTATTCCTCCGCGTCCTTGGTTGGGATGATCTGATCGACGTCGAGGAATATGTCATCGCCAGACCCCCAAGGTCTCACGCGGAAGCACTGGATGCGTAGCTTGAAGTTGAGGAGCCAAAGAATGGTCGATGTTACTTCCTTGCGGAAGTTCGCCGCAATGAGAATGATCCTCTGCGTCGAGCCCTTATTCAGGATGAGTTCGTTGTAGTCTTCTGCATCAAAGAACTCGACGAGCGCTTCTTTTGCATCTTCACCCGTAGCGCTCTTCTCAAGGTAATCTTGAAAGATGCTGCGTATGTTATCCTTTGAAAGGCTGGAGCAGTAAGAAGCGTACTTGAGAGCCTGCCAAGTGACGTCGCGCCCGGTGTCGTCTAGCTTGTTTTCGATCAGGACGAGCGAGCCCTGCTTATCAAGGGCGAGCAAATCGAGGCGCTCTTGCGTATCTGCGAAACCGGCGAACTCCTTTTGAATGATCAGCAACTCTTCTCCAAGGCACGAAGGCGACTTTGCGATCCATTCCTGCAAATGCTGACGCTCCCGGAAGCCGAGTTCTCCGAAAGTCTGGGACCTAAGTGGCTCAATCGAATTTGCTTCTTTGTTGATCTTGAACATGCTGCCCCGATGATAAGCAATGTACCGGAGGTAGAGGTACACTCCCGCGAGTTGCAATTCCAGTTCGCCAATCGTCTAAATGCCTTGCCAAGATTGGTCCTTAGCTAATCGGCGGTTGCCCGCCCACTAAAGCCGCGATGGGTTCGCGATGAGATGGACGATTGCCGCCGATCTGGCCATTTCATAAGCAATGGGGATCCTGTCACAACAACCCACTGGTGGCGGAGAAAGGCATGACGGCTCGTGAGGCGCGAGCAATCGATGCAGAAGGAAAAGGTGGCGGGTTTATCGAGGCGGACTCGTTCGTGAATTTCCAGCTCGGAATTGAGCCGATCAGTCCTTATTGAATTCGGCCGGTTCGGGCCTGTGGGGGCACTACGTTGTGCTGCACTTCTCTAAATCGGATGCAAGCTTGGCCAGTGGAAGCCTATTTCCGATCTCTGCCATCCAGCACCACAGTTCGAGGACGAAATACAGGTGATAGAGATCAAGGGTCTGCGACCATTGCTCGCGGCCTGTGCTGCCGTACCCTCTGAGGACGGCCTGCTTGGCGTCCTCGCCCAAGTAGTAGCAAGCTTTGGCAATATCCATGAGGGGATCGCCCGCAAGGGCACCCTCGAAATCCAAAACACCGGTGAGGCGTACCGTTCCGCCTGTTACGGTGGCAAGCAGGTTTCCGGCGTGCAGATCGTTGTGGCAGAGCGCCGCTTTCTTACACTCAGTCAGAAGCTGCTCACGCGCCTCGACGTAGGCCGCAACCCTTTGCGCCAGACCAGCAGGACCGCCCCGTTCTTCGAACTTTTTGAGCTTCCTCGCGAATTGGTGAGTGAGATAGGCGTGGTTAGTGGAATGCGGCGTCCATATTCCGGTCGGACCGATATAGCCGAACGCCTCCATCGGAATCTGATGAAACTCGCGGAGCAGTCGTCCGATTTGTACGTGGGCGCAGAGGAACTGGTCGGGAGGCAGAGTCCTCTCGAAGCTGCCTAGTACCGAACCTTCGAGCTTGCTCATTACGATGAAGTTTAGGCCGAGAAGGCGCTTTGAGTCGTCCGCAAATAGTGTGCGCGGAGCAGGCACGGTGAGGCGGTCCCCGATAAGGTCGAGGATGGTCACTTCTTTTTGCATCTTCCAGTGGAGGGAATCGGGATAGACCTTCAGCACAATTGGTGCCTGCGCGGCATCCGCAAAACCTATTTCGTATACCGCAGCAATCGCGCCCCCGTGAACGTTCATTATGGTTGCAATCGTATGCCCGGAAAGCACGCGGTCGATGATCAACTGCGCCGTCGCGACGGGGACATCCAGATTGGGTTTTATACCAATCCTCAAATTGATCGACCGATGTAGGCCCAATCGCGGAGCGCGATTGACATGATCTTCCACGGTTGGTCGATGAGGGTGTTCCAGGCATAGCAGCAGTGATCGACGATGTCGTCATAGGATTTGAAGACGCGGTTTGACAGCCAATTTTGGCGCATGAACTGCCAGATGTTCTCCTGGCTGTTTAGCTCGGGCGAACGCGGCGGCAATGGCATCAGCGAGATGTTGTGCGGGAGCTTCAGCTCCTTCGCTCCATGCCATCCAGCCTGATCAAGGATGA
>DASREP010000080.1:0-34466 GCA_035652015.1 Bradyrhizobium sp. | reverse complement strand
CCCCGCTGGTGTTCGCCGGCGAGGCGCGCAACCTGAAGAAATCGCTGGCGCGGGTTGCCAGGGGCGAAGCCTTCCTGCTGCAGGGCGGCGATTGCGCCGAGAGCTTTGCCGAGCACGGCGCCAACAATATCCGCGATTTTTTCCGCGTGTTCCTGCAGATGGCCGTCGTCTTGACCTATGCCGGGGCCTTGCCGGTCGTGAAGATCGGCCGCATCGCCGGGCAGTTCGCCAAGCCACGGTCCTCGCCGACCGAGAAGATCGACGGCGTCGAACTGCCGAGCTACCGCGGCGACATCGTCAACGACATCGCCTTTACCGCAAGCGCCCGCACACCCGACCCGCAGCGCCAGCTGATGGCCTATCGGCAGTCGGCGGCGACGCTGAACCTGCTGCGTGCGTTTGCGACCGGCGGCTATGCCAATTTGGCCAGCGTTCACCAGTGGATGCTTGGGTTTTTGAAGGATTCACCGCAATCCCGCCGCTACAAGGAGCTGGCCGACCGCATCTCGGAGGCGCTGAACTTCATGCGCGCCTGCGGCCTCGACCTGGAAAGCCACCCCGAGCTGCGCGCGACCGACTTCTACACCAGCCACGAGGCGCTGCTGCTTGGCTATGAGCAGGCCATGACCCGGGTCGATTCCACCACCGGGGACTGGTACGCGACCTCGGGCCATTTCATCTGGATCGGCGACCGCACCCGCCAGCTCGACCACGGCCATGTCGAATATTTCCGCGGCATCCGCAATCCGATCGGCCTGAAATGCGGGCCGTCCCTGAAGGCCGACGACCTGCTCAAGCTGATCGACGTGCTCAACCCCGACAACGAGCCGGGCCGGCTGACGCTGATCGGCCGCTTCGGCGCCGACAAGATCGGCGATCATCTGCCGGCGCTGGTCCGCGCCGTGAAGCGGGAGGGCAAGGTCGTGGTTTGGTCGTGCGATCCCATGCATGGCAACACCATCACCTCGACCTCGGGCTACAAGACGCGGCCGTTCGACCGCATCCTCTCGGAGGTGAAGAGCTTCTTCGCCGTGCATGCGGCCGAGGGGACCCATGCCGGCGGCGTGCATCTGGAGATGACCGGCAAGGACGTCACCGAATGCATCGGCGGTGCCAGGGCCATCACGGATGAGGATCTCAACGACCGCTACCATACAGTCTGCGATCCGCGCCTGAATGCCGAACAATCCATCGACATGGCCTTCCTGATCGCCGAGCTCCTGAAGCAGGAGCGCGCGGGCAAGGAGAAGCCCGTGACGGCAGCCGCGGGATTTTGACACTTGGTGCGGTTCTTTCGGGCGACCATCAACTCCTATAACGGCCTGATCTTCGCGGTCCGCTCCGAGCAGGCGATCCGCGAGGAGCTGGTCGCGCTGATCCTGGCGCTGCCGGCTGCCTGGCTCGTGGGTGCGACGGCGATGCGCGCGGTCGAGCTGGTCGCGACCGTCGTGCTGGTGCTGGCGGTGGAATTGCTCAACACGGCGATCGAGAAGCTCGCCGACCGCCTGACCATGGACCACGACACCAAGATCAAGCACGTCAAGGACATGGGCTCGGCGGCGGTCGGCGTCACCCTGATCATGGCGGGGATATTCTGGCTGTTCGCGATCGCCGAGCGTTTGGGCGTCTTGGGGCATTGAACAGGGACCGGCCGAGTTACACCTGAACTCCATGACCGAACGCACCGACCAGTTCACCGTCACGCTCGCCCAGCTCAACCCGACCGTGGGCGATGTCGAGGGCAATGCCGCAAAGGCGCGCACGGCGCGGATGCAGGCGGCTGCCGACGGCGCCGATCTCGTCGTCTTCCCTGAACTGTTCATCGCCGGCTATCCGCCGGAAGACCTCGTCTGCAAGCCGGCCTTCCAAGCGGCCTGCCGGAGCGCGATCGAGACGCTGGCGCGCGAGACCGCCGATGGCGGCCCGGCGATGCTGGTCGGCACGCCGTGGGTCGATGACGGCAAGCTCTATAATGCCTGCGCGCTGCTCGATGCGGGCCGCATCGCGGCGATCCGCTACAAGGCCAACCTGCCGAATTACGGCGTGTTCGACGAAAAGCGCCTGTTCGCGCGCGGACCGGCGGCGGGCCCCCTGACCATCCGCGGCGTGCGCGTCGGCGTGCCCATCTGCGAGGACATCTGGCTCGAGGAGTCCGAGGAGTACGAGAACGTTGTCGAGACCCTCGCCGAGACCGGCGCGGAAATCCTCATCGTGCCGAACGGCTCGCCTTATGCGCGCGACAAGAACGATGTGCGGCTGTCGGTCGTGGTGGCGCGCGTCACCGAGAGCGGACTGCCGCTGATCTATCTGAACGAGGTTGGCGGCCAGGACGAGCTCGTCTTCGACGGTGCCTCCTTCGCGCTGAACGCCGACCTCTCGGTCGCGGCGCAGCTGCCGGCCTTTGTCGAGGCCATCACGACCTTGTGCTGGACTCGCGACGGCGACACCTGGCGCTGTGCCGGCCCAACCATGCCGCTGCCCGAGGGTGACAAGGCCGATTATGCCGCCTGCGTGCTGGGCTTGCGCGATTATGTGCACAAGAACGGCTTTCCTGGCGTGTTGCTCGGCATCTCCGGCGGCATCGATTCCGCATTGTGTGCGGCGATCGCGGTGGATGCCTTGGGCGCCAACCAGGTCCGCGGCGTGATGCTGCCCTATCGCTTCACCGCGCAGCTGTCGCTGGATGATGCAGCAAAGCTCGCAGGCCAACTTGGCATTCGCTACGAGGTGCTGCCGATCGCGCAGGCGGTGGAAGGCTTCGAGGCAATCCTGTCCGACACCTTCGCGGGCCTGCCGCGCGACGTCACCGAGGAGAATCTGCAGGCGCGCGCCCGCGGCACGCTGTTGATGGCGATCTCCAACAAGACGGGCGCCATGGTGGTGACCACGGGCAACAAGTCGGAAATGTCGGTCGGCTACGCCACGCTCTATGGCGACATGAACGGCGGGTTCAATCCCATCAAGGACATCTACAAGACCGAGGTGTTCCGCCTCTCGTCCCTGCGCAACAGCTGGAAGCCGCAAGGGGCGCTCGGGCCATCAGGCGAGGTCATTCCGGCCAGCATCATCACGCGTGCGCCGACCGCGGAATTGCGCGAGGACCAGACCGACCAGGATTCGCTGCCGCCGTACGATGTGCTGGATGCAATTCTGGAACGGCTGGTCGAGCGCGAGGAGCCGCTGGAGGCGATCGTCGCTGCCGGTTTCGACCGCGAAACCGTCGCCCGGATCGATCGACTCCTGAACCTCGCCGAGTACAAGCGCCGGCAGGCCGCGCCAGGCGTGAAGGTGACAGGGCGGAATTTCGGCCGCGACCGCCGCTATCCCATCACCAACCGTTTCCGCGACTCAGGCCAAGCGCTGCCCGAGCCCGACCAGAGTCTGGTTACGCGCGCGGGACGCGCCTCCGCGGAGGCGTTCGACGGTTAGCTTCGCACGAGAAACGGCTTTAACGCGCCGGGATAAAGGTTGGTCCCACCGTGCGGATCTGCTTGCTGTCGGTGGCCGGACCAGGATCAGCGGGCGCCTGCGCGCTCGCGTCAGTCGGGGCGGAGGGCGCCGTCGCCGTCGTCGCGCCCCTCTTGGCCGCGACGGGCTGCTTGGTCAGCGGCCGCTGCATCTTCTTGGCGCTCTCCTCGGTGACGATGATGTCGCCCTGCTGCGCGGCTTCCGCCTTGTCATCGACCCCCTTCAGCGCGTCCGCCCAGCTCTGGCCCGGCGCGCGGCAGGAGCAGGACGGGTTGAACTCGCTGCGGTAGCGGAAGGCGTTGGGGAGCGCCGTATAGGGCTGGCCGTTCACCGACACCGCCTGGTTGATGTCTTCGCCGGGGTTGCGATAGGCATAGAGATTGGCTTCGGTCGCCGGACACAACGCCTTGCAGGTCTTCTCGTCGTCGGCAAAGCGCGCCGGCGAGGTCGCAAACGAGATCGGGAAATAGCCGCCGTCGCAGGTGCGCACGCACACTGTGCGATAGCTGCCCGACGGCGGGCCCATATCCGTGCCGCCTTGGGTGATGACGCCGCTCGGGTTCGGATTGTTGCCGCCGCCGAACAGGTTGTTGAGGAAATTGCCCGGGCCGCCGGCATTGGCGAACTGCGCATATTGCGGCCCGCAATTGTTCTGGCCGAGCGCCGTCAGCACCGAGCGGCGCTGGCTGTCGCGATCCGCGCCAAGGCCACCGCCGCGCAGCCGCTCGAGGCTCGACGTGATCTGGTCGAGATTGGTGCGCATCTGCTGGATCTGGTTGTTGATCGGGCCGCATTCCGCGGACCGGCCGGAGAACAGCGAGAAGAAGCCGGAGGAGTCGCAGCCCATGCGGCGCGCCTGCGCGGTCATGCGGTCGAGCTCGCCTTGCTGCTTGGCGGCGGCATCCTGATAACGGCGAATCTGCTCGTCCTTGGCGGGATCATTGCTGCCGCCGCGATCGATGGTGGCAAGCTGCGCCTCAAGTCGCGGGCACACCGGATTGACGGCACCGCCTGGCGGCGGGGGCGGCGCGCCTTGCGGAACAGGCTGCGGCGGATACATCTGCGCCGAGACGGCTCCGCCAAGCAGCAATCCACAGGCGAGCGTGGCGCCAGCAAGGAACCGTCGGGACGAGGATGCAGAGAGGAAATAGGGCATATCAGGCCGTCAGAAGGAGTTCGCAGCCTTCGAGCCGCAGGCGCCTCCCATAGCCCCTTTGTCCGGCAAGGTCACGTCGTTTCCACGGCGCCGGGATGGCGCCGAGGCTTGTGGAATCAAAGGTTTCAGCGCTGGCAGGTGATCGCGACGTACTCGTTGCAGCCGCCGCGCGGGCAGTTTCCGGCTGCTTTCGGCACCGAGCCCGTAATTTCCTCGGGGTCGACGCGGCGGTATGAGGAGGCCTCCGCAAAATCGCGTGATCGGCAGTAGGAGAGCGCAGCGTGAGCGCCGCATTTGTCGCCCTTGGCCAGGCACTGGTCGACACCGTAGCCATCGGCCTCGTTGGCGATGATGAAGACCTTGGTCTCGGCGCGTGCAGCCGCAGCGAGGAACAAGCACGCGAGAAGCGTGGTGAAGAATCGCATGATGCACCGATGAACGAGAGGACCGCCTGCATTGATAGGCCCAAATCCTTAAGAATGATTAACCATGGCGGCGGCCGAGAGGGTTTTGGAGCCAAAAAAGGCTTTTTCGCGACCCTTGACGCGATGCCCCGGTCTGCCCCATGGTGGGTCCATGAACGGTTTCCTCGCCATTTGCTGCATTAGCCGCGAGATTACGAGCTAGCTATCGCTGGCTGAGGCCGTCTTTTCTCAAAAATCTTGAGATCACTGGACGCCCGGCCGGCAGGGACGGGATCCAATGGAATTGCGACTCTACGATACGTTTTCGCGGGACAAGCGGGTGTTCAAGCCGCTCGATCCCAACAATGTCCGCATGTATGTCTGCGGACCGACGGTCTACGACTTCGCCCATATCGGCAATGCGCGGCCCGTGATCGTGTTCGACGTGCTGTTCCGCTTGCTCCGCCATCTCTATGGCGAGAGCCACGTGACCTATGTCCGCAACATCACCGACGTCGACGACAAGATCAACGACCGCGCCGCACGCGACTTTCCGGGCCTGTCGCTGAACGAGGCGATACGGAAGGTCACCGAGATCACGGACCGCCAGTTCCATGAAGATGTCGATGCGCTCGGCGCGTTGCGGCCGACCGTCGAGCCGCGTGCCACGGAACATATTGCGGAGATGCGGGCGATCATTGAAAAGCTGGTCGAACGCGGCTTTGCCTATGTCGCCGAGGACCACGTGCTGTTCTCGCCGCAAGCGATGAACGCCGCGAACAAAGTGCTGCCGCGCTATGGTTCGCTCTCCAACCGTTCGCTGGACGAGATGATTGCGGGTGCCCGCGTCGATGTGGCGCCTTACAAGCGCGATGCGACCGACTTTGTGCTGTGGAAACCGTCGAAGCCTGGCGAGCCGTCCTGGCCGTCGCCGGCCGGCATCAAGGTCGAGGGACGCCCGGGCTGGCACATCGAGTGCTCGGCGATGGCCTGGAAGCATCTCGGCGAACAGTTCGACATTCATGGCGGCGGCATCGATCTCGTGTTCCCGCATCACGAAAACGAAATGGCGCAAAGCTGCTGCGCCTTCCACGAGAGCCGCATGGCCAATGTCTGGATGCACAATGGCTTCCTGCAGGTCGAAAGCGAGAAGATGTCGAAGAGCCTTGGCAACTTCATCACCATCCGCGACCTGCTCGCGGACTGGCCGGGTGAGGTGCTGCGCCTCAACATGCTGAAAACGCATTACCGCTCCCCGATCGACTGGACGCTCAAGAGCGTGGAGGAGAGCGCAAAGACATTGGACGATTGGTATCGGTTCGCCGGCGATGTCCCCGGCGGTGCGCCTTCAGGAGCGGTTATCGACGTATTGTCGGATGATCTCAATACACCGCAAATGATCGCCGCACTGCACGGGTTGCGCAGCGACGCGAGCCGCAACGAGACCGCTCGCAGCGCCTTCGCGGCATCGCTGCGGCTGCTTGGATTCCTGGGCGAAAGCAGCGAACAGTGGGAGAGCCGCAAACGCAGCGCGAGCGGCATCGATGTGACCAAGATCGAGGCTTTGATCGCAGAGCGTACCGCCGCGCGTGTGCGCAAGGATTTCAAGGAATCGGACCGCATCCGCGACGAACTCGCAGCCATGGGAATCGCAATCAAGGATTCCAAGGATGGCACCACCTGGGAGGTCGCGCGATGAGCCGTCCCGATACGCCTTTTCCGAGACACTGGCTCTATTATATCGCCCTGAAGATCCTGCTGCTCGCCGGCGCTGTGGCGCTTGTGCTGAAGCTCTATGGTTTGTGGTGACTGCCATGGCTCAATCCCTGCCAAGAGCCGCGCTGCGACCGTTCCTGCCAGCGGACGTCCCGATGCTGGCGGCGATCTTTGTCGCCGCCATCCAGGAACTGACCGGCGACGACTACAGCGAGGCGCAGCAGGAAGCGTGGGCTGCGGTGGCCGAGGACGAGGTGGCGTTCGGCAAGAAGCTCGCAAACGAGCTTACGCTGATCGCCACGTTGCAGAACGCGCCGGTCGGCTTTGCCTCGCTGAAGGGCAATGACCACATCGAGATGCTCTATGTCCATCCGAGCGTGGCGGGGCAGGGCGTCGGTGCCATGCTGTGCGACGCGCTGGAGAAGCTGGCGCACGCCCGCGGAACCAAGAATCTGTCGGTCGATGCCAGTGACAACGCGCTCGATTTCTTCAGGAAGCGCGGCTATGCCGCACGCCAGCGCAACAGTGTCACGCTGAACGGCGAATGGCTCGCCAACACCACGATGCAGAAGGCGCTTGGCGACGAAGCGGCCGGGAGGGCACAATGAGCCGCGAACGCCTCTACTTGTTCGATACGACGCTGCGCGACGGCGCCCAGACCAATGGTGTCGACTTTACCCTGACCGACAAGCAGGTCATCGCGCATATGCTCGACGATCTCGGCATCGACTATGTCGAGGGCGGCTATCCCGGCGCCAATCCGCTCGACAGTGAATTCTTTGCCGCCAAGCCGAAGCTCAATCACGCCCGCTTCACCGCCTTCGGCATGACGCGCCGCGCGGGCCGGTCGGCCTCCAACGATCCCGGTCTTGCCGCGCTGCTCGCGGCCCAGGCGGATGCGATCTGTTTCGTGGCAAAATCATCCGCCTACCAGGTGCGGGTCGCGCTGGAGACGACGAATGAGGAGAATCTCGCCTCGATCCGCGACAGCGTCGCCGCTGCGAAAAAGGCCGGCCGCGAAGTCATGCTGGATTGCGAGCACTTCTTCGACGGCTACAAGGAAAACGCGGAGTTCGCGCTGGCCTGCGCCAAGGCCGCCTATGAGGCCGGCGCGCGCTGGGTGGTGCTGTGCGATACCAATGGCGGCACCATGCCGCATGAGGTCGAGGCGATCGTCACCGAGGTGACGAAGCACGTCCCGGGCGATCACGTCGGCATTCACGCTCATAACGACACCGAGCAGGCGGTTGCCAATTCGCTCGCCGCGGTGCGCGCCGGCGCACGGCAGATCCAGGGCACGCTGAACGGGCTTGGTGAGCGCTGCGGCAATGCCAATCTGTGCTCGCTGATCCCGACCCTGAAGCTGAAGCGCGAGTTTTCCGATGCATTCGAGATCGGCGTGTCCGATGAAAAGCTCGCCGGGCTGATGAAAGTGTCGCGCACGCTCGATGACATGCTCAACCGCGCGCCGAACCGGCACGCGCCGTATGTCGGTGAAAGCGCGTTCGTCACCAAGACCGGGATTCATGCCTCCGCCGTGCTGAAGGATCCGCAGACCTATGAGCATGTCGCGCCGGAAGCCGTCGGCAATCACCGCAAGGTGCTGGTCTCCGACCAGGCCGGACGATCCAACGTGATCGCCGCGCTCGACCGCGCCGGCATTCCCTATGACAAGAACGATCCGAAGCTGACGCGCCTGGTTGAGGAGCTGAAGGAGCGGGAGGCCGCGGGCTTCGCCTATGAATCCGCCAATGCGTCGTTCGACCTCTTGGCGCGGCGCACGCTCGGCCGTGTCCCGGAGTATTTTTCCGTCGAGCAATTCGACGTCAATGTCGAGCAGCGCTACAACGCCAACGGCCAGCGCGTCACCGTGGCGCTTGCGGTGGTGAAGGTCGATGTCGCTGGCGAGCGGCTGATCTCGGCGGCGGAAGGCAACGGCCCGGTCAACGCGCTCGACGTCGCGCTGCGCAAGGACCTCGGCAAGTACCAGAAATATATCGAGGGGCTGAAACTGATCGACTATCGCGTGCGTATCCTCAATGGCGGCACCGAAGCAGTCACGCGCGTCTTGATCGAGAGCGAGGATGAGGCCGGCGAGAGCTGGACCACGGTCGGCGTGTCCCCGAACATCATCGATGCCTCGTTCCAGGCGCTGATGGATTCGGTGGTGTACAAGCTCGTGAAATCGGGCGCGCCGGCGTGAGTATTTGTCCCGTCATTGCGAGGAGCGCAAGCGACGAAGCAATCCAGAGTCGTGTGCGTGGCCCTGGATTGCTTCGCTTCGCTCGCAATGACGGAGTATGTGGAAATGACGGAGTAGTTGGAGAGACCGCATGATCGACCACATCTCCCTCGGCGTCGCCGACCTCGACCGCGCCGCGCGCTTCTACGAGCCCGTGCTTGCCGCGTTAGGCCTGGCGCGGCTGGTGACGCGGCCGGGAACGGTCGGCTTCGGCAAGACCTATCCGGAATTCTGGATCAACCTGCGCGCCGGGATGGCGAAAGTGTCACCGGAGAGCGGCACACATATCTGCCTGCGGGCGCGCACGACCGCCGAGGTGGATGCGTTTCACGCCGCGGCACTTGGAGCGGGCGGCACCTCTGATGGTGCTCCTGGCCTGCGCCCGCATGATCGCGTGAAGTATTACGCGGCATTCGTGCTCGACCCCGATGGCAATCGTGTGGAGGCCGTGACGTTTCCGAGTGAGTAAGTCACCACGAGCCGTCTCGGCGAAACCCGGGACCCATAACCACAGGCCGATGTTTTGGATTGGTAGGGTGGGCAAAGGCGCTCTTGCGCCGTGCCCACCATTGATATCCGCGGGTGGAAATGGTGGGCACGCTTCGCTTTGCCCACCCTACGCAGAGCTGGCCGCCCCAGCGTTCGCCGGGAGACGGAGTTCAGAGTCTGCGCGCGATCTCGGGCGCCATCTCCCGCGCGCTGTCGGGAATATGCGCAGCCGCAGCCCGCAGCTTCGGGAGAATCTCCTCCACCCGGTCGGCCTTGAGGATCTCGACCGCGAATCCCTGGCGGATGAACTGCGTGGAGCGCATATGCGCGAGCAGGTCGAACAGCGGCTCCCAGAAGCCGTCGATATTGGCGAGCAGCACCGGCTTGGAATGTCGTCCGAGCTGTTGCCAGGTCAATTGCTCGACGAGCTCCTCCAGCGTGCCGATGCCGCCTGGCAGCGCCACGAACGCATCGGAGCGCTCGAACATCAGCCGTTTGCGCTCATGCATGTCGGGGGTGACGATCATCTCCTGAACTCGGTTGAGCGCATTCTCGCGCATGGTCAGGAAGTCCGGGATAATGCCCGTGACCATGCCGCCATGATCGAGCACGGATGTTGCCACTGCGCCCATCATGCCGACCGAGCCGCCGCCATAGACCAGGCGGATGCCGCTCTCGGCAAACGCCTTGCCCAAGGCCCTGGCGGCTGCGATGTAGTTGGGATTGGTCCCTGGGCCGGATCCGCAATAGACACAGACGGTATTGATTTTGGTCATAATGGCGATGTGGCACTGCAGCGTAGGGGCGTCAAGCCGGAATGATTCGCAAAGCCCGCCGAATCTAGCCGCAAATGACGGCGAAGCACGAAAGAAATGCTAAGCCCGTAGCTGCACGGAGCACCCAAACGCTCTATATGAGCTGCACATGAACAAGGCAGTCCTATCCCACGCGATTCTCCAGGCTCAGGTTTGATGGCTCATCCGCACGCGTCCTCCCACGACGGCCACGACCAGCCTGCCGCCTCAAGTTCCGCCGAACAGGCGACCCTGGTGGGGACGCTGGTGCATCTGTGGCCCTATATCTGGCCGAGCGACCGCTCCGACCTGAAGATGCGGGTGGCCTGGTCGTTTGTGCTGCTGCTGATCGCCAAGCTTGCGACCATGGCGGTGCCGTTCACTTTCAAATGGGCGACTGACGCGCTGACGGGGAAGGGCAGTGCGCCGGTCTGGGCCTCCAACTGGATGGTCTGGATTATCGCCTCGCCGCTGATCATGACCGCGAGCTATGGCGGCGTGCGTGTGCTGATGGCGGTGCTGACACAGTGGCGGGACGGCATCTTCGCGCGGGTGGCGATGCATGCGGTGCGCAAGCTCGCCTACATCACGTTCGTCCACATGCACGAATTGTCGCTGCGCTTTCACCTGGAGCGCAAGACCGGGGGCTTGACCCGCGTTCTCGAGCGCGGCCGCAACGGCATCGAGACCATCGTGCGCATGGTGATCCTGCAGCTGATCCCGACCATCGTCGAGGTGACGCTGTTGATGGCCGTGCTGCTCTTCGTGTTCGACTGGCGCTACGTGCTGGCGACGCTGAGCATGGTCGTGGTCTACATGTACTACACCTACAAGGCCACCGAATGGCGGATCGGCATCCGCCGCAAGATGAACGACTCGGATACCGAGGCGAACACCAAGGCAATCGACTCGCTGCTCAATTACGAGACCGTCAAATATTTCGGTGCCGAGGCGCGCGAGGCGACCCGCTACGACCGCTCGATGGAGCGCTATGAGGACGCAAGCGTGCGGGCCTACACTTCGCTCGCGGTGCTTAATACCGGGCAGGCGCTGATCTTCACGCTGGGCCTGACTTCGACCATGTTGATGTGCGCTTATGGCGTGCGACAGGGGCGCAACACCGTCGGTGATTTCGTCATGATCAACAGCATGATGATCCAGCTCTACCAACCGCTGAACTTCATGGGCATGCTTTACCGCGAGATCAAGCAGGCGATCATCGACATCGAGAAGATGTTCGGCGTGCTGGCGCGGCCGGCCGAAATCAAGGACGCGCCCGGTGCCAAGCCGCTTCTGGTCACCGCCGGCAATGTGCGTTTCGAGGACGTGCGCTTTGCCTATGAGCCGGAGCGGCCGATCCTCAAAGGATTGAGCTTCGAGGTGCCGGCCGGCAAGACGGTGGCCATTGTCGGCCCCTCCGGTGCCGGCAAATCGACCATCTCGCGGCTGCTGTTCCGTCTCTATGACGTGTCAAGCGGCCGCATCCTGATCGACGGCCAGGATATCAAGAGCGTCACCCAGACCTCGCTGCGCGCAGCGATCGGCATGGTGCCGCAGGACACCGTGCTGTTCAACGACACCATCCGCTACAACATCCGCTACGGGCGCTGGGATGCGAGCGATGCCGAGGTCGAGGAGGCCGCGCGGCTGGCGCAGATCGACACCCTCATCCGCATGGCGCCAAAGGGCTATGAGACCCAGGTCGGCGAGCGGGGCTTGAAACTCTCCGGCGGCGAGAAGCAGCGGGTGGCGATCGCGCGCACGGTGCTGAAAGCGCCCGCGATCCTGGTGCTGGACGAGGCGACCAGCGCGCTCGACAGCCATACCGAGCATGAGATACAGGGAGCGCTCGACCGCGTCTCCCGCAATCGGACCTCGCTCGTGATCGCCCACCGCCTGTCCACCATCGTCGCTGCCGATGAGATCATCGTGCTCGACCAGGGTCGCATCGTCGAACGCGGCACCCATGGCGAGCTTTTGGCAAAAAGTGGGCTCTATGCCAGCATGTGGAACAGGCAGCGCGAGGCGGAAGCCGCGCGTGAAAAGCTGGCCCAGATCGACGACGAGAACGAGGCGCCGAACCGCGCCCCGCCGCCGGTCGACGAGACAATCGCCACCGCTGCCGAATAACCTTCAAAACGAGACTTGCGACGGACTCATGTCGATTGCCAATTCCATCCGCGGGCAAATTCCGCCCATCCATCCCGAGGGCTATCCCTTCATCGGCGGCTTTGCGTTCGCGAGCCTGGTGCTGTTCTGGATTTGGACGCCGCTGGGGTGGATCGGCACCGTGCTCACGGTCTGGTGTCTGCTGTTCTTCCGCGACCCCGCGCGGACGACGCCGCTCCGCGACGGGCTCGTGGTGGCGCCGGCCGACGGCCGCGTCTCCATGGTGACGCAGGCGCTGCCGCCGGCCGAGCTTGGCCTCGGAAATCGGCCGCTGCCGCGCGTCTCGATCTTCATGAGCGTGTTCAATTGCCACGTGAACCGCAGCCCGGTCGCAGGCCGGGTCGAGCGCATCGCCTACCGGCCCGGCGTCTTCATCAATGCCGAGCTCGACAAGGCGAGCGAGGACAATGAGCGCAATTCGCTTGTCATCGGCACGCCCAACGGCCGCATTGGGGTGATCCAGATCGCGGGCCTCGTGGCACGGCGCATCGTCTGCTTTGTCAAGGAAGGGCAGTCGATCGGCGCGGGCGAGCGGTTCGGCCTGATCCGGTTCGGCTCGCGGCTCGACGTCTTCCTGCCCGAGGGCACCAGGCCCTTGGTCGCCGAGGGCCAGACCGCGATTGCAGGCGAGACAATTCTGGCGGATTTCAGGGTCAGCGATAACGGCCGCTCCTACCGGACGGACTGACGACCGCCGCGCGGGGGGCCCTGTGGCGATGGCGCTGATGCGCCGTCGTTGCTATATCTAGGCCATGCCCTATGAACCGACCCAGGCCGAACTGCGCCGCCGCCGCTTCCGCCCGATCCCGGTGCGGATGCTGGTGCCCAATGTCATCACCCTGCTTGCGATCTGCGCAGGCCTTACCGCCATCCGCCTCTCCACTGAAGACCGGATGGGGCTCGCGGTCGGCCTGATCGTGTTCGCCGCCGTCCTCGACGGCATCGACGGCCGCGTGGCACGACTGATCAAGGGCCAGTCCAAGTTCGGCGCCGAGCTCGACAGCCTCGCCGATTTCGTCAATTTCGGCGTCGCGCCCGGCCTGATCCTCTACTTCTGGCAATTGCATGAGCTGCGCAACGGCGGCTGGATCGCCGCCATGGTGTTTGCCATCAGCGGCAGCCTGCGGCTGGCGCGCTTCAACGCCACCATCGATGATCCCAACAAGCCACCGTTTGCGGCGAATTATTTCACCGGCGTTCCGGCGCCGGCCGGCGCCATCACCGTGCTGCTGCCGATCTATCTGGACTTCCTCGGCGTAAGCAAGCCGCCGGCAATGCTGACCGCGGCCTATACGCTCCTGGTCGCCTTCCTGATGGTGTCACGGCTGCCGGTGTTTTCCGGCAAGACGGTGCGCATGCGCGTGCCGCCGGAATTGGTGCTGCCGCTCTTCGTCTCGGTGATCTTCTTCATTGCGCTTTTGATCGCCTATCCCTGGTACATCCTCTCGGCCGGCTCGGTGCTCTATCTCTTCAGCTTGCCGCTGGGCTTCAAATCCTATCGCGATCACGCGCGCGCCGCGGCCGTGGCGGCCGGCAATGCCGGCGTCTCGGCATCGAGCGCTCCGGCCTCGGCCTTTCCGCCGGCAGCCGCAGCAGAACCGGATGAGCGGCCCGAGCGGTTGCACTGACCGCTGTCCGAAGCGTCTGTGTCCGGATATCTGCCATGAGCAGGCCCAAGTTGGGTTTGTCGCCGATCTCGGCTAATACGGCAGGACAAATGGGCGGTGCTCGAAACGGCCGCCAGAAGACCATTCGGAGAGGACGCCCGTGACCGTGACCAAGCCTGCCGCCGCCCCGTTGCCGGCATCCCTGCTCGATCAGCTTGCGCGCTGGGATACGCCGACGATCTGCAATGCCATGGAAATCGTGGCGCCGGAGCGGCGGTTGATCGGCTACACGACCAAACAGCTGGTTTGCCCGTTTCCCGCCTTGCCGCCGATCGTTGGTTATGCGCGCACCGTCACGATCCGCTCGGTGGTCCAATCCGCTCTCCCGGCCGCCGAGCAGGCCAAGCGGCGCATCGATTATTACGAATATGTCGGCACCGGCTTCGGTCCGCGCGTTGTCGTGATCCAGGATATCGACGGGCCGGACATTGGCTACGGTGCGTTCTGGGGCGAGGTGCAGAGCAATGTGCACAAGGCGCTGGGATGTCTCGGCGTCGTCACCGACGGCTCGATCCGCGACATCGACCAGTGGGCCCAAGGCTTCCAGGCGCTGGCGGGCTCCGTCGGCCCTTCGCACGCCTGGGTTCATGCGGAAAGCTTCGGCGGCGAGGTGCGGGTGGCCGGCATGACGGTGCGCTCGGACGATCTCATCCATGCCGATCGCCATGGTGCGATCGTGATCCCGGTCGATGTGGCGCCGAAACTGCCCGAAGCGTGTGAGCTCTGCGCCCGCCGCGAGGCCCCGATCCTGGAGATCGCGCGCTCCAAGGAGTTCTCGCTGGAGAAGCTGAAGGACGCGCTGAAGCGCTCGGCGGAGATCCACTAGTCAGGCGAGGGTCGCCATGGACATGAACGGCAAGACGGTCCTGATATCAGGTTCGACCGACGGCGTCGGCCGCTATGTCGCCAGGCGGCTTGCGGCCGAAGGTGCCCGTGTTCTCATCCATGGCCGCGACGCGAGCCGTGCGAAGTCGCTGGTCGAGGACATCGTGCGCGACGGCCATGCCGCGCCGCGCTTCTATCAAGCCGACCTCGCTTCGCTCGCCGGCGCGCGTGAACTTGCGAGCGCCGTGATCGCCGATCACAAGCGGCTCGACGTGTTCGTCAGCAATGCCGGTATCGGATCGCGCAGCGGCGGCGCGGAGCGGCAGCAGAGCGCGGACGGCCATGAGCTGCGCTTTGCCGTGAACTATCTCAGCGGGTTCCTGCTTGCCTATCTCCTGCTGCCGCTCCTGAAGGCGGCAGCGCCCTCGCGCATTGTCAAAGTCGCGTCGCTCGGGCAGCACCCGATCGATTTCGATGACGTCATGATCACGAAGAACTACAGCGGCACGCGCGCCTATGCCCAGAGCAAGCTCGCGCAGATCATGTTCACCATTGATCTTGCCGAGGAGCTGAAGGGAACCGGCGTCACCGTGAACTGCCTCCATCCGGCGACCTACATGAACACCACGATGGTGCGCGCCGGCGGCATCACGCCGGTCTCGACCGTCGAGGAAGGTGGCGCAGCGATCCTGCACCTCGTCGAAGGAGACGACGTGGCTGGCAAGAGCGGGCTGTTTTTCAACGGCATGCACGAGGCTCAGGCCAATCCGCAGGCATATGACGCAAAGGCGCGGGCGCAGCTGCGGGCGCTGAGCCTCGAGCTCACCGGCATTCGGCCTTAGGCGCGGACCGCGGGCACACCGCTAGCTCCGTACGAATACGGGTCCAGACAAGCTTCGGTATCTCGTTAATCTATCGCCGACCATGCGCGTGCTTTGATCGGGCCGATCCCCCGCGCGGGCGGGGCTCGGTTTCATGCCCGGTGCGAGACCCTCCGGGGCCCGCGCGACTTTGTGTCAACGCAATGATTTTGCGAACAAAATTCAACCCGATTGAACCCAGGATCCGCTGTTAGCAAATCCACGCATGATCAGATCGAGCTCGCGCATGGGGTGGCAGTTTTGGCGAAACTGGTCCAGTTGGCGGCGAGTGTCGCGACGGTGACGCTCGGCTTCGTGCTGATCGTCTGTGCCGTCATCATTGGCCTCGAAACATCGCGCATCCTGGAGCAACGGACTGCGGAACTCGTCGACGGCAGGCGCGACAACGAAAATCTTCTGAAATCCCTGATGCAGCATGCGGAGCTGACCTTCCACACCGCCGACACGCTGTTGACCAGCGTGGTCGAGCGGCTGGAGCACGGTGATCTGGAGCCACCCGGCGGCCGCGAACGCATTGCGTCGTGGTTCCGGGACGAGGTGGCGCAAAATCCCGAGCTGCGCGGCTTTGCCGTCGTCGATCAACGGGGCGAGCAGATCGTCAGTTCGCAGCAGAGCTGGCGCTCGTTCGGCAATTCGGATCGCGAATATTTCAAATACCACGTCGGCAACGAGGCACGTGAGCTTTTCATCGGGGCACCGATCCGCGCGCGCAACATCCAGGATTGGGTCATCCCGGTCTCGCGGCGCTTCAACAAGGCCGATGGCAGCTTCGGCGGCGTTGCAGTGGTCTTGGTCTGGCCCGACTATTTCCAGAACTTCTACCAGCAGCTCGATATCGGTCGGGAGGGCGCGATCCTGCTCGCGACCCGCAGCGGCAAGCTCCTGGTGCGCAGGCCCTTCGATGAAGTCAATGTCGGCAAGGACATGGCCTTAAGTGGCCTCTTCGAACATTTGCGGACCTCGAAATCCGGCTCCGTCGAGATCAGATCGTCGGTGGATGGGGTCGTCCGCCTCAACAGCTACCGGGAGAGCGAGTTGTATCCCCTGGTGCTTGCGGTCGCACAGAGCACCAACGAGATTCTCGCGCCATGGCGCGCGCGTGCCGGGCGCGAGGCGCTCAACACGGCGATCATCGTCCTTGTCATCGCGGTGCTTGGATATTTCGTCCGCAAGATGGCCAGCCGATTGGCAGGCGTCAACGGGCTGTTCGAAGTGGCTCTCAGCAACATGCCGAGCGGCCTCGTCATGTTCGATGCGGAGAAACGCATCGTCATCTCCAACCAGCGCTTTCGCGAAATGTATGGGCTGCGGGACGATGAGATGCGGCCAGGTACGCCGCTGCGTGCATTGCTCGAAACCCATTTGCGCAATGGCGAAACCTCAGACCTGACCGTCGATGAATACGTTGACGCGGTCATGAGCTTGCCAACGCAGACACACGCGCTCCAGGACGGACGAACCGTCTTCATCCGCCGCAACAAGATTCCCGGCGGTGGCTGGATTGCCACCCATGAGGACATCACCCAGCACAAGCACGACCAGGATCTCCTGGTCGCCAATGCCGCGGCGCTGGAGCGGATGAATGCGCGCTTCGACGCCGCCATCAACAACATGTCGCACGGGGTATGCCTTTTTGACGCCGAGCAGAGGGTCGTGGTCTCGAACCGCCGCTACGCCGAGATCTATCATCTGGCGGCCGAGCAGGTCGCGCCCGGCACGCGCCTGTCCGAAATCGTCGAGTTGCGCAGGCAGAAGGGCACGCACTTCTTCAAGGTCGATCCCCATGTCTACATGGCGGAGCACACGAGGAAGAGCGCGGAGGTCCAGGAACTCGCCGATGGCCGCATCGTTTCGATCAACCGTCACATCATGCCGGACGGCGGCTGGCTGACGACGCATGAGGACATCACCGACCGGGCGCGCAACGAGCAGAAGATCGCCTATCTCGCCGAGCACGACCTGCTGACAGGGCTGCCGAACCGGACCTTCCTGACCAGGATGCTGAAGGCAGGCGTCCGGCGCCGCGACAATGTCGCGACCGAGAATTTCGCCGTATTTATGCTCGATCTCGACCGGTTCAAGAACGTCAACGATACGCTCGGCCATGCCGCCGGCGACCAGCTGCTGATCGAGGTTGCGCGCCGCCTCAAGGCAAGCTTGCGCGACAGCGACGTGCTGGCGCGCCTGGGCGGCGACGAGTTCGCCATCATCCAGCCGCTGGAGACCGATGACAATGAAGCGACGATCGCGCTGGCGCTGCGGATCATCGACACCATTGCGCGGCCGATCGAGCTGAACGGCCATCAGGTGATGGTCGGCACCAGCATCGGGATTGCGCGATCCCCCTCAGACGGCAGTGATCCGAGCGACCTCCTCAAGAAGGCGGATCTCGCGCTTTATGCCGCGAAAGCCGACGGCCGCAATGATTTCAGGCTGTATCGGCCTGAAATGATGAGGAACGCGGAGGCCCATAAGACCATCGAGAACGAGTTGCGCGAGGCCATCAAGAAGGGTCAATTCGAGCTGCACTACCAGCCGATCATCGACGTGAGAACGCAGACGCTGTGCGGTGGCGAAGCCCTGGTGCGCTGGCGTCATCCAGAGCGCGGCCTGATCGGCCCCGAGGAGTTCATCCCGATTGCCGAGGCCAGCGGGCTTATCATGCCGCTCGGCGACTGGATTCTGCAGCAGGCCTGCAAGGACGCGGCCTGTTGGCCCGAGGCGCTGCGGATTTCGGTCAACCTTTCGGCATTCCAGTTCAACAAAGGCAATCTGTTCGATGTGGTGCTCTGCGCGCTGGTCGAATCGTCCCTCAATCCGGAACGGCTGGAACTCGAGATCACGGAGTCGGCGCTGCTCGACAACCAGGCCACGCATCTGCAGACCATCCGGCAGCTGAAGAATCTCGGCATCACCTTGGCGTTGGACGATTTCGGCACCGGCTATTCCTCGGCGAGCTATCTGACCAATTTCCCCTTCGACAAGATCAAAATCGACAAGTCCTTCATCCAGGGCGCGCAGCACCGGCGGGATTGTGCGGCCGTGATCGCCTCGGTGCTGGCGCTGGCGCGTGGCCTCGAAATGGCAGTCACCGCGGAGGGCGTCGAGACCGAGCATCAGTTTCAGATGCTGCGCAAGTCGGGCGTGGAATACGCGCAAGGCTTTCTGTTCGCGCGCCCGGTGCCGCAGGCGCGTTTCATGGCCGAGTTCGCGGCGCCGCTTCGCAGCGCGACGGTGCCGGCTGCGCGGGCGGCGGGCGGCAGGCCGGGGTGAGCGATGGGCGCGTACGAAGGACTGTTGGACCAGCTTGAGGATGCGATCGGCGGCGGAAGCCTGTCGCGCCGCGCCGACGTGCTGCGCCGGGTGACCGACCTCTTCATGTCGGCGTCTGGCAGCTTCTCCGAACCGCAGCTCGAATTGTTCGACGAGGTCATGACGCGGCTCGTCGAGGGCGTCGAGCTCGCGGCACGCATCGCGTTCGGCAGCCGGCTTGCGCACGCGATCGATGCGCCCTTGAATATCATCCGCAGGCTCGCCTTTGATCCTGTGATCGAGGTCGCAGGACCCGTGCTGTCGGCATCCGAGCGCGTCACGGAGGAGATGCTGGTCGAGAATGCGCGGACCATGAGCCAGGATCATCTGCTCGCGATCTCCAAGCGCAGCGAGGTCCACGAGAGCGTCACCGACGTGCTGCTCACGCGCGGCAATTTGGCGGTGGTGTCGAGCACGGCCGAAAACGACGGTTCGCGCTTTTCGAGCTACGGCTTCTCGGCCCTGGTCGATAAAGCGCTTGAGGACAACCGGCTGGCGCTTTGTGTTTGGTCGCGTCCCGATATCCCCCGCCACGAGCTGATCAGCCTGTTCCAGCGCGTCTCCGACGAGGTGAGGGCTACGCTGGAGGCGGCAAAACCCCGGCAGGCGGACCAGATCCGCGCCGCCGTGGCCGCCGCCAGCGAGCGGCTGCAGCGCATGGCCCGCGCCGGCTCGGGGATATTTCGCGACGCACGACACGAGATCGAGGAGCTGCATGCGCAGGGCAAACTCGACGAGGCAAGCATCCTCAGGTTCGCCAGGGCGAAGGATTTTGACCGCACCGCAATTGCGCTGTCGCGGCTGTGCGATGTTTCCATCGGCGTGATCGAACGGGCGCTGGTGCAGAAACGCGTCGAGCAGATGATGGTGCTGGCGAAAGCTGCCGGCTTTTGCTGGGAGACCGCGAAGGCGCTACTGCTGTTGAAGGCGGGAAAGGCCGAATTTGCTCCGGCCGATCTGGATCAATATTGCGCAAGCTTTACGCGGCTGCAGGGCAAGACCGCCAATACGGCCTTGCAATTCTATCGGCTGCGGGACCGGGCGGGACGGATCTGAAGGACCCTCATTACGAGGCGGCGCTGCAGCGTCGATCCCGCAATCTCAAGATTGTCACGTGCGCAATTGCGCACCATGGTTCACGCTTCGCGTGCCCCGGAATGACCTCAAACTCGGCGTCGGCTGCGCCTGGCTCGAACCGGGATCAGGGCGTAGCTGACTGGCACGTGCGTCGGCCAATGGGGCCGGTGCACAAGTAGCCAGCGCTTGATGGCCTGCGTATTGATCGACTGCGGCAGATAGAGGAGGGCTTCGAGAACGCCGAACAGGGTAATCATCAAAAGAGCCTTGATGGTTTCGCTGGCCATGTCTGCCTCCAAAGAAGGCCGATAACATCTGACGCAACGGATTATTAGCCAAACCGGCAGCGCAGCCTATTCGGCTCGTTATCTTAAGTGAGAGCCCCTAGGTAGTGTTCCGGAGGCGGTCACATTTCCCCACTACTCCGCGGCAGCCGCCGGCTGCGGCGCCTCGGCAAGTGCATTGGCGATGGCGTCGTCGACCTGCTCGAGCCAGATGAATTCGAGCTTGTCGCGCGCGGTTTTGGGGATGTCGTCATAGTCCCTGCGATTGCGGGCTGGCAGCATCACGCGCGAAAGCCCGGCGGCCGCGGCCGCGACCACCTTTTCCTTGATGCCGCCGACCGGCAGCACAAGACCGCGCAGCGAAATCTCCCCGGTCATGGCGGTGTCGCTTCGCACCGTGCGGTCGGTGAAGAGCGAGGTGAGTGCGGTGAACATGGCGACACCCGCGCTTGGGCCATCCTTTGGCGTCGCGCCGGCGGGCACGTGCACATGGATGTCGCTTTTCTCGAACAGCGCAGGGTCGATACCGAGCTGGGAGGCGCGGCTCTTCACCAATGTCAACGCAGCCTGCACGCTCTCGCGCATGACCTCGCCGAGCTGGCCCGTGAGGATCAGTGCACCCCTGCCAGGGACGCGGGTGGCCTCGATGAACAGGATGTCGCCACCGACCGGCGTCCAGGCAAGCCCGGTCGCGACACCGGGCACGCTGGTGCGCAGCGCAATCTCGCCCTCGAAGCGCGGCTGTCCAAGGATAGCGGTGAGGTCCTTGGGCAGAATGGTCACCTTCTGCGACGAGCCCTCCGCGATCTGCACCGCGGCATGGCGCAGCGCGCGGCCGATCTCCCGTTCCAGCGAACGGACTCCAGCTTCGCGTGTGTATCCCTTGATGATCTGCCGCAATGCTTCGGGGTCGATCTCGGCCTGCTCGGCCGTCAGTCCATTGGCCTCAAGCTGCCGGCGCACCAGATAGCGCCCGGCGATCTCCAGCTTCTCATCCTCGGTATAGCCCGCAAGGCTGATGATCTCCATGCGGTCCAAAAGCGGTCCGGGGACCGTGTCGAGCATGTTGGCGGTCGCGATGAAGACCACGCGGGAGAGATCGAAGGGCACGCCGAGATAATTGTCGCGGAAGGTTGCGTTCTGCTCGGGATCGAGCACCTCCAGCATGGCGGCCGACGGGTCGCCCTGAATGCCGCGCCCCATCTTGTCGATCTCGTCCAGCATCATCACGCAATTGCGCGCGCCGGCCTTCTTGATGCCCTGGATGATGTTGCCGGGCAGCGCTCCGATATAGGTGCGGCGATGGCCGCGGATTTCAGCCTCGTCATGCACGCCGCCAAGGCTGACCCGAACGAAGGGCCGTGCCATGGCGCGCGCAATCGATTGGCCGAGCGAGGTCTTGCCGACGCCCGGAGGACCGGCGAAGCACAGGATCGGTGCCTTGCCTTGCGGCGCGAGCTTGCGCACAGCGAGATATTCGATGATCCGGCTCTTGATCTTCTCGAGCCCGAAATGATCCTCGTCGAGGATGCGGCGGGCCTCCTTGATGTCGATCGGCTTCTCGTCCGGCAGCTTCCAGGGCAGGTCGATCAGCCAGTCGAGATAGGAGCGCACCATGCCGGACTCCGCCGCGGCTTCCGGCATGCGTTCATAGCGTTGCAGCTCCTTGCGCGCCTGGCTTTCCGCTTCCGGCGACATGCCCGCCTTGGCGATCGCCGCATTCAGCTCGGCGACTTCGGCCGCCTTACCGTCACCTTCCCCGAGCTGGCGCTGGATGGTCGCCATCTGTTCGCGCAGGATCGCCTCGCGCTGGCGCTCGTCGAAGGCGGCCTTGGTCTTCTGGCCGATCTCGTTGGTCAGCCGAAGCACCTCCAGCCGCTCGGCCAGCAATGCGGAGACCTTCTCCATCCGCTTGGCGAGGTCGACGGTCTCCAGGATCTCCTGCTTGTCCTGCGGCTTGACATCCATATAGGCGGCCGCCATGTCGGCGAGCGCGCCGGGCGCGGTGGTCGACTGGAAGGCGGCGACGAGCTCGGGCGGTGCCTGCGGCAGCAATTGCACGGCTTCGATGGCCTGGCGCTGCAGGTTGAGAGAGCGCGCCTCGATCTCCGGCGATGAGTTGGTCGGCTCCGGAATATTCTGCACGCGCGCCACCGGGAATGGCGTGCCGGGCAGATAGTCGAGCACGCGTGCGCGCGACACGCCCTGGCAGATCACGTGATGGGTCTCGTCATGCCCGGTGATGTAGCGCACAATGTTCGCTATGGTGCAGACCCGGTAGAGGTCCTCCGGGCCGGGATCGTTCACTTCGGCGTCGCGCTGCAACAGGATGCCGACAGGCCGCTGCTCGCGCAGGGCCTGCTGGGCTGCGGCGATCGATTTAGCGCGAGCGATGGTGATCGGCGCCACAATGCCCGGAAAGAGCACGATATTGCGTACGGGAACGATGATCAGAGCATCGTCAGGGATGCGGGCGGCGTTGGTGTCTGACATGGTGTTTGAGGTCGTGGCGTTGGAAGTCGCTTGTCCGGAATCGGGCGGCATTGGCGATCTCCGTTTTCAGGATTTGGCGAGACGGAAGGCGACGCAGCCATTGACGGCGAAGCGGCTGACCGCATAGCGCCCGGCGGGCAGCGCAATGCGGCGCTCGAACCGGCCCTGCGGCAGCTCGAGGCGGTGGATGCGGGCGTTGCGCAGCTCGTCGGGCAGCGTGCGATGGCCGCTGATGGTGAGCACGCCCTCGCTATCAATGACCGCGTCGACCTTCTCGGGTTCGACGCCGGGCAGGGCGACCAGGATGAGCAGCTCCGCCTCCGTCTCAAGGACGTCGATCGGCGGCTCCCAGCAGGATTCCCGCGCTGACTGCGACTGCAGGACGAAAAACTGCTGGCGGAGCCGCTCGGCCCGGGCCAGCGAGCCGATGGCCTCGGACAGCATCCAGTTGATGGGATCTCTATTCGACATGGTCTGCCTCGACACTCCCGGTGTCCGGGGTCTGGAACGCCTTGATAAGGATCAGCTTGCTCGGGACGGAGGAAACACGCCCGTCTTATATGGTTAGCAGAATGTTGATGTCACGTCCGCATCGCCGACCTTGCCGCTTACCCGCCTCGTCTTGGCGCATGACGGGTGCGCCGTTCCCTCGCGCCGCGGCATTTGCCGCTTAACCTTTACGCGTCTTTAATGGCGGCCATCTAGGGTTTTCCAACGTGGCCCAATTCGGGCTGCGCGTCGTCAGGATGGCGGCGGGTTCGCGTAGGCGTTGGAGTCTCCCATGGATATTATGACGGGCGCAGGTCTGGTCGCCGGCACCATTGTCATTGCGACACTGATGCTGCTCGGCGGAGACTTCGGTATTTTCGTCAGCGATCACGCCGTCATCATCATCTTCGGCGGATCGTTCTCGGCGACGATGATCCGCTTTCCGCTCAACGTCATCCTGCACGGGGTGCCGCTCGGCATGAAATACGCCTTCACCATGAGCCGGCTCTCCGCCCGCGACCTCGTGGACGAACTTGCCCGCATCGCCGAGATCGCGCGCAAGCAGGGACCGGTGGGTCTGGAAAAGGTCGAGACCGACGAGCCGTTCCTGGCCAAGGGCATTCGCTACGTGGCCGACGGTTACGACCTCGAATTCATCCGCGACAATCTCGAACGCGACCGCGACAATTTCCTGATGCATCTCGACGAAGGCAGCAAGATCTACCGCGCCATCGGGGACTGCGCGCCTGCCTTCGGCATGATCGGTACCCTGATCGGCATGGTGCAGATGTTCGCCAACATGACCGACCCCTCCAAGCTCGGCCCGTTCATGGCGACCGCCTTGCTCGCGACGCTCTACGGCGCGCTGGTCGCGAACCTGCTCTGTCTGCCGATCGCCGACAAGCTGCATGGCAAGCTGCTGGATGAAGAGACCAACCGCACCCTGATCATCGACGGAATCCTGATGATCCGCGATTCCAAGAGCCCAGCCTTGGTGCGCGAGATGCTGCTCGCCTACTTGCCGGAGAAGCATCGCCACGAGGAAGGCGAGCCGGTACCGGCTTAGGCAATCCCGCATTGACGCGGTGGAGTTGACGGGATGGCCAAGAAGAAACGCGGCGATGCGCATGGCGGCGGTCACGGCTGGTTCGTGACCTTCGCCGACCTGATGGGGCTGCTGACGAGCTTCTTCGTGATGCTCGTCGCCTTCTCGAGCCAGGATGCCAACAAGCTCAAGATCATCGCCGGCTCCATGCGCGACGCCTTCGGCGTGCAATCCGACTCGCGCTATTCCGGCGTTCTCGAAACCGACGGTCTGCCGACCCGCCCGAAACTCAAGAACAGCGAGCATATCGCGCCCGACGAGGCCTCCAATACGCCGAGTCCCGAGCAGCAGGACCGGGCCAACGGCGCGAAGCTGAAGATCGACCGCGAATTTGCGCTCGCGTCGGCCTCGCTGCGGCAGGCGCTGCAGGACATGCCGGAACTCACCGAGATCTCCAAGCACATCATCTTTGAGGAAACCAAGCAGGGTCTCAATCTCGAGATCGTGGACCAGGACGGCCGCTCGATGTTCGCCGACGGCTCCAAGGAGCCCTATGAGCGCACCAGGCGGCTGATCGAGAAGCTCGCCATCCCGCTCAAGCAAACGCCCTTGCGCATCGCCATTGCGGGCCACACCTCCGCCGGGTTCCTGGCCTCGCGCAGCGATTATGGCGCGTTCGACCTGTCGGCGGATCGTGCCAACGCGGTGCGCGCGATCCTGGAGCATGAGGGCCTGCCGGCGTCGCACATCTTTGAGGTCTCGGGGAGGGCAGACACCCAGCCGCTGTTTCCCGATGATCCCTCGCTGTCCGCCAACCGCCGCGTGACCATCACCCTGATGCGCGAGGATCCGGCGCTGCCGCCCGATCTCAAACCGTAATGGTATTATAGAACCTTAAAAGGAGCTGCGACCCATGCTGCCCTTTTTTGGGGCTGGACGGCCGCGATAATTCCCGTAAAGGGAAAATCGCGATTGGCCGGTATTGCAACGGTCCGGAAATTTATGCGTTTTCGCATGCCGCTATCGCAGATTCAGGCTAGGCTATGCACCTGACGCCGGACTATAAGCGCGCCTCACTTTGCCAACGTTGCAGTGAAAAAAGCCTTTGAGGCTCGGTTCCCATGACCACTGATGTTGCAGCTCCCGCCCCGGAAACGAGGGTGGCCAACGGGCATGCGGATGCCCATTCGACCGCCGGCTTCGCCGCGCTGACCCTGGGCAGCATCGGCGTCGTCTATGGCGACATCGGCACCAGCCCCCTCTATGCGCTGCGCGAAGCCGTGGTGGCCGCGAGCAACGGAGGAGAGGTGACTCGGTTCGCGGTCATGGGGGTGACGTCGCTGATCCTCTGGGCGCTGATCATCGTGGTGACCTTGAAGTATGTGGTGATCCTGCTGCGCGCGGATAACCACGGCGAAGGCGGCACGTTGGCCCTGATGGCGCTGGCGCAGCGCGCGGTCACCAAGGCGGCCGGTACCATCGTCCTGCTCGGTATCATCAGCGGCGCGCTATTCTATGGCGATGCGGTGATCACGCCGGCGCTGTCAGTGCTGTCAGCGATCGAAGGCATCAAGCTCGTCACGTCCTCGCTCGACCCCTATGTGGTGCCGGTCACGGTGGTCATCCTGCTGGCGCTGTTTGCGGTGCAGTCGCGCGGGACAGCACGTGTCGCGGCGTTCTTTGGTCCCATCATGCTGGTGTGGTTCGTGGTGATCGGGCTCGCGGCGCTGCCGGAGATTGCGCGCCAGCCCGAGGTGCTGCTCTCGCTCAATCCGCTCTATGCCGTCTCCTTCATGCTCAGCCACGGCATTATCGCTTTCGTGACCTTGGGCGCGGTGTTCCTCGCCGTGACCGGTGCGGAGGCGCTCTATGCCGACCTGGGCCATTTCGGCAAACGGCCGATCCAGACCGCCTGGCTGTTCATCGTGCTACCCTCGCTTGCGGCCAACTATCTGGGGCAGGGCGCGCTGGTGATGGGCAATCCCAAGGCCATCGAAAATCCGTTCTTCCTGATGTTTCCGGATTGGGCGCTGTTGCCGATGGTGGGGCTGGCGACCGTCGCGACGGTGATCGCGAGTCAGGCCGTCATCAGCGGTGCCTATTCGCTGACGCGCCAGGCGATCCAACTCGGCTTGTTGCCGCGCTTTGAGATACGCCACACGTCGGAATCGCAATCCGGGCAGATCTTCATTCCGCGCATCAACCGGATGCTGCTGATCGCGGTGTTGCTGCTGGTGTTCATGTTCAAGTCGTCGAGCGCACTGGCCTCGGCCTATGGTATCGCGGTGACCGGGACCATGGTGGTGACCGCCATGATGGGCTTCGTGGTGATCTGGAAGGTCTGGCGCTGGTCGCCGTTCGCGGCCGCTGCCCTGATCGCGCCGTTCCTGTTCCTCGATCTCACTTTCATGGCCGCAAACCTTCTGAAGGTCTGGGAGGGCGGCTGGGTGCCGCTCGCGCTCGGCGCCTGGGTGATGCTGCTGATGTACACTTGGCGGCGCGGCAGCCGGCTGCTGTTCGACAAGTCGCGCAAGCTGGAATTCCCGCTCGCCGAGCTCGTGGCCATGCTGGAGAAGAAGCCGCCGCAGCGTGTCTCCGGCACGGCCGTGTTCCTGACCAGTGATCCCAACAGCGCGCCGACCGCGCTCATGCACAGTCTGAAGCACTACAAGGTGCTGCATGAAAAGAACGTCATTCTCACCATCGAGCCTGCATCGACGCCGCGGGTCGATATCGCCGAGCGGGTGAAGCTCGAGCAGGTCAGCCCGACCTTCACCAAGGTGACGCTGCGCTTCGGCTTCATGGAGACACCAAACGTCCCGAAGGCGCTGGCGATTGCCCGCAAGCTCGGCTGGCAGTTCGACATCATGTCGACCTCCTTCTTCCTGTCCCGCCGCGCGCTCAAGCCCGCGGCACATTCGGGCATGCCACGCTGGCAGGACCATCTGTTCATCGCACTGAGCCGCACGGCCAACGACGCCACCGACTATTTCCAGATCCCAAGTGGGCGCGTGGTCGAGGTCGGGACGCAGATCACGATCTAGCTTCGGTTGAGCTGCTAAGCGCTTGTCACGCTTGATTTTTGCTGCGCGAAGGGGGAGGTTGTGGCCGCATGCCGACCCAAGCTCGCGTGCTGGATGAGATTGTTGGAGGAAGTACGTGGCGGATCACAAGGTGCATGATTTGACGCCGGCAGATGTGTCGACTGGGATGGCGGAAGGGCGCTACCTCCTAGTTGACGTTCGAGAACCCAATGAGGTGGCTGCGGAAGCCTATCCCGGCGGCGTTGTAGTCCCGCTTTCGACCTTCGACCCCGCCGCGATCCCGGATCCTCAGGGCAAGCAGGTGGTCTTTGCCTGCCGTTCGGGCAAGCGCTCAGTGACCGCCTCGCTGGCGGCGCAGGCTGCGGGCCTTGCCTATGACAAGCATTTGGCCGGAGGCATTATCGGCTGGAAGGCGGCAGGTCTGCCGACCAGGACGGGCGGCTGATCGTCACCATGCCTTCCCTGAACAAGGTTTTCGGCAACCTTCCCGTCACCGTCTTCGAGGCGATGTCGCAAGCCGCGCGCGACAACAACGCCATCAATCTCGGCCAGGGCTTTCCGGACGATCCCGGTCCTGAGGACATCCGCCGCGCCGCGGCCGACGCGACGGTGAACGGCTATAACCAGTACCCCTCGATGATGGGGATCCCCGAGCTCAGGCAGGCGATTGCGACCCATTACGGGCACTGGCACGGGCTCAAGCTCGATCCCATGACGGAGGTGATGGTGACCTCGGGCGGCACGGAGGCGCTGACATCTGCCATCCTCGCCGTGGTCGAGCCGGGCGACGAGGTCATCGTCTTCCAGCCGGTCTATGATTCCTATCTGCCCATCATTCGTCAGGCCGGTGGCATCCCGCGCTTGCTCCGGCTGGAGCCGCCGCATTGGCGGCTCTCGGAGGAGATGCTCAGGGGCGCCTTCAACCGCAAGACCAAGGCGGTGCTGTTCAACAATCCGCTCAACCCGGCCGCGGTGGTCTATCCGCGCGAGGACCTCGAGTTGCTCGCCCGGTTCTGCCAGGAGTTCGACTCGATCGCGATCTGCGATGAGGTCTGGGAGCACGTGATCTTCGACGGACGTGAGCATATTCCCTTGATCACCATCCCCGGCATGCGCGATCGCACCATCAAGGTCGGGTCCGCAGGCAAGATCTTTTCGCTGACAGGCTGGAAGGTCGGTTTCGTCTGCGCCGCGCCACAGCTGTTGCGGGTGGCGGCCAAGGTCCACCAGTTTCTCACCTTCACCACAGCGCCGAACCTGCAGGCCGCAGTGGCGTATGGGCTCGGCAAGGCCGACGACTATTTCCTCAACATGCGCAAGGACCTTGCGCGCAGCCGCGACCGGCTGACGGCCGGGCTCGAGAGCATCGGCTTTCCGGTGCTGCGCTCGCAGGGCACCTATTTCCTGACCGTCGACCTGTCGCCGCTCGGCCTCAACGAAACCGACGAGGCCTTCTGTCGGCGCATTGTCACAGACTACAAGGTCGCGGCGATACCGGTATCTGCGTTCTACGAGCAGGATGCGGTGACCTCGGTGGTGCGCTTCTGCTTTGCGAAGAAGGATTCCACCCTCGATACTGCGCTGGAGCGGTTGTCGGATGCGGTGCATCGGCGGAAGACGTGAGCATATGAGGGGCGTGGGACGATCTCTCCATGATCTTGCAGCCGCTGCGATCATCCTCGCGGCCGTTTTGCTGCCAGCTCCAACGCGAGCCGAGGAGCGCACGGTCAATTTCTACAATTGGTCGAACTACATCGCGCCGGGCGTGCTGGAGGATTTCACCAAGGAGACCGGCATCAAGGTCGTCTACGATACCTTCGATGCCAATGAGACGCTGGAGACGCGGCTGCTTGCGGGCAAATCCGGCTATGATGTCGTTGTGCCCACCGCGTATTTCCTGCAGCGGCAGATCAAGGCGAATGTGTTCCAGAAGCTCGACAAGGCGAAGCTGCCCAATTTGGCCAACGCCTGGCCGTTCGTGACGGAGCATCTCGCGACCTATGATCCCGGTAACCTCTATGCCGTGAACTACATGTGGGGCACCACCGGCATCGGCTACAACGTGAAGAAGATGCACGAGGTGCTCGGTCCTGACGGCAGGATCGACAGCTGGGATATCGTCTTCAAGCCGGAGAATCTCGCCAAGTTCAGGGATTGCGGCGTCCACATGCTGGATTCCGCGGATGATATCTTTCCCGCCGCGCTCGGCTATCTCGGACTCGATCCGAACTCCACCAGGCAGGCTGATCTCGAGAAGGCTGCCGATCTTATCAGCAAGATCAGGCCCTATGTCCGGAAGTTTCATTCGTCGGAATATTTGAGCGCGCTCGCCACGGGCGAGATTTGCCTGGTCGTCGGCTGGTCGGGCGACATCATGCAGGCGCGGGCGCGTGCTGCGGAAGCCAGGAACGGCATCGAGATCGGCTATGCAATCCCGAAGCAGGGCGCGCAGATGTTCTTCGACAATCTCGCAATCCCGGCCGACGCACAGCATGTCGCGGAAGCTTACGAGCTGATCAATTATCTCTACCGGCCCGAAGTGGCCGCCAAGAATTCCGACTTCCTGTCATATGCCAACGGCAATCTGGCGAGTCAGAAGCTGATCGATCCCGGAATCCTCAACGACAGGAACATCTATCCCGACGACGCCACGCTGCAGAAGCTGTTCGTCATCACCGCCCGTGATCCCGCGACCCAGCGGATCATCAACCGGCTCTGGACCAAGGTGAAGACGGGCAGGTGACGCGCAGCGTCATTCCGGGATGGTGCGTGAGCACCAGACCCGGAATCTCGAGGTTCCGGGTTCGCGCTGTCGCGCGCCCCGGAACGACGGTGGCGATAACTACCGCCATCGCCGATGCAGCCACAGCCATTGCTCCGGATGCTCGCGGATCCAGCCTTCGACGACTGAAGTCACGGCCTGGGTCGTGCCCTGAATATCGATCTGCCCCTTGTCGTCGCGCACTGGAATCACTTCCTCGCTTAGCTCGGCACGGAAGCGGCGGCCGGGGAGCCGGATGATGCGCACGCCGTGCACGGGGCACTCGACCTGCCGGAGCAACCGCGCCAGCGTCGGGTTGGCGCGGGTCTTGCGGCCGAAGAAGGTGACCTCGACACCGCTGGTCAGGTACTGATCCACCAGCATCGCGACGTGCTGGCCGTTCTTGAGCGCCTCCGCGAGCCTGAGCGGCGCGTCGCGTCCCGCAGGGATCAGCGTGCCCATCTTCACCTGCCGGATCTGCTGGATGATATCCGCGGCAGAGGCGATATTGGGCCTGCGGTAGAGGATCGCCGTATCAAGCCCGTGGGCGACTGCGGCGAGCGCGGGCAACTCCCAATTGGCGAGGTGGCTTGCGAAGATCAGCGCCGGCTTGCCGTCGAGCCGGAGCTTGTGGAACAGCTTCTGCGTTCCCGGCGCGAGTTCGATGCGGCCGTTGTCGGGATATTCTTCCTCGAAATCCCAGATGTGGTCGAGATGGGCGAACTCGGCGCCCATGCGCCCGAGATTGTCCCAGACGCCGGCGAGGATCGCTTCGATTTCCTCCGGCGACTTTTCCGGGAAGGCTGCCGTGAGATTGGCGCGGCCGATGCGCTGCTCGCGCAGCAGCGGCCCGATGAGCTGCGCGATGCGGGCGAAGGCATCCGCCGTCCGGTCCGCATCGAAATAGCGCGTGGTGCGCAACAGGCCAACGGTCAGCGCGCCGATCGCCGCTTCGCTGAGCGGCTTGGCGGCGCGGCCGATGCCGGCCTTGGCGCGAGCAACGAGCGACGCCATCAGGTTTACGGATCAGGCCGGTTCGCGGGTCAGGATCAACGACGCGTTCTGGCCGCCGAAGCCGAACGAGTTCGACATCACGGCCGTGACCTTGGCATCGCGCGCCTTGTTCGGCACCACGTCGAAGGGAATAGCCGGATCCGGAATCTCGTAGTTGATAGTCGGCGGGATCCGCTGGTGCTCCAGCGTGAGCAACGAGAACACCGCCTCCACCGCGCCGGCGGCGGAGATGGTATGGCCGACCATCGACTTGTTGGAGGAGATCGGAATCTGCTTGGCGCGCTCACCGAATACGGTCGAGATGCCGAGATACTCCATCTTGTCGTTCTCGGGGGTCGCCGTGCCGTGGGCGTTGATGTGGTCGATCTGCTCAGGCGTCATGCCGGCATCGGCGAGCGCCTTGCGCACGCAGCCGATGATCGGCTTGCCGTCCGGGCTCGAGCGGGTGCGGTGGAACGAGTCGGTCAGCTCGCCGCAGCCGGCGAGCACGCCGAGGATAGTCGCGCCGCGCGCCTTCGCAGCCTCATAGCTCTCCAGCACCAGCGCGCCGGCGCCTTCGGCCATGACAAAACCGTCGCGGTTCTTCGAGAACGGCTTTGAGGCGGCCTGCGGCGGGATGTTCTGGGTGGAGAGGGCCGAGAGCAGGGAGAAGCGGATCAGCGCTTCCGGATTGACCGAGCCTTCGGTCGCAACGCACAGCGCCGCATCGGTCTCGCCGCGCCTGATGGCTTCGACGCCGAGCTGGATCGCGGTTGCGCCCGAGGCGCAAGCCGTCGAAAGCGAGATCGGCGAGCCCTTGGTGCCGAATCGCTCGGCGAGATGATCGGAGATCGAGCCGAACAGGAAACGGCGGTGCCAGGGCGTGAAGCGTCCACCGCCGCTGACACGCAGCAGGTCGTCGTATTTGAATTCGGTCTTCCCGACGGCGCGCGCGAGTTCGTCGCGCTGCGGCCATTCGAGCTCGATCGGCGCGTTCGCCAGAAACAACGGTCCCGGGAAGTCCCCGCGACTTCCGATGCCGGATTGCGCGATGGCTTCCTCGGTGACGAGATCGGCGAGCCGCTCAGACAGGTCGGTCGAGGAGAACGGCTCGACGTGCACGAAATCGACCGTGCCGGCCATGGTCGTCTTCAGGCCTTCGATCGGAAAGCGCGTGATGGTGCGGATGCCGGATTCGCCGGCCGTGAGCTTCTTCCAATTGTCCGACTTGCCGGCGCCGAGCGAGGTCGCAACCCCCATGCCGGTGACGACGACGATCGGCCTGCCCAATTTGTCGCGTGGTGCTGCCATTGTTTCCCCCGTCAGCGGCTACAGCATGATCCGGAAAAGTGGAAACCGGTTTTCCGAAAAGATCATGCGAAAACAAAAAGAGATGAGGTCACGATGCGATTCCATGTCATCGCATCATGATCTAGTCGGTCGCTTCCACCAGGGCCATGCCTTCGCCCCGCCAGTGACCGGTCCCGACCACCACAATCTGGGACGGCGGTGCCGGCATTTCAATCTCGAAGCCGGTTGAATCATTGGCCGGAAACAGGCTCTTCCGCGAGATCGACAGCGCGGCCAGCGCAAGCCCCATCGGGAATTGCGCTTCCATGGTGTGGCCGAACATCGTACCCGTCGCCCGAATGGCATGACCGGGATGCGCGGCGAGGAACGTGCGCTCCTCGGCAGTCGCAGGTTCCGCGCCGGTGGCGCCGGTGATCACCGCGGCCCTCTCGTCGGTCAGCTTGAGCTTGTCCCACATCGCTTCCAGCGATTTGGTGATCTGGCCCGGCTGCTTGCGCTGTGCGTGATCGCCCAGGACCTGGGTCAGCCGGGCGAACGGTTTTGCGCCGCGCGCTTCGGCATGGGCCCGCGACTCCAGCACCAGGAAGGCGCCCGCCGAACCCAGCGCGAAGCCGGGATGCGCGCTGCGCGCCCACAGCGGTGCGAACTTGTCCTTCAGGTTGAAGTCGCCGAATTCATAGAGGACCAGCAGGTCCTTGCGCTCGCCGTTCTGCGCGCCGCCGATCAGGGCGATGTCGCTCTCGCCGTCCACGATGCGGGCATGCGCGATCCGTACCGCATCGACCGCTGCGGTCTCTTCGCCCATGAAGGTGCGGGACGTGCCGGTCACCCCGTGCACGATCGCGATATTGCCGGCCAGCAGGTTGGAGAGCTGCGCCAGGAACAGCGTCGGGCGCAGATCGTTCATCAGCCGCTCGTTGAGGAAGCCCGGCGGCACGTTGCCCTTGGCCTGCGCGGTGAGGATCGCCTCGTCGACGGCAAGATCGCGCTCGCCGCCGCCGGCGGCCACGATCATGTCCATGCGCGAGAGGATTTCCTTGTTGCCCTTCACGCCAGCGGAATCGAGCGCAAGCCCCGCGGCATAGGTGCCGATGCGCTGCCAGGATTCCATCTGCCGCTGATCGCCCTTTTTCGGGATCTGGGTGTCGAAATTCACCGGCGCGAACGGGTGCACGATGTAGGGCGCGAAATTCTTCTCGTCGACATTGATGCGACGGTCCTGCAGGGCCTGCCAATTGGCGTCGAGGCCTTCGCCGAGCGACGTGGCAAGCCCGATACCGGTGATCCAGACTTCCGCCGGACCCGGCCTCGCTACTTTGCTTTCAGTCATGATTGGCAGGCCTGCTGGGGAAAGCCGATGCGCTTGGCCACGGCATCCATGTGCACGCGCAGGTCGGGATGCGGGAAGGGGACGTGGCTGAAGGTGAGGGTCGAGTTGCAGCGGAGCTTGCCGCCGACCTTGATCTTCGCCTCGGTTATGGCATAGCCCGAGCCCTCGTGCACCAGGCTTGCCTCGATCGTCAGGAGTTCACCGGGCGGCACGAAGCCGCGCATCTTGGCTTCCTTGACGGCCGCCAGAAACGGCATGCGCTCGAACTTGAACATGCCAAGCAATAGCCAGCCGGAGGTCTGGGCCATCGACTCGATCAGGAGCACGCCGGGCATGATCGGGTAGCCCGGGAAGTGGCCCTCGAAGACCGTGCTTTCCTTGGGAACCTGGGCCTCGACCGTGATCGTCTTCTCGTCGAGGTTGAGGTCGAGAATGCGATCGATCAGCTGGAAATATTCGATTCTCATGAGACCGAGATCAGGTACCCGCGTTCTTGGCGGCGACCAGTTCGTCGAT